>MAAY01000026.1:42921-147886 GCA_002162795.1 Rhodobacterales bacterium 56_14_T64
GTTACCCGGCTTTGACTTTGACCTTCCTTCCGAGGTTTGGTCCGGGCTCGACGACCCACTGATCTCTGAAGATCACCCGCAATTTCGGTTTCACAAGCTAATGACCGGCCTGGATCTGGCCCCTAGCGACATAGAACCTTGGGGTGGAATTCAACCACCCGCGCCAGCTCGAAACCGGTTGGTATCTCTATCCTTACGCCCTGCCCCGGTAACTGATGCCTGGATGATCGAAGGCCCACAGCTAACCGATCTGGACAAGGCAACCAACAACATGGTGTTGATCGAAGCCACCAACCCACGGGGCGAGGCGCTGGCGATTGCCATGCGATTGCGACAGGCGGCCGAAGACGGCCATACCGCTGCGTTGATCACCCCCGACCGGATGCTGACCCGTCAGGTTTCAGCTGCGCTGGACCGTTGGGACATTTTGCCTGACGACAGCGCCGGCCAGCCGCTGCAATTGTCGCCGCCAGGGCGTTTCTTGCGCCATGTAGCTGAATTGTTTTGCAAAACATTGGCTGGTGACAGTCTGCTGACGTTACTGAAACACCCGCTAACCCACGATGGTGGTGCCCGTGGCGACCATCTGCGTCACTCCCGCGAGTTGGAACTGCAACTTCGCAATTATGGCCCTCCCTTTCCTGATGGCGCCTGTTTTGACCAGTTCGGCGCCAATCGCGAAATAATGGACGGCTGGACCAACTGGCTAAATGATCACTTTGCGGATCAGGTGGTTGAAACTCATCTACCTTTGACCGAATGGGTTTTTCGTTTGCGTAGTCTGGCCGAGGCGATCGCCAGTGGTAGTCAAACCGATGGCGCGGGTACACTTTGGGACAAAAAGGCCGGCCGCGAAGCACTCAAAGTCATCCAGGAACTGGAGACCGAGGCCAGCCACGGTGGCGAGATGAGCAGCCGCGATTTTGTCGATCTGTTGGGCGCGCTTCTGTCACAAGGTGAGGTCCGCGACCGCGACGCGCCACATGGGAGAATCATGATCTGGGGTACGCTCGAAGCGCGCGTGCAAGGCGCCGATCTGGTGATTTTGGGCGGATTGAACGAGGGCAGCTGGCCCGAAGCCGCAAAGCCTGATCCCTGGTTGAACCGCCAATTGCGCAACCAGGCCGGGTTGCTGCTGCCCGAACGCCGGATCGGATTGTCGGCACATGATTTCCAACAGGCCATCGCCGCGCCCGAGGTCTGGATCACCCGTGCTGTGCGTTCGGACGATTCGGACACCGTTGCCTCGCGTTGGTTGAACCGGCTGTGCAATCTGCTGGACGGCCTACCCGATCAACACGGGCCAGACGTATTGAGGGCCATGCGGGAACGCGGCCAGAAATGGCTCGACTGGGCCGAGGCGCTGGAAACTCCGACTCAAACGCCGCCTGCCCTGCGCCCTTCGCCCCGACCTCCGGTTTTTGCCCGGCCCCGCCGCCTGACCATCACCGAAATTCCACGCTTGATCCGCGACCCTTATGCAATCTACGCCAAACATGTGCTGCGATTGAAGGTTCTCAACCCTCTGGTGCGCGTACCCGATGCACTATTGCGTGGCATCGTGGTGCATGAGGTTTTTGAGCATTTCATCAAGGAATCGTTGGACAAACCTACCCTGCTGACCCGCGATCACCTGCTGCAGAAATCCCGTGACCTACTGGAAGAACACGTACCCTGGCCGGTGGCACGTTGCCTGTGGCTGTCGCGGGTGAACCGCATATCCGGCGATTTCATCCAGGCTGAACAAACTCGTCGTTTGAGTTCTCGGCCGATTGCGTTTGAGGCCAAGGGTGAGGCCCGACTGGATCCGCTCGATTTCACCATTGCCTGCCGCGCCGATCGTATCGACGAGGATGACCGTGGTTTTCTGCATCTCTACGACTACAAAACCGGTGCACCGCCGTCAGAAACCCAACAGATGAAGTTCGAAAAACAACTGCTGATCGAAGCCGCAATGGCCGAAGAGGGAGCATTCAAAGATATCGGTCCTAGAGAAGTGTCGCGCGCGTTGTTCATTGGATTAGGCACCACCATGAAAGAGGTCCGGGCACCACTTGATAAAGATCCACCAGCCAAAGTCTGGGATGATTTACGCCAATTGATCGGCGCCTATTTCGAGCCTGATCAAGGCTATACCAGTCGCCGGATGCTGCATCTGGACAGCGATCACAGCGATTTTGACCATCTCGCCCGGTTTGGCGAATGGGACCGCAGTGCAACACCCGACCCCGAGGATCTGACATGAATAGCGGACAGATCAATCGCGACGCCGCCTCTGAGGCACAGTTCCGTGCCGCCCGCCCTGATGCCTCGACCTGGTTGGCCGCCAACGCCGGCTCGGGCAAAACCAAGGTGCTAACCGACCGGGTGGCGCGACTGCTGCTGAAAGGCGTGCAACCACAACACATCCTTTGCCTGACCTATACCAAAGCCGCCGCCAGCGAGATGCAAAACCGGCTGTTCAAACGGCTCGGCGAATGGGCGATGCTGCAGGACACGGCGCTGATCGCGGCGTTGACCGAATTGGGGGCCGAGGATGTGATCTCGCCCGAGGGTCTATCGCAAGCGCGCACTCTGTTTGCTCGTGCATTGGAAACGCCTGGCGGGTTGAAGATCCAGACCATCCACTCGTTCTGCTCATCCCTGCTGCGCCGGTTTCCGCTAGAGGCCAGAGTCAGCCCGCAGTTTTCCGAAATGGAAGACCGCGCCGCATCCCTGTTGCGGGCGGAAATTTCCGAGGATTTTGCCAAGGGTGATCAAGCGCATTTGGTCGAAGCGTTGGCCCGCCACGTCACTGATAGCGATTTCGACACGCTAACCGCTGCTATCAGCCGCCGCCGTGCTGGATTCGACACCCCTCTGGAGTGGGTTGATCTGCTGAAATTGTTTGATTTGCCTGCTGATTTTGATGAATCAGCACTGGAGTCCTTAGCATTCCTTGGCGGTGAAGAGGAGTTGTTGCAACGCACCCGAACCATGCTGGCCAGCGGCGGCGTCAATGATCAGAAGGCGGCGCAGAAACTACAGGGGATCACCCGCCCTACCCTTTCCGACTTGGCTGCATTGGAAAGTGTGTTCCTGACAGGTGCCAGTGCCAAAGAGCCATTCAGCGCCAAGTTGGGATCTTTCCCAACCAAAAAGCTGCGCGAAGGCCATGCCTCGCTGATGGACCCGTTGGAACCGCTGATGCTGCGGGTCGAGGATGCGCGAGGCAAGCGGCTGGGGTTGATGACGGCGCGAAAATCGCATGATCTGCACCAGTTTGCCGCCGCCTTTGTGCCGGAATACGCCCGACGCAAGCAGTTGCGCGGCTGGCTCGATTTTGACGATCTGATCCTTAAGGCACGGCAATTGCTGAATGATCCCGGTGTCGCGGCTTGGGTGCTGTACCGTTTGGACGGCGGTATCGACCATATTCTGGTGGACGAAGCACAAGATACCAGCCCGGTGCAATGGGATGTGATCGAAAAACTGGCGCAGGAATTCACATCTGGAGAGGGCGCGCGATCCGACGTTGAACGCACGATTTTTGTGGTCGGTGATATAAAACAGTCGATCTATTCGTTCCAGGGGGCTGACCCGGATGCCTTTGATCGGATGCGAGCCGAGTTTGGCAATCGGCTACGCGACACTGGAACGGAACTTCAGGATGCCTCGTTGGACTTTTCCTTCCGCTCGTCAGCGGCGATTCTGGGGCTGGTTGATCTGGTTTTTCAGGACATGCCCCGCGCCGGCTTTCACAAAGAATCGCTGCACCGCGCGTTTAAGGGCGACCTGCCGGGACGGGTGGACCTGTGGCCGGTGGTGGAAAAAGTCGATGACAAAGATGAACGCGACTGGACTGATCCGGTGGACCGGCCCGGAGCACGCCATCACAATGTGATACTGGCCGAACGCATCGCTCAGTCTATCAAGCAGATGATCGATGACGGTGTCACCATCCCCGAGGACGGATCAAATCGCGGCACATTTATTCGCCGACCGGTTCACGCCGGTGATTTCCTGATTTTGGTGCAACGACGCTCGGATCTGTTCTCTGAAATCATCCGCGCCTGCAAAGCTGCCCGCCTACCCATCGCCGGCGCCGACCGGTTGAAAGTTGGGGCGGAGCTGGCGGTCAAAGATCTGGCGGCTCTGTTGTCGTTTCTGGCCACGCCCGAGGATTCGCTGTCGCTGGCCTGCGCGCTGAAATCACCCTTGTTTGGTTGGTCCGAGCAGATGCTGTTTGATCTAGCCCACCGCCGAAGCGCAAAATACCTGTGGACTGCGCTGCGGGACCGGGCTGAAGATTTCCCTGAAACAATGCAGATACTGAACGATCTGCGCAACCAGACCGATTTTCTGCGCCCCTTTGATCTGATCGAACGGACCTTGACCCGCCATCAGGGACGGAAAAACCTGTTGGGTCGCTTGGGCCCCGAGGCCGAAGACGGCATCAACGCGTTGCTGAGCCAAGCGCTAGCCTATGAACGCACGGACATTCCCAGCCTGACCGGGTTTCTGGTTTGGATGCAAACAGATGATCTGGAAATCAAACGCCAGATGGGTGCGGCCGGCAGTATGATCCGGGTAATGTCGGTGCATGGCTCCAAAGGGCTGGAGTCGCCAATTGTGATCCTGCCCGACACCGCCAAACGGCAGCCACCGCGCGATGATGAAATCATGATGGCCGATGGCACACCGATGTGGAAAGTTCCCGCAGCGCAGATGCCCGCCACAATGCTGACCGCCCGCGAATTGGCGCAGGACAAACAACGCAACGAGCGGTTGCGACTGTTGTATGTGGCGCTAACCCGTGCCGAGAAATGGCTTATTGTGGCTGCGGCTGGTGATCTCGCGAAAGATGGAGACAGCTGGTATCAGAGGGTTGAATTTGCTCTGGGTGATGCCGGCGCGGTGACGCTGGACACCGCAGGTGGTCCGGGGTTGCGGCTGGAACATGGCGATTGGGATGGGCTGCCGTTTGAGCCGCGTGAGGAGAAGGCTCAGATAAAATCAACGCTAACAACAGTTTTCACCACACCTGCACCCCCTTATGCGGCCCCCAAACCTACTCTCAGCCCATCGGATTTGGGTGGTGCCAAGGCACTGCCCGGTGAACAAGGCCTAGATGAAGACGCTGCCATGGCACGCGGCAGTCAGTTGCACCTGTTGCTAGAGCACCTGCCAAGCCTGCCGCAATCGGACTGGCCAAAAATCGCACAAAACCTGCTGCAAGACGCCACCAACTGCGACGAATTTCTGGCCGAGGCATCAGCAGTGATCCAAAACCCTGACCTTTCGGCGATCTTTGCCCCTGACACTCTGGCGGAAGTTTCGGTCACCTCTGATCTGGGCGACGATCGACTGCACGGGATAATCGATCGACTGCTTGTGACGCCGGACAAGATCATTGCGGTGGATTTTAAATCCAATGCCACCGTGCCGTTAACTGCTACTCAATGCCCCGAGGGACTGTTGCGACAGATGGGGGCATATGCCCATGCGTTGGAGCAAATATATCCTGATCGTCAGGTTGAAACCGCTATACTTTGGACTCGCACCGCGACCCTGATGCCCCTACCACACGATCTTGTGTCTGCGGCGTTAATGCGACGTCTGATACCTTGACGATCCACTAACCCATTCCTAAATTCCAACTCCAGTTGCCACACACTCATGGAGACATGCACATGTCCACCGTAGCCGTCACCGACGCCACTTTCGACGCCGAAGTCAAAAATTCCGATGTCCCCGTAGTGGTGGATTTCTGGGCCGAATGGTGCGGCCCCTGCAAACAAATCGGCCCCGCTCTGGAAGAGCTGGCGGTCGAGTTTGGCGGTAAGGTCAAGATCGTCAAAGTTGATGTCGACAGCAACCCCAACTCTGCTGCGGCAATGGGCGTGCGCGGCATCCCGGCGCTGTTCTTGTTCAAAGACGGCCAAGTCGTCTCGAACCGCTCAGGCGCTGCGCCCAAAGCTGCGCTGCAAACCTGGATCGAAGAAGTTCTCTGATTCTGTTTCACATCAACTAATTAGAAAGGGCGTTCCAGTGGGGCGCCCTTTTTCTTTGACTGGTGACCATTTGAATTTATGACCTCAAAACATCGCCGGACAAAGAAAAAGCCGCCCTGGGAGGAGCGGCGGCTTTGACTTTCGAACTGGTTGGCGCGATCAGAACAGATCAGCGCGGGTCAGGCCGATGTCCTCAAGTTGCTCGGTGCTCAGACGCGACAACAGTTTATGTGTCACGCGGGCTTCGTTCCAAGCCACGACCGAGTTCTTCAGGTTAAAAATACTATCCACAACGCGGAGGGTGGCGACTGCTCCCAGAGGAGCTTGGGTGTTGGTGGCTGCAAATGCCATGGTACGCTTCCTTTGATCTATCAGCCGACACTGTGCCGGTTGTTGACCCTGATGTAGGATCGACAACTGAGTCTTACAATTGCCGGTTTGACAGCCCCGAAATGCGCTCAGTGCATAGCAAGTTAACAAAACGTGAACCGTTGCCTCTGCCGCCCCTGGCCCCCATATACAAATGGTAATCAAACGGAGGCATTTATGGCAGACGATCAATTCCCTGGTTGGCACGGCACCACCATTATCGGCGTCAAAAAGGGTGGCGAAGTTGTGATTGCCGGCGATGGGCAAGTATCCTTGGGCCCGACCGTGATCAAAGGCACCGCGCGCAAGGTGCGCCGCTTGTCCCCTGGCGGCTATGACGTGGTTGCGGGTTTTGCCGGCTCAACCGCCGATGCCTTTACTCTGCTGGAGCGGCTTGAGTCGAAACTAGAAGCGACACCCGGTCAGTTGGCCCGTGCCAGTGTCGAATTGGCCAAAGATTGGCGCACCGATAAGTATCTGCAAAAGCTGGAAGCAATGCTGATTGTCACCGATGGCAGCGAATTGCTGGTGATCACCGGGGCCGGCGACGTGCTTGAACCGGAACACAACATTGCGGCCATCGGGTCCGGTGGCAATTTTGCCCTGGCCGCCGCGAGAGCGATGATGGACAGCGATAAGTCCGCCGAACAGGTGGCGCGCGATGCGATGGCGATTGCCGCCGACATCTGCGTCTACACCAATGGCAAGTTGACCATAGAAACCATCTCCAAATAAGAATTTTCGGCTGACCGGAAGGACGGAATATGACAGATCTCACCCCGCGCGAAATTGTGTCCGAACTGGACCGGTTCATTATCGGCCAAAGCGACGCCAAACGCGCAGTTGCCGTGGCGCTGCGCAACCGCTGGCGGCGCAAGCAGCTGGATGATGATCTGCGCGACGAGGTCTATCCCAAGAACATCCTAATGATCGGCCCCACCGGCGTTGGCAAAACCGAGATCTCGCGGCGGTTGGCTAAACTGGCGCGTGCACCCTTCATCAAGGTTGAGGCAACCAAGTTCACCGAGGTGGGCTATGTTGGTCGCGATGTTGAGCAGATCATCCGTGATCTGGCTGATACCGCCATTTTGCAAACCCGCGAATTGATGCGCGAAGACGTCAAAGCCAAGGCGCATCAGGCTGCCGAAGACCGCGTGCTTGCAGCCCTTGTTGGAGACGAGGCCCGCGAGGCAACCCGCGACATGTTTCGCAAGAAGCTGAAATCGGGTGAGCTGGATGACACTGAGATCGAACTGGACCTGGCCGATACATCTAACCCGATGGGATCGTTTGAAATCCCCGGTCAACAGGGATCGAACATGGGGATGATGAACCTGGGTGATCTGTTTGGCAAAGCAATGGGCGGGCGCAGCGTGCGCCGCAAGATGACCGTCTCAGAAAGCTATGAGCTTCTGATCGGTGAAGAGGCCGATAAACTGCTAGATGACGAAACTGTCACCCGCGCCGCGCTGGACTCAGTTGAGCAAAACGGCATCGTGTTTCTGGACGAGATCGACAAGGTCTGCACACGTTCGGACGCGCGCGGCGGAGATGTCAGTCGTGAAGGCGTGCAGCGCGATTTGCTACCCTTGATCGAGGGCACTACGGTGTCGACCAAACACGGGCCAATCAAAACCGACCACATCCTATTCATTGCCTCGGGTGCCTTTCACATCGCAAAACCCTCGGATCTGCTGCCAGAACTGCAGGGCCGACTGCCAATCCGGGTTGAGTTGCGCGCGCTGACCGAAGAAGATTTTGTCCGCATCCTGACCGAAACCGACAATGCGCTGACCCTGCAGTACACTGCGCTGATGGGCACTGAAGAGGTCACTGTCAGTTTCACCGATGACGGCATTGCAGCACTGGCAAAGATTGCCGCCGAGGTGAACCAGTCGGTCGAGAACATCGGTGCTCGTCGGCTGTATACAGTGATGGAGCGGGTGTTCGAGGAACTATCCTTTAACGCGCCAGATCGCGGAGGGGATGAGGTCATAATCAACGAAGATTTTGTCGAGAAAAACCTGGGCACACTGACCCGATCCACTGATATCAGCCGTTATATGCTGTAGCTAGCGCCTCTTGTGCGGTGCCACTGGACATTGTCCTTGGCATCGCTAGCTTGTCGCGGATGAACAATGACAGACATTTTGTACCAGTAATTTTTCGGGCGGTATTGGTGCTTGCGGTAATTGGTTTGGCCGCCTGCACTGACCGCTCGTACACCCCGGTAACGCCCGAAGCGCTGCAGGTTGGCACGCCCAAAACCATTTTTGCAGCCACTGTCCGCGAACGTGGACCAGATGACAGTTTTGGGTCTGGCAGATCGGACAGCTACAGCCTACTAGAGCTGACCGTATCGATCCCTCCCAGCCACCAACCGGGACAGTTGGATTTTGCCTATGCCAAGCCGGACCCACGCACGCAGTTCACCATGGCTGGACGCCGGGTGTTCGACGATCCGGCGGATTTCAGGGCACGGCTAAAAACGGAAATTGGCCACCTGCCCCGTGATCAGCGTGAGGTTACCGTGTTTGTGCATGGCTTCAATTCCACCCAGGCTGAAACTACTTTTCGCGCTGCCCAACTTGCACAAGATATCCAACTGCCGGGCGCCATGATGGTATTTTCCTGGCCCAGCAAGGGTAATCCGTTGGGTTATGCCTATGACGAAGACAGCGTGTTGTTTGCCCGCGACGGGCTAGAGAAAATGCTGCGACAAATCCGGTCTGCAGGAGTTGGGCGCATAGTTTTGGTTGCACACTCAATGGGGTCTCAGCTGGTTATGGAGACCCTGCGACAGATTGAAATACAGACCCCGGGCTGGTCGACGGCCAATTTGAATGGTGTTGTGCTTATGTCCCCAGATCTGGATATCGATGTGTTCAAAAGCCAGATGAGCCGTATCAAAAACATCCCGCAGCCGTTTATCATTTTTGTGTCCAGCAAGGATAAGCTTTTAAGTATTTCCAGCCGCTTACGTGGTACCCACAGCAGTGAAAGGCTAGGCAACCTATCTTCTCTGGATGCAGTGGCTGGGTTGCCGATCAACATCATAGACACCACTGCATTCTCTGACGACGCCGTTTCATCTCACCTTGTGGTGGGAACCTCGCCTGCGCTGATTGCAATGCTGAACTCTGCCCGGAAAACTGCGGATGCCCTTGGTCGTGACAAAGTTTTGCTCGACAATCTACTGCCCGGAAAAGTGTCCAAAAGTGGTGGTACGACACAAATTGACCTTCGCAACGCCAGTGCAGAAGACAGATAAATCAGGTTTATCGGGTTCGGCGCAGATAGACATAATAGGCACCAGTGCCACCATGACTGATGTGGGCCGGCGTAATTTGCAGCACCGCCTGCGCCAGAGGCGACAGTGCCAGCCATTGCGGGACCTGATGCCGCAGCACCCCGCGTGGCGTTGGAATCGGACCGGGTTCGTCACGATCCTTGCCCTTGCCGGTTACCACCAGCACCAACCGCTTGCCCGAGGCCTGCGCTGATAGAATGAAGCGGGTTAACGCCGGATGGGCCGAATCGACCCGCATACCGTGCAGATCCAGCTTGCCCTCTGGCCTCAGCTTGCCACGCTTCATGCGAGTAAAGGCCTTTTTGTCCATCTGAACGGGTGCGCTGAACAATCTGTCGGTGACGGCAGGTTTTAGATCATGTTTGAACGGCTTTTGCCGGGCACGACTGCCAAATTCAAAACCCTCAATACGCGGGATTGGCTGTTTCATCGGTTTTGGTTTCGGCAAAGATAACGCCGGCACCGAGCTATGAGCACCCGGATGCAGGCGCTCGGCCTTTTTCACGACCTCTTGCCAGAGGTCGATCTCGTCTGCCGTCAATTTCCGCCGTGTCATTAGATATCTTCCGGTAGCAGCGCATAGGCCCGTTGAATTGGCAGCAACACGACCATTCGCCCCGGATCACGCAGCCGTCCGGCCGCCTGGCCTGCTGCATCCCCGGTGCCATAAAAGATATCTGCCCGCTGCGCGCCCTTGATAGCCGAGCCAGTGTCCTGCGCAACCATCAGACGGCGCATTTTTCCAGCACCGTCCTTTTCCAACCAAACTGGCGCGCCCAGTGGTGTATACTTCGGATCTACCGCCAGACTGCGCAGCGCGGTGACGGATCTGTTCATCGCCCCCAAAGGCCCCGCTGAGGACGCAATTTTGCGTATTTCGCGGAAAAACACATACGACGGATTGTGCATCAGCAATTCCCGACCATCTGATGGGTTACGGCGAACCCAATTTTTGATCACCTGAGCGCTAACCTGATGCGCATTATAGACGCCACGTCTCACAAGTTCTTGGCCAACTGAGCGGTAATTGTGGCCATTGGCACCACCATAGCCAATTCGAATGGTCGATCCATCAGGCAGTCGAACGCGGCCAGACCCTTGAATTTGCAGAAAGAACAGCTCTACCGGGTCATCAACCCAAGCAATTTCCAGGCCCCTGCCCTCCATCACGCCACTTGTCAGGATGTCGCGCCGTGGCAGCCATTGGCCGGAATTTCGGGCTTCGGGTGGCATTTTGTAGATCGGATAGCGGTATCGCGAGCTGCGATAACGTGAGCCATCAAGTTCGGGTTCAAAATAGCCGGTAAACAGCGCTGCCTGCCCGTCTTCGATCAACACTGGACGAAATAGCAGTTCAAAAAACGAACGGGCGGATTCGGGTTTCTGCTGTAGCGCCACTGCGCATAACGACCGCCAATCCGGATCTTTCAGATCTTTGCAGGTTCCCAGAAACGCCTGCAAAGCCGCAGAATGGTCGTCTTTTTCCCAGCCATCAAGCTGGGAAAAATTCAACAGGCTATAGCTGGTTTCAGATTTCGCTCCGGCTGCAGTCATGGCGCCCCCTATCAGACAGGCAGCGCCAAGGGCCCGCCGAAGCGCGCCAATCATGCGTCAGTGGCGACCAGATGCCAATTCGGATCATCGGTGCCCATGTTGCGTGCGAAGGTCCACGTGTCCTTTTGACGTTTAACCTTTTTGGGGTCGCCTTCGACGATATCTCCGCCGCGATCCCGCACCACCGAAGTCAACTCGGCAATAAAGCGCATCGTGACTTCAGCCCGTTGTTCGGCCTCATCAAACTGCGCATCAACCACAGTGGTTTCGCTGACCCCGATGAACTCAGCCTCAATGGACAGCCCCTGATCTTCACGTTGCGCCACCGCATCCACAAAGCTGTCAAAGATCTCCTCGGACATGAACGGCTGAATGCTATCCAACTCACCCCGTTCGAATCCCATCAGAATCATTTCATAAGCACCACGGGAGCCCTGGACAAATTCGCCAACCGAAAACGACGGTTCCACGCGTTTCATGGCACTCAGCGCCTTGGCCTGCTTGCTGTCTTCGTCCACGTGATCGGTGATGTCGAGATCTGGGCCCCCTTCGATCACTTCAAAGCCGGCCCTATCCGCGCGACCGTTTGATTTTGGAAGTGGTGGCTTTTCAAAACCTTCGCGGGTGCCTAGCACGTTTTTCAAGCGCAGGATCAGAAAGACGGCAATGCCGGCTAAAACCAAAAGTTGGATCACAGGAGACTCCATTTGGACCTCATATTAAAGACTAGGCTTTGTAACCAAAGCACACAGCACTTATGTAGGTGACGGGCGGGATCAAGTCCACCGTCCCGCTAATGTGACAAGGAAACCGTTCATGTACCTGCTTCTGGCCTTTCTTTTGGTGCCAATCATCGAAATTGCCCTGTTTATTCAGGTTGGTGGGATCATTGGTCTGTGGCCAACGTTGGCTATTGTCGTTTTGACCGCGGTTCTGGGAACCTGGCTGGTCAAAACCCAAGGGCGCATGGCCTTGGGGCAGCTGCAAAACTCGTTTCAGCAACTTGATGACCCAACCGAGCCACTGGCCCACGGTGCGATGATCCTTGTGGCTGGCGCTTTGTTGCTGACACCAGGGTTTTTCACTGATGCCATTGGTTTTTCTCTGTTGATGCCGCCAGTACGCGTTGCCGTTTTTCGCTTTTTGAGCGCACGCATCACAATGACTCAGTTCAAAATGGGGTCTGGCACCATGCATTCGCGCAGCTATCCCGGTGGTCAGGGTGATGTCATCGATGGGGATTACGAGGACGTTTCCCCAAAGAAACCAACGCGCAGCCCATCGGGTTGGGTAGAAGGTCCTGATCAAGATTGACCTGACCCGTTGAGGTGTAGTTGCCAAGCTGATATGCACGGCCCAAATATTATTTCAGGAGTAGTTCCATGGCCGAAAACGGCGCAATCGAAGGCGCACAGCCGCAAGTCCAGATGAATGTTCTGGGTCAGTTCATTCGCGATATGTCGTTTGAGAATGTAATGGCACAGAAGGGCACCGGCAGCGACGCGCAGCCAGATGTCAGCGTTCAAGTGAACCTGGATGCCAAAAAGCGTAGCACTGAAAACCAGTATGAAGTTGTGACCAAGCTGGTCATCGAATCCAAGGTCAAAGACTCTGGCGACGTGCTGTTTGTCTTTGAACTGGAGTATGTCGGCATTTTCAACATCGCTGGCGTCCCAGAGGAACAGCTGCACCCGTTCCTGCTGATCGAATGCCCTCGCATGTTGTTCCCGTTCCTCCGCCGCATCGTTTCAGATGTGACCCGCGACGGTGGCTTCCCGCCGCTGAACTTGGATAACATTGATTTTGTAGCGATTTATCGCAACGAACTCGCGCGCCGTCAGGCCGAAACTGCCGCTGAGCAACCAACGCAGTAGGCGCCAGAGACTTCCGAATTCTGATAAACGCCGCTGATCCGTCAGCGGCGTTTTTTTATGGTCTCAAGCTTTCCACAATGCGCCATCGCCCATTTTCTCGACAAAGACGTCATGCGCCGATTGTTCATCCACTGTCAGGCGTGTCTTTAATGGTGTGGGCCGTGCTGTGGCCCGCCAGTTGTCATCAGCTGCACCAGAACCGGCGGATTTTGTTGTTGCCAGACCAAAATCGGGCTGCCGACCACCGATCAGTTCCAGGTAAACTTCGGCCAGGATTTCGGAATCGAGCAACGCGCCGTGCAGGGCTCGGTTGGAATTGTCGATGTAGAACCGGCGGCACAGGGCATCCAGCGTGGCGGGCGAGCCGGGAAATTTCTTTCGGGCCATAGCCAGCGTATCAATTGCCTGCTCCATCGGAAGCTGCCGCAGCCCTAACTTTCGTAGCTCGGCGTTCAGAAACTTCATATCAAAGCTGGCGTTGTGGATCACCATGGTGGAATCGCCGACAAAATCCAAAAATTTCTGCCCAACCTTGGCAAACAACTGTTTATCCCTCAGCGTCACCGCCCCTGGTTTGGGCGTCTGTGGCGGTTCCAGGATATCCGGGCCGATGCCATGTACCTCAAACGCACCCTTAGGCATCGATCGTTCGGGATTGATATATTCGTGAAAAGTGACGCCCGTTGGCATGTGATTGAATAGCTCAATTGCACCTATCTCGACAATCCGGTCACCACTTTCAGGATCAAAGCCAGTGGTCTCTGTATCCAGTACAATTTCACGCATTGACCATCTTCCCTCTGATGTCGGCAAGGATCTTGTCCACTTGTTCACGCGCATGATCAACCGTATCGGTGACTATTACGTAATCGGAACGGGCAGTTTTCTCTTCGATCGGCATTTGCTTGAGCCGGATCTGCAGAAATTGCTCAAGCGTCATGGTTCCGCGCTCCAACACCCGCCTTTGCTGGGTTTCGGCGTCAATTGTCACACAAACCACAGCATCCATTTCGACGTGCCCACCGGTTTCAAACAACAGCGGAATGTCGAATACAAGTATATCAGACAAGGCGATTTTGCGAAATTCTTCCCGGTCCAGTGTCACCAGCGGATGCACGATGGTTTCGATCTCACGCAAGACGTTGGGATCCTTACCAATAATTTCCTTCAACTCTACACGGCTAACCTGACCGTCGTTGATGGCACCGGGAAACCGGACTTGCATCGCGGCAACAGCCGCACCGCCGCTGGCATACAGTCGATGCACCGCCGCATCGGCGTCCCAAACCGCACAGCCAGCAGCCGCGAACAGTTCAGCCGTGGTGCTTTTGCCCATCCCAATCGATCCTGTCAGCCCCAGGTTAAAAGTCATCTGAGTGCTGCGGCGCGGGTGGCATTGTCGACCTCGGGGCGCTGGCCAAACCAGCGTTCAAAGCCTGGCACCGCCTGATGCAGCAACATTCCAAGACCATCCACCGTGGTGCAGCCAATTTCCTCGGCATATTGCAACAATTCCGTATTCAACGGCGCATAAATCAGATCAGATACCACTGCATCAGACCGTAATCCGTCCAAAGGCACCCGCAGGCGTGGTTTTCCGACCATTCCCAGTGCGGTAGTATTGACCAACAGAGCTGCTTCCTCGATCACATTTCCGGCTTGAACCCATTCAACCACCCGAATACGGGCGCCAAATTCTTGCCGCAACTGATCTGCACGGTTCCGGGTCCGGTTGGACAAGATCAATTCAGGCACGCCGGCCTCTAACAGTGAGGCAACCACAGCCCTGCACGCCCCCCCTGCCCCTAATACTACTGCCGGACCAGATTTTGGATCCCAGTTAGGCGCCGCCTGATGTAGATTGGTGATAAATCCATAGCCGTCGGTGTTATCCGCCAGAATAGTACCGTCCTTGCGAAAAATCAGCGTATTGGCTGCACCGATCAGAGTTGCCCGATCCGTGACCTGATCCGCGATCTTCATCACTGTCTCTTTATGCGGGATGGTCACATTAGCACCAACAAAGCCCATCTTGGGCATCGAGCGGATCACGTCTTCCAAATCACCTGTTTCCACATGCATCGGAACATAGTGTCCTGCAATCCCGTAAGCGTTTAGCCAGTGTCGTTGCAGCTGAGGTGACTTTGAATGGGCCACCGGACAGCCGATTACTGCCGCCAACGGAATTATTGCGTCACTCATTGCTCGATCATCCCCTGCAGTGCCAAATAGTTAATCAGTTCCATCAGGGGTAATCCCAAAACGTTAAAGTAGTCGCCGTCAATGGTTGAGAACAAACGAACGCCCTCTTCTTCCAGTTTATACGCGCCAACGGCGTGTTGGATACTGTCCCAATTGCGTTCCACATAGCCGCGCAGGTAGGCGTCCGAACTGTCCCGCATCCGCAAGCGCACCTGACCCACGTGACGCCAGATCGGCTCACCATCGCGGCAGATCACCGCTGCGGACAATAACATATGCCGCTTGCCACGCATTGCGGACAATTGTTCCAGCGCTTGATCCGCACATACTGGCTTGGACAATAGGTTGCCCTCAAAGTCCAACACCTGATCGCAGCCCAAGACTAACGATCCTGGCGATTTAGCACTTACCTTTCTGGCCTTTAGCTCGGCCAAGGCATCTGCAATATCACGTGGTGGCGCGCCTTCTCCCAAAAGGGAGGCCTTAACAGTCTGCTCATCCACGCGCGGATGCTGGACCTCAAAAGGGATCCCCGCCTGACGCAAAAGCTGCGCACGAATGGCCGATCCCGACGCGAGAACGATGTGGGTAGACATGTGGAAAACCCCTTGGAAAAGTTTCAAATCGTTTTGGGATGGTTTGTATGGAATCCGCTTCCAAGGCAAGCTCTGGGGGTTTCTCCAACATTCCGACAAAAAGCCGGCAGATTCGCCCTCCGGGGATAAGGATAACTTTGAATCTTTGGATATCTCAGTCATCCAAAACTACTCACCATGTTATCCCCATGGTAACCTTGGTAAAGAAAGTCTTAACAACCTTATTTATAAGGACGGTCCAAATTTCATCCCAAAACCAGTCCGACAATCTGGAAACTTATCCATCCAGTGGATAAGCCGGTGAGTGACTCACTTATCCACTGGATTCATGGGACACTACTAAAACATCATCCTTTCTTATAAATATTCTATTTATAGGGAGGCCACGCCAACCTGAGGAAAACCACGATGGATCTGAGTGATCTCATGTTCACGCTCTACCCATATGCCAAATCACTTCACATCATGGCAGTGATCAGTTGGATGGCTGGTTTATTCTATCTGCCACGGCTCTATGTGTATCACGTAGAGCAGGCAGAGAAGGTTCAACACTCCATTCCGATCTTCCTGATGATGGAGGACAAGCTGCTGCGCCTGATCATGCGTCCAGCCATGATTGTGACATGGGTGGCGGGCCTGACTTTGGTGTTTACACCTGGGATTGTGGACTGGTCTTACATCTGGCCCTGGACCAAGGGCGCATCCGTTATTGCTATGACTGGATTTCACCACTTCCTGATGGCGCGTCATAAAGACTTCGCTAAAGGTGAAAATGGTCTCACAGGGCGTCAGTACCGCCTGCTGAACGAGGTCCCTACCCTTTTGATGGTCCCCATCGTGGTATCGGTGGTTTTCAAATTCTGAGGCAATATTTGACTCCCCCCAAGTGACAGCATATGTACTCGACCTAAGCGGGCCCGTCCGGGACACCGTATTTTCCATTCTTCAGTGACACCGCATCCAAATTTGGGTGCATAAGGGCCGCATAAATATGACCGACGAAACTCTGAGTCTTGCCACCCTAAAGGCACAAAGCCCCAAAGCGCTGTTGGGGATGGCTGAAGAATTGGAAATCGAAAACGCCTCGACCATGCGCAAAGGCGAGATGATGTTCCAGATTCTGCGTGAACGCGCCGATGAAGGCTGGCAAATCTCTGGTGATGGTGTGTTGGAACTGTTGCAGGATGGATTTGGCTTCCTGCGCTCGCCGATGGCAAACTATCTGCCGGGTCCAGATGACATCTATGTTTCGCCCGAGATGATTCGTAAATTCTCGCTGCGCACTGGCGATACCATTGATGGGGTTATAAAGGCCCCACAGGAAGCTGAGCGTTATTTTGCTTTGTCCACTGTGGACCTGATCAACTTTGAAGATCCTGAAAAGGCTCGTCACAAGATCGCTTTTGATAACCTCACGCCGCTGTACCCGGATGAGCGACTGAAGATGGAAGTCGAAGACACGTCCAAAAAGGATCGCTCGGCCCGTGTGATCGACCTGGTGGCGCCAATCGGCAAGGGTCAGCGCGGCCTGATCGTGGCACCGCCGCGAACCGGTAAGACGGTGCTTTTACAGAATATTGCCCACTCGATCGAAAAAAATCACCCCGAGTGTTACCTGATCGTGCTGCTGATCGACGAACGCCCCGAGGAAGTCACCGACATGCAGCGTTCGGTTGCTGGTGAAGTCGTATCCTCGACCTTTGATGAACCGGCCACACGTCACGTGGCAGTGGCTGAAATGGTCATTGAAAAGGCCAAGCGTTTGGTCGAGCATAAACGAGATGTTGTTATTCTCCTCGATTCGATCACAAGACTTGGTAGAGCGTTTAACACTGTTGTACCCTCTTCAGGCAAGGTTCTGACTGGTGGTGTGGACGCCAACGCTCTGCAACGGCCGAAACGCTTCTTTGGCGCCGCTCGTAACATCGAAGAAGGCGGCTCGTTGACCATCATCGCCACGGCTTTGATCGACACTGGTTCGCGCATGGATGAGGTGATCTTTGAAGAATTCAAAGGCACGGGTAACTCTGAAATCGTTCTGGATCGTAAGATTGCTGATAAACGCGTGTATCCGGCCATCGACATCCTCAAATCCGGCACTCGGAAAGAGGAACTGTTGATCAATAAGGTCGATTTGACCAAGACCTTTGTTCTGCGCCGGATTCTCAACCCAATGGGACCAACGGATGCGATTGAATTCCTGCTGTCGAAGCTGAAACAGACCAAGTCAAACAGCGATTTCTTCGACTCTATGAACACCTAGGCAAGCCGCTAGCCCGAAAGGCCAACCCATGGATACGATCTTTGCGTTGGCCTCGGCTCAGGGCAAGGCTGGAGTCGCGATAATCCGCGTTTCCGGCCCTATGGCTCATGATGCGGGTGCGCGGCTCTGTGGCGGCGCCCTGCCGACGCGTGGTACCAAACTACGGACACTGCGCGATGAAGACAGCGAACCACTCGACCAGGCATTGGTGCTAACTTTCGTGGCTCCAAATAGCTTTACTGGAGAAAATGTCGTTGAATTTCAAATACATGGAAGTATTGCCGTCATATCTGCCGTGCTGGCGGAATTATCCAAATTTGACGGATTACGGCTTGCAGAACCTGGGGAATTCACCCGCCGCGCATTGGAAAATGGCAACCTGGATCTAGCGCAGGTCGAGGGATTAGCAGATCTGATTGATGCAGAAACAGAAGCACAGCGAAAGCAAGCGCAAACCGTTCTTGCCGGCGGTTTGGGACAACTGGCCGAGCGTTGGCGTCGAGATCTGATACGCGCGGCTTCGTTGATCGAAGTTACCATTGATTTTGCGGATGAAGATGTACCAGTTGACGTGACTCCTGAAGTTTCTGCACTTCTGTCAGGAGTGCAGGCCGATTTAGTGCAAGAAGCTACCGGTGTGGGCATTGCTGAACGAATTCGACATGGATTCGAGGTTGCCATCATCGGTGCGCCAAATGTTGGAAAATCAACACTTTTGAATGCCTTGGCTGGTCGTGAAGCCGCAATTACCTCGGAGTACGCGGGCACAACCCGTGACGTAATCGAGGTCCGCATGGATTTGGCTGGATTGCCAGTTACTTTACTGGATACGGCTGGCCTTCGAGAAACTGACGACCACGTCGAGGGTATGGGCATTGCCCTTGCGCGGAGACGCGCCGAGGATGCTGATCTACGTGTATTCTTAGTTGAGTCAGATGACGCGCTGGATGTGAAAATGCAGCCGGATGACATTAGACTATTTCCAAAGGCTGATGTGCGAAAAGACGTTAAAGACGCCATTTCAGGGAAGACGGGGCAGGGAATCGACCAATTGATCTCCCATATATCAACTGTTCTACAGTCGAGATCGGCTCATGTGGGCATCGCCACGCGTGCCCGTCACCGCGACACCATGACGGCGGCTTTGTCGAGCCTTGAAAAATCACAAGAAATTCTTCAGCAGGGCCCTGAGTTATATGATATTGCTGCCGAAGAGATGCGGTCGGCCATTCGCTCCCTTGAGATGCTGGTGGGTCGGGTTGGTGTTGAAAGTCTGTTGGATGAGATTTTCTCCAGTTTTTGCCTTGGAAAATGAGGAGTGTTTCACGTGAAACATTCAACGTATGATGTGATAGTTGTCGGCGGAGGCCACGCCGGCACCGAAGCGGCACACGCTGCAGCCCGTATGGGCGCAAAGACCGCCCTGGTGACCCTGCGCCGCCGAGACATTGGGGTCATGTCCTGTAACCCAGCCATCGGAGGATTGGGTAAGGGCCATCTGGTGCGCGAAATCGACGCTCTGGACGGTGTCATGGGGCGCGTGGCTGATAGGGCCGGGATACAGTTTAGGCTGCTTAACCGACGCAAGGGCCCGGCCGTTCAAGGACCTCGTGCACAGGCAGATCGCACGATATATCGTAGTGAAATGCTGACCTTGACCGAAAATCAGGAAAATCTGCTCATCATCGAAGGTGAAGTAGTTGATTTCATGATGAAGGGCCAAAGCGTCGACGGGGTGGTGCTTGCGGATGGTTCCGAGATTCCCAGTCGCACAGTCATCCTGACGTCCGGGACGTTCCTGCGCGGAGTCATTCATATTGGGGACATCGCTCGACCAGGTGGGCGAATGGGTGATAGGCCCTCGATAAAATTGGCAGAACGGATGGATCAGTTCGGTCTGCCACTAGGACGCTTGAAAACAGGAACGCCGCCACGTTTGGATGGACGGACGATCAACTGGGAAGGCTTGGAAACCCAACCCGGTGATGAAGATCCAACCTTCTTTTCCTTTCTGACAAAAAAGACCCAAGCCCCACAGATATCCTGTGGCATCACGCATACCAATGAACGTACTCACCAAATTATCCAAGATAACCTGGAACGATCCGCAATGTACGGTGGTCATATCGATGGGGTAGGGCCACGCTATTGCCCTTCAATTGAAGATAAAGTTGTCCGATTCGCCGACAAAACGTCTCATCAGATCTTCTTGGAACCTGAAGGGGCCAATGACCATACGGTCTATCCTAATGGAATTTCCACCAGCCTGCCGGAAGACGTTCAAGCAGATTACGTCCATTCCATTGTCGGCCTCGAGCATGCAGTTATTCTGCAACCAGGGTATGCCATTGAGTATGACTATGTTGATCCCAGATCATTGTCTTTGGATCTGTCCCTCAGAGATGTCCCAGGGTTGTACTTGGCAGGCCAGATAAATGGCACAACTGGGTACGAGGA
This sequence comes from Rhodobacterales bacterium 56_14_T64, assembly GCA_002162795.1. Lineage (GTDB taxonomy): Bacteria > Pseudomonadota > Alphaproteobacteria > Rhodobacterales > Rhodobacteraceae > Parasedimentitalea. The sequence goes on from MAAY01000026.1 coordinate 63,540, forward strand.
GGCGGCAGCACAGGGCATGGTCGCCGGCCTAAACGCTGCGAACCGTTGTTTGGGCAAAGGAGAAGTGAGCTTTAGCCGTTCAAACAGCTACATCGGCGTTATGATTGATGATCTCACTACAAATGGAGTCTCAGAGCCTTACCGCATGTTCACGTCGAGGGCAGAATTTCGGCTATCGCTCAGGGCGGACAATGCCGATCAACGCTTGACACCTATGGCAATTACCCTTTGCTGCTGTAGCGAGATACGAAAACTCGACTTTTCATCGAAAATGGATAAGTTGAAATATGCTCGGGTGCTGTTGGATGAAAAATCGTACACTCCCAAACAAATAGCCGCGTCCGGCATACGTATCAGCCAGGATGGCACTCGGCGGAGTGGACACAATGTGTTGGCTTTTCCTGATGTAGAATTTGAGGACATAATTCCTCTTAATCCAGAATTGAGTAAGGTTAGTCTGGAAATTCGTCGTCAAGTTGAGCGAGATGCAATATATGCGAACTATATCGAACGTCAGAACCGCGAAATATCTGCAATGAAACGGGATGAGATGCATGTTATCCCCCAGGAACTGGACTTTTCCAGCATTTCAGGCCTCTCAAATGAGTTGCAGCAAAAACTACGAATGACCAAACCGCACAATTTGGCACAGGCTGCCCGCATTGATGGGATGACTCCAGCCGCACTGGCCTTAATCCTCGCGCGTTTGCGACGTGATTCCAAATTTCAAGAGAGGCGAGCATGAGTCACCATGATCTGTTGAACCGTCTAAATGTTTCACGTGAAACTATGGAGCGGTTGGAAATCTTTGAACAGGTGATCCGTAAATGGAATCCCAAAATCAACCTCGTCTCTCGTTCTAGTCTGGAAGATTTGTGGACGAGACATATAGTGGACTCCATTCAGGTGTTCAGAAGCTCCCCCGAATCGAAGAGTTGGGTTGATTTGGGCAGTGGTGGTGGTTTTCCAGGTGTAATTGTTGCCATTTTGGCGGCAGATGAAGTTCCTGAAATGGCTGTAACACTCATTGAAAGCGATCAACGAAAGTCAGTGTTTCTGCGCACGGCCGCGCGAGAATGTGGTGCCAAAGTTCAGGTCCTCAGTCAACGTATTGAATCGGTTGATCCACAACAGGCTCAGGTACTATCGGCTCGGGCACTGGCAGATCTTAATGTTTTGTTAGGATATACCCATCGTCATCTCCATGACGACGGGACGGCCATGTTCCCCAAGGGTGTCACCTGGAAAAAAGAGCTGGAAGAGGCGCGTCGGCATTGGCGTTTTGATGTAGAACCAATTACAAGTTTGACTGAACCTGACGCCGTCATTTTGAAAGTAAGGGGAGTGGCCCGTGTCTGATCTATCCCGCCCATCTGGGCCTCGCATTATTGCGATCGCTAATCAGAAAGGTGGAGTGGGAAAGACCACCACCACTATCAATCTGGCTTCTGCCCTGGTGGAAACTGGCCTGCGCGTGCTGGTTGTTGACTTGGATCCGCAAGGAAACGCCTCCACCGGTTTAGGAATAGACGCTGCAGATCGCGAACTGACAACCTACGATCTATTGATTGGGGAAGTTCCGTTGCAGGATGTTATCCGAGAAACAGAAATCGAAGATCTTTGCATTGTTCCCGCGACTGTTGATCTAAGCTCGGCCGATATTGAGCTTATCTCTAATGAGCGACGTAGTTTTCTTTTGCACGATGCGCTTCGTCAAAAAGATATGGACGAATACGAGTGGGACTATGTCCTGATTGACTGTCCTCCTTCGCTGAACCTATTGACCGTCAATGCGATGATCGCGGCACATTCGGTTCTTATCCCACTGCAGAGCGAGTTTTTTGCCCTGGAAGGGGTGTCGCAGCTGATGATGACAATCCGAGAAGTGCGGCAAACGGCGAATTCTGAATTGCGTATCGAGGGTATCGTTCTAACGATGTACGACAAACGCAATAACCTGTCACAGCAGGTGGAACAGGACGCGCGCGACAATTTGGGGGATTTGGTGTTCGAAACCAAGATTCCTCGCAATGTGCGGGTCAGCGAAGCGCCGTCTTATGCTCTTCCGGTGCTGCAGTACGATTCTAATTCACAAGGTGCCCAAGCCTATCGGTCATTGGCCGATGAGTTGGTAAAAAGGCACCAAAGACTAGCCGCGTAACCAAGGGAGAATTGAATATGGCGAATACAAAGGGTAAACCTCGCGGCCTTGGACGTGGATTGTCGGCTCTTATGGCGGATGTGAACCCAGAGCAAATTGCCGCAGTCGAGAGATCGCCCCGGAACACTGAGGTTTTTGTACCGATTGAAAAGGTCATGGCCAATCCAGAGCAGCCTCGCCGACAGTTTGTGCAGGTGGATCTGGACGATCTTACTGCCTCGATCAAGGAAAAGGGTGTTCTGCAGCCATTGATCGTGCGTCCACGGGATGGTGGGATGTACGAAATCGTTGCAGGCGAACGCCGCTGGCGTGCGTCTCAGGCGGCGCAATTGCACGAAGTTCCCGTGCTTATTCGCGACTACTCTGACGTCGAAGTGATGGAAGTGGCGCTGATTGAGAACATCCAGCGGGCAGATCTGAACGCATTGGAAGAGGCACAAAGCTACAAGCTTCTGATGGAGAAGTTTGGCCATACCCAGGAAAGAATGGCCGAGGCTTTGGGCAAAAGCCGCAGCCATATCGCCAATTTGGTGCGCTTGTTGCATTTACCGGATGATGTGCAGGTTCTTGTTCAAGAACGAAAATTGTCAGCGGGTCATGCTCGGGCTCTGATCACGTCAGACAATGCGTCGGAACTAGCTAAGAAAATCGTCAAGGGTGGATTGTCTGTTCGGGCGACTGAGGCACTGGTTAAAAAGGATGCTGCCGGCGATGAGCCGCGCGCTCCGAAGCAGCTTAAGAAGCTGGTGGAAAAGGACGCCGATACCCGGGCATTGGAAAATGATCTATCGGCGATTTTGCGGATGGGAGTGTCGATTGATCACAAGACTGGCGGCGAGTCCGGATCGGTGACTATTTCATATGATAGCTTGGATCAGCTGGACGAACTTTGCGGCGTTCTCAGCCGTTAGGGCGTGTCCAGATAAAGACCAAGACGCAACTGAGAACCACGGACTGAATGATCAGAATGTGACTGGGAGCTCCCAGAAATAATGAGAGCGAGAACACGGCGGCAATCGACAGGGTTGCCGCCTTTTTTGCGCCTGGGCGAATGGCTCGGTGGTCATGCCAATCCTGGATCATTGGGCCAAATACTTTGTGTGAGAGGATCCAACCGTGGAGACGTTCGGATGAATTTGCAAAGAAGTAGGCGGCCAGCAATAGAAATGGGACGGTAGGAAGTAACGGCAAAACAATGCCGACAATTGCCAACGCAACGCAGATAAGTCCCAGTCCAGCATACAAAAATCGCATTTTTTTGCTAATCCGCCAATAGTTCACGTAAAACCGCATTCAACACCGCACGGCCCTGATCTGTGGCGCGCAGTATGGATCCTGTCTGAACTACCATCCCCATCTGCAACAAGTCCTGAATTTTGTTGTGGGGCAGGGGGTGACCTGCCAGTTGAGCATAACGTTCGGCATCTATCCCCTCGATAAGGCGCATCCCCATCATAAGGTGCTCAGCACTATACTCATCAGGCTCTAGTCTGGTGTTGACGCAATCACCTGATCCCTCGGATACCGCCTTTAGCCATGCCCCAGGGGCGCGGGTGCTTTCGGTGGCAAACCGGGTTCCGTTAAGGGTTAGACGGCCGTGTGCGCCGGGGCCAATGCCAACGTAGTCGCCGTAGCGCCAATAGATCAGGTTGTGTCGGGACTCGGCGCCTGGACGGGCGTGGTTTGATACCTCGTAGGCTGGCATTCCATGTTCACCGCAGATTTCTTGTGTCGCGTGATACATGTCGGCGGCGGAGTCGTCACTGGGCAGGTTGCGCAATTTGCCTCGGGCATAGCGGTCGCCAAAGGCGGTGCCTTCTTCGATGGTCAGTTGGTATAGCGACAGGTGGTCAATCGCCATCGACAGGGCCTGCTTTAGTTCTTGCTGCCAGTCCTTTAGCGTCTGCCCCTGGCGCGCATAGATGAGATCAAAGCTAACCCGGTCAAAGCAGTTCCGGGCGACGTCAAAGGCGGCACGCGCTTCGGCCACCGAGTGAATGCGACCCAGCCGGCGCAGGTCTTCGTCGTTCAACGCTTGAATGCCCATGGATATGCGGTTCACGCCGGCGTCACGATACCCTGCAAAGCGACCAGCCTCGACCGAGCCTGGATTGGCCTCTAGCGTGATTTCAATGTCATTGGCAAAGGGCCAAATATCGCGGGCGGCTTCGATCACCGCCGCAACGGTTTCTGGCAACATCAACGATGGGGTGCCGCCGCCAAAGAAGATCGCATTTAGAACCCGGTTTGGAACCAGCTGTGCATGGCGCTTGAGCTCACTCACATAGGCCTTAACCCATTCTTTTTGATTGATATTGGCGGTTACGTGGCTGTTGAAGTCACAATAGGGGCATTTGGCTTGGCAAAACGGCCAATGTACATACAGGCCAAAGCCCCCATTGCGCCAATCATCCACCGAAACAGGCCTCGACGAACTTGCGCACCGCTTGGCCGCGGTGGCTGATCTTGTGCTTTTCTGCCGGCGGCATCTGGGCACAGGTCACGCCCAATCCATCGGGTTGAAACATCGGGTCATAACCAAAACCATGGTCGCCCCGAATTGGCCAGATTAGCTGGCCGGGCATCACACCCTCAAACACCTCGTCATGGCCATCAGGCCAAGCCAGCACCAGGGTGCAGCGGAACTGAGCGCTGCGCGGGGAGGGCGCATTGACTGCCTCCAGTTCTTCATGGGCCCGGGTCATGGCCATCATGAAATCGCGGCCATCTCCGGTTTCAGCCCAATCGGCGGTATAGACACCGGGAGCGCCATTCAGCGCGTCGATGGTGATGCCCGAGTCGTCCGACAGAGACGGCAAGCCAGTGGCTTGTGCGGCGGCGTGCGCCTTGATGCGGGCGTTGCCGACAAAAGTGTCTTCAGTCTCTTCCGGCTCTGGCAGGTCCATTTCACCGGCGCTAACCACTGTGACACCGTAAGGGGAGAGGAGAAGGGTCATCTCCTCCAGTTTACCCTTGTTATGAGTGGCGAGCAGCAGTTTGCCGCCGGTGAATTGACGTGTCATGCGCAGGCAGCCTTTTGCATTTCGGCCAGCTCGGACGTGCCCTGTTCGGCCAGATCCATCAACTGGTTCATCTGATCGCGTGAGAACACCGACCCTTCAGCCGACATTTGAACTTCGATCAGTTTGCCCGATCCGGTCATGATAAAGTTACCGTCAACGCCAGCCTCGGAATCTTCTGGGTAATCAAGATCCAGTACCACTTGGCCGGCATAGATGCCGCAAGAGATTGCTGCAACCGGATCAATCAGCGGGTCCATTTTGACGTCGCCGGCTTTCATCAGTTTGTTGACCGCGAGACGCAAAGCGACCCAACCACCTGTGATAGAGGCACATCGGGTGCCGCCATCGGCCTGCAAGACGTCACAATCAACGGTGATCTGTCGCTCACCCAAGGCAACCCGATCAACGCCGGCCCGTAGGGCACGACCAATCAGGCGTTGGATCTCGACGGTTCGGCCACCCTGCTTGCCGGCAGCAGCTTCGCGTCGCATCCGGGTATTGGTGGCGCGCGGCAGCATTCCGTATTCAGCAGTGACCCAACCCAGGCCGGAGCCCTTGATGAACGACGGCACCCGCGGCTCAATCGATGCGGTGCACAGCACATGAGTGTCACCCATTTTGATCAGGCATGAGCCTTCGGCGTGCCTGGTGAATCCAGTCTCGATAGAGACGGGGCGCATTTGGTTCAATTCTCGGCCTGAAGGTCGCATAGGTTATCCTTTGTTTGTTGGCTCCGGGATAGCCGCCGGCGCCCTTGTGATGCAAGCCTGATTGACCTTTTGCCTTAAGCCTCTTTAATGGCAGGCCAGCCCCAAGTGACTTATACTGTGGGTCAGACGACAGCTGGGAACCAGATGAGCGACGCTAGCAATATCCTGAAAGACATGAACCAACGTTCCCGCGAGGTGTTCCGGGCCGTGGTTGAGAACTATTTGGACCGGGGTGGCCCAGTGGGCAGCCGCACCTTGACCCGAAGCCTGAGTGAGAAGGTTAGCGCCGCGACCATTCGCAACGTGATGCAGGATCTTGAGTATCTAGGTCTGCTCGATAGCCCTCATGTCAGTGCTGGCCGGGTGCCGACGCAATTGGGGCTGCGGATGTTTGTCGATGGATTGCTGGAGGTTGAAGACCTGAAAGCGCAGGACAGGGAGAAAATTGACGCCACGCTGGGTGATAACTCGGCGGATGTTGGCAGCATGTTGGACCGGGTTGGCGCGGCGCTGTCGGGGGTGACGCGGGGTGCATCGTTGGTTCTGACGCCCAAGCATGAGGCTGAAATCCGCCACATTGAATTTGTCTCGCTGGCGCAAGACCGCGCATTGGTGGTTTTGGTGTTCTCGGACGGGCAGGTTGAGAACCGACTGTTCAATCCGCCGCCCGGCCAGACTCCTAGTTCAATGAGGGAAGCGGCCAACTTTCTGAATGCGCTGATTGAGGGCAAGACCCTGTCGCAGTTGCGCGGGGTCATTCAGACAGAAATCGCCAGCCGTCGTCAGGAAATCGATCTGCTGGCGCATGAGATGATCGAGAGCGGCCTGGCGCAGTGGCAGGACGAAGGCGAGGATTCGGCGCGGCTGATTGTACGCGGGCGGGCGAATCTTTTGGAAGACGGCGATGCGGATGGGGGATTGGATCGCATCCGCAATCTGTTTGATGACCTTGAACGCAAGCGGGACATCGCCGAATTTCTGCAACTGACCGAAGACGGCGATGGTGTGCGCATTTTTATTGGCTCAGAGAACAAACTTTTCTCACTTTCGGGTTCCTCTTTGGTGGTGTCTCCCTATATGAACTCGGATCGAAAGATCATTGGCGCGGTTGGGGTGATTGGCCCCACTCGGCTGAACTACGGACGAATTGTGCCGATTGTGGACTACACGGCACAGCTGGTCGGAAAGCTTATTTCCGATCGGAGTTAGAGGTGAAACATGGCAGAGCCCAAAAACGAAGATTTTCTGGACGACATTGATGCCGCCGAAGCGGAAGAACTGGCGGATGAGTTCGCCGAGATCGATGACGAAGCGATGGAGCTGGACGAGCTGCGGGCTGAACGGGATCAGTTGAAAGACCGGTTTATGCGGGCGCTGGCTGATGCCGAAAACTCTCGCAAACGGGGTGACAGGGCACGGCGTGATGCCGAGCAATATGGCGGCTCCAAACTGGCACGCGATATGCTGCCTGTATACGACAACATGAAACGTGCTCTGGATTCAGTATCTGATGATCAAAAAGCTGCGTCTGCAGCACTGATCGAAGGGATCGAGTTGACCATGCGGGCGTTGCTTGGCGTGTTCAGCAAGCACGGTATCCAAAACGTTGCTCCGCAGGTTGGCGACCGGTTTGATCCCCAGATGCACGAAGCAATGTTCGAAGCACCCGTACCGGGCACCCGCGCTGGCGACATCATTCAAGTCGCGGCCGAAGGCTTTATGTTGCACGACAGGTTGTTGCGTCCGGCGCAGGTTGGGGTGTCTTCCACTCCGGCCAGTTGAAATAAACGCGCCATTCAGGAAATGGCACGAGCCTCCGGCGGAGGTATTTAGGACAAGAAGAAGGGGCGGGCCTAAAGGGTCCGCCCCGTCTCGTTATTGGTTGGCGTCTTTTAGGCGGTAGAGCATTTCTAGCGCTTCACGTGGTGACAAGTCATCCGGGTGAACGCTATCGAGCAGTTGTTCCAGAGGGGAGGGCCCTGATGCTGCGGCAGGTTGTGAGCGTGGTGCGGCGGCAAACAGGGGTAGATCGTCGATCCGTATTTTTGCTCCTGCGCCCTCTCGGCTGCCTTTCTCAAGCATATCCAACACGTCACGGGCACGTGCCACCACCGTGGCAGGTAACCCGGCTAGTTTTGCCACCTGCACACCATAGGATCGGTCAGCCGCGCCTTTGTGGACCTCGTGCAGGAAAATCACCTCACCTTCCCATTCCTTGACCGCGACGGTGGCATTGTCGACGCCTTTGAGTGTTGCGGACAGTTGAGTCAACTCGTGATAGTGGGTGGCAAATAGTGCACGGGACCTGTTGGTTTCGTGCAGATGTTCCAGCGTCGCCCAGGCAATGGACAATCCGTCATAGGTGGCTGTGCCACGGCCAATTTCATCCAGGATCACCAGAGCGCGGTCGTCAGCCTGATTCAGAATGGCGGCGGTTTCGACCATTTCCACCATGAATGTTGATCGCCCACGAGCCAGGTCATCCGAGGCACCAACGCGGCTGAACAACTGGCTGACTACGCCAATATGTGCAGTATCGGCGGGCACGTAGCTGCCGATCTGGGCGAGCAGAGCAATCAGTGCGTTTTGCCGAAGAAAGGTTGATTTACCAGCCATGTTGGGACCGGTGAGCAACCAGATGGAAGCACCGTTTGAGGCGGTGAGATTACAATCGTTGGCGATAAAGGCATTGCCACCTTGTTGACGCAGCGCCTGTTCCACCACCGGGTGACGACCGCCGGTAATTTCAAAGGCGCGGCTGGAGTCGACCTGCGGACGATTCCAGTTTTCACCTCGGGCCAAGTCAGCCAAACTACTCAATACATCCAGTTCAGCCAAGCTGCGCGCAGCCCCACTGAGGCGGGCGGAAAGGTCTAGAATAGAGCCAGAAAGGTCAGAATAGAGACGCTTTTCGATCTCAAGCGCTTGGTTACCGGCATTCAGAATTTTGGTTTCAATCTCGCTTAGCTCAACCGTTGTGAACCGCACCTGATTGGCGGTGGTTTGGCGGTGGATATAGCTTTCGGACAGCGGCGGAGACAGCATTTTGCTGGCATGGGTGGCAGTGGTTTCGATGAAGTAGCCCAGCACATTGTTATGCTTGATCTTCAACGTGGGGATGCCGGTGTGTTCAGCATATTGCTTTTGCATTGCGGCAATGACCGAGCGGCCCTCGTCGCGCAGGGTGCGGGCCTGATCCAATTCTTCATTGTAGCCAGTGGCTATAAAACCACCATCGCGGGCCAGTAGCGGCGGTTCGGCCACCAATGCTGCGTCCAACAATTCCAGAAGGTCGTCAAATCCCTGAAGGTTGCTGATGGCGCTGGCAGTTAGGTTGGGCAGGTCCATTCCCTGGGAGAGGCCGGCAATGGCCTCGGCCTGGGTCAAGCCATTGCGGATGGCGGTTAGGTCACGCGGACCGCCGCGGTCGAGCGCTAGTCGTGATAGCGCCCGGTCCAGATCCGGGGTTTGGCGTAGCGACTCGCGCAATTGCTCGGATAACGGGCTTTGATCAACAGCGAAATCCAGCGCCGCCAAACGGGCATGAATCACTTCAAGACTACGCGATGGGCTGGACAAACGCTGTTCCAACAACCGCCCACCGCCCGGAGTGACAGTGCGATCAACCACCGCCAGCAGCGATCCGGACCGACCACCGGAGAGCGATCGGGTCAGTTCCAGATTGCGCCGGGTGGCGGCGTCGATCTGCATCACCCGGTCCTCAGACTCTTGTTCGGGCACTTGCAGCAGCGGCAGCTTGCCCTTTTGGGTGATCTCAAGGTAGTCGATCAACGCGCCCATCGCCGAGACTTCGGCACGGGAGAATGTCCCAAACCCGTCCAGCGCACTGACCTTAAACAGGGCGCAGATCCGTTTCTCGGCGGCGGTGCTGTCAAAGCTGGCCTTGCCCAGGGGAGTAAGCGGAATTTTGTACTCATCTGCCAGAGGCCGTACATGATCATAGGCCGGGCCATCAGCGACAATCAGTTCGGACGGGCCTAGTCGCGCCAATTCTGGCGATAACCGTACCCGCGCCACTGGCATCACGTGAAACGCGCCGGTGGAAATATCTGCCCAAGCCAGTGCCGCCTGATCGCGCATTTCGGAATATGAGACCAGGAAATTGTGCCGCCGGGCTTCGAGCAGGGAATCCTCGGTCAAGGTGCCGGGCGTGACCAGCCGCACCACATCGCGTTTCACGATGGTTTTGCCACCGCGTTTCTTGGCCTCGGCGGGGGTTTCCATCTGTTCGCCCACCGCCACGCGAAAACCCTTGCGGATCAGTGTCAGCAAATAACCCTCGGCAGCGTGAAACGGCACCCCGCACATTGGGATGTCATCGCCGTTGTGCTTGCCACGTTTGGTCAGCGCGATATCCAGCGCCTCGGACGCATTCACAGCATCGTCAAAGAACATCTCGTAAAAGTCGCCCATGCGATAGAATAACAACGCGTCTGGGTACTGAGCTTTGATCTCGAGATATTGCTCCATCATTGGCGTTACGGCCATTCACCTTCCCCCGGTATTCGTTGCACGAGGTGTACAATGGGGGCCGGGGGAGGAAAACCAGAATGTGACCGGACCGGGATATACCCCGGCCCGAGTTTTGCGTTAGACGAGGGAGAGCAAACTATTAGGCGCGGCGTTTGCAATGGAGAGCGACAGACCCCCGAGCTGTTGCTGAACGTTGAGCGCGGCAAAACGGGCAGAGGCTTCCTCCATATTGGTGTCTATCATGGCGCTGATGCCCATTTTCATGCTGTCCGTCAATTTGCCGACAAAATCATTCTGACCCGAAATCTGACTGGCACTGGCGCCAAGGGACGCGGCACCCTCGATTGCAAAGTTCAGAAACCCTTCGATTTCGGTCAGCGCCACCATGGCACTGGCTTTGTCGGTTATGGTGGTCCGATTGTTGATGTCGAAACTGGCGCTTCCTTCAAAATCTACACTATCGACCGAAATGCTAGAGAGGTTGGGCGTGCCCGATCCCTGACGGTCCAGTGATGCAGCAACCGTAAGCGCCGAGCTGCCGCTGCCGTTAATGTCCGTCTTAAGCAGGTTCACCCCATTAAACTGGGTTGAGGAAATGATCGCATTCAGCTGTTCCGTTTTATGCGCCATCTGGGTTTCAATTTTGCTGTAGTCCACGGATCCGCTGCTGGCCATTACGGTTAGCTGCTTCATTTCGATCAGAACGTCGGACAGACGTTCGGCACCGACGGCTGCCACAGCTACAGTTGCCTCGCCCAGTGACAAGGACGCGGATACGGCAGTGAACCCGGCCACATCAACTTCCATCACTTGCGAAATCGCCCACAGCGCGGCGGCGTCTTTTGCGGTGTTTACTTCTTTTCCGGTCGAGATGTCGTCTTGGACATCTTCCTTCTGCGTGATGGTGCCCCCAAGCATTTGCAGCGCGACCATCGCACCGGAATTGGTGTTGATACTTGACATATTTGGTTGCCCTTTTTTGAGAAAACACTGCCAAAACATAGGTCCATCTCACTAGGAGAGACGCACCCCACGCCGTTCTGGCAGGAGCTCATGGCACATATGATAGTATCCCGAACTGATATCCAAGCTCGGGACTACGTTAAGGTTTGGTCAATAATTGCAGTACTGAGGTGGTTTAATTGCGGCGAAAATCTGACGAAAGAGCTGGAATTTTAGTTGAATTATTTTGAAATGGCTTTTTGAAAAATCTGACTTAGTTGGATTGAGAGGTGCGAAAGGCTGGGATATGACTGTTTTTGACAGTTAGAGGAACACCAAGCCCATGCCTAAAGCTAAGATCACCGATGCAGAGGCCTTGGCCTTTCACCTGGAACCCACACCCGGCAAGTTTGAGATCGCGGCCACGGTGCCGATGAATACCCAGCGCGACCTGTCGCTGGCCTATTCGCCTGGTGTTGCGGTGCCCTGCGAGGCGATCGCGAAGGACCCGGCCCTTGCTTATGATTATACCAATAAGGGCAATCTGGTGGCGGTGATTTCCAACGGCACTGCGGTGCTGGGTCTGGGAAACCTGGGCGCGCTGGGGTCCAAACCGGTGATGGAGGGCAAGGCGGTTCTGTTCAAACGCTTCGCCGATGTGAACTCGATTGATATCGAGTTGGACACCGAAGACCCCGACGCCTTTATCAATGCGGTCAAGCTGATGGAGCCGACTTTCGGCGGTATCAACCTCGAGGACATTAAGGCGCCCGAATGTTTCATCATCGAACAACGTCTGAAGGAAATCATGGACATCCCGGTGTTCCACGATGACCAGCACGGTACTGCGGTGATCTGTGCTGCCGGCTTGATCAACGCGCTGCATATTTCGGGCAAAAAAATCGAGGACGTGAAAATTGTCCTCAACGGCGCGGGTGCGGCGGGTATCGCCTGTATCGAGCTGTTGAAGTCGATGGGCGCTCGTCACGAAAACTGCATCCTCTGTGACACCAAAGGTGTGATCTATCAGGGTCGTTCAGCTGGCATGAACCAGTGGAAATCGGCACATGCGGTTCCAACCGACCTGCGCACGTTGGAAGAGGCCATGAATGGTGCGGATGTTTTCCTTGGTGTTTCAGCCAAAGGCGCAGTGACCCAAGATATGGTAATTTCGATGGCACCGAATCCTGTGATATTTGCGATGGCCAACCCGGATCCGGAGATCACCCCGGAAGAGGCGCATGAAGTTCGCGAGGATGCCATCGTCGCTACTGGACGTTCTGATTACCCCAATCAGGTCAACAACGTTTTGGGTTTTCCCTACTTGTTCCGCGGTGCGCTCGATATCCACGCCCGCGCCATCAATGATGAGATGAAAATCGCTTGCGCCCATGCTTTGGCCGCACTCGCGCGCGAAGATGTTCCTGATGAAGTGGCGCTGGCTTACGGTAAAACCCTGAGTTTTGGCCGTGATTACATCATTCCAACTCCGTTTGACCCACGTCTGATCCATCGGATTCCAGTTGCGGTGGCCAAGGCCGGCATGGACACCGGAGTTGCGCGTCGTCCTATCATTGACATTGAGGCTTACGAGCTAAACCTCAAAAGCCGGATGGATCCTACTGCTTCGATCCTGCGCGGCTTGAACGCCCGTGCGCGTACGGCGCAAAGCCAGATGATCTTTGCCGAAGGTGACGATCCACGGGTGCTGCGCGCTGCCGTGACCTATCAACGTTCGGGATTTGGAAAATCTCTGGTGGTTGGTCGCGCCGAAGACGTGAAACAAAAACTGGAAGAGGCCGGCCTGGCAGACGCGGTGAGCGAGCTGGAGGTAGTCAACGCCGCCAACACGCCGCACTTGGAAACCTACAAGGACTTCCTCTACTCCCGCCTTCAGCGCAAAGGCTTTGACCTCAAAGATGTGCACCGCCTGGCGGCACGTGACCGGCATGTGTTTTCAGCGCTGATGCTGGCGCATGGTCACGGTGATGGTCTGGTCACTGGTGCCACCCGTAAATCAGCGCATGTGTTGGACCGGGTCAATCACGTGTTTGATGCCGACGCGGCGCATGGCGCTGCCGGCGTGACGGCCCTGCTGCACAAAGGTCGGATCGTGCTGATCGGCGACACATTGGTGCATGAGTGGCCGGACGAAAACGACCTAGCCAATATTGCCGAGCGGGCCGCCGGGGTGGCCCGTCACATGGGTCTCGATCCGCGCGTGGCCTTTGTTAGCTTCTCTACCTTTGGCTACCCGGTGTCTGAGCGTGCCGAGAAAATGCACTTGGCACCTGAAGTGTTGGACCGGCGCGGCGTGTGTTTTGAGTACGAAGGCGAAATGACTGTCGACGTGGCCCTGAACATCGCCGCACAAGAGGCCTACCCGTTCTCGCGTCTGACTGGCCCTGCTAATATTCTGATCGTACCCGCCCGCCACTCGGCCTCGATCTCGGTCAAACTGATGCAAGAGATGGGAGGAGCCACAGTGGTTGGTCCGATCCTCAGCGGCGTCGATAAGCCGATCCAGATCTGTTCAACCACCGCCACCGCCAACGACATCCTCAACATGGCAGTGCTAGCTGCCTGCGATATCGGGTAGACAGGCTTGGCCACTAAGGCGAGGGACATAAAGAGGGCTGGGCCCTTTTGTATCCCCCGCCTTAGTGCTGATCAGCAAAAGGTGCGGAATTTCCCCACAATTGCTTCACGCGGGCGTCGCGTCCACAAGCCTTGCGATAGCGTTTATAAGCCTCGGACTGTCGTTTAGGTCCAAATCGGGTGAACACCAGTTTCGTGCCCTTGTGGTAATCCTGATGATAGGCTTCAGCTGGATAAAACGGTGTTGCTTGTAATGTCGGGGTGACGATTGCCTGTTCCAGATCAGCCTGAGCTTGTGCTTTGACTTGTTCAACCAGTGCTTTTTCCTCCATGTTAGAGACAAAAATGGCTGAGCGATAACTGTTGCCGCGATCACAGAACTGACCCCCGGCATCCGTCGGATCAATTGAGCGAAAAAACTGCCCGAGCAGGGTTTCACGACTGACTTGCGCCGGATCAAAGAAGATCTGCACCGCCTCATAGTGACCAGTGCCACCCTTGCTGACCTGTTTGTAGGTCGGGTTATCGCTGGTGCCGCCGGTATAGCCAGAGACGGCCCCGGTCACACCCGGCACCGATTCAAAATCGCTTTCGACGCACCAAAAACAACCGCCAGCCACGATCAGAACTTCAGGCGATTGCGCCTGTGCCTCATGGCCGCGCAACAGCGCCACCAAAAGCAAAAGCCCAGTCAGCGCCAAGGGCTTTAGATTGTCAAAAATACGCATCATAGCCTCCCTTTGGCTCACCCTGACGGGGGCGTAATGCGGGCTCAATAGGCTGACATCAAATGTCACAGACAGGTGAGCGAATTTTACCGCTTGGAATGCAAGTGCAACCCTCCTAGCGTCGCGCCGATAGGAGGATCAAATGACCAAGAAGATGAGCACCCACCAGGCCGAAGACGATCTGCGTAACGAATCGATCCTGATCTATGTAAACGGCCGCATTGTGCCCCGGGCCGAGGCCACGGTCTCGGTCTACGACAGTGGTTTCATGCTGGGTGACGGCATTTGGGAGGGGCTGCGCCTGTATAATGGTGTTTGGGCCTTTCTGGATGAACATCTTGACCGGTTGTTTGAGGCGGCCAAGGCTATTGATCTGGATATCGGTTTGGACCGCGCCGCAGTGATCGCTGCGCTAATGGCGACGCAACAGGCCAACGGCATGACCACTGATGCGCATGCACGGCTTATGATTACACGTGGTGTTAAAACCCGACCCTTCCAACATCCATCACTGTCGCAACAGGGGCCGACCTTTGTGATCATCATGGAGCACTCAAGGCCCAAGCTGCCACGGCCAATCCGGCTCGCCACGGTGCCGCACCTGCGGGGGCTGCCGATGACGCAGGATCCAAAACTG
Source organism: Rhodobacterales bacterium 56_14_T64 (assembly GCA_002162795.1). Lineage (GTDB taxonomy): Bacteria > Pseudomonadota > Alphaproteobacteria > Rhodobacterales > Rhodobacteraceae > Parasedimentitalea. The sequence continues at coordinate 78,833 of MAAY01000026.1, forward strand.
AACTCTCATTCCAAGCTGAACTGCATTCTGGCTTGTATTGCCGCCGAGAAGGCCGGCGCGGATGAAGGTTTGATGCTGGATGTGAATGGCTTTGTGAACACTACCAACGCCTGTAATTTCTTCATTATTCGCAAAGGTGTGGTTTGGACCTCGACTGGGGATTATTGCATGAATGGCATCACTCGGCAAAAGGTTATCGATCTGTGCCGTGCCAACGACATTCCGGTATATGAGCGCAATTACTCGTTGGTAGACACCTATGGCGCGGATGAGGCGTTTTTGACGGGGACTTTTGGGGCTCAGACTCCGGTCAGTGAAATTGACGGCCGGCAGATTGGGGCGGGTGATATGGGACCCGTTACCAAAAAAATCCGCAGCCTTTATAAAGCACTGATTGAGCAGGAGGCAGCATGATGCGGATCGCCATGTGGTCAGGGCCGCGCAATCTGTCGACAGCGATGATGTATGCGTTTGGCAACCGTGCTGATTGTGCAGTGGTGGATGAGCCGTTTTATGCGGCTTATTTGGCCAAAACGGGTTTGGAACATCCGATGCGGCAAGAGATATTAGATAGCCAGTCACAGGATCCAATTTTGGTCGCAGCTCAGGTCATAGGCTCTATCCCAGGAGCAAAGCCCTATTTTTATCAAAAACATATGACTCAGCATATGATCCCTGGTGTGCCACGCGACTGGATGCGTGAGTTCCAGAACGTGTTTCTGATCCGCCATCCGGCGCGGGTGATTGCATCCTATGCCGCGAAACGTGAAAATCCAACATTGGATGATATTGGGTTTTGGCAGCAAAGTGAGCTGTTCAATGAAGTGATTGAGTGGGGTGGCAATCCAATTGTGGTGGACAGTCATGACATTCGCGCCAATCCGGCGGCGATGTTGGAGGTGCTGTGTGATGCCATCGATATGCCATTTTCACCTCAAATGTTGAACTGGCCCAAGGGGGGGCACCGGGACGATGGCGCCTGGGCCCCGCATTGGTACGGTTCGGTGTGGACTTCAGATGGCTTTGCTGGTCCGGAAGGAGATCTGCCATTGGTGCCGGATCATCTGCAAGGCGTCCTGGATGCAGCGATGCCGTATTATGAACGGATGAAGTCTGTGAAGGTGTGAGGGTAATGGGGGCTTTGCCCCTTTGTGCCTGCGGCCCATTCACCCCAAAGTATTTTTGAAAAGATGAAGCAGGTTCAGCCTAGTAGCTGGCCCAGTTTCATTGCGACGGACATGTTGCCTGAAATTTTCAGTTTTCCTGTCATTACTCCGGTCATCGGGTTCAGTTTGCCGGTCAGCAGCTTAACCAGATTATCTTGCGATAAGCGAAGGGTGCAGTCGGTGTCCTGATCCGTGGTGCTGGCCTGATTATCGGCCAATACGATGACACCGGCATCGCCGCAGTCAAATTTTAGCGATCCGTCAAAACAAGTGCCGTTGAGCCCAGTTTGAATGCGGTCTGCGATCTCGTGAAGTGTCATTCATGCCTCCCTATTTGACGTTAGCGTTATGTCGGGAAGGGGGGCTGTGCAAATCTGACCAAGGGGAAACCGGGCGGTTACGTTCCGGCAAGAATTTTAACCGTAAGTGGGCAAAATTCACCGTCATAAAATGCTTCCAGAACTTGCACAAACTCGGATGCGGCGCCGGGGACTGCGGCAAACAGGGTCATTGAGGACCGTAATTTTTTGGCATCCGTTGTGCCAAGGATTTGGTCTGCCTGAGCGCTGTTGTGCGCCAGCATCAGACGACTGACCTCAATCAATCTGCGGCTCAATTCTGGATGGCCCAGATAGGCCGTTGCTTCGGCCAGATCCTCGATCCCGTATAGCTGCGCCATATTGGATTTGCCTAAATCGGCCAGTTGCGGAAAGACAAACCACATCCAGTGGCTTGTCTTTTGACCCGCTTTTAACTCGGCCAGGACATCGTTCCAGACGGTGTCCTGAGCCTCGATAAACATCTCTAATTCATCAGAGAAGTCGTCTTCTTCCATTATTATTTGACCCGTTTGTTCCGCATTGCAATCAGCTTTAAGCGTAGGGCCTGCAATTGGATAAATCCAGCCGCATCTTTTTGGTCATAGGCGCCGGCGTCGTCTTCGAATGTCACATGCTCTTCTGAGTACAGCGAGTGTTCGGACCAGCGGCCAACACAAGTGGCCGAGCCCTTGTATAGTTTCAGACGTACGGTTCCGGTGACATGGGTCTGGCTGGCGTCGATGGCAGCCTGCAGCATTTCACGCTCGGGCGAGTACCAGAAACCGTTGTAGATCAGCTCAGCGTATTTTGGCATCAGCTCGTCTTTGAGATGCATGGCGCCACGGTCCATAGTGATCGATTCGATGCCGCGGTGGGCTTCGAGCAGCAGAGTGCCACCGGGTGTCTCGTAGATGCCGCGCGATTTCATGCCAACAAAGCGGCCCTCAACAAGGTCCAGACGGCCACAGCCGTGTTTGCCGCCGTATTCATTCAGTTTGGTCAGGATAGTGGCTGGCGACATTGCCTCGCCATTGATACTGACCGCGTCGCCTTTTTCAAAGCCAACCTCGATGAACTCGGGGGTGTTGGGGGCGTCTTCGGGGTTCACAGTGCGCTGATAAACGTAATCGGGCGCCATCACTGCAGGGTCTTCCAGCACTTTACCCTCAGAAGAGGTGTGCAGTAGGTTGGCATCAACCGAGAAGGGAGCCTCGCCGCGTTTGTCTGTGGCAACCGGAATTTGGTTCTGCTCGGCAAACTCCAGCAGCTTGGTGCGCGAAGACAAATCCCATTCACGCCAAGGTGCGATGACCTTAATGTCTGGGTTCAGCGCATAAGCGGCCAATTCAAAACGAACCTGGTCGTTGCCCTTGCCTGTTGCACCATGTGCAACGGCATCTGCGCCTACGGCCTCGGCGATCTCAACAAGACGTTTGGAGATCAGCGGGCGTGCGATCGATGTGCCCAGTAGGTACAGGCCTTCGTATACCGCGTTGGCGCGGAACATCGGGAATACAAAGTCGCGGACAAATTCTTCGCGGACATCTTCGATGTAGATGTTTTCCGGCGCGATCCCCAGCAGTTCGGCCTTGGCGCGGGCTGGTTCCAGCTCTTCGCCCTGACCCAAGTCGGCGGTAAAGGTGACAACCTCACAACCGTACTCGGTCTGCAGCCATTTCAGGATGATCGACGTATCAAGGCCACCGGAATAGGCCAGAACAACTTTTTTGGGCGCGGACATGGGATTTCCTCTTAAGCAGAACGACTGGCCGATAGCGGTTTTTACGCGGGAGGGCAAGGATTTCCGGGCTTCTCACGGCGGGTTGCCGAGACTAGGGTCGGGGGCGGCTGATGATGATGATATTTGAAAGGAAGAGATATGAAAGGTTGGAGCATATTTGCTCACTCAGTAGGGATGGTTACTCGTAACTTGTCCGAAGCATTGAAAATTGCCGTGGTGCCTGTGCTAATTGGGTTTGCCGCAATCGTTGCCCTTACTTTGATGACTGGACTGTCGTTCGGTTCCATGTCTGACCCAGAGGCGATGGACAAAATGATGCAGGACGGCGGGATGGGGGCGTTGTTTATTCCGATCATCCTGTTCGCCGTTGTGCTGATCATAATAGAGTTGTGGATCTTTGTGTCCTGGCATCGGTTTATCCTGCTTGAGGAATACCCCACAGGTTGGATTCCAGAGTTTCGCTTCGACCGTATCATGGCCTATTTCGGCCGCGGTTTTCTGATCGGTGTCGTTATGGTGGGAATGTGGATCCTTGCTGGTCTCGCGGCGGCCGTCTTGGGTCCCCTAGGTGCGGTGATCCTGGTGGGCGCTGTGTTTTTCTCGGTTATTCTGCTCTATCGGCTGGTTCCTATGTTGCCCGCCGCCGCAATTGGAAAGTCGCTGACCGTTGGTCAGGCTTGGGAGGCGACTAAAGGGTCAACTGGTACCATTATTGTGCTGGCGATTGTCATCGTGGTGGCGCAATTCCTGTTGCAGGTGGTGACTGGGCTGTCGATGATGGTCTTCGCACCGCTTGGCATACTGTTTCAGGTGTTTGTGACCTTGGTGATGTCACTGGTGAATGTCAGCATCCTGACCACGTTTTATGGACACTACGTCGAAGGCCGTGAAATCGACTGACACTCGAACGGTATTCTTATGTATGCTTTGTGCCTGCCCCTTGCCATGGGGGCGGGCTTGCGCCAATCAATAAGGCATGACTGATTTCCAGACCCAAGCCCGTGCTGCCGAAGCAGCGATGCGCGATGTATTTCCCGCCACACCGTTGCAGCGAAATGCGCATCTGTCTGAACGATTTGGCGCCGAGATTTACCTAAAACGCGAAGACCTAAGCCCGGTGCGCTCCTACAAAATTCGTGGCGCCTATAACGCCATGCGCAAACAGCCGGATCAGGATTTGTTTGTTTGCGCCAGTGCCGGCAATCATGCCCAAGGCATGGCCTATATGTGCAGCCATATGGGGGTCAAAGGCGTAATTTTTATGCCGGTGACCACGCCGCAGCAAAAGATTCAGAAAACCCGGATTTTTGGCGGCGATCAGATAGAGATCCATCTGGTAGGCGACTATTTTGACGATACTCTGGCGGCGGCGCAGGAGTGGTGCCAGCGCGAAGGCGGGCACTTCTTATCGCCGTTTGATGATGCTGATGTGATCGAAGGCCAAAGCTCGATCGCGGTCGAGATCGAGGCGCAGCTGGGCTGCGCGCCTGATCATGTGATCCTGCCGGTGGGCGGTGGTGGTATGTCTTCAGGCGTGGTGTCCTGGTTTGGTGACCGGGTTCATTGCCTGTTTGTCGAACCCGATGGGGGCGCTTGCCTCAGGGCGGCTCTGACTGCCGGGCATCCGGTTTCGCTTGATCGTGTTGATACCTTTGTCGATGGAGCCGCAGTTGGGCGGATTGGGGTGTTGCCCTTTGCCTTGCTGCAACATGTGCCGCTGCCAGATGTGTTGAGCATTTCCGAGGATCGGATCTGCACCACAATGCTCGAGATGCTGAACGTTGAAGGCATTGTTTTGGAGCCAGCCGGTGCTCTGGCAGTTGAGGCGCTGGGCGATGTGCGTTCTTGGATACGTGGCAAGACTGTGGTCTGTATCACGTCGGGTGGTAATTTTGATTTTGAACGGCTGCCCGAGGTCAAGGAGAGGGCGCAGCGCTACTCGGGGATCAAAAAATACTTCCTGCTTCGGCTGCCGCAGCGGCCCGGTGCATTGAAAGAGTTCCTGGGTATTCTGGGTCCGGAAGATGATATTGCCCGGTTTGAATACATGAAAAAATCAGCCCGCAACTTTGGTTCGGTGCTGATCGGCATTGAAACCAAACGCCCTGAAAATTTCCCGAAACTTTTTGCCCGTCTTGATGCGGCTGGGTTCACCTATACTGACATTACAAATGATGAGACACTTGCGCAGTTTGTGATTTGAACTCAGCCTGTTGCAGTCAAAACCGAGTAGGCAATTCGTTGATAAATGTGGTCTTGGAGGATTGAAATTCTGAAATTATAGCGGGAACATTTACAGTGTCAGCTTTGCCCATAGCGGATTTGCTTTCACCATCTTGGCACAGCGTTGAAAAAGCTTGAAAGCCTAGGCTCAGTGCGCTGCCCTTCAGAAAATGCAAATCTTGCTCTAATTGAGTGAGGTCCACGTTTTCACTGAGTTTGGAAATAACTTCTTCAACCTCTTCAATGAATAGGTCGACGACTTCTCCAAAATCTTCTGCGCCCACTTCTTCGCGCAACTCTTTTACTCTTGGCCAGTCAATCATGGCTTAAATCCTGTTACTCGTTCTCAATTTTGCTAACCATAGACCTCAAAGCGTAAAAGTATGGTGAATGGAACGAGATACATCAAATTCTAAGGTTCATGGCTTGTTAAGCCGTAAGTATGATATTGCGATAAGTTACGAGACAACAGCCGAGATTAACGAGGTTCAATCTGTGTTGCCAGACAGTACATTTTATAACGAAGAACAGGTCGACAATGGATCGATTCGCCGTGTTTTGGTTGTCGATGACAGCCGACTTCAACGCCGTATTCTCGTAGCGTCATTGAAAAAATGGGGATTCGAGGTCACCGAAGCCGATAGCGGTGAGGCAGCAATGGAGATTTGCTGTCAGGATCCGCCGGATTTGATCCTTAGCGACTGGATGATGCCCGGAATGAACGGCCTGGAATTTTGCCGGGCTTTTCGTGAGTACTCCAAGGAAAGCTACAGCTATTTTATCCTGCTGACCTCAAAAAGCGAAAAGAACGAAATCGCCCAAGGCTTGGATGCTGGCGCGGATGACTTTCTGACCAAACCGGTGAGCTCGGACGAGCTGCGTGCGCGGATCTCGGCCGGTGAGCGCATTTTGCGCATGCAGCGTGAGTTGTCGGAGAAAAACAGAATTGTTTCGGATACTCTGGACGAATTGCAGCGGGTCTATGATGCGATTGACAAGGATTTGGTGCAGGCACGCAAGATCCAGCAGTCTTTGGTGCCCGAGCTGTCGCGTGAATTTGGATCGTCCTCGGTCAGTCTGCTGTTGAAACCCTGTGGTCATATTGGTGGCGATCTGGTGGGGATGTTCTCACCCGGGGTTAACCGATTAGGGTTCTATTCCATCGACGTGTCCGGCCACGGTATCACTTCGGCAATGATGACCGCCCGTTTGGGTGGCTACCTGTCGTCGACCTATTTTGATCAAAATGTTGCGATGGAAAAGCGGTTTAATCGCTTTTATGCGCTTCGCCAGCCAGAGGAAGTGGCCAGCCTACTGAACGCCCGGCTGATTGCTGATACAGGGATCGAAGAATATTTTACCATGGCCTACTGCATCGTAGATCTGCGTAGCGGTATCTTAAAACTGGTGCAGGCCGGCCACCCACATCCGTTGTTATTGCGCAAGGACGGGTCGACCGAGTTTCTGGGGGAGGGCGGGGTGCCAGTGGGGCTGATCCCCGACATTCCCTATTCGCAAGTTGAAACAGTCATGGAGCCGGGCGACCGCCTGCTACTTTATTCTGATGGATTTACCGAGGCGCGGCTCGAGAACGGTGAAATGCTGGATTCCGAAGGGCTTCTGGAGTTGGTTGCAAAATGTGATTCCCGGCAAAGCGGCCAGGAATTCCTGGATGATTTGTATTGGAACCTCACCCAGGTGATGTCGTCGGAGTATGGGTCGGAAGATGATGTCTCAGCCACGGTGTTTGAATACAACGGTCCCTGAAGCTCACGCATCCAAATGCTCCCGCCCGTCGTTGGATCATCAAAGATGACCGGCCTCCCGTTGGGCGTGGCTCCGCGTTTTGCGCGGCGCCACGCCCAACCCTGACCGGGGGGGTAATAGGCCATCGAAGTCAGGGGCGGGAGTGTTTGCTTGTTTTAGCGGCGTGTTTTCAGTTTAAACAATTGCGCGGCAAAGTATCGATCCCCAGGGTTGCCAAGAAGATCTATGGCCTTGTCTTGATCCATCCAAACTGCCTCGTGCCCTATCTCCTTAGGCGGGCCGATGCGTTGCAACGGACGTGCGACATAGATGTGGCACAGTTTTTCAGCCCACAGATCATACTCGGGCATATAGACAAACCGCCGGAAAACCCCAAAACGTTTTGGGGTGGAAATGGTCCAACCGGTTTCCTCGTGAACCTCGCGGTGCAACGCCGGTAACGGCGATTCTCCGGGATCTATGCCGCCGCCGGGCAATTGCAGGTCGGGGCCAGGGTCAAATTGACAGGTCAGCAGAAACTTGCCGTCTTGTGGCAACAAAGCATAGACGCCGGGTCGTCGGTGATAGTGGCGGCATGGCTCGGGCGGCTCTCCAAATCGTCTGATCACGCAGTGACCCCTTTCATCTAAATGCGATACACCTATATAGGCTCGATATGCCAACCTCGGGCGTGTAAGGAAACCCCATGACTCTTGGATCAAAAATCGCGTGGGACGATACCGTCCTGCCATTCCAACTGGATACTGTCGACATGCGTGGCCGCGTGGCGCGGCTCGACGGTGTGCTGGATGGAATTCTAAAGCAACATGATTATCCGCCACAAGTCGAGGCCCTGGTGGCCGAGATGGCGCTGCTGACCGCACTGATCGGACAAACGATCAAGCTGCGTTGGAAATTGTCGTTGCAGGTGCAGTCCAAAGGCCCGGTGCGGATGATCGCCACCGACTATTTTGCACCGCAGACCGAAGGTGCACCGGCCCGTATCCGCGCTTACGCCAGCTATGATGCAGACCGTCTGAGTGATGGCACCACGTTTGATCAGGTTGGCGATGGCTATTTCGCTGTCATGATCGATCAGGGCGAAGGTAGCAAACCCTATCAGGGCATTACCTCTCTGGAAGGCGACTCCATTTCTGCCTGTGCCGAAGCCTATTTTGCACAGTCCGAGCAGCTGCCAACACGGTTCAGCCTCAGCTTTGGTAAATCCTCTGTACCCGGAAGCGCCGAACATTGGCGCGCCGGCGGCATCATGTTGCAACACATGCCAAAGGCCTCTCCCTTTGTTGTGCAATCTGGTGATGCTGGAGAGATTTTGACCGCTGCTGACCTGGTCGACGGTGAAGAAGGCGAGAATTGGAACCGGATCAATATCCTGTTGGACACTGTTGAGGATCTGGAACTGATCGGACCTTCGGTTCCGCCCACCAATCTTCTCCTTCGCCTGTTCCACGAGGAGGCGCCACGGGTGTTTGATCCGCAAGGAGTCATTTTTGGATGCACCTGTTCCGAAGACCGCGTCCGTCAGAGTCTGTCGATCTATTCGTCTAAAGACCTCGAAAAGATGACCACTGACGACGGGCGAATTACTGCTGATTGTCAGTTCTGTAGTTCACATTACGATCTCGATCCGAAAACGGTTGGGTTTGACGCGGAAAACCCAACGGGTGCCTGACCTGATCAAATCCCTGCGTGCAGCTCTCGATCAACCGGGGGATGGTTCGTCGGATTTTGATCTGAACCCGGATTTCAAACTCCCAGCGGGCCGTAAATTGCGTCCCGCTGGGGTGTTAGTGCCCATTTCTGTCGCTGGTGGAGCACCGAGGGTGATCCTGACCAAACGCTCATCGGCGCTGAAACACCACCCCGGCCAGATCGCCTTTCCCGGTGGCAAGCAGGACGAAAGTGATGCTGATGTTACAGCCGCTGCCCTGCGTGAAGCCTGGGAAGAAGTTGGTCTGCCACAGGATTTGCCGCAAGTAATCGGCTCCCTGCCTGTTCATGAAACCGTCACGGGGTTTCGGGTGACCCCGGTGGTGGCGCTGCTGGATCAAGATTTTCAACTGCGCCCCGAACCGGGTGAGGTGGACGAAGTGTTTTCGGTGCCACTGGCGCATCTGTTGAACCTGGACAATTACATCATCGAATCGCGGCGTTGGCGCGGTACACGCCGACATTACTTCACCGTGCCTTATGGCCCCTATTATATCTGGGGTGCCACGGCGCGAATGTTGCGTGGGCTGGCCGCACGGATGATACGATGACCCGCATTGATCAACCTTGGCTGCAAGATCCTGCCACTCGGGCCGTTTGTGATGCGATAACGGCGAAAGGCGCTTTGTTGTTTTTTGTCGGCGGTTGTGTTCGGAACGCGCTGATGGGGGTGGCTGTGTCGGATCTGGACCTTGCCACCGATGCGCATCCCGAAACTGTGATGCAACTGGCAAAGCAGGCCGGGCTGAAGGTTATACCAACAGGGATTGATCACGGCACTGTCACAGTTGTCAGCGGCGGGATCCCGTTTGAAATCACCACCTTTCGCAAGGATGTCGCTACTGATGGCCGCCGCGCTACTGTGGCTTTTGCCACGGACATTGCTGACGACGCTGCGCGGCGCGATTTCACGATGAATGCAATTTATGCCCGCCCGGATGGTACGGTTGTTGATCCGCTTGGGGGCATGTCTGATCTGAACGCCCGACGTGTGCGGTTTATTGGGACTGCTGAAAATCGAATTCGGGAGGATTACCTGCGTTCACTACGGTACTTCCGCTTTCACGCTTGGTACGGCGATACCGAAGCTGGGTTTGACGCTGATGCCTTGGCTGCAATTGCTGCAAATCTGGATGGATTGGGCCAACTGTCACGTGAGCGGGTAGGGGCTGAGCTTCTGAAGCTTCTGTCCGCTGGTGACCCGGCGCCCTCAGTGGCAGCCATGCGACAGGCCGGCGTCTTGCAACAATTGCTGCCCGGGGCGGATGACCGCGCGTTGGCACCTTTGGTTCATTTCGAATCTGGATTAGTGGCGAACCCGACCCGCCGTTTGGCGGCGCTGGGCGGATCTGAGGTGGGCGAACATTTGCGGCTTAGCAAAGCTCAGACCAGCCGTTGGACCACTCTGCGTGATCAGGCGGTTGGAACCAAAGGAACTCTGGAACTGGGGTATCGCCTTGGCGAAGACCTGTCTCGCGATGTCTTGTTGTTACGCGCTGCACTGCTGGAACAACCTCTGGTGCCCAATTTTGAGACTGATATTTCACGTGGAGCATCGGCGAAATTCCCTCTCTCGGCGCGTGACTTAATGCCGAAAATCACCGGCAAAGCGCTGGGCGAGACGCTGAAACAGCTAGAATCGGATTGGATCGCTTCGGGGTTTACTCTCACCCGCGATGATTTGATGAAAAATCACCTCTAGAACGCCGCACAACCAAAGCGCGTGACAAAAGCAAAAAACTGTCCTAACCATGAGCAATCTGACACTGTCACATGACGGAGGAATGCATATGTATCGTGGGATCTGGTTCACTTAACGCCGATATCCTGTCCGATTGACCGGGCGGCTTCGGCGCCGCCTCTGTCTGCATTTGCATTTTTTAGCTCACCTGGAGCACCGACATGTTTCGATATTTCGAAAACCTCATAGACCCGTATTGCGACTACCCCGAACAAGACACGCCGCCAACGCGGCTGTGGCCGTTCATGCGCGACTATTGCCGCCCCTTTACCCGTATCTTTGTGTGGACCGCCCTGATGTCCTTGGTGGTTGCCGCGATCGAGATCGGCTTGATCTATTACATGAGTCGGATGATCGATTTCTTTGGGGAAGGCGCTGAACAGGTTTGGGACAACTACGGTACCGAGTTGATCCTGGTTGCACTATTCATCTTATTCATCCGCCCAGTTTTGCAATTGCTAGACGTTGTGTTGCTGAACAACGTGATCTTGCCAAACTTGGGCACGCTGATCCGCTGGCGGGCGCACCGCCACGTTTTGCGGCAGTCGGTTGGGTGGTTTGAGAACGATTTTGCTGGCCGTATTGCCAACCGCATCATGCAGACTCCACCTGCAGCAGGTGAGGTGGTGTTTCAGGTATTCGACGCGATTTCCTATTCACTGGCCTATCTGATCGGTGCCGCATTGCTGTTGTGGGTGGCAGATGCGCGGTTGTTGCTACCGCTGCTGATCTGGTTTGTGCTGTATGGGTTTTTGGTGAAATGGACTGTGAATCGGGTCGGGCCGGCCTCGAAAGCGTCATCAGACGCACGATCAGCGGTGACTGGGCTGGTTGTTGATGCTTATTCCAACATCCATTCGGTCAAAATGTTTGCGCATCACGACCTCGAGCTAACCGGTGCCAAGACTGTTATCGAAAGAACCCGCAAGACTTTTCAAAAAGAAATGCGGATCTTTACGGTGATGGATGCAGTCTTGGTCAGCCTGAATGGGTTGTTGATCGTCGGAGTTGTCGGCTGGGCGATTTATCTGTGGATGATTGGACAGGCGTCGGTCGGCGTGATTGCAGCTGCAGCCGCTCTGACCTTGCGCTTGAATGCGATGACTGGCTGGATCATGTGGGCGTTAACCTCATTCTTCCGCGAGTTGGGCGTCGTGGCCGAGGGTATGGAGACGATTGCCCAACCGATCGAGTTGATTGATGCCGCCAATGCTACACAGCTCCAGCTGACAGCGGGTGAGATCAAGTTGGATAACCTTAGCCATCACTATGGCCGTGGGGCAGGTGGGCTGGATCACATCAACTTGACCATAAAAGCGGGCGAGAAAATCGGCCTGATTGGTCGCTCGGGTGCCGGTAAATCAACCTTGGTCAAGCTGTTGCTGAGATTCTATGACACTGAAAGTGGGCAGATTCTGATCGACGGTCAGGACATTCGCACGGTGACCCAAGACAGCCTGCGTCTAAATATCGGCATGGTGCAACAGGACAGTTCACTGCTGCATCGCTCGGTGCGCGAGAATATCCTGTACGGTCGCCCCGACGCGACCGAGGAGCAGATGATCGCCGCCGCCAAACAGGCCGAAGCGCATGAATTCATTCTGGATTTGCAGGATCCGCAGGGTCGCACGGGCTATGACGCTCAGGTCGGTGAACGCGGGGTGAAACTCTCTGGAGGTCAACGCCAACGGGTGACTTTGGCCCGCGTCATTTTGAAGAACGCTCCAATCCTGCTGCTAGACGAGGCAACAAGCGCGCTAGATAGCGAAGTTGAAGCGATTATTCAGCAAACACTGTATGGCATGATGGAGGGCAAAACGGTGATTGCAATTGCACATAGGCTGTCTACCATCGCACAGATGGACCGTATTCTGGTGCTGGACCAAGGCCGGATTGTCGAGGAAGGTAACCATGATGATCTGCTTGCCGCGCAGGGGCAATATGCCCAATTCTGGTCGCGGCAATCGGGCGGGTTCCTGAATGTTGAGGCTGCAGAATGAACATTGGCAATTGGATCGACGCCTTTCGTCCGGCCGAGGGGCCGCCGCCACAGACTTTGGCGGCGTTTCTGCGCTGGTGTCTGTCCGGAGCCTGGGCAATGTTGGCATTGGCAACGATGTTCTCAGCTTTGGCGGGTGCCATGGAGGCAGGAACTGCTTATCTGCTCGGGTCGATAATTGATGGCGCTGTTTCCAGCGAACCAGATGCGTTTTTTTCGGGCGCGAACATTGTGTTGATTGGCGCTGCGATTGGGTTTTTCTTACTGGTCCGGCCGGTGCTGTTTGGGCTGTCGGCTGCAGCAAATTCGATCATTGTAGGCCCCAATATTTTTCCACTGGTTCTGTCCCGGTTGAACCGTTGGACGATGGGTCAATCGGTTAGCTTTTTCGACGATGATTTTGCCGGGCGAATTTCTCAGAAACAGATGCAGACGGCCGGCGGGGTAACGTCACTGGTAGTGGAGCTGATCAATGTGATTGCCTTTGCACTGGCTTCTCTTGTTGGGGCATCAGTGCTGCTGGGCGGTGTGGATCTGCGCATCACTGGGCTGTTTATGGTTTGGTTGGTCGGATATTTTGCACTGATTCGCTGGTTCCTGCCACGGGTTCGCAAACGCGCCGGCGCGCGGGCTGGCGCGCGGGCAATGGTCACTGGTCAAGTTGTCGACACCATCACCAATATCAAAACAGTGAAACTGTTTGCCCACTCCGACCACGAAGAGAGCACGGCCCAAGAGGCAATGGGGAGCTTTCGGGAAAAAGCGCTTAGCTTTGGTTATATCGCTGCGGGATTCAGGTTTTGCCTGATGATCATTGCAGGTTTGCTACCTGTGCTGCTGATTGGCGCAACGCTGTTGTTGTGGCGCTCAGGGCTCGCAACCGCAGGTGATATCGTGGCCGTCGGTTCGGTTGCCATCCGGGTCTCTCAAATGACCGGCTGGGTCAGCTTTGCCCTGATGGGGATTTATTCCCACGTCGGCGAGATTGAAAACGGTATGAAGACACTGACGGCATTGGATCGAGTAGAGGACGCCAATGACGCGGTGGATCTGGTGGTGCAGCACGGAGAGATCGTTTTTGACAATGTCGGCTTTGCCTATGGTCGCGATATTGGCGGTATTCGCGACATTTCGCTGACGATTAAGCCGGGAGAAAAACTGGGTATCGTTGGGGCCTCGGGAGCCGGAAAATCCACCTTGGTTTCGCTCTTGATGCGGCTCTATGAAGGGGAAAGTGGCCGAATTTCTATTGATGGTCAGGATATTTCCGAGATCACTCAAGATTCATTGCGCAGCCAGATCGGTATGGTCACCCAGGAAACTGCGATGTTCAACCGATCAGCGCGTGAGAATATTCTTTATGGCCGCCCGGCCGCCAGCGAAGACGAAATGACTGATGCTGCTTGTAAGGCCGAGGCGAATGAATTCATCACCTTGATGCAGGACGGGCAGGGCCGCCAGGGCTATGATGCGCACCTGGGTGAGCGCGGGGTGAAACTGTCCGGTGGTCAGCGTCAGCGTATTGCTCTGGCCCGCGCGATTCTGAAAGACGCACCGATTCTGGTACTGGACGAGGCCACCTCGGCACTGGATTCCGAGGTCGAAGCGGCGATCCAAACAGCGCTGTCGCGGGTAATGCAGGGCAAGACGGTGCTGGCCATTGCGCACCGGCTGTCGACTCTCAGCGAAATGGACCGGATTATCGTGATGGAAGAGGGTCACATCGCCGAAAGCGGTAGCCACGACCAACTGCTGGCACAGGGTGGGCTCTACGCGCAATTCTGGGCTCGGCAGTCCGGTGGATTTATTCGAACCGAGGAAGAGGCAAGAGCGGCAGAATAAGGCTTTTGCCAAATGGCTCCGCTGTCTGTATCAGGGCGGCCATGAGTATGTCAGCCAGAACCACCGCCACCATCACTCGTCTCGGTCATCAAGGAGACGGTATTGCCGAAGGCCCGCTTTTTGCGCCCCGCACCCTGCCGGGTGAGGAGGTGACGGGCGTTGTCGAGGGCAATGCGTTAAGTGATATCCGTATCGAGACGCCGTCCGAACACCGGGTGCAGGCGCCGTGTCGCCATTACAAATCCTGTGGCGGCTGCCAGTTGCAGCACGCCGATGACGGATTTGTGGCAGGATGGAAGTTGGGCATTGTCCGCAACGCCCTTGCTGCGCAGGGGCTAGAGGCTGAATTTCGCCCCATTCACTCCTCGCCGCCGCAATCCCGCCGCCGCGCAACATTGGCGGTGCGCCGCACCAAAAAGGGCGCCATGGCCGGGTTTCATGGCCGTGCTTCGGGGGTGATTACCCAGATTCCTGACTGTCATCTGCTGGACCCTGACCTGCTCAAGGCGATCCCGATGGCCGAGGATCTGGCGCTGATTGGTGCCAGTCGCAAGGCACCTCTGGCGGTCTCTGTGACCCTGTCCGATATTGGTCTGGATGTCGTGGTGAAAAACGGCAAGCCATTGGACGGCCCGCTGCGACTGGCGCTGGCGCAGTCGGTGGAAAAACTGGGCATCACCCGTTTGACTTGGGATGATGAACAGATCGCAATGACTCAGCCACCCACCCAGACATTTGGCCGGGCCAAGGTTTGCCCACCGCCAGGTAGCTTCCTGCAAGCCACCCGCGATGGTGAGGCGGCTTTGCTGGCTGCTGTGCAGGAGATCGTTCAGGGTTCCAAACGAATCGTCGATCTGTTTGCTGGCTGCGGCACCTTTGCATTGCCATTGGCTGAAAACGCCGAAGTGATGGCGGTTGAGGGCGACCCGGATATGGTGAAAGCGCTAGAGGCCGGCTGGCGTCAGGCCAAAGGCCTGAAATTGGTCAAAGCCGTGGCTCGTGACCTGTACCGCCGTCCGCTGATGCCGGACGAGCTGAATCCCTTTGGTGCCTTTTACCAGGCCGCAGTGATCGATCCACCCCGTTCCGGTGCCGAGGCTCAGGTGGCTGAACTGGTCAAAGCCCGTACCAAGACCATCGCTTATGTGTCGTGTAATCCGATCAGTTTTGCCCGCGATGCCAAGGTGTTGGTTGAGGCTGGATATCAGCTGAACTGGGTACAGGTTGTTGACCAGTTCCGCTGGTCAGCCCATACCGAACTGGTTGCCTCTTTCACTTTTACCGATTGAACCCGTACCAGGAGCCATCTGAATGCCGATTCTCCAGCGCCTGAGTGCCGTTTTGGACAGCCCTCGTTTTGGGCAGTTCATTACTGCTGTCATCCTAGTCAACGCAGTCACTCTGGGGCTGGAAACGGCCCCTTCTATCATGGCGCGGGCCGGTGGAATTATCACCCTAATCGACGAGGCCTGTCTGGCGATCTTTGTGATCGAGATCTTTTCCAAGCTGCTGGTGCAGCGGCACCGGTTCTTTCTGAGCGGCTGGAACAATTTCGATTTTATCATCGTCGGCATCGCGCTGGTGCCGGGGGCGCAAGGGTTGTCGGTGCTGCGGGCCTTGCGGATCTTGCGGGTTCTGCGGGTGATCTCAGTCGCCCCCAGTCTGCGACGGGTGGTCGAGGGTTTCATCACCGCGCTGCCGGGTATGGGCTCGGTGTTTTTGCTGATGGCAATCATCTTCTACATAGGCTCGGTCATCGCCACCAAACTGTTTGGCGGCAGTTTCCCGGAATGGTTCGGCACGCTGGGTCTGTCGGCATATTCCCTGTTCCAGATCATGACGTTGGAAAGTTGGTCGATGGGCATCGCGCGGCCAGTGATGGAGGTCTACCCCTATGCCTGGGCGTTCTTCGTGCCCTTCATCATGGTCACCACTTTTGCGGTGGTGAACTTGCTGGTGGGTCTGATTGTGAATTCGATGCAGGAAGTTTCTAGCGTCGAAGACGTCGAACGCATGGATGCTTACCGCGATCAGGTTTTGGCCCGACTTGAGGCAATTGAGCAGCGGTTGCCCACACAAAATTCAAACATTGCAAAGAAGTGATTTTGGTTAACCAAGTGTTATGGGGTAATTTTGTAAAAAAGAGAAAACTAGGCAGAGATCAGAGCAGTATGGACAGACGAACATTCGGATTGGGCGCCGCAGCCTCCCTGACTCTTGCGGGTTGTAGTGGTGCCCCTAATCGATTCCAGAGTTATACCGGTCCCCAAGTCACCTCGGTGGTGATCAACAAGGGGGCTCGCAAGATGTATTTGCTGCACAACGAAGAAGTGCTGCGCGAATACGAGGTTGATCTCGGCTTTGCTCCGGTGGGGGCAAAGACGGTCGAGGGCGACGGGAAAACTCCCGAGGGCACCTATGTTATCAACCGCCGAAACCCCAATAGCTCCTATCATCTGTCGGTGGGGATTTCATATCCCAATCGTCAGGATGTTGCCGACGCCAGTGCCGCTGGCAAAAGACCCGGCGGCGAGATCTTTATTCATGGTCAGCCAAATGATGCCAAAGCCCGAAAGCGCGCGGCACGGGTAGATGATTGGACAGCTGGTTGCATTGCGGTCAAGAATGACGAGATCGAAGAGATCTTTGCCATGGTGAAAGACGGGACCTCTATTTCTTTGCGTCTATAAGACTGGCGGCACACAAAAAGGCGGCTCAACCGAGCCGCCTTTGATGTTCTTAGTCGCTAAAAGGGGCTTAGCTGCCCATCACCAAGGTCCACCAAATTTTGCCATTGGATTCCTGGTGCCACGAAAACCCCATGTTGACTGCCTTTGGGTCCATGATCACGGCGCGAGTATTTGGCTCTTCCATCCAGGCCGATAGGGTTTCAACTTCGCCTTCGTAGGTCTCGGAAATGGACTCACCCAGCATGGTGCCGGTATATCCGGTCCGCGCTACCCGGTCCAAAGGTGACGATCCGTCCGAACCAAAATGCCAGGGGCGGTTCTGCACTGACATATCACGCGAATGTGTTGCGGCGGCAGCGTTTAACTGGGCATTCAACTGTACGGCAGGATTGCCTGACGCCTGCCGCAAAGCGTTTACCGAATCAAGCATGCGAAATTGCACTTTGTCGGCGTTGCGGATGCGATAAGCTTTGCCACTACCGCTCGAACTGCCATCTGGCACGGGGGTACAGGCAGCAACCAGTGTCAGCACCGCTGCGGCAACAATCAATAATACACGCTTCATTTTGCACCTTGTCTAATATCTAGGTACAGCACTTAGCGTTACTGTGGCATTGGCGCAAATGTGCTGGCATCAAAATGCCGGTAGTGACGCGTGTTTGATTTGCGACTGAGACATTCACGCCATATTATGCGCTCAAACAGGTTCCTTTTTGAGCAGGTAGTGCCAATCATGTCGTCCAAATCATTTCAACTTCCATCTCGCCGGTTATTTTTAACCGGTTCAGCGGCGCTGCTTAGCACGCCGGCTCTGGCCCAGGTCGCCGATCCAGACGCTGAACCCGTCTATGATCCGCTGCGTCCACCACCTGAGCCTGAACCCGCGGTGAAACGCAATATCTCGGCCTTCCGGGCCAAGAAATGGCAACCTTATTTCGACAACTTGAAAAACGGTGCGATTCTGGTCGATATCGACAGTCGCGCTTTGCACTATTGGTCTGCAGATGAAATAACTTACAAGTTGTTCCCGTCATCGGTGCCACTGTCTGATGACCTGACACGCCGAGGTCGCACCCAAGTTGTGCGCAAAGTCGAAGGCCCGTCCTGGTCGCCAACCCCGAATATGCGCAAACGCAATCCCGAGTGGCCAAGCTATGTACCACCGGGTCCGGACAATCCTCTGGGAACGCACGCATTGTATCTAAGTTGGAAGTATTATCGCATCCACGGGACCCATGACACACGTAAGATTGGACGAAAGTCTTCCAATGGCTGTATTGGTCTTTATAATGAACATATTGCACAGCTTTTTGCGATGGCCAAAATAGGCACTCAAGTGTTGCTTATTTGACCACAATTGGGTTCGGCTAAGCTGGATTCTTTCAACAAGCGTTTGCAATCTCGGGTTTTTACTGGTTAGAAAAAACTACGAGGTATGTCTTGGCTGCGTAGGTCATTGTTGAATGACCGCGCCTTTTTTTGGAGGTTAATATGAAAAAACTCGTTCTTGCCGCTGCTCTGTCTGCTGCTGCTTCGACCGCATTTGCTGGTGGTTACTCTGAGCCGGTAGTTGAACCACCGGTTATCATTGAAGAAGCTGGTAGCTCGTCCAACGGTATCCTGCTGCCACTGCTGCTGCTGGTTCTGGTCGGCGCTGCTGTCGCAAGCAGCTAATTGCTACGACACAGTTACGAAAAAGGCGGTGGTTTTCCACCGCCTTTTTTGTTGGCCATTGCTCAAATTCAAGGGCTGCAAAACACACAAAATGTTTCGCGCGCGAAACGACCTAGGATTGTGTAAGTATTCTAGGTCGGACCCAGTTCCGCCAAAATTTGATCTAGAGTAGTCAGGATCATTCCGACGCCTTCATCGTCAATAGTCAGTGGAGGGCGGATTTTTAGGATGTTATCCTTGGGGCCTTCGCTTCCAATCAGGATACGATGATCGCGCATCCGGTTCTTGATGTAGGCGCAAGTATTACTAGCTTGTGATCCGTCTTGGTTGATCAGCTCCAACCCCAAAAATAATCCCATTCCGCGCACATCTCCGATACAGGGATATTTCAGTTTCAGCGTCTTAAGTCCTGCGCTCAGTTTTGCGCCCATTAGCCGGGCATTGTCCTGCAACCCCTCATCGTCGACGATATCCAACACTTCTTTGCCAATCCGGCAAGACAGAGTGGATCCACCAAATGTTGAAAAGAATTCAGGCCCCTGTGCAAAGCTGTCGGCGATGGCTTTGGTGGTGACTAACACACCAAGAGGGTGACCATTGCCAATTGGTTTTCCAATGACAACGATATCAGGCAATGCGTCTTGTTGTTCAAAACCAAAGTAGTAATCCCCCAGCCGTCCTAAACCGGTTTGCACCTCGTCGGCGATGCAGAGGCCACCAGCAGCGCGGATCTTCTTGTACACGGCCGCCAGATACCCCTCTGGCGGAATGATTTGGCCACCAACCGAGGGGAAGGTTTCGGCAATAAATCCGGCCACACCGTACCCATTATCCTGTAACGCTAGGATGGCTGGATCAACCAGATCAGCAAAGTTCTGTGCCCTATCGGGATCGTCCCGCTTGAACGATCCGCGATAATCATCAGCCACCTCGATCAGTTCGACCCAATCCACTTGGCCGCTGCCGCCCGGAGCGTTGAATTTATAGGCCGAGACATCAATCACTCCGGTGGTATTGCCGTGATAGCCATGATCAGGCGTCACCATCCCTTTGGCACCGGTGTGGGCACGCGCCAGGCGCAGGGCCAGCTCGTTCGCCTCTGTGCCGGAATTGACAAAGAAACAGACTTCGAACGGGGCAGGAAGTTTTGACAGTATCTTTTCCGCAAAGGCAGTTTGGGCGGGATGCAGATAGCGGGTGTTGGAGTTCATCCGCTTCAGCTGATCCGCGGCGACAGCCTGAATGCGGGGATGGGCGTGGCCGACATGGGGCACGTTGTTATAGGCGTCCAGATAGGGCCGTCCCCATTCGTCAAACAGATGGTGTTTCCAGCCGCGCACCAACATCACCGGGTCGGTATAGGTCAGCGACAGATTGCTGCTAAAGTGCCTTTTCCGATCCGCCAGAACCTTTGCTTTATTCGTGGGCCAGTAATGTACTTTGTCGTCGGAAACATTGAGCAAAGCCGCAGGGTTCGGACAGACAGCACGCCACAAATACATCTCGTCCGGGTCTCCGACGCCGGGCCAGTCTGTTTCGATTCCTTTTGTGGTCAGTGCCAGTTGGAAATGCACATGCGGAGCCCAGCCGCCGTTTTGACTGGCATCACCCAGGCGGCAGAATTCGGCCCCTTTTTCGACCACATCACCGGGGCGCAGGCGGGTACAGCATTCAGGGTTCAGGTGGCCATACAGGGTATAAAATTCATCACCGTCTGGAGTTTCATGTCGCAGGATGATGACACCGCCATAGTCCAAATGGGTGTCACGGTTTTCAACAATGAACACTTCGCCCCGTAGCGGAGCGTATAGCGGCGTGTCGGCCGGGGCAAAGGCATCCACTGCTAAGTGTACGGTGCGCCGATCGCTGGCCTTGTAAGGACCTTTGCGAAAGCTGGGTTCCGCATAAATTAACCGTGGTTCGTGATAATAGCCAAGCCATAGGTCATCGCCGAACTCTTCGCCTACACGGGCGGCTTCTTCCAGCGGCATGTGAAACGGATTTTGTGGCCAGGTAGAGGCCTCGACCGACAGCGATCCCATCGGTGTGTCCGTCAGGTCTGTGCCCATCAGTGGCGCAAAGCTGCCGCGTTTTGCATTCAGATATGCCATCACACGGTCCGCACCGTCAACAACTGGCAGATTACAGGCGGCCCGCAATCTGGCCGTCAGCAAATCGCGGTGAATGGATTGACCTTCAAGAAACCGCCAAGCCGGTGCCTGCGAGATCACAACATAAGGATCATCGGGGTTCTTTTCAGCTTCAAGCGTGGAGTTCACAACGCTGACAGCCAGCCGCGCACGAAGTAATGGCCACAGAAGATCTATTTCTGCTGGGCTCAACGGGTTTGCGTCATGATATCCCGAGACCAATGCCGCCAGTGCTGTTTCTGGGGTCGGATGATCCAGAACCACATAGGCCGCAGCAATGGCCAGATCGCAAATCCGTGGTGCCGCGCACATATCGCCAAGGTCGATCAAGCCAGAGACCCGGCGCGGCCCGTTCAGCGTGCCGCTTACTAAGATGTTGTAGTCATTGGCGTCGTTGTGGATTGCCTGCTTGGGCAGCTCAGCGAGTGTGGGTTCGATTATGGAATAGTCCTGAGCAATATCATCAAGGATAGCCCGGCGATTCGAATCACTTACGCAGTTCAACTCGGTTGTGATCCAGCCCGCTTGCATCAGGTCCCATTTGAAATCGCGTTGCAGCCCGTTGTGTTGAAAACCCTGCAGAGCGCTAGCCGCGCTGCCCAGAACCTGGCCAATATGGTGGATCAATTCCTGAGATTTGGGTATGATCTCAGCATAACAGCGCCCCGGCAGTCTGCTTTGTAGCCAAACAAGCCGCAAGGCGCCGGTTTCGTCCGCCAACTCGAGCATAGACGCGCCTTTAGGGGTGGGAACAACCGCTGGACAGGGCAGATCGGGGCTATGGGTGCCAATATGCTTTAGCGCCTGAATTTGCATATCAACCAGCCAGGTCGCACAGCCGGGACGCATGGCTTTCAGGACATAGTCCTGTCCATCGTCACCTGTGACCAGAAAGTTGAGATCATATTCGCCGTCCAAACGAGAAAGCTGGGCGGTGATGTTCCAGGTATTTTTTAGGACAGCTGCCCAATGTTGTTCGCTCATGTATTACCCCAAAGTGATATCCGCGACGATATTCATTTTGCCAAATCGCTTGGGAGGGCGCTTTTCGCCTCTCTTAGGTCAAGCGCGGCCTTAAGTTCTAAAGATTAGTCTAGCCAACCCTTCAAATTTTCTTCGATGACACTCGCCAGTGCGGCGATATGAGCGTCATCGTCGTTCAGGCAGGGGATGTAAGTAAAACTCTCGCCGCCTGCGTGCTCGAAGCTCTCACGGATCTCTTCGTTGATCTCTTCCAGCGTTTCGATGCAATCCGCCGAAAACGCCGGCGCCACCACCGCGATGTTCTTTTTACCCTGATTGGCCAACTCGGCGACATGATCGACGGTATAGGGCTTCAACCATTCCTCGGGGCCGAATTTGGATTGAAAGCTGGTGACAATATCAATGTCTGCCCAGCCTAAACGTTCCTGCAATAACTGCGTGGTTTTCTGGCATTGCTGGCTGTAAGGATCACCCTGTTGTGCATAGCGTTCTGGCATGCCGTGGTAGGAACAGACCAGAATATCCGGTCGCTTTTCCATCGATGCATAGGCTGTCTCAATCGAGCCTGCCAAAGCGTCGATATAGGCAGGGTGGTCAAAATAGGCTGATACTGTGCGTGCGGCGGGTTGCCATGACTCGTCCATCAGGGATCGAAAGAATTCGTCATTTGCGGTGCCCGAAGTGGCGCCGGCGTATTGCGGATATAGCGGCAGGAACAGGATCTTGGTGCAACCCGCGTTGACCATGGCCCGTACCTTGGATTTGGTCGCGGGATTGCCGTAGCGCATACAGAAATCAACCATCACCTGATCGCCGTAGCGTGCCGCCATCGCCTTGGCCATTTTGGTGGTCTGGTCTTTGGTGATGGTCATCAGGGGGCTTTCGCCCTTGTCGTGGTTCCAGATAGATTTGTACGCCGCACCCGAGCTGAACGGGCGTTTGCTCAGGATGATCAATTGCAGCAGCGGCTGCCATTTCCACTTTGGGTAGTCGATCACCCGCTGATCCGACAGAAACTCGCTTAGATAACGCCGCATCGGCCAGTAGGTGTAGCCGTCCGGAGTGCCAAGGTTGGCCAGCAAAACCCCTACCTTTTCGGCGGGCCTAGCAGCGTTGGTAGCTTGTCCTGTAGCGTCCGGCATGGTGGCGTCCTGTTGGGCTTGGTTGGGCGGATGAATAGGCATAACCCGACGTGGGTCAATCGGACAAATGGCGCGCTTGGGTCATTCCGGCAGTTTGGTTTCTGGCACTTTCAGCGCATCAGCCAGTCGAGAACGCGCTGATCCGGGGCGCATTGGTTGCTGTTGGTTGTCCGAGGGTGACCATCCGGTAAGGCAAACCAGCTCAAACGTGGCCGGCAGGCGGCCCTGATCGGTGGCAAAATGCTGGCGGTACAGGTGGTCGGCCATCTCGAACATGAGCCGCGATGAGGCGTGTTTTTGCCGTTGTGCCAGGGCGTTGGTTTCCCCCATGTCGCGCAGATCGTGCATCAGATGGGTCAGGTCGCGGTACTCGGCGGTCAGCGGCACCAGATCAGCAACCGGCAAGGCCAGTCCGGCGCGTTGCAGCAGGGCACCAAGGTCGCGGATCTCGCCCATCGGTGCGACGCGCGGTGACAGCCCGCCGGTGAGCGTAGTTTCAGCCTCGGCCAGGGCACTACGCAATTGGTGCAGGGTCTGGCCGCCCAGCATGAGCACTAGGAGCAGCCCGTCTTCCGTTAACGCGCGGCGACACTGGATCAGCTGACCCACCGGATCATTGGCCCAATGCAGGCACATGGCATGTACCACCACATCATGAGCACCGGGTTGCAGAGGCAGCAGATCATCGTCCGGTACGATGACCGCGTTTGGGAGGCTGTTCTGCCAAATCTCCGCAAAAGGGGTGACGACTGCAGGCTTGTTAAAGGTTCTGTTAACCATGAGTAACCGATCCTCGACCTCATCCCGTGCGGTTTCATGCAGGAACAGCGCCGCTGGTTTGTGGCGGGCGCGCTGGATGGTCAGGGCCTGGCGGTCGAACAATGTCGGAGGAGATTGTGTCATGGGGGCTGTTTAGGCTGATGCTGAGGCAGATACAAACGGCTGTTTCATTGATTTACCCGCCTCGCTGCTTGGGTTGCGGCGGTCTGGTCGAGAGCGATTTTGGCCTATGTGGCCCTTGTTGGCGGGAAACACCGTTTATTGGTGGCACTGTTTGTGAGGGCTGCGGAATGCCCTTGCCGGGGGTGGATGACGGGTTTCGGTTGGATTGTGATGATTGCCTGGCGCATCCTCGGGCGTGGAGTCAGGGACGTGCGGCTTTGTTGTACCGAGATCAAGCGCGGGCGCTGGTGCTGGCGTTGAAATACGGTGATCGTGGTGACATTGCCAAACCCGCAGCGGTGTGGATGCTGCGGGCCGCGACGGCCATGCTGGATGATGATCCATTGATTGCCCCAGTGCCGTTGCATTGGACCCGGCTTTTGAAGCGACGTTATAATCAGGCGGCGCTACTGGCGCGTGAACTGGCTTGGCAATCTAGGTTGGACTGTTGTGTGGACCTGTTGCATCGGCGAAAGCGCACGGATTCCTTGGATGGAAAGACGCGTGAACAACGATTTGTGGCGCTGGGCGATGCTATAACACTCAACCCGCGTCATAAGGCAATGATGCAGGGGCGGGTGGTCCTGTTGGTTGATGATGTGATGACCTCGGGTGCGACCCTGACCGCTTGTAGTGATGCCTGCTTGCAGGGTGGGGCAGGCGATGTGCGCGTGGTGGTGCTGGCGCGTGTCACCAAACATTGATTTGCTGATCACGATTTCGCGCGCCCCTCGCAATTGTTGCAATGCCCCCCCAAATCCCCCACAACGTCGAAGCTGAAAGAAATGGAGACCCGGATGAAAACGGTCGAAATCTACACCTCGCCTCTGTGCGGTTTTTGCCATGCGGCCAAACGGTTGCTGAACCAAAAAGGCGTGACCTTTGCCGAGGTGAACGTGCTGTCCGATCCGGACCGAAAACCCGAGATGATCCAGCGTGCCAACGGTGGTCGTACCGTGCCGCAGATTTTCATAGGCGAGACTCATGTCGGCGGCTGTGATGAGCTTTATGCGCTTGAGCAGGCCGGCAAGCTCGACCCGCTACTGGCAGCCTAAAGGCGGAGATCCAACATGCGCGCGGCTCTGTTGCAGATGACATCAAGTGATGACCCGGGCGAAAACCTGGACATGGTTGAGGCAATGCTGGCGGAGGCCGCGGCTGCTGGCGCCGGGTTTGTGCTGACGCCCGAAGTTACCAATTGCGTCAGTAACAGCCGCAAGCATCAACAGGCCGTATTGCATCACGAAGAAGACGATCCAACCTTGGCTGCGCTGCAAGCTGCAGCGGCGCGGCATGAGATCTGGCTGCTGCTAGGATCGCTGGCGGTCAAGACCCATGACAGCGACGGCCGGTTTGCCAATCGGCAATTCCTGATCTCTCCGCAGGGCGAGATCACCGCGCGCTATGACAAGATCCATATGTTTGATGTGGCTGTGACCCCGGAAGAGACCTATCGCGAATCAGATGGCTACCGGCCCGGTGATCGTGCTGTGGTGACGGATACACCGTTTGGCCGGATTGGTATGAGTATTTGTTACGATGTACGGTTTGGACGTCTGCACCGGGCGCTGGCAAAAGCGGGTGCTGAGATTCTGACTGTGCCAGCGGCGTTTTCGCCCGTCACCGGTGCAGCTCATTGGCATACACTGCTGCGGACCCGCGCGATTGAGACCGGCTGTTACGTGCTGGCCCCGGCACAGACCGGTAAACACTCGACCAGTGTGGGGGGGCGCCGTCAGACTTATGGGCATTCGCTGGTCGTCGCACCCTGGGGAGAGATTTTGGTTGATGCTGGCACTGAACCCGGAGTGACCTACGTTGATCTGGATATGGAAAAAGTGGCAGAAGCACGCAGGCGCGTTCCTGCGCTGACCCATGACCGAGATTTCGACGGACCCTGATGGAAGATAATAATTCTCTTGCGGTCTCGCTGTTTAGCGAGATTTTGATGGCTGACCAACTGGCCCGATCACGCCTGACCAAGGCGCTGCCTAAAGGTATGGAGCTATCGCATTTTTCGGTGCTGAACCATTTGGGCCGGGCCGGGTTAGAGCGATCGCCTGCGCAATTGGCCAAGGCGTTTCACGTGACACGCGGCGCGATGACCAACACATTGAGCAAGCTGGAAGTGGCCGGCTATGTCCATATCCGCCCGGATTGGGACGACGCCCGGCGCAAAATGGTGGCGATTAGCCCGGCTGGCCGTCAAGCTCGCGATGCTGCGCTAGCCGGTATTATTCCAATGATTTCCGAAGTGGTGACCGACTTGGGAAGTGACCGTGTGCGGGCCACTCTGCCTATCCTGCGTGAACTTCGGGCCAAGCTTGAAAACGAAGGTTAATCTGGTGCCCTCAGAACGTAGAAACGGGGCGCCTGCTCCCAGACACCCCGTTGTTCCAATAGGCTCCGTGAGTGGAAATTTCCTATGGGAACTCAGTAGCATTCACTCGGTTTATGGGCTCGCATTGCCCAAATAACCCCCAGGGTCATTCCTGAGTGTTGCCATAAATATATCATCCTCGCCAATTTTAGACAAAAGCGCAGAAGGATCGTGACCTATACAAAAGGATAGTGTCGTGACTAGTTTTTGATGCTGGCGGTGACATAATTGACGCTGAGATCACGTGATGAGATCGACCAGTCCCAGGTAATTGGGTTGAACAGGAATCCCTTACGATCCACCGGGGACAGGCCTGCTTGTGACAGCAACTCAAACAGCTCGTCTGGCGTGATGAATTTTGACCAATCATGGGTGCCGCGCGGCAGCCAACGCATGATGACCTCGGCGCCGATTATCGCCATGGCATAGCTTTTGGCGTTACGGTTTATGGTCGAACAGATTTGCAACCCGCCAGGGCGCAACAGTTGTTGGGTGGCCGTCAGGTACGCCAGAGGATCGGCGACGTGCTCGACCACTTCCATGTTTGAGACCACATCGAATTGTTCACCTGCCTCGGCCATGGCCTCGGCGGTGGTGTGGCGATAGTCGATGTCGAGCCCGGATTGTTCGGCATGAACACGCGCCACTGGCAGGTTGCCCTCGGCAGCATCCGCCCCAACCACAGTGGCGCCCAATCGCGCCATCGGCTCGGATAGCAATCCGCCGCCGCAGCCAATGTCCAGCAACCGCAGTCCGGCAAAGGGATTTGCTTTGGTCAGGTCGCGATCAAATTCACCGGCGATCTGTTGTGTGATATAATCCAGCCGACAGGGGTTCAGCATGTGCAGGGGCTTGAATTTTCCATTCGGATCCCACCATTCCGCTGCCATCGCTTCGAATTTTGCGATCTCGGAAGGGTCCACCGTGGATTGAGGCGTTTGCATTCCTGTCTCCGTGTGTTCTTGTTAGCTTAACTTGTCTCAATCAGGTCAGTAATGGACAAACTCCAGGATCAAAAGCGCGCAGTGCAATATCTTCATCCTCCGATCGAAGCATTTGATCAACGGATGGTCGATGTTGGCCAAGGTCATCGTATATATGTGGAGCAAAGCGGCAATCCGGGTGGCATACCTGTGGTGGTTTGCCACGGTGGCCCTGGCGGCGGTAGCAGCCCGGCCATGCGGCGCTATTTTGATCCGGATATCTATCGGGTGATTCTATTTGATCAACGCGGCTGTGGGCGCTCGCGACCGCATGCCTCCTGCGAAGACAACACGACGTGGCATTTGGTCGCCGATATGGAGATGATTCGCCGTCTGCTGGAAATTGACGATTGGATGGTGTTTGGCGGCAGCTGGGGGGCTACTTTGTCGCTGATCTATGCGCAAGCTCATCCCGACCGGGTGCGCCATTTGATCCTGCGCGGCGTGTTTCTGATGACAAAATCCGAGCTGGATTGGTTCTATGGTGGCGGTGCTGGCAAGTTTTGGCCGGAAACCTGGGCCAAATTTGTGTCTCTGATCCCGGAAAATGAGCGTGATGACATAATAGGCGCCTATAACAAGCGGTTGTTTTCCGGAGATATTTCGCAAGAAATTCTCTATGGCCGAGCCTGGTCTGCCTGGGAAAACGCACTGGCGTCTATTCACTCAAACGGCAAGTCCGGCGAAAGCCACGGAGATTATGCCCGTGCCTTTGCTCGGCTCGAGAATCACTATTTCATCAACAATGGGTTCCTTGAAAGCGACGGACAGATTCTGGCCAATATGGGTCGAATATCCCATATCCCCGGGGTTATCGTGCAAGGGCGGTATGATATGATCTGCCCACCTGTCATGGCTTGGCGTTTAAACGAGTTGTGGCCTGCGGGTGAGTTGAAGATGATCCGCGGAGCAGGCCACGCGTTGTCTGAACCGGGAATCAGTGCGGAATTGGTGAATGTGATGAACCGTATAGCGGAGGAGCTGTAGATGAGCCGGATTGATCGCCGTGCCCTGTTTACGTCGGGTGCCGCTGCTGCGTTGATGGCGGCCACCGGTTCCTCGTTGTCGGCCGCACCGCTGCGTGGTGGAGCACTGCGATTGGCTGTTCCGCGTCAGGGTGATTTTTTGCATTTGGTGGCGCGTGGTGCGCTGTATCATACGTTGACCGAGATTGCCCCCGATGGGGTTCTGCGAGGTGAGCTGGCCAGCCAATGGCACAGCAGCCCTGATGCACGAATCTGGACTTTTGATTTGCGCGCTGGTGTTCGTTTTCATAATGACCAGCTGATGACCGCTGACGATGTGATCGCATCGTTGATGGCGCATGATTTGCCTGTGGGCGTCGAAGTTCTTGAGATTACTGCTCTGACCGACTTGCAGTTGAAGATTGAACTTGCTGCTTCAAACCCTGATTTTCCTTACCTTTTGGCTGACCCTAGGCTGATCATTGCCCGCGCGGGCCGCATCGATGCGCCCCTGTCCGAAGCCTGTGGTACTGGGTGTTACAAGGTCGAGTTTTTCCAAGAAAACCGCCACTTCCGCGCATCGCGGGTCGATAACAATTTCAAGGATGGTCAGGCGGGATGGGCCGATCAGGTCGAGGTGATTGTCATCCCAGATGCCAAGGTGCGCGCCGAGGCTTTGCGTGATGGTTATGTCGATATCTCCGCGCTCCCTGATCCCAAGGGGCTGATCAAACGTGGCGATTTCCGCTACCTTCCGTCACAACAGGATATGGCGTTGGCGACTCATTCGGGGGTAGGCGTGCCAAAGGTGGTTGGTCGCCGTACTGCACTGGATGATGGCCGTATTGCCGAGCGGTGGTGGCGGGTTTAGGACGCGATCCACCCTGTCTTTGAACGGTTAATCCACACAAGTAGAACTGAGGGCTTGCAGACTCAGCCCTTCCCGCCTATATCCCGGTTCAACAGCGGCGCGTCGGGCCTTGGGTACGAAGCACCATCGGGATGATCGACGGGCCGCGCGCCCGTTTTTTTGTGCTGTAACGCATGTGATGGATCATGATGACAAACGACCTGATTGCCAAAGCTGCCATTGACCGCCGTATGGCTGAGATTATCACTCCGGTGATTGAAGATCTTGGTTATGAGTTGGTGCGTGTCCGGCTGATGTCCGGCAAGACAACCTTATTGCAGATCATGGCTGACAAGCCGGATGGCGGCATCGAAGTAGATGATTGTGCTGTGATCTCAAATGCTGTGAGCGCGGTTTTGGATGTAGAAGATCCAATCCTGGACGCCTATGCTTTGGAAGTGTCGAGCCCGGGAATCGACCGGCCGCTGACGCGGTTGAAGGATTTCGTCATGTTCGAAGGCTATGAGGCCAAGATCGAGACAGGTGAGCTGATCGGTGGCCGCCGCCGCTTTAAGGGTGAGCTGGCAGGCGTCGAAGGCGAAGAGGTGCTGATCAATATTGAAGAAGGCACCATCGGATTGCAGTTCGACTGGTTGACCGATGCCAAACTGGTGTTGACCGACGAGTTGATCAAAGAAATGCTGCGCCAGCGTAAAGATGCAGGCGCATTGAACGAGAATGCATTCGACGAGATCGAGACCGAAGGGTCCGAAGAGGAGAAAGAATAATGGCAATCACCTCTGCTAACCAGCTGGAGCTCTTGCAGACCGCCGAAGCGGTAGCCCGCGAGAAGATGATCGACCCCAGCCTGGTTGTCGATGCGATGGAAGAAAGCCTGGCCCGGGCCGCCAAAAGCCGCTACGGCAGCGAAATGGACATCCGGGTTGCGATTGACCGCAAGACCGGCAAGGCCACCTTTACCCGCGTCCGTACTGTGGTCGAGGACGAAGAGCTGGAAAACTACCAGGCCGAATTCACCGTCGAGCAAGCCAAGCAATATATGGCTGAGCCTGCTGTTGGCGACACCTACATCGAGGAAGTGCCTCCAGTTGAGATGGGTCGGATTGCGGCACAGTCGGCCAAGCAGGTTATCCTGCAGCGGGTGCGCGAAGCTGAGCGTGATCGCCAGTTCGAAGAGTTCAAGGATCGCGCCGGTACCATTATCAATGGTCTGGTCAAGCGCGAAGAATATGGCAACGTGATTGTTGACGTGGGTGCTGGTGAAGCAATCCTGCGCCGCAACGAGAAGATCGGCCGCGAAAGCTATCGCCCGAATGACCGTATTCGTTGCTTCATCAAAGATGTACGCCGTGAACAGCGTGGCCCGCAGATTTTCCTGTCGCGCACCGCGCCTGAATTCATGTCCGAGCTGTTCAAGATGGAAGTTCCGGAAATCTATGACGGTATCATCGAGATCAAAGCGGTTGCTCGTGACCCCGGTTCGCGTGCCAAGATTGCAGTGATCTCTTACGATGGGTCGATTGACCCGGTTGGTGCCTGTGTTGGTATGCGTGGTTCGCGTGTTCAGGCAGTTGTCAACGAACTGCAGGGTGAGAAAATCGACATCATCCCGTGGAACGAAGATCAGCCAACGTTCTTGGTCAACGCTCTGCAGCCAGCCGAGGTTTCCAAGGTTGTGCTGGATGAAGAAGCTGGCAAGATTGAAGTTGTTGTGCCCGAAGAGCAACTGAGCCTGGCGATTGGTCGTCGTGGCCAGAACGTGCGCCTGGCATCGCAGCTGACCGGACTTGATATCGACATCATGACCGAGGAAGAAGAAAGCGCCCGCCGCCAGAAAGAGTTCGAGAGCCGCACCAAGCTGTTTACGGACGCTCTGGATCTGGACGAGTTCTTTGCTCAGCTTTTGGTTGCCGAAGGCTTTACCAACCTCGAAGAAGTCGCCTATGTCGAGCTGGACGAGTTGGTGGTGATCGACGGTGTCGACGAAAGCACCGCCGCTGAACTGCAGGCCCGTGCCCGTGACAATCTGGAAGCCCAGTCCAAGGCGGCCCTTGACGCGGCCCGTGCTTTGGGTGTCGAGGACAGCCTGATCAACTTTGAGGGTCTGACCCCACTGATGATCGAGGCACTGGCTAAAGACGGCGTTAAAACGCTGGAAGACTTTGCAACCTGTGCCGATTGGGAGCTGGCCGGTGGCTGGACCACCGAAAACGGCGAGCGTATCAAAGACGACGGCATTCTAGAGCCCTTTGAGATGGAGCTGGAAGTGGCTCAGAAGCTGGTGATGACAGCCCGTATTATGTTGGGCTGGGTTGATCCCGCGGATTTGGAAGTAGACGAGGACACTTCTGAAGACGCAAACGAAGATGAGCAACAGTCGGAGGCCGAGGCCTGATCTCAGGCCTCGAGGTGATGAACATGGGTGGCGATAGCAACTCAAGGGACCGGAGTGACGGTCCAGATCGCAAGTGTCTTGCCACAGGTGAGGTGCAGCCTAAACACGGATTGGTGCGTTTTGTCATCGGTCCAGATGGGCAGGTGGTCGCAGATATCATGGGTAAGTTGCCCGGTCGTGGGGTCTATGTGACCGCCGAGCGGGAGGCGTTAGAGCTGTCGGTGAAGAAAAAACTCTTTTCTCGCGGCTTTAAAACCCAAGTGACGATGCCAGATGGTTTGGTAGACGAGGTCGAGCGGCAGATTCTGCGGCGCCTTGTCGAGCTGCTAAGTCTGGCACGGAAATCGGGGGCAGCAGTCGGAGGCTATGAAAAAGTCAAAGACTGGCTGGCCAAAGAAGAGGCCCAGGTGCTGATACAAGCAATAGATGGGTCTGGGCGTGGTAAGTCAAAACTGAGCACGCCACACATGGGCAGCTATATTGGTTGCCTGACAGCAGATGAGCTAGGCATGGCTTTTGGGCGTCAAACTGTGATACATGCGGCGCTTGCCTCTGGTGGACTCAGCAAACGTGTTGTAGAGGAAGCCCAACGACTGCAGGGCATGCGTAAAACGGTGGGCGGCACGGGCCGCACAGAAGGATAAGTATCTTAATGAGCGATAGTGACGGCAAAAAGACTTTGGGTCTTCGTGGTGGGTCCCGGCCCGGGAACGTGAAACAGAGTTTCAGCCATGGTCGGACCAAGAATGTCGTAGTGGAAACCAAGCGCAAGCGCGTTGTGGTCCCCAAGCCGGGTGCCGGCCGGGGCGGATCAAGCGCTGTGATCGTTGGCGATCCATCGCGACGGCCTGCAGGAATCACCGACAACGAAATGGCGCGCCGCATGAAGGCGCTCCAGATTGCCCGCGCGCGTGAAACAGAGGACGCTGCCAAGCGTGCCGCTGAGGAGAAAGAACGCGAAGAAAGCCGTGCGCGTCGTCGTGCGGAGATGGAACAAAAAGAGCAAGAGCAGCGCGAAGCTGAAGAGCGCGCCAAGGCGAAGGTTGAAGAGGCCGAGCGCAAAAAGCGTGAAGCCGAAGTCGCCGCCGAGCGTGCTGCGGTTGTTCCTGATGAGAAAAAACCTGCCAGTGCTGCACCACGTACGGCGAACTTTGGTAAGCCTGCCCCTGCAGCCACTCCGCGCAAATCAGACCGTGAGCGAGATCAGCGCCAGAACCGTGGCAAAGGCCCGGTCGACAATCGTCGCTCTGGCAAGCTGACACTTGGTCAGGCCACTGGTGGTGCTGGAAACCGTCACCGCTCAATGGCGTCGATGAAGCGTAAGCAAGAACGTGCCCGTCAAAAAGCTATGGGTACGGTCGAGCGCGAAAAGGTATTCCGTGAAGTTCAGCTGCCCGAGGCCATTGTGGTGTCAGAGCTGGCGATCCGGATGGCCGAACGTGTCGGCGACGTTGTCAAATCTCTGATGAACATGGGTCTGATGGTTACTCAGAACGAGACCATTGATGCGGATACGGCAGAGCTGATCATCGAGGAATTCGGCCACAAAATGGTTCGGGTTTCAGATGCGGACGTTGAAGATGTTATCAAGGTCATTGAAGACCAAGACGATGATCTGAAGCCGCGGCCACCAGTGGTCACCATCATGGGCCACGTTGACCACGGTAAAACCTCGAT
The DNA here is from genome assembly GCA_002162795.1 of Rhodobacterales bacterium 56_14_T64. Classification (GTDB taxonomy): domain Bacteria; phylum Pseudomonadota; class Alphaproteobacteria; order Rhodobacterales; family Rhodobacteraceae; genus Parasedimentitalea. The sequence continues at coordinate 112,195 of MAAY01000026.1, forward strand.
CCTGGATGCAATTCGCGATGCGCGAGTTGTGGCTGGTGAGGCCGGTGGCATTACGCAGCACATTGGTGCCTATCAGGTGACAACCAAAGACGGTTCAGTGCTGAGCTTCCTGGACACTCCGGGTCACGCAGCGTTCACCTCGATGCGCTCTCGTGGTGCAGACGTGACGGATATCGTGATCCTGGTTGTGGCTGCTGATGATGCGGTGATGCCGCAGACTATCGAAGCTATCAACCACGCCAAAGCTGCTAACGTGCCGATGATTATTGCCATCAACAAGATCGACAAACCTGCTGCTGATCCGATGAAAGTGCGCACCGATCTGTTGCAGCACTCCGTCATCGTGGAAGCAATGTCTGGTGAAGTTCAGGACGTTGAAGTCTCGGCAATCACTGGTCAAGGTCTGGATCAACTGCTGGAGGCCATCGCGCTGCAGGCGGAAATCCTGGAACTGAAAGCCAACCCCAATCGTGCCGCTCAAGGTGCCGTGATTGAGGCTCAGCTGGACGTTGGTCGTGGACCAGTTGCGACTGTTCTGGTTCAGAATGGTACTCTGCGCCAAGGCGACATCTTTGTTGTAGGTGAGCAGTACGGTAAGGTTCGTGCGCTGATTAACGACAAGGGCGAGCGGATCAAAGAGGCTGGTCCTTCGGTTCCTGTTGAGGTTCTGGGCCTGAACGGCACTCCCGAAGCGGGCGACGTGTTAAACGTAACTGAAACTGAAGCTCAGGCCCGTGAAATTGCAGAGTATCGTGCTCAGGCAGCGAAAGACAAACGCGCTGCCGCTGGTGCTGCGACCACTCTGGAACAGCTGATGGCCAAGGCCAAGGATGACGAAAGCGTCTCTGAGCTGCCGATTTTGGTCAAAGCGGACGTGCAGGGTTCCGCCGAAGCGATTGTTCAGGCGATGGCTAAGATCGGCAACGACGAAGTTCGGGTGCGGGTTCTGCACTCAGGCGTTGGTGCGATCACAGAAACCGATATCGGCCTGGCCGAAGCATCGGGTGCACCAGTGTTTGGCTTTAACGTTCGTGCGAATACCTCAGCGCGCAACACCGCCAACCAAAAAGGCGTCGAGATCCGGTACTACTCGGTGATCTATGACCTGGTTGATGATGTAAAAGCTGCTGCCTCTGGCCTGTTGAGCGACGAAATCCGCGAGAACTTTATCGGTTACGCGAACATCAAAGAGGTGTTCAAGGTTACTGGCATCGGAAAAGTCGCCGGTTGTCTGGTTACCGAGGGTGTTGCACGTCGTTCGGCTGGTGTTCGCCTGCTGCGTGACAACGTGGTTATCCACGAGGGCACACTGAAAACTCTGAAGCGCTTCAAGGACGAAGTGCCCGAAGTTCAGTCTGGTCAGGAATGTGGTATGGCGTTTGAGAACTACGACGACATTCGCCCCGACGATGTCATCGAGATCTTCGAGCGCGAAGAGGTCACCCGTACGCTTTCGTAATTGGGCAACCAGCTTAAAATTTGAAACCCCGGCCATGCGCCGGGGTTTTTTATTGGCACTAAGACTTAGAAAAGAGGACTACCGAAAGGCAGCCCTCTTTTATCTAGTTCGTGAGTGCAATGATGAAAGACGTTAGGCCGCTGCTTTGACCGGACGTCCTTCGTATACTTTTTGGCCAACTTTCACGGCAATCCTGCCATCCGGAAGCGCGCGCACATAGGTGCCCTGAACTGAGATACAGCTGCCCATAGTGATCGTACGAAGCATGTCAAATCCTCCCCAAAGGAATTACATAGGAGTGAGTTAAAGCGCATTTGACACTAATTGGATACAATAAACGTTAACAAAACGTTCATAAGAAGAGCCAACTCATACCTAATAGGCGCAAGTACATGGAAAACAATCAACATATAGTGCTGTTGAGTGGAATATTTTTACGGAAGCCCTTTGGTCTACAGCCAATCCCGCAGTATTGGGATGAGTGGTACGTCGGCAGCAGGCATTGGGTAATTGCGCAAATCGTTGGGTCGCACCCATTTCAGGGTCTGACCTTCCTGCGGATGTGGGATACCTTCCCACTTGCGGCAAGCAAATAACGGCATCAATAAGTGAAAATCATCGTAGCTGTGACTGGCAAAGGTCAGTGGAGCCAGACAAGAAGACCAGGTATTTATACCCAACTCTTCTTCCAGTTCGCGGATTAATGCAGCCTCGGGCGTTTCGCCAGGTTCGACCTTGCCACCGGGGAATTCCCACAGACCCGCCATGGATTTTCCCTCGGGACGCTGCGCAAGCAACACCCGGCCTTCGACGTCGATCAGGGCAACGGCAGAGACAAGCAGAGTTTTCAAGACCGGTAATCCGCGTTGATTTCGATATAGCCGTGGGTCAGATCGCAAGTCCAAACGGTCGCGTGTCCCTGTCCAAGGCCGAGGTCCACCTTGATGGTAATTTCATCCTGCTTCATCAACTCGGCGGCGTCTTCTTCACGGTAATTGGGCGAAACCCAGCCTTTTTCCGCCACTAAAACGTCGCCAAACGAGATCGCCAGAAGATCGCGGTCAGCGGCGGCGCCGGACTTGCCAATGGCCATCACCACCCGACCCCAGTTTGGATCTTCGCCAGCGATCGCGGTTTTAACCAGTGGAGAATTGGCGATGGAAAGGCCATGTACCTTGGCGTCTGCATCACTTGCCGCGCCGGTGATTTGGATTTCGACAAATTTGGTCGCGCCCTCACCGTCGCGGACAACCTGATGTGACAGTTCCAGCATCACGGTTTCCAAAGCGGCGACAAACGAATCCCTGCCAGTCACATCAACTCCAGAGGCCCCAGTGGCGCAGAGCATAAGGCTGTCAGAGGTCGAAGTGTCGCTATCGACCGTAATGCAGTTAAAAGTACGGTCACAGGTCGTTGCCAGCATCGACTGCAATGCATCCGCGTTCAACTTGGCGTCGGTGAAGATATAGACCAGCATCGTCGCCATATCTGGCGCAATCATGCCCGAACCCTTGGCAATGCCCGCGATTGTGACTGTCTGTCCGTCAATCTCTACCAGGGCCGAAGCGCCTTTGGCAAATGTGTCGGTGGTCATGATGGCCTGTGCAGCGTCTTTGATCCGAGTTTCTGACAAACCGTCCTTTAGCTCACCAATTTTGGCGACGATTCGATCATGGGGCAGGGGTTCACCGATAACGCCGGTCGAGGCGGTGAAAACACGGGTCTCGGGTAGGCCAGTCACGTCGGCGACAGCCGCAGTGATTTCCGCCACTGATGTCTGGCCAATGTGACCTGTAAAGGCATTGGAATTGCCGGAATTGACCAGTATGGCGGCCCCATCCTGGGCGTCGTTGCCCAATTTGGCCTGACAATCACGCACGGGTGCGGACCGGGTCGAAGAGCGCGTGAAAACGCCTGCAACGGTGGTTCCCGGATCCATCTGGGCCAGCATCACATCAGTTCGGCCTTGATATTTCACCCCAGCGGCAACCGAGGAAAAGCGCACACCTTGGATTTCAGGCAGATCCGGAAACCTGGCCGGGGCGAGCGGGGATTTGGGCAGAAATTGAGCCATGGTCAGTCTCGTACTAGTTCGAGGTTCTGCAGGATTGCTGGGTCCAGATCTTCGATATCCGGGCGCTCAATCTGGGCTGATGTGGTCAACTCGGTGACACGTGTTTCAACGGCTTGGTTGCGCAACTTATTGGCCAGTTCTTCGCGCACGTCTTCGAATTCGGGGGCCGCTGTCTTGCGGCGTTCATTCAGAATGATCACATGCCAGCCGAATTGAGTTTGAACGGGCGGTGAAACCTCGCCGGACTTCAGTGCAAGAACGGCTGCTTCGAACTCAGGAACCATGCGACCCTTGGTGAACCAGCCAAGCTCGCCACCGCTAGGGCCGGATGGGCCGGTGGATCGGTCCTTGGCCAGAGCGGCAAAATCAGCGCCTGCATCCAATTCCATTTTTACTGAATTGGCCTCGTCCTCGGTTTCTACCAGAATGTGTGAGGCGTTGAATTCATCACCACTGTCACCGTCCGAGTAGGCGTCCTCGTAAGCTGCCAGCAAATCCTCCTCGCTGGATGCTTTTTCCATTACTGTTTCGATCACGTCAGCGGCCAACAATGAACGGGATTCGTTTTCAAGCGAGAGCTCAATGTAATGCGGAACCTCTCCGTGCAAGGCCTGCTTTAACGCGGTTTGCTGGATCAATTGATCCAAAATAGCTTCGTACAGAACGTCCGGTGGCAACTGCTGATACTGGGTTGGCAGGGTTGCGCGCGCGAGGATCATGTGGCCGAGGGTGATCTCTTCGCCGTTCACAATGGCAACGACGGTATTGGCGTGTGGCGCGGCCATAACAGGCAAGGGTAGGGTCAGTAGGGCGGCCAATGCCACGCGTGGCAAAAAAGTGAGACCTTTACGCATTCGATTCGTCCTATTTTGTTGCCGCAAACGGGCATAGCGTTGACACTCTAAATCCTGCCGCTTACATCGCTTAGTGGCCCGTGGCAGGACCGTCTTTCATATCCGTGTCTATGGGTTGTGAGCTGGGCGGGCAACCCTACCGAATATTAGGGGTCATGACAGGATCGTTGGAGAGCAAATGCTGGGTATCGGAACAATCGCCAAAAAGGTTTTCGGGACACCGAATGACCGCAAGATCAAGGCGACAAGGCCGCTGATCGCACAGATCAACGCGCTTGAACCCGAGTTCGAAAAACTCAGTGATGATGGGCTGAAGGAAAAGACTGTCGAGCTGCGTCAACGCGCGCTGGACGGCACCTCTCTGGATGATCTGCTGCCCGAAGCCTTTGCCAACGTGCGCGAAGCTGCCCGACGGGCGCTGGGTCTGCGGGCCTTTGATACGCAGTTGATGGGCGGTATTTTCCTGCACCAGGGCAGTATTTCCGAGATGAAGACCGGCGAGGGCAAGACCCTTGTGGCGACGCTGCCGGCATACCTGAATGCGCTGACCGGTAAGGGCGTGCATGTGGTCACGGTGAACGAATACCTAGCCAAGCGGGATTCGGAATGGATGGGCAAGGTGTTTTCCCATCTCGGCATGACCACTGGTGTGATCTGGTCCAACATGCCCGAGGCCGAGAAAAAAGCGGCCTACGAATGCGACATAACTTACACCACCAACAACGAGCTGGGTTTTGATTATCTGCGCGATAATATGAAATCCGATCTGGATCAGTTGTTCCAGAAGCATCACAATTTTGCGATTGTGGATGAGGTTGACAGTATTCTGATCGACGAGGCGCGCACACCGCTGATCATTTCCGGCCCAGCCGAAGATCGTTCGGAATTGTATTCCACCATCGATGTGGTGATTCCGTTGCTTAATGACGACCACTTTACGCTAGACGAAAAAACCCGTGGCGTGACTTTTACCGATGACGGCAACGATTTTCTGGAACAACAGTTGCTAGAGCGCGGGCTTCTGCCCGAGGGTGCCTCGCTGTATGATCCCGAAAGCACGAGCGTCGTACACCACGTCAATCAGGCACTGCGGGCCCATAAATTGTTCCAGCGCGATAAAGACTATATCGTCCGCGACAACGAAGTGGTTTTGATTGACGAATTCACCGGCCGGATGATGCCGGGCCGTCGTCTGTCCGAAGGTCTGCATCAGGCCATCGAGGCCAAGGAAGAGGTGACCATTCAGCCCGAGAATACCACTCTGGCTTCGGTGACCTTCCAGAATTATTTCCGTCTGTATGACAAGCTGTCCGGCATGACTGGCACCGCCCTGACCGAGGCTGAGGAGTTCGCCGAGATCTATGGTCTGGGTGTTGTCGAAGTGCCCACCAATATGCCAATCGCACGGGTGGACGAGGACGACCGTGTCTATCGCACCGCGACTGAAAAATACACCGCGATGATCGACGAGGCAAAAATTGCCAATGGCAAGGGCCAGCCAGTTCTGTTGGGGACCACCTCGATCGAGAAATCCGAATTGTTGAGCCAGCTGCTGGACAAGGAAGGTGTCAAACATAACGTTCTGAACGCCCGCCAGCACGAGAAAGAAGCGCAAATTGTCGCCGATGCCGGCCGTTATGGCGCGGTAACCATCGCCACCAACATGGCCGGACGTGGTACCGATATTCAGCTTGGCGGCAACGTCGAGATGAAGGTGCTGGAAGTGCTTGAGCAAAACCCGGATGCCGATCCGGCAGTGTTGCGCGCTGAAGAAGAGGCGCGGCACACTGAAGAGAAGAAAAAGGTAATCGAAGCTGGTGGCCTGATAGTGATGGCCTCGGAGCGGCACGAAAGCCGTCGCATCGACAACCAGTTGCGTGGCCGTTCGGGCCGTCAGGGTGACCCTGGGTTGACCCGGTTCTATCTGAGCCTCGAAGACGACTTGATGCGGATCTTTGGCTCGGAACGGTTGGACAAGCTGCTGACCACTCTGGGCATGAAAGAGGGCGAAGCGATCATTCACCCCTGGGTGAACAAATCGTTGGAGCGGGCGCAGGCCAAAGTTGAGGGTCGTAACTTTGATATGCGTAAGAACGTGTTGAAGTTTGACGACGTGATGAACGATCAGCGTAAAGTGATCTTTGGTCAGCGTCGCGAAATCATGGCTGCAGAGGATCTATCGGACATCGTCAGTGACATGCGCCACGAGGTAATCGACGATCTTCTCGACGTGCACATGCCGCCCAAAACCTATGCCGATCAATGGGATACCGAAGGTCTGCACCAGCAGGCCATTGAAAAGCTGGGCATTGATGTTCCGGTGGTGGATTGGGCCGCCGAAGAAGGTGTCGATGACGAAGAAATCCGCGAGCGCCTGATCAAGGAAGCCGACGAGATGATGGCCAAAAAGGCAGTCGCCTTTGGTCCCGAAAACATGCGCAATATCGAAAAGCAGATCCTGTTGCAGGCCATCGACGCTAAATGGCGTGAGCATCTGCTGACGCTGGAGCACTTGCGCTCGGTTGTTGGGTTCCGTGGTTACGCGCAGCGTGATCCGTTGAATGAATACAAGAACGAGAGTTTCCAACTGTTCGAAGCCATGCTGGATAGTCTGCGGGAAACGGTAAGTCAGCAGTTGAGCCGCATTCGCCCGATGAGCGAAGAAGAACAGCAGAAGATGCTGGCTGAGATGGCCGCGCGTCAAGCTGCATTGCAAGGGATCGCACCTGCGCCCGAGCAGGCAGTTGAGGGCGAAGCTGCACCGGGGTTTGTTGAGGATGATCCCACCACTTGGGGGGCACCGTCGCGCAATGACAAATGCCCCTGTGGATCGGGTCAGAAATTCAAACATTGCCATGGTCGGTTGGCATAATACGCTGCCTGAAAGTTGACAAATTAGTTAAATTTGCCTGAATCAAACCAAAAGGCGGCCACAAACTGGTCGCCTTTTTGCGTCACTCTATCCTCATGCATCTGGTGAGGTATGTGGTGATGTTGAACAAACGTATGATGGCGATGAGCGGAGTGACCCTGGCAGCTGCGCTGGGAATTGGTTTCTCGATGCAATACGGCACTGCATCCCGCGACTGGCGGTCCAATGTCTCGCCGGTGACCGCAGAGGTCGAAGCCGAATTGATTCTGCAAGACATCACCCTGACCTCAACGGTAGACATCGAATTCCCCGAGACAGTAAAACGCGACAGGCTGCCCGCAATGGCACTGTCTGCACCGATCGACTGCGCAGTATCAGCGCAGGCCACTCCGGCTCCACTGGCGACAGTGGACCTGACCTTCTCGGCACCTTGTAACAGCAGCGAGCGGCTTACAGTTCACCATTCCGGCCTTATGTTCACCGCAGCCACGGATGGTGGTGGCAAATTATCGGTGCAGGTTCCGGCGCTGGTCGAACACGCCGTGTATATTATTGAGTTGGAAACGGGCTCCGGTGCGGTGGCAGCCACTCAGGTAAGTGATTTGGATCAGGTTGACCGGGTGGCACTGCAATGGACTGGCAACAGCGGGTTTGAAATCCACGCGCGCGAATTTGGTGCAGATTATGGCCAGGTGGGCCACGTGTGGTCCGGGGCCGAGGACATCGGACGGGCCAGTCAAGTGCTGCGCTTAGGTGATGCGCAGCAACTGGCGCCCCGCATGGTCGAGATCTATAGCTTTGCCCGAGATAGGATTGAAATCGACGGTGCAGTGGCGCTGAGCGTTGAGGCCGAAGTCTCGGCTATCAACTGTGGCCGTGACATTTCTGCCCAAACCTTGGAGTTGCGCGGCGATCGCGGGCTGCGAACACGGGATTTGGTGCTGTCGATGCCCAATTGTAACGCAATTGGCGACTTTCTAGTGTTGAATAATCTGGTAGAAGACCTGAAAATCGCCGCTAATTGATCTGCGGTTCAACAGGGTTTTTATATGGCTTGGTTTCGTGTGGCGGTTAGCGCCGCACTCTTTCTATTTGGTTCTGCCATTTCCGGCGCGGCACAGGACGTAACGCTGTCCTCGCCGGATGGCGCGGTTGAGATTACTGGCGACCTGTTGGGGTTTGACGGTCAGTTTTACCGTGTTGATACCCAATTCGGCGAGTTGACGGTGGATGGATCGGGTGTTGTCTGCGACGGGCCGGGATGCCCGAATTTAGCAGATTTTGTTGCTGAGCTTACACTGTCCGGATCCTCAACCATGGCCGAAGTGCTGTTGCCAGCACTGATCGAGGGTTTTGCGTTGAGAAACGGTTATCAAACCCGCCGTGAAGCCTTGCCGGACGAAAATTTTGAGTATCAATTGCTGCGCGGAGACACGACTCTGGTGGCGCGGTTTACCTTCTTGGTGAGCAATACAGACGAGGGTTTTGCCGATCTTTTGGCCAACGAGGCTGACGTGGTGATGGCGCTACGAGAAATCCGCCCCAAGGAACGTCAACTGGCGCGAGAAGCCGGTATGGGGGATATGACGGGCGCCAGCCGCAGCCGCGTTCTGGCACTGGATGCTATGGTGCCGGTGGTGGCGCCGGGCAACCCTGTCCGCAGTATCTCGGTACCAGAACTGGCCCAGGTGTTTGCCGGAACTATTACCAACTGGCAGGAGCTTGGCGGACCAGACGCGCCGATATCTCTGCATCTGCCGGTGGCGGGATCTGGTTTGGCACAAGCTGTCGAGGATCGCCTGCTGAAGCCTGTGAAATTGTCCCAGTCCGAAGATCTGCGTCGGCATGACCGCAGTAGCGGGCTGGCACGTTCTGTGACTATTGATCCCTTTGCCATTGGCATTGCCAGTTTCGCCGAGACCGGCACCGCGCGCATGCTGACGCTGACCGGTCCTTGTGGCTTTTCACTGGCGGCAGGCCGTCGCGCCATCAAAACCGAAGATTACCCGCTAAGCGCGCCTATGTTTTTGTACTTGCCTGCCCGCCGTCTGCCCAAAGTCGCCCGCGATTTCTTGGGGTATGTGCGTGGCCCGGCAGCCCAGGTAGTGATTCGCCGCGCCGGGTTTGTGGACCAGGCGCCGGAAAAGATCCCGGTAAATGCCCAAGGCCAACGTCTGGCAAATGCCATTACCGCAGCTGGCGACGAGGTCGATCTTGTTGAATTGCAGCGCCTGGTTGCTCTGTTGGGTGGCATGCAGCGGTTGACCACGTCGTTCCGGTTTGAAACGGGGTCAACTCGACCAGACGCACAGTCCCGCGCCAATATCGCGCAGCTTTCGCGAGCAATAGAATCCGGGATTTACGATGCAAAGCGCATGGTTTTTGTAGGATTTTCAGACGGTGAAGGGGCCGCAGCGGGCAACCGTAAGATTGCTTTGAAACGCGCTGAGGCCGTGCGTGATGCGGTTATCAAAGCTGCTGAAACAGCCAATCTGGATCGCTTGGAAATTGGGGTGGAGGCCTTTGGTGAGGCTTTGCCGATGGCCTGTGATGACAGCGATTGGGGCCGCCAAGTGAACCGCCGGGTCGAAGTCTGGCTGCGCTGATATGCGATTTGGCGGTGCGTGCAAGCACGCACCCTACACTGAGGGCAACGCGCGGTAATATTCTATAGGTAGCCTTCGGTACGAAAGCTTAGCTCGCGGGATTTGCCAATGATGAGATGGTCGTGCAGCACCAATCCCAAAGCTGTGAGCGCGGTGTTGATGCGGTCTGTCATGTCGATGTCGCTGTCCGAAGGCGTTGGATCGCCAGAAGGATGATTGTGCACCAATATCAAGGCGCTGGCGTTCAGTTCCAAGGCCCGTTTGGCGACCTCACGCGGGTAGACCGGTACGTGATCGACGGTGCCGCGTGCTTGTTCCTCGTCGGCGATCAGTACATTCTTGCGATCCAGAAATAGCACCCGGAACTGTTCGGTTTCACGATGGGCCATGGTGGTGTGGCAATAGTCCAGCACCGCGTCCCAGCCCGAGATTACTTGGCGCTGCATCACCCGTGCGCGGGCCATGCGATGGGCTGCGGCCTCGAGGACCTTGAGATCGATGATCACTGCCGCGCCGATGCCTTTTACTTCTTCCAGACGTTCAGATGGGGCGGTGATCACCCGATTGAAGTCCTGGAATTTGGTCAGCAACGCGCGGGCCAGGGGTTTGACATCGCGGCGTGGAATTGAGCGGAACAGCACCAGTTCCAGCAATTCATAGTCGGGTATTGCAGTCGCGCCGCCTTGCATGAACCGTTCACGCAGCCGGGAGCGGTGGTCTTGGATATATGACGGCAGGCGACCCTTGGGGAGCGCTTCGGGGAGCGCTTCGTCACTGCCTTGAAACAGCGGCAGTGATGCGTCCTGAAAGGAGTCGCGCTGTGACATGACGACAGGGTGCTCTTGTTTTCGTTGATAATGTGTTAACGCCAAGTAAGCAGTTCAGGGCGCAATGATCAAAATAGTAGGGCGAGATTTCAATTGCCGAACGACAAGCGAAAAAGTTGGAAGATTGTGGATGGCAAAATTCCAGATGATCTTCGAGATTTGATGACCTCGATAATAGAGGACCATGATAAGTGGAAAGCGGCGCTACCTGATCCGTTGCGGCCAATGTGGGTTGAATATCCGCACCTATCGCGAACAAGTATGGGGTGGCGCATGGGCGCTGGTGAGGACTACAGCGGCATTTTTCATGAATGGTACCGAAGCCAAACACATGAGAAACGCCAAGAGTATCGTAAACTCAACCCTGAGCCGGAAGGTTGGGAAGGGTTTTATGATCACTTTGAAAAGATGTTTTTGAAGCGGCATTAGAAGCACAAAGGGCGCCAACCAATGCGGTGACGCCCTTTGTTGATCTTCCTGAAAGAGGTGAAATCAGTTTTTCATCGAATCCCAGAAGCTCTTCACCGAGGAGAAGAACGTGCCGGACTCCGGGTTGGTGGTGTCCTCGGAAAGATCCTCAAACTCGCGCATCAGCTCTTTTTGCCGCGAAGTCAGATTCACCGGGGTTTCTACCGCCAGTTCGATGAACATATCACCGGGACCGCCGCCACGCAGGGCGGGCATACCCTTGGCTCGCAGGCGCATTTGGCGGCCGGACTGGCTGCCTTCGGGGATTTGCACCCGACCACGACCACCGTCGATGGTTGGCACTTCAATTGCGCCGCCAAGAGAGGCCTTGGCCATGCTTACCGGGACGCGGCAGTAAAGGTTCTGACCATCGCGTTCAAACAGCTTGTGTTGTGACATCTCGACAAAGATGTAGAGATCGCCGGGAGGGCCGCCACGCATGCCAGCCTCACCTTCGCCAGACAGGCGAATGCGGGTGCCGGTTTCGACGCCTGCTGGGATGTTGACCGACAGGGCGCGGTCTTTTTCGACCCGGCCATGTCCGCCGCAGCTTTTGCAGGGGTTTTTGATGACCTGGCCCAGGCCCGAACAGGTTGGACAGCCACGTTCAACGGTAAAGAAGCCCTGCTGCGCGCGTACCTTGCCCATGCCCGAACATGTTGGGCATGTGGTCGGCTCAACACCACCTTCAGCCCCTGTGCCCTCGCAAGAGGTACAGCTGACTGCAGTTGGAACGTTGATGGTCTTCTGCAACCCGGCAAAGGATTCTTCGAGGGAGACGCGCAGGTTATAGCGCAGATCAGCCCCGCGAGCAGCTCGCCGTCCGCCGCCACCAGGCCCACGTTGGCCACCCATGAAGTCGCCAAACAGGTCATCAAACACGTCTGAGAAGGCCGAGGAGAAGTCTCCACTGCCGCCGCCAAAGCCCTGACCCGGACGGGCGCCACCGTTGCCACCCATACCGTTTTCAAAAGCGGCATGACCAAAGCGGTCATAGGCAGCTTTTTTCTCGCCGTCCTTTAGGACGTCGTAGGCCTCGTTGGCCTCTTTGAACTGCGATTCAGCGTCCGGATTGCCTTGGTTCCGGTCGGGGTGCAGTTCTTTGGCTTTCGTGCGAAAGCCCTTTTTGATTTCGTCAGCAGAGGCCCCTTTGGCCACGCCGAGTACGTCGTAATAGTCACGCTTGGACATCGGTTTATCCCTTCTGCCTCAACGAAAGTAGGCCGACCCCGACTTCGGGCCGGCCCGCCTTGGCCTAAATTTGCCGTTTAGGCGCGTTTGTCGTCGTCCAGGTCTTCGAACTCGGCATCGACAATGTCATCGTCAATCGGACCGTCAGCCGGAGTTGGCTCGTCGCCCTCTTCGGCGGTGGCATTTTTGTAGATCGCCTCGCCCAGCTTCATGGCCGCTTCGGTCACGTTCTGAATGCCCGATTTGATCTTGTCGGCGTTTTCGGTGTCGATTTCGTCTTTCAGAGCAACAATCGCCAGTTCGATCGCTTCGATGGTGGTTGGATCCACCTTGTCGGCGTGCTCTTCCATCGACTTCTCGGTCGAGTGGATGAGGCTCTCGGCCTGGTTCTTGGCTTCGATCAACTCGCGGCGTTCTTTGTCCGCCTCGGCGTTTTCTTCTGCGTCTTTGACCATCTGGTCGATGTCCGCATCCGACAAGCCACCGGAGGCCTGAATGGTGACCTGCTGCTCTTTGCCGGTGCCCTTGTCTTTGGCGCCAACCGACACGATGCCGTTGGCGTCGATGTCAAAGGTCACTTCGATCTGTGGCAGGCCACGCGGTGCTGGCGGGATGCTTTCCAGGTTGAACTGGCCAAGGATCTTGTTGTCCGCAGCCATTTCACGTTCACCCTGGAACACCCGAATAGTCACAGCGTTCTGGTTGTCTTCGGCGGTCGAGAACACCTGCGATTTTTTGGTCGGGATAGTGGTGTTACGATCGATCAGGCGGGTGAACACGCCACCCAGAGTTTCGATACCCAGCGACAGCGGAGTTACGTCGAGCAATACAACGTCTTTGACGTCGCCCTGCAGAACGCCGGCCTGAATGGCGGCGCCCATGGCAACAACTTCGTCCGGGTTCACACCCTTGTGCGGCTCTTTGCCAAAGAACTTGCTGACTTCTTCGGTGACGCGCGGCATGCGGGTCATACCGCCAACCAGAACAACCTCGTCGATGTCGCTGGCGGACAGGCCAGCGTCTTTCAATGCAGCGGCACAAGGCTTCAGCGAAGCTTTGATCAGGTCGCTAACCAGGCTTTCCAGCTTGGCACGTGTCAGTTTCATCACCATGTGCAGCGGTGCGCCGTCTTTGCCCATCGAGATGAACGGCTGGTTGATTTCAGTTTGCGAAGCCGAGGACAGTTCGATCTTGGCTTTTTCAGCGGCTTCTTTCAGGCGCTGCAGAGCCATCTTGTCCTTGGACAGATCGACACCGTGCTCTTTTTTGAAATGATCGGCGAGGTATTTGACGATGCGCATGTCAAAGTCTTCGCCACCCAAAAAGGTGTCACCGTTGGTCGATTTAACTTCGAACAAACCGTCGTCGATTTCCAGGATGGTTACATCGAAGGTACCACCACCAAGGTCATATACCGCGATGGTCTGGGTTTCTTCTTTGTCCATGCCGTAGGCCAACGCAGCCGCGGTCGGCTCGTTGATGATACGCAGAACTTCGAGACCAGCAATTTTGCCGGCATCTTTGGTCGCCTGACGCTGGGCGTCGTTGAAGTAGGCCGGAACGGTGATAACCGCCTGGGTCACTTCTTCGCCAAGATAGCTCTCGGCGGTTTCTTTCATCTTGCCCAGAGTGAAGGCGGAGATTTGCGATGGCGAATATTTTTCGCCGCGCGCTTCAACCCATGCGTCGCCGTTGCCACCATCGACGATGGAAAACGGAACCATTTTCTTGTCTTTTGTGACGGCCGCGTCGGTGTTGCGACGGCCAATCAGGCGCTTAACGCCGTATACGGTGTTTTCCGGGTTGGTGACGGCCTGGCGTTTTGCAGGCTGGCCAACCAGGCGTTCGTCGTCGGTGAACGCGACGATAGAAGGGGTTGTCCGGGCGCCTTCTGCGTTTTCAATCACGCGAGGCTGCGATCCGTCCATGATGGCCACACAGGAGTTGGTGGTTCCCAGGTCAATGCCTATAACTTTGCTCATACTGTTCGATCCCTTTACTTCATAAGGCGATTACCCGAGGTCAGAACCCGTTTCGGCATCCAGACCCCGATTCATGTGCGCAATGGCCTACACCATTGTGCGTCCCGGCGTATATAGGGAGCGGAAATGACCCCTGCAACCATCACATGGCACCGGATTATGCGAATCCATGCGGTTTTTTTGGATGGGGTTGGTTAAGAACGGATGAATGACGATGGTCATGCTGCGCCAGCGCGGGTTTGAAATTCACAAAAGTTACCTGGATGTCGCGCGCCAGCGGGCGCTGATTGAAGCGTTGCGACCTGTGTTGAAAGCGGCTCCGCTGTTTTCGCCCAGCGTGCCAGGGGGCGGGCAGATGTCGGTTCGAATGACCTCGGCCGGGATGTTTGGTTGGTATTCAGATGCCTCTGGGTATCGGTACGCAGAGGTGCATCCCAAAGGGCAGGCCTGGCCCAAAATCCCGGATGTAGTGCTGGCAATCTGGCAGGACCTGACCGGGGTAGAGCGCCAGCCAGAGTGTTGTTTGCTGAACTATTACGGCGAAGACACCCAGATGGGGTTGCATCAGGACAAGGACGAGGCGGATTTTTCTTATCCGGTGGTGTCGATTTCTTTGGGGGACGATGGGTTGTTTCGCATGGGCAATCAAAGCCGAGGCGGCAAGACAGAATCTCTCTGGCTGAGTTCGGGTGATGTTGTGGTGATGGGAGGCGAGGCAAGGTTGACCTATCACGGGGTAGACAGGATCCGGTTTAAATCCTCGCGGTTGCTCCCCAAAGGAGGCCGAATCAATCTGACGTTGAGGGTGGTGACCTAGGAACCCCATGTGGCGAAAATTTGCCAAGCGGGCACTTGGCGTAAGGCAGGAAACTGACCATATAGGCGATATGATTACACGCCCTGTAAGATACGCCTGGCAACACGTCAGATATGTTCCTCTCTGGTCACTGCTGACCATGTCGCGATGGCGCTCGTTTGAAACGCGGTCGGCTGCGCTGGGTCGGGCCGTTGGCGGAGTGATGCGCTGGTTCCCGATTGCGCGGCGCCGGTTTAACCGCGAGGTAAAGCGTGTTTTCCCCGAGATGACCCGGCACGAGCGCAACTGTTTGCGGCGTCGGATGGGGCAGAACATGGGGCAGACCCTGTTTGAAATCTATCACAACGCCGAATTCCATACCCGACAGGATCACTTTCATGTCTCAGGGTCGGGGCTGGCCGCGATCGAGGCCGCCCAGGCGGCCGGCAAAGGTGCCGTTATCGTGTCAGGCCACTTTGGTCAGTGGGAGGCCGTACGGGCCTCGCTAAAGGCGCGTGGCATTGAGGTTGGCGCAGTGTATCGCCGCCAGAGCAATCGACATTATCAGCGCCGTCTGTTGGCCGGGATCGAAGCCGGTGGGTTGCCGATTATGGAAACCGGACGGGTAGGAACCAAGACGCTGGTGCGGCATTTGCGTTCTGGTGGTGTGGTTGCCATTCTGCTGGATGAAAAACACCCTGACGGAGCGAAGCTGCCGTTTCTGGGCCATCCGGCACTGACCTCGCTGGCTGCAGCGCAGCTGGCATTGAAATATGACCTGCCGATGGTGCCTGCTTTTGGCACTCGCATCGGCGATGGTGGTGATTTTGCGGTAGATTACGAAGCTCCGATTGCCCACAGTGATGCCATGACCATGACGCAGGCGTTTAACGACAGCCTGTCAGCGCGTATTCGGGAGCGCCCGGATCAATGGTATTGGCTACTAAACCGCTGGCAAGGCGCCTGAAGTTAGTGTTGCAACAGCGAGCAGCAACCAGATAACATCTTCATGTCGGCGTTCTTTTGTAGCATCAGATCGACGGAAATACCGTACTGCCGGTCGGACATGCCGTCACTGCAGGATTGGGCCGCTATGAACCCGCTGATGCTGGACCGATTGACCGCTGATGTCACTGCGGTAAAGCCTGCTCGTCCTATGTTATTGGCGGACCTTCCCATGGCCCGTAGGGAATAAACCGTTTCCTGACCATTCAAGTCAAAAGAGATGTGATTGCCGCCCTGTGAAAGGGACCAAAAAGGCTCAGTTCCTGAGCAGGATAGCTTTTGTTCTAAGTCCAGCCAATACCCTTGAGGCGCCCGGGCCATGAAGCGAAGCGAAACCCAGCCCGAGGCCTCGTTCACATTTACCAGTCCCCATTTACCAGACTGCTCACTTGTAACAACTTCAATCCCAGTTTGGTACGGGCCGAGGGATCCCACAATCGGTGAAGATGCAGTGGGCGATTGTCGAATGTTGAGCACATCATTGCCAGCCACCCCCACTACATTGTGTAGGGCAGGGTACTCCTGAGCGGTTATCGGCATCGCAAACAGGCAGCCGATTGCGAAGGATAGAAAAAGTCGAATCATTGCCGCGCACTCCAACTGGCCGAGGCATGTTGGCGGGTATAAAACTCGCCCATTAGGCCAATAACGATCAGAACCAGTGCCACCCAAGCGGCATATTCCCAGTTGCTGTTGTGTGGGTTGTAATTGATGAAAACATATCCGCGTGCCTGATCAATACAATGAAACAGTGGGTTCCAGTCGAACATCGACAGCATGAAGCTTGGCAGGGTATTGGCGAGAAACATTTTGCCCGAAGCTATCATATTAGCACGCTGATAGATGGTGGTGAAAATTGAAACCAAATTGGGTACCCAGGGTTTCAGGACCAGCAGAATCAACCCCACGCCCACGCCACTGATCCACGCCAACAACAACATGCCAAAGGCAGGAACCGGCTCTTCGATATGCACTGGTGTAACAGCCACGTGATAGAGCAGCAGTATGATGAACAACGACAGCACCTGAATATACAGTGCCCCGAGGGCCGCTGACAAAATCGCAACCATTGTGTTCATCGGTGCGTGCTGCATCATTGCGCTGCTCGGGCCTTCGGCACCAGCGACTGCGCCGACTGTCTTAGTGTGCATAATGAACAGGAAGATACCGGACATCACATAGAGCATAAAGTCACCGCGAACAGCTGACCCTTTCAGATTCAGAACTGTGAACATCACATAAAAAACGGCAACCATCAGTAGGCTTTGCAACAAGTTCAACCCAAGCGCTATGAAAGCATTGTTGTGCTTGGATCGCACGCTGCGCACGATAGAATGAAACACCACCTCGGACATTGTGAGGAGGCCGGAAAAGGCTGTCGGCTGTGTGGGTTGCTGAAACATGATACCTGCGGATCTGAAACTCTGCTCAATACTAGCACGGATTTCTTGCTGTTCCGTTGCTGCGCTATCATAAGGGGGCAAACGTGTATTTTCAACAAATCCCGTATGGTGGAGTTTTTTAGTGATTTATGATGCTCTTATACCCCTGATCCGTCAGCTGGCCATCGAGGCTGGCGACAAGATCATGGAGATCTATAATTCTGATGATTTCGAAGTGAAGCAGAAATCGGACGATAGTCCGGTAACGGCAGCCGACGAGGCGGCGGATGCGCTGATCTCGGCTGGGCTGCGAGCTGCGTTTCCTGACGTGTTGCTGGTGACCGAAGAGCAAGCGGACTCGCACAAAATCAAGGGTGACACTTTTCTTATTGTCGATCCGCTGGATGGCACCAAGGAATTCATCCACCGCCGCGGTGATTTTACCGTCAATATCGCGCTGGTGGAAAAGGGTGTACCAACCCGTGGCGTGGTTTATGCACCGGCCAAGCAGCGGATGTTCTATACTCTGGCTGATGGCACAACAGTCGAAGAGACTGGTCCGTTTGATCCGGCAACCATCGGTTCAGTAAGTCCGATTCGGGTGGCTGACAGCGACAATTCCGCTCTGATGGTGGTGGCCAGTAAATCCCACCGCGATCAGGCTACTGACGATTACATCGGCAAATATAGTGTCAAAGACAGTAAGAGCGCCGGTTCGTCGCTAAAATTCTGTCTAGTGGCAACGGGTGAGGCCGATATCTACCCACGCGTGGGTCGGACCATGGAATGGGATACTGCTGCCGGTCACGCGGTTTTGTCGGGTGCTGGCGGCAAAGTGGTCCGATTTGATGACCACACTCCGTTGCTTTACGGTAAGGACGATTATGCCAACCCGTTCTTTATCGCTTATGCCCCTGGTGTGGAGTTGAAGAAAGCCTGATGTCTGTCCTGGTCGTTATCCCCGCCCGCTATGCCTCTAGCCGTTATCCCGGCAAGCCTTTGGTTGAATTGACCGGGGCCACGGGCGAAAAACGCACGTTGATAGAACGATCCTGGCGTGCAGCCACGGCGGTGAATGGTGTGGACCGGGTGGTGGTAGCCACTGACGACGAGCAAATTCAGGCGGTAGCGCAGGGCTTTGGTGCCGAGGTGGTGATGACCTCGTCTGACTGCGCCAATGGCACCGAACGCTGCGCCGAGGCGTTTGATACCTTGGGTGGCGGCTTTGATATTGTGGTGAACCTGCAGGGTGATGCGCCACTGACGCCACATTGGTTTGTCGAGGATCTGGTCAAAGGATTACGTGATGATCCCATGGCCGAGGTCGCGACTCCGGTGCTGCGCTGTGATGGCCGGGCATTGAACGGGTTTCTGGATGACCGCAAAGCCGACCGCGTTGGCGGCACCACGGCGGTTTTCACTCAGGATCACCACGCGCTGTATTTCTCTAAGGAAGTGGTGCCGTTCACCTCCAAGATCTATGGCGATGACGAGGCAACACCGGTGTTTCACCATGTTGGTGTCTATGCCTATCGTCCGGCAGCGCTGGGCGCCTATCCGCGCTGGCGGGCCGGGCCTTTGGAAGCGCTGGAAGGGCTGGAGCAGCTGCGGTTCATGGAGCATGGACGTACGCTGTTGTGTGTTGAGGTCGAAGCACGCGGGCGGCAGTTTTGGGAACTCAATAATCCTGAAGATGTGCCGCGGCTGGAACAAATGATGCGTGAGATGGGTCAGGATTAGCGGACTTGACGTAACTTGACGGTAATATACCCGTGATATCCAAGGGTGGCCCATGTATACGCTGGAATATATTTTTTGTCCTTTTGGGTAGTTGGTTCGATGGCAATACGGTTATATTTTGACTAGGCAGGCACAGACCTGCATTCAGCGCACGATATTGTACGTGTCATCCGAGTATGAAATTGAGAGTTTGATATGCGTAAAAAAGTGACCAAGGCAATTTTCCCTGTGGCGGGCATGGGAACGCGTTTTCTGCCAGCAACAAAATCGGTTCCCAAGGAAATCATGACATTGGTGGACCGTCCCTTGGTCCAATATGCCATTGACGAGGCACGCGCCGCCGGGATCAAGGAATTCATCTTCGTCACTTCGCGCGGCAAGGGTGCGCTGGAAGATTATTTCGATCACTCGCCTGTGCTGGAACAAGAGCTGCGCAAAAAGGGCAAGACTGAGCTGCTGGATGTGCTGAAATCCACTTATATGGATTCAGGTGCCATTGCCTATATCCGCCAGCACCGCGCACTTGGATTGGGGCACGCTGTTTGGTGCGCCCGTCGGCTGATCGCCAATGAGCCCTTTGCGGTGATTCTTCCTGACGATGTGATCGCAGCAGAGACTCCTTGTTTGCAGCAGATGATCGAGGCTTATCAGGAAACCGGTGGCAATATGGTCGCCGCAATGGAAGTGCCGCCTGAACAGGCCAGCAATTATGGCGTGTTGGACGTCAAAGAAGACATGGGATCCGTGGTGTCGGTCAAGGGCATGGTGGAAAAGCCCAAGGCAGAAGACGCGCCGTCGAACCTGGCGGTGATTGGTCGCTATATTCTTGGACCATCGGTGCTGCGCAATTTGAACAAGATTAAATCTGGTGCCGGCGGTGAGATTCAGCTGACAGACGCCATTGCTGCCGACATTGGCACTGATGTGCCGGTCTATGGCTATCGTTTCCGTGGACAGCGCTTTGATTGCGGTTCTAAGGCGGGATTTTTGCAAGCCACTGTGGCTTTTGCGTTGGCCCGCGATGATCTGCGTGACGACCTGAGCCGATATTTGAGTTCCATTGCTCAGGTTACCAAGGCAGCTGAATAAAAGGCGCAAAGAATAGTGACACATATTTTGGTAACAGGTGGCGCGGGCTATATTGGCTCGCACGCCTGTAAGGCATTGAAGCAGGCGGGATTTACCCCTGTCGTCTATGATAATTTGATCACTGGCTGGCAGGATGCGGTGAAATTTGGCCCGTTTGAACAGGGTGATCTGACCGACCGGGCACGACTGGATCAGGTGTTTGCCAAGTATCAGCCCGTGGCGGTGATGCATTTTGCGGCCCTCAGCCAGGTCGGCGAAGCGATGAGCCAGCCAGGGCGCTATTGGGCTAACAACGTTGGCGGCTCGTTGAATTTGATTGAGGCGTCGGTTGCGGCGGGCTGTCTCGATTTTGTGTTCTCCTCGACCTGTGCCACCTACGGCGAGCATGACAATGTGGTGCTGGACGAAAACACGCCGCAGCGGCCGTTGAACGCTTATGGTGCCAGCAAACGTGCGGTTGAGGATATCCTGACGGATTTTGAGGCGGCATATGGGCTGCGCTCGGTGATCTTTCGTTATTTCAATGTCGCCGGTGCCGACCCCGAGGCTGAAGTTGGTGAATTCCACCGCCCCGAGACCCATTTGGTGCCCTTGATGCTGGATGCCATTGAGGGCAAGCGGGACGCGCTGACGGTATTTGGTACCGATTACGATACACCAGATGGCACCTGTATCCGCGACTATGTGCATGTCTGCGATCTGGTTGATGCGCATGTGTTGGGGCTCAAGTGGCTGCAGGATGGCAAGGGCAGCCGGGTGTTCAACCTTGGCACCGGCACTGGATTTTCGGTGCGCGAGGTCATTAATCAATCGCGCAGCGTCACCAATCGTGAAGTCCCCTATAGCCTTGGCCCACGACGCGCCGGGGATTGCACCAAGCTGGTGTCAGGATCGACCCGTGCGGAACTGGAACTGGGGTGGAGCCCGTCTCGCTCGACCCTGGATGTCATGATCAAAGACGCTTGGGCCTGGCACCAATCAGGCCACTACGAGTCCTGATGTGACGACGTCGCTGGAGCAACCGATAAACTGGCGTCAGGCTTATAGTTTGCGTTGGCGTCGGCGGCGCGCTCTTTGGCGATCATGGCGAGCGCGACATCATTTGCGCGCGGTTGTTGATCGCACTGACACGATTGCCCCAGCTGACATCCTTGCCGTTGTGGTCCTGCGCAACGAGATTACCCGGCTGCCATATTTCCTTGATCACTACCGGCGTCTGGGTGTTGCTCAGTTTCTGGTGGTAGACAACGATAGCGATGATGGCAGCGCTGAGTATTTGGCAGCTCAGCCCGATGTCTCGCTGTGGCATACAGGGCAGAGCTACCATGCCGCACGGTTTGGTCTGGATTGGCTGACCTGGCTACAGATCAAATATGCGCACGGGCATTGGTGCTTGATGGTCGATGCTGACGAGTTACTAGTCTATAGCGGTGATGAGACACATGACCTGCAAGCACTGACCAGTTGGCTGGACAGTCAGGGACAGGTGGGATTCGGCGCCTTGATGTTGGATATGTATCCCAAGGGGCCGTTGGATCAGTGTTTTTATTCGCCCGGACAAGATCCACGTGAGGTGATGCAGTGGTTTGATCCTTCTCCTTACCGAGTGGTGCGACAGGAACCGATTGGCAATCTCTGGGTGCAGGGTGGAGCGCGCGAACGGGTGTTCTATGGCGATGATCCACAATGCTCTCCGACTTTGAATAAGATTCCGCTGGTGAAATGGCACCGGCGGTATTCTTACGTCAATTCAACCCACTCGTTGCTGCCGCCGCAGTTGAATAGGCTCTATGATGGGCCCGGCGGGACAGCGCCATCGGGTGTGCTGTTGCACACCAAATTTCTGCCAGAGATTGTTTCCAAATCGGCAATAGAAAAACAGCGCCAACAGCATTTTCATGCGCCAAACGATTTTGATCACTACTACGACAAGCTCAGCACTGCGCCGGATCTGTGGCATTCGCAGGCGGTGAAATTGCAGGGTGCGGCGCAATTGGAAGCGCTGGGCCTGATGCGCGCGCCGGAGTGGTGAGGCGATACAAAGCGACCAGTGCGGCGGATCACTTTTAAAGTTTCACACTGTACTTGTAACGCTTTCTAAATCCATTGATTCCAGAAAGAAATCCATGACATAATGCCTTAATATATTGGAGCAGGGCGGAGTAAGACGATCCGGCAGGCTTCCACCGAGTTGTGAATGGACTAGACGTTGAGCCTTTGGGATTCTTATCGGATGCGAGTGCGGCGTAAGCGTCGTATTATCCGTGCGCTGCGTAAATCTGACGAATTACGCGCGGTGCAGAACAACACCAGCCGGATTGGACCCGCGGATATTTTGCTGGTGTCCACGGTGCGAAACGAGAAGATCCGGCTGCCGTATTTCCTGAATTACTATCGCGGGTTGGGCGTCAATCATTTCCTAATCGTGGACAATGACAGCACGGATGGCACCGAGGACTATTTGCGTGGTCAGGACGATGTGTCGCTTTGGCATACGACATCCAGCTATAAGCGGGCCACTTATGGTGTCGATTGGATGAACTACCTCAAGCGGAAATACGCACATGGGCATTGGGTTCTGGTGGTCGACCCGGACGAGTTCTTTATCTATCCGTTCTGCGACACCCGGCCAATCCGGGCGCTGACTGATTGGCTGGACAATTCCGCCATTCGCAGTTTCTCGGCGATGATGATTGATGTTTACCCAAAGGGGCGCATTGATGAGGTGCCTTATCACGCTGGCCAAAACCCGCTGGAAATTGCGCCGTGGTTTGATAGTGGTAACTACTCCGTCAAGAAAAACGCAACCTATGGCAACCTGTGGATCCAAGGCGGGCCACGGCGGCGGGTGTTCTTTGCGGATCAGCCGAAAAAGGCGCCGGCGCTGAATAAGATCCCTCTGGTGAAATGGGACCGCCGGTATGCCTATGTTAGCTCAACCCACACATTGCTGCCACGCGGCTTGAACCAGGTTTATGAAACTGACGGCGGTGAAAAAGCCAGCGGTGCATTGCTGCATACCAAGTTTCTCGACACCTTTACTGCCAAGGCAGTTGAGGAAATGACCCGCAAACAGCACTTCGCGGGGTCTGCCGAATATAGGGCCTATGCCAACACCCAACAGGGCCAGCCGGATCTGTGGTGCAAATGGAGCGAGAAATACATCAACTGGCGCCAACTTGAGATCCTCGGTCTGATGTCCAAAGGAAACTGGGCATGAGCACGGTTGGCATTGTCATGCTGGTGCATACGGCATTGGACCGGGCCGAGCAGGTGGTGCGGCACTGGACGGCTGGCGGTTGCCCAGTGGTGTTACATGTGGATGGTAATGTGGCGCTCAAGTCCTATAGGAATTTTGTTGCGGCGCTGGCGGATGACCCACTGGTGCGTTTCTCTCAACGGCATCGCTGTGAATGGGGCACTTGGGGCATTGTTGCCGCGTCGCAAAGTGCCTCGGAGCTGATGCTGGCTGAGTTCGCGGATGTGCGGCACCTTTATCTGGCCTCGGGGTCGTGCCTGCCGTTGCGACCGGTGCAGGAGCTGATTGATTATCTTGCCGCTCGGCCGCGCACCGATTTTATCGAAAGCGCCACCACGGCGGATGTGCCTTGGACGGTTGGCGGGTTGGACGCAGAGCGGTTCACCCTGCGGTTCCCGTTCTCATGGAAGCGACACCGGCAACTTTTTGACCACTACGTTGAACTGCAACGCAAGCTGCGGATGAAGCGCAGAGTGCCTACCGGTCTGGTACCGCATATGGGCAGCCAGTGGTGGTGCCTGACGCGGCAGACGTTGTCAGCAATCTTGCAGGATCCCGAGCGGGCCGCATATGATCGCTATTTCCGCAAAGTGTGGATCCCGGATGAAAGCTATTACCAAACGCTGGTGCGGCAGTACTCCAGCAATATCGAAAGCCGCTCTTTGACGCTGTCCAAATTTGATTTCCAGGGTAAGCCGCATATTTTCTACGACGACCACTTGCAATTGTTGCGACGGTCGGATTGTTTTGTTGCCCGCAAAATCTGGCCACATGCCGAGCGGCTGTATCAGGCATTCCTGACTGATCAGGCCGGGGCGATGAAAAAGACCGAACCCAACCCCGGAAAAATCGACCGCATTTTTGCCAAGGCGGTAGAGCGACGAACCCGTGGTCGGCCGGGGTTGTACATGCAAAGCCGGATGCCGAGGCAGGGGGCCGAAAATGGCATCACCTCGAACCCCTATTCGATGTTCCAGGGTTTTTCCGAGCTGTTTGGAAACTTCGATTCTTGGTTGTCGCAGGCTACTGGTACCCGCGTTCATGGGCATTTGTTTGCACCGGACCGGGCCGAACTTGCCGATGGTCAGATATTGATCAACGGTGCGCTGAGCGATAACGCCAAGACTCGTGATTATAATGTTGAAGGCTTCCTGACCAACCTTATTTGGAACACGCGTGGCGAACGTCAGTGTTTTCAGTTCGGGCCCGGTGACAATCAGGACGTCAACTGGATCGTGGCGCGTGATCCAAATGCACAGGTATCGGTGATCTCCGGCGCTTGGGCAGTGCCACTGTTCAAATCGAATCGGAACTTTGCTGACCTGAGGAAAGAAGCGGCGCGATTGCAGCGTATTGAAAGCGAACACCTAAAGGTGCTGCGCTCTCAGCACACTAAGGCGCGGGTGCGGATCTGGACCATGGCCGAGTTTATCGAGGCACCGATGGAACCGATCCAGACCATTGTGGATGAGATTGGCATGTCGCATCAGCGCCGATTGGGCGAGGCTCCGACGATGGTGGATCTGGACGGATTTGGACAGTTTCTGCAGAATCTCAAGAACCAGGGCATGCATCCCTATCTGATGGGCGATTTCCCGGTAGAACAGGGGCCGGTGAACATGCCAAAACCGCCGCGTAAACCCTATTTGGTGCGATGATCTTATATGACTGACCAATTTGACTATTTTATTGTTTTTGCCGAAATGCGCACGGGGTCCAATTTTCTGGAGACCAATCTGAACGCCTTTAATGGGGTCTCTTGCCATGGCGAGGCGTTTAATCCACATTTTATTGGCTACCCCAACAAGACCGAGATCCTAGGCGTCACTCAAGGCGATCGTGACGAGAATCCGGGGCGGTTGATTGATGAGATCAAATCGCAGACAGGCACACTGGGGGGATTTCGCTATTTCCATGATCACGACGCACGGGTGCTGGATATAGCACTGGAAGATCCGCGATGCGCCAAGATCATCCTGACTCGCAACCCGCTAGACAGTTATGTGTCTTGGAAAATCGCCCAAGCTACAGGCCAGTGGAAGCTGACCAATGTGTCGCGCCGCCGAGAGGCGCTTGCAGATTTTGACGGAGCCGAATTTTCCGGTCACGTTGAGGCCCTGCAAGATTTTCAGGTGATGCTGCTGAACCGATTGCAAAAAAGTGGTCAGACTTCGTTTTATATTGCTTACGAAGACCTGCAGAACATCGACGTGATGAACGGTCTGTCCCGCTGGCTGGGCGTGAATGAGACGCTAGAGGAGTTGGATAGCAGCCTGAAACGGCAGAATCCGGCTCCGGTCATGGCCAAGGTGGCCAATGCTGACGAGATGTCTGCCGCCCTCTCGGGCATGGATCGGTTCAATCTAGCCAGAACGCCAAATTTTGAACCCCGTCGCGGGCCTTCGGTTCCGGGCTATGTCGCTGGGGTGGTCACACCGCTGTTGTTTATGCCGGTCAAAGGTGGCCCTGAGGCTGAAGTGGTTGATTGGCTGGCCGCGCTGGATCGCGTTGAAGCGGATGGATTGCTCAATAAGATGAACCAGAAGCAATTGCGATTGTGGCGTCGTGGCAATCCCGGGCACCGTAGCTTTACAGTGCTGCGCCATCCTATGGCGCGAGCACATGCAGTGTTTTGTCAAAATATACTACCGGTGGGGCAAGATAAATACCGACGGATCCGTGAGACTCTGCGCAAGAGATTTAAACTGCAGATCCCTAAGGGTGGTCCGGATCAGAGCTACTCTAAGGCGGACCACCGAGCTGCGTTTGAGGGGTTCCTGGAGTTTCTGCGCGCAAACTTGGCAGGACAGACCGCCATCCGGGTGGATGAAAGCTGGGCGAGCCAGTCACAGGTGTTGTCGGGATTTGCCGAGTTGGGGTCTCCGGATCTGGTGCTGCGCGAGAAGGAGTTGGTCGATGAATTGCCGCGTCTGGCGCGCCGTGTCGGGCGGATGGAACCAGATGAAGTGGCGGTGGCCACTGCGGATATGCCCTATGGGCTGGAAGAAATTTACGACGCAATTCTGGAAGAAAAAGTCGCCAAAATTTATCACCGTGATTATGTTATGTTTGGATTTGGGCCCTGGCGATAACTTGGCGGGGCAAGACGTTAGGGCCAGCTCCCTTTGGGCTCTGCCCGCTCTCAGCTAAAACCATCCCTGGGATGGTCTCCAAGACGCCTTCTCACTCCGGGATATTTCTGACCAGACGAAATCTGGATCAGGGAAGTGACTTAGGCGGCCTGCACTGACTGGCTTTCGGTGAGGATTGTGTAAAGCGTTGCTGCATCCGGGTTGGCACGCAGTTTGGTGCAAAAGCTTTGCTCGCGCAGGGTTCGTGACACCAGTGCTAAGGCCTTGAGGTGCTCGACCCCGGCGTCTTCGGGAGCAAACAGCGAAAACGCGATGTCCACCGGCTGCCGATCAACGCTGCCAAAGTCGAGTGGTTTTTCCAAGATTACAAAAACCCCGATGACATCCTCGACACCGCTGATTCGGGCGTGGGGCAGGGCTACCCCATGGCCAACGCCAGTTGGGCCAAGGCTCTCGCGATCTAGCAGAGCCTCGACCGTTGATGGAGCTTGCAGAGCATAGGCTGAGTTTGCCACATCAGCAATTTCCTGGAACAGCCGCTTTTTGCTTGAGACCGAGCCGATAACCCGCACGGCCTCTGGCTTGAGGATGTTGGAAAGTTGCATTGCCCTGTGCTCCGCTTGGGTGCCCCGAAGGGCATCTAGGGTTATCTAAGTTTACGGGTCGATCCAGCCGATATTACCGTCATCCCGTCGATAGACCACGTTTAGCCCATCTTGTCCTTCTTGGCGGAAAATTAGCACTGGGGCGCCAGCCAATTCCATTTGCATCACTGCCTCGCCAACCGACAGAGAGGGGATCTTGGTTTCCATCTCGGCCACTATGATCGGCTGCAGCGAAGAAGGCTCGTCTTCCGCGTGCGTCTGTTCCGAAGCGAGGATATAAGAGCTGGCGGCCGAAAGTTCAACCGGCTCGCTGCGATCGCGGTGATGGTCCTTGAGGCGGCGTTTATAGCGGCGAAGTTGAGTCTCCATTTTTTCGCAACAGCTATCAAACGCAGCATAGATCTCAGTTTCATGCGCCTTGGCCTGGGCGGTCAGCCCGGTCGAAAGATGCACGGTTGCTTCGCACACATATTCATGCGCCGAACGGGAAAAGACCACATTGGCGTCGGTCGGGCGTTGGGCATATTTTGCCACCACCACACCCAGTTCGGTCTGCACATGTGTTTGCAGGGCCGTGCCAATGTCGATCTGTTTTCCGCTGATTTGGTAACGCATGTGATCTCCTTCACGTATGAACATCCAAAGCACTGACCGGACCGGGTCCGGCAAGTTCACTCAGCTTGGGATGGGGGGAATAGGCGGATCTGCTGGTTGCATCCAACCGGACCTTGTCGCCAAGGTCAGATCCAGAATTGCATCAAGCGGAGCTTTTGCCATAGTTCAATTCGATGCCAAAGTGGCGGCAGAGTCAATGGAAAACCCACAAACAACCTCACAGGATATCATTGGGTTCGGCGTGATTTGGCCGATCTGAGGTGGTGATCACAGGGCTAGGAAATGCGGAAATTGTCGCCAAGGTAGACGCGGCGGACGTTCTCATTTTCCACCACTTCTTCGGGTGTGCCGGACATCAGAACTTGGCCGTCATGCAAGATATAGGCACGGTCGACGATTTCCAGCGTTTCGCGCACGTTATGGTCAGTGATCAACACCCCGATGCCACGCTTTTTCAAATCCGAAACCAGATGGCGGATGTCGCCAACCGAGATCGGGTCAACGCCGGCAAAGGGTTCGTCGAGCAGCAGGTATTTAGGGTCTGCGGCAAGGCAACGGGCGATTTCCACCCGGCGCCGCTCGCCACCAGACAGGGCCAGCGCAGGCGCGCGACGTAGGTGCTCGATGGAGAAATCCGACAGCAGTTCTTCGAGCCGCTCGCGGCGTTTGTGAGCGTGGGGCACGGCAATGTCGAGCACTGCCGAGATATTGTCCTCGACCGACAAGCCGCGAAAGATCGACATTTCCTGCGGCAGGTAGCCAATGCCAAGCCGAGCTCGGCGATACATTGGCAGGTTCGTGACATTCTGTCCGTCGATGGTGACTGTGCCTGCTTCGGGGAACACCAGACCGGCAATGGCATAGAAACTGGTGGTCTTGCCTGAGCCGTTGGGGCCAAGCAGCGCTACCACTTCACCGCGTTCCAATGTCATGGTGACATCGCGGATCACCACCTTCTTGCGGTAGGATTTGCGAATTTTGTCGATCCGGAGGCCGGAAGACCCAGTGGTGACTGTGAGGTTTGGCTTGGCCATCAATTGCCGCCATCGGGGTTGAGAATGGTTTTAACCCGGCCTGACATCTGAGCAGTGCCATCTTTCAGGTTCACCACCATCTGATTGGAGGCAAGCGTGCTGTTGCCTTGGCTAAGCAACACATTGCCGCTCATCACGATGGTGCCGCTGTCGATGGTATATTCGGCGTGCTCGGCCTCGGCGGCGTCGGGGCCATTGACCAGGATGACGTTGCCAATTGCCTCAAGCTGGTCGATGCCCTTTTGTTCGGGTTTGTAGGACACGACAACCTTGTCTGCAGACAGCCGCATCACGCCCTGGATCACCAGCACATTTCCCAGGAATTGCGCCGAACCGTCGGTCTGGTTAACCTCAAGCGTGTCGGATGTGACTTCGACTGGTAGCGAGGGATCCGCCTTGATGGTGCCAAAGGCAATCGACGCAGATTGAGCCGTAGCCAAGCCCGAAAAAAGGGCCAGCGGCAGGCAGAAGATCAAGGCACGAAAATAATACACAAGCTATCTTTCTGATTTTCTAGGATCGTATACCAGTTTTACCCCGTTATTGAATAGCATATGCAATGCACCACCTTGGGTTTTTGTCTGCAATTGCATGGTTCCAGCGTTTAGAGTGCCAATTGGGCCAATAGCCTGCACCGGGCCGGGGCTATCAGCGGATATGCCGCTGAGAGTTGCGTTCAGCAGATCGGTTGTCACTACCAGACCTACCGCCGATGTGATTTCAACCTTGCCGATGAAGCTGGCGATGTCCTCGTCGATCTGTACTTCGCCGCTTTCGGAGCGCAATGTCAGGCGACCGCCGTCGGCCAAGCGGATGACTGCTACCAAATCGGTGGCCACCGCAGGCGAAGTTGCTCCGCCGGGATGCGCAATGCTGGCGGTGACAGCGATTTCGTCCCCCTGCGCTGTGGTGCCGGAAAAGAACGGTGCAGTGATCTGTTGGCCACGCATGCGTTCTTCGATTTCATGTGCGGCAAAAGGAATTGTGGCCTCGGTGTTCATGCTGCGTGAAATCAGGAACAGCGTCGACAAAAGGGCCAGTGCTGCCAGGGGCAGCAGCACCTTAAGGAAAGCCACCATGCGGGAATAGCGGTCCATGCCTGGTGCCCTAGCCCAGACCAACGCGCAAGCAATCGTGGATATGTAATAGGCCTTCGGCGCGTTGGCCGTTGTCAGGATCTACCACAAACAGACAGGTGATTTTGCGCTGGTTCATGATTGCGACGGCTTCCTCGGCCAGTGCGCCAGGGGCAATCGTCGTGGGGGCGGCGGTCATCACATCCGCTGCGGTGAGGGATAGAAGGCCATCCATGTGACGGCGCAAGTCGCCATCGGTGATAATGCCTGTCAGCCGCCCGTCGGCATCAGTGACTCCAGCAACACCAAATCCTTTTTGGCTGATTTCGATCAGCGTGTCGGACATTGGCGCAGTCAATGCCACGGTTGGTAACGCTTCGCCACCATGCATCAGGTCGCGCACCTTGGAGAGGCGTGCTCCCAATTTGCCGCCGGGGTGGAAGTCGCGGAAATGCTCGGGGGTGAATTTGCGATGCTCCATCAGGGCAACGGCCAGCGCATCCCCCAGCGCTAGGGTCATGGTGGTCGAGGTGGTGGGCACGATACCTGTGCCGCAGGCTTCGGGCGCGGCGGGCAATATCAATGCTACGTCGGATTGTTTCAGTAATGTTGATTGAGGGCGGCTGGCGACCCCAATCAATGGGATGCCAAAGCGGCGGGTATAGGCGACCAGATCTGCCAGCTCGGGGGTTTCACCGGAGTTGGACAGCACCAGCGCCACGTCACCCTGGGCCATCATGCCCAGATCACCGTGGCTGGCCTCGGCTGGATGCACAAAATGCGCTGGGGTGCCGGTCGAGGCAAAAGTGGCAGCGATTTTGCGGGCGATATGGCCGGACTTCCCCATGCCCGAAATTATCACCCGGCCAGGGGCGTTTAGTAGTGTCTCAACGGCG
This sequence comes from Rhodobacterales bacterium 56_14_T64, assembly GCA_002162795.1. GTDB lineage: Bacteria > Pseudomonadota > Alphaproteobacteria > Rhodobacterales > Rhodobacteraceae > Parasedimentitalea. The sequence continues at coordinate 143,117 of MAAY01000026.1, forward strand.
CGGTCAAAGCTGTCATCCAGCCCATCCGCCAGTAGCTGCAGTGCCTGCGATTCGATATTGATGACGCGGCGGGCTATATCCTGAAACTGGGTCATGAGTGGGCAAAGATGTCGGTTTCGGGCCAGCCTGCCAGATCCAGCTTGGCGCGCATTGGCAAGAAGTCGAAACAGGCCTGCGCCATCTCAGTACGGCCTTCACGGGCAAGACGCTTGTCCAACTCCGTACGCAACTTGTGCAGGTGCAATACATCCGAAGCAGCATAGTCCAGCTGCGCCTTGGTCAGTTTAGGTGCGCCCCAGTCGCTCATCTGCTGTTGTTTGGAAATATCGACGCCGATCAATTCCTGAGTTAAGTTTTTCAGCCCGTGACGGTCGGTATAGGTGCGGATTAGACGGCTGGCGATCTTGGTGCAATAGACTGGCGCGGTCAGGGCGCCAAAGGCGTTGAACATGGCTGCAATGTCGAAGCGACCAAAGTGGAACAATTTCAACACTTCAGGATCTTCCAGCATCCGACACAGATTTGGCGCCTCGGTCTGGCCTTTGGCGACCTGAACAATATGCGCGTTTCCGTCGCCGCCTGACATCTGGATGACGCAGAGCCGGTCGCGGTGCGGATTCAGCCCCATGGTTTCGCAATCGATGGCAACAATCGGGCCAAGGTCTAGCCCATCGGGCAGGTCGTTTTGATAGAGATGATTGGCCACGAGGATAGTCCTTTGCTGCTGCCACCACTGGGCATCTTGCGGTGGAAATAGGCGTTTTATCAAATAAACTCAACTGCGCCTCTCGTCAGACGGCAAGTAGGGGGTCATTGGCGTACAAACCGGCTGGCATCCGCCTGTTTCGAATAGGCGCTGGGCTGACGTCGCCGATGAATCTGATTGAGCTATGCCCCGCAGGCTGCTTACGGTTGGGGAAATGAGAGAGGATTGGTGAGATGGTCGCGCGAACTCTGGACGCAAACGTTCTAGAACAATGGATTGGCAAGACAGAGATCCAGTTGGATACCATTGATGCTAAGCAAGCCAATCTAATGGCCGCCACACTGGGAAGTCGGCAGGTTTTCCAAGTCGAGGACGCGCTACCCGATCTTTGGCATTGGATTTATTTTCTGACCGCTCTGCCGACGCAGGATCTTGGCCGTGACGGGCATCCCCAATTGGGCGGGTTTCTTCCACCTGTAAAGCTTCCTCGTCGGATGTGGGCTGGAGGGAGGTTTAGATTCACCACCCCTTTGCTTATTGGCGATGCGGTTGAGAAAATATCATCCATCAGGGCAATAGCGGTTAAGCAGGGTCGCACTGGTGCTTTGTGTTTCGTGACCGTCGCGCATGAGTTTAGAGTGGATGGTCACCTTCGGCTGACCGAAGAACACGATATTGTCTACCGCGAGGATTCTTTGGGCGATCAGCCTGCAAAACAGTTACCTGTACCGCCACAAGGAGCGGAGATTGTCGCGACTGTCAGTGCTGATCAAACCATGTTATTTCGATATTCGGCCCTGACTTTTAACGGGCATCGCATTCACTATGACCGGGACTATTGCCGTGATGTTGAAGGCTATCCCGATTTGGTGGTTCACGGGCCGCTGATTGCAACTTTGCTGATCAATCACGCGGTTGCTCATAACGCTGAAAAAGAGCTTCGGAGTTTTGACTTCCGTGCGCTGAGCCCAATTTGTGGTGAACAGGCTTTTACTCTTAATCAAAAACAAGGCCGGGCGGATACTACCCTATGGGCACAAACCGCTGACAGTGTCCTTGCCATGTTGGCATCGGCGGAGTTTGCCTGATGATCTTTAGTCAATTTATGAGAGGGATTTACAAATGGTGCCCAGAAGAGGCACATAACTATAACATCAAACCACATCACACAGCATCATGCAGGTTCATTAGTTTAGCAAATACAGCCAATTACAGCCTATTTCCATTGCAGCCGGCCTAGTTCAGTTTCAGGACGCCGCAACATGTTGTGGGGGACTGAATGGAGGACTTTAAATGCACAGAGCATTGAACAAACTGTCAGCCGTGTCGCTCAATGGCTTACCAAGCGGCAAGCATGAGGACGGAGGAGGGCTGCGCTTCGTGCGCCGTTCAGACGGATCAGCGGCATGGGTATTACGCTTCACGGTGCATGGCCGCCGTCGCGAGATGGGGCTGGCCCGTTTCCTGCGATTTCCCTCAAGGCTGCCCGCGATATAGCCACCGAAGCCCGCCAAATGACAGTCCGCGGTATCGACCCCATTGCTGAGCGCGAAGTTAAAAGGCGTGATGCTCAACGCAACTTGCACCTTCTTCGCGATGTGGCGGACGACGCCTTCGAGGCTCGCAAGGCCGAATTAAAGGGTGATGGAGTCGCGGGCCGATGGTTTTCACCTTTGGGAAACCACATCCTGCCAAAGCTGGGAGGTGTACCTGTGGCCGGAATTGATCAGATCGCAGTGCGAGATACACTTGCCCCTATTTGGCACGACAAAGCCGAAACCGCTCGGAAGGCAGCCAACCGGCTTCGAATTGTGATGCAACACGCCGCTGCGCTGGGCCTGAATGTTGATCTGCAGGCGGTGGACAAGGCCCGAGCCCTTCTCGGCAAACAAAGACACGAGGTAAAGAACATCGAAGCCCTGCCTTGGCATGATGTGCCCGGCTTCTATCAGTCTCTTGGCGATGGTGTCACCGAACTGGCATTGCGCCTTCTGTGTTTGACCGCTGCCCGTTCGGCTGCGGTGCGCTTCGCAACCCCAGATCATTTCGACCTGGACGTGCGGGTGTGGACCATTCCGGCGATCCATATGAAAGGCCGAAAGGGCCAGACCGGGGATTTTCGCGTACCTCTGTCTGATGAAGCTGTGACTGTTGGGCGCGAGGCGATGCGGCACGGCGGAATGGTTCTGTTTCCGGGACAGAAGGGCAAGCCCATTTCAGACATGACGATGAGCAAATACATGCGCGTTCGGGGCATGGCGGCCCGCCCACATGGGCTGCGGTCTAGTTTTCGCACTTGGGCCGAAGAAACTGGTCAGCCCTACGAAGTGGCCGAAACGGCGCTGGGTCACAAGCTTGGCAACAAGGTCGAGCGGGCCTATCAGCGATCAGACCTGATCGAAAAGCGGGCCGTTCTGATGGAAAAATGGTCAAATCTCGTCACCGGTAAGGCCGGGGGCAAGGTGGTTCAGATTAGGGCCGCGACATGAGCGACGATGACCTTCCAAATGTCGTACGTCCCCGGATAGCGTCAAAGGTCGATGCCAAGCGGGTTCTAAGGCTGTGCGTCGGGATCCCAATGGCGTGGAAAGGCTATGACACGGCTGAAGGCTTTATCCTCACCGAAGACTATGAGCGGGCCCAGGCGATTTGAAATGGTGTACTTGACCCTGATCCTGGACGAAAAGGTTTTCATGACTGGGATGAAATAGATCGCCTGATTGACCTCGCCGCCGTCGATATGGGGTCGCGTGTCGTGAGGGCAGAAGTCTGCCGCCGAGTATCAGCAGAGCATCCAATTTCCGCGACTTCCGGCACCTTGCGAAAACGGGTATCGGATCGAATGAAGGCAACCGGCCGGTAATTCAATCGGCCGGACAGGCCGGTTCCTCCTCTGCCAGTCGTACCCCATGACGTTGAAACTCATGGAGGACCACATGACTGACCGACTTTTGACTGATCGCGAGGTTGCTGAACGCCTTGGTGTTTCCAAGGCGACAATCTGGCGTCACGCCGCAAGTGGCATCCTGCCGAAACCAATCAAGCTGGGATGTTCATCCCGATGGACCGAAGGCGAAATTGCTGAGGCCATTGACCGACTAAAAGCCTGCCGTGACAGGGAGGCTGCGTGACCGATGCTTCAGAAATAGACAGCCCCAGCCGCTCTGCAAAGCGGCTCGGGGCGGATTGTAACGCTTGGAAAGGCGATCGATCCATACATATCCGAAATTCTCCAAACTGACCATCACTGGCGCACTATTTTCATGTTGCCCCCCTGGATCAGAGGGAGCGGAAAATGACCGATGCGGAAAAACTAACCGCCCAACTAGGCGGCCGTTGGTATGGGCACTATGGCACGGCACCGTGTCCTGCCTGCCAGCCGGACGGGCGGCGCGATCAAACAGCCCTGACATTGTCAGATGGCCCAGTTGGATTGCTGACCCATTGTAAGCGAAGCGATTGCGACTTTATTGTAGTCATGGCTGCAGCGGGTCTACCTTGCAGTGGTCACTGGAACCCACCTGATCCTATCAAAGCCGCCCAGCCCGAGCATCATCTCGAAGTGATCTATTTGTGCAAATTTTGTCATGCCGATCGGGATCGCCGAGACGTGGCATTGCCCGGTCAATTGGATCTGCCGTTTGGCCTCAACAGCCTGGATGATATGCGCCTTTGCCGCCCCGGCGCCAGATCTACGCTCAGTGAAGTCTGAGGGCTGAATTCATGGGCAAGAAAACCAACGCCGCTGCTCGCGTATTTATGCGCCGGGGGGGCTGGGGAGCCGGTTGGGGCTTGCCGTGTGGGGCCTTGGTTTTGTGCTGCCTGAGGACGCAGAAACGGGAGAAACATACGATATTAAAGTAAGTTAAATCGCTCAGGAAATCGGCCTCGATAAAAGCAACGTTTTGAAGTCAATTAACCAGCTTGTTGAGGCGGAAATTGCTCTCAGGAACGGGCTAGAATTGGGTATTTCTGACCCTAATGTGGTGACTGCGTATTCCGAGGTGATCCGGCCACCTGTACCGATAGCATCCGGCCGGGGATTCCGGGGCATCCGGCCACCC
>MAAY01000032.1:0-383 GCA_002162795.1 Rhodobacterales bacterium 56_14_T64
ATACCACCGCATGCCGGAGAGGACGATTTGTCCAATTCGACAAAATTACTCAAGTATCGAAACAATGCCCGAATGCGCGAATCACCCCTACTGATTCGGCCTCCTGCGCCCTGGACCGGAGTTCCAAAACTTGTTTACGAACGCAGGGAATCATGCCTAGTTTGTTCTCCAAACCGGGGTCGAAACACCCCTTCTGCCAGCGTAAATGCAAGCGAGGAACACATGGCTAAGCAACTGATTCTATGTGATTGTTCAGGGTCACAACAGATCGACGCAACGGCCCTGTCACAGGCCACCGGGGTCAGCTGTTCAAAGCTACACAGCGCGCTCTGCACCACTGAAATTGACGCCGCAGCAGCAGCTTTGGCGGGGGGGGAAGCAAC
>MAAY01000032.1:536-652 GCA_002162795.1 Rhodobacterales bacterium 56_14_T64
GGGCCTATCTGTCCCCGCCGCCAAAAGCCTGGACGTGGTCTCGGAAGGGTTGTGCCTGATCCTGGGCCCGTCAGACATTGCGCTAGCAGCGGCGGAAAAGCTGCAGGATGCTCTGG
>MAAY01000032.1:729-6978 GCA_002162795.1 Rhodobacterales bacterium 56_14_T64
CAGGCGTCTGGTTCGCTAGGACAGTTCGAAGTCCGCATTGACGCGCTGCAGCAACTAGAGCCCACGGGCCGCAGTTGGAGCTGGAGTGAGGCCCGCGATGGCGGCCATTCCAGCTGCGATATCATTCTGGATCTGCGGGGCGGCATCGCGTTATTCCCGGCCCCGGAGAAACGCGATGGCTACCTGCGCGCCGACCCCAAGCACGCTCCGGCAGTTGCTGATGCGCTGCTGCAAGCGATCCAGATGGTAGGCACTTTTGAAAAGCCGCTTTATGTGCGCAATGAAACACTACTCTGCGCCCATTCGCGCGCGGGCCAGACCGGCTGCACCAACTGCCTGGATATCTGCCCCACCGGCGCCATCAGCTCTGACGGTGACCTCGTTACCATTGACCCGATGATCTGTGCGGGCTGCGGCTCCTGTGCCACCCTGTGCCCATCCGGAGCACTGACCTATGATGCGCCGCCCACCGACAGCCTGTTCCGCCGCATCCAGACCCTGGCCAAGGCCTATCTGGGCGCCGGAGGCACCGCGCCACGGCTTCTGGTGGTGAACGGCCACGGTGGCGAGATGATCAGCTATGCGGCCCGCTTTGGTCGCGGCTTGCCCGCCGATGTGGTGCCGTTGGAACTTGAAGCATTGAACAGCTTTGGCCATGCCGAAATTCTTGCCGCCCTGGCGGCTGGTTTCGCCTGGGTGGACATCCTGCTGGCGCCCGGTGCTGAGCGCGATGTGCTGGAGCGCGAGTTGGTGCTGGCCAATGCGATCGGCGGCGACAAAGCGGCGCTGCTGGATCATTTTGACCCCGAGGCGCTGAGCGATGCGCTGTTTGACGCCGAAGTTCCCACCGCCCTGACGGATGTGGTGCGACCAATGGGCACCCGCCGCCAGATCACCCGTCAGGCCGCCAAGGCCTTGGTCCCCGGTGCCGAGGTGCTGCCGCTGCCCACCGACGCCCCTTATGGTGCGGTGCTGGTCGACACTAGCGCCTGCACTTTGTGCCTATCCTGCGTGTCGCTGTGCCCCTCGGGCGCTTTGGGCGACAACCCAGACCTGCCGCAACTGCGTTTTCAAGAGGACGCCTGTCTGCAATGTTGCCTCTGTGCCAATGTCTGCCCCGAAGACGCAATCACCTATGAACCCCGCCTGAACCTGGCCGACAGCGCCTTGGCACAGATGGTTCTGCACGAGGAAGAGCCCTGTGCCTGCATTGAGTGCGGCGCCCTGTTTGGGGTCAAATCCACCGTCGACAAAATCATTGAAAAGCTGGCTGGAAAACACGCGATGTTCAAAAATCCCGATGCCGCGCGGATGATCCAGATGTGCGACAATTGTCGGGTCAATGCGCAGTACCACCAGGACAACAACCCCTTTGGCGCCGGCGAGCGGCCGCGCGTGCGCACCACCGACGACTACCTCAGCAAGCGCCGCGATCACTGATGCTGCAACGGAGCTCCCAGATCGGCCGGCGTCAACTTGGCGACATAGGCGAGGATCGCATCCAGCTGCCTGAGTGTCATCTCGACGGGCACAATCGGTGGCGGCAAGTTTTCCGCAAAGGGCGGCGTTACCCCCTCGATTTGGGTAAACGAAGGATGCGGGTTGAGGGTATAAAACGCCTGAAACCGGTCAGCCCAATTGTCCAGAGTGCGCAGCACAAAGAACGACGGGGTCGAGCCGATGGAATTCATCCGCTCCTCACTCCGCACCACATGGCAGCGACCACACAACCGGCGCGAAAATTCCCGTCCCTTCGCCACGTTGCCGTCAAACTCCAGCGCTACATCCTCGGCCTCTTGCTCCTCGGCCAGAGTGAACATCTGAATGCCGCCGGGCGCATAGCTGGTAATGGTGCGCTGGCCAACCTCCGAGCTCAGCCAGTCGGTAAAGCGGCGCACGGCCTTGTGCTCCGGCTCAAGCACCCTCAGGCTCCAAACCGCCGAGGGTCCAACAAACACTGGCGTGCCCTCCCTGCCGAAAGCGACTTCATGCGCCTCGCCCAAGGCGACAATCTGCACCCGGACCTGGGTTTTCAAGGAAAATCGCGGCAGCAGATGCTTCAGCAAGCCACTGTCCAGCAGCGCCTGTGGTGCCAACAGCCGCACCAACCTGTCATCCGCCCGTGCAATCGGGGCGAAACTCATGCAGATATAAATCAAGAAAATCAGTCGGGTCATGCGAAAGGGTAGAAAGCCATTCCCCCATTCGTCAAGTCCCCCCACAACCCAAGGAGCAAGGCCAACGTGTCTCTCACCCGTGAATCCGTCCTCGCAGCGCTAAAAACCATAGCCGACCCCATCAGTGGCAACGACATTGTCAGCTCTGGCGTCATGCGCGCCCTGACCATCGACGGCGCCGAGGTCCGGTTTGTCCTCGAAATCGACCCCACCCGCGCCGAAGCCTATGGCCCGATACGCGACGCTGCCGAGAAAATTGTCACCGATCTGCCAGGGGTCGACAAGGTCTCGGCCCTTTTGACTGGCCATTCGACCCAGGCGGCGCCGCCGAACCTGAAGCCTGCAAAAACCTCACAGCCGCAGGGGCCGCAGAAAATCCCCGGCGTCGACCGTATTCTCGCAATCGCCTCGGGCAAGGGCGGCGTTGGCAAATCTACTGTCTCGGCCAATCTGGCCTGTGCCCTGGCTGCTGAGGGCCGCCGTGTAGGTCTGCTCGATGCCGATGTCTACGGACCCTCACAGCCGCGCATGCTGGGCGTCTCGGGTCGCCCGGCCAGCCCCGACGGTAAAACTATCCTGCCGCTGCGCAACCACGGCGTCACCATGATGTCGATCGGGTTGATGACCAACGAGGGTCAGGCCGTGGTCTGGCGCGGCCCGATGCTGATGGGCGCGCTGCAACAAATGATGATGCAGGTGCAATGGGGCGCGCTGGACGTGCTGATCGTCGACTTGCCACCCGGCACCGGCGACGTGCAGATGACCTTGGCGCAAAAGGCCGAGGTCGACGGAGCCATCATAGTCTCCACGCCGCAGGACATCGCTTTGATCGACGCCCGCAAAGGCATCGACATGTTCAACCAATTGCACGTGCCAATCCTGGGCCTGATTGAAAACATGTCGACCCATATCTGTTCCAAATGCGGTCACGAGGAACATATCTTTGGCCATGGCGGCGTCGCCGCCGAGGCCGAGAAGCTGAACGTGCCACTGCTGGCCGAAATCCCGCTGCACCTGGATGTTCGATTGGCCTCGGATGGCGGCGCGCCGATTGTGGTCTCCAAGCCCGACAGCCCACAGGCGCAGGTTTTCCGCGACATCGCTCAAACCCTGATCGAACGGGGCGCGGCATGAGCGAGGTCGCCTTTCCTCCGCTGATGCACGGCCACCAGGTCAGCGGATCCGAGGACCCGTTTGACACCGCCTGCAAAAAAGCGATCCTTGGCTGTGACGCTGGGCTGGTGACCTATAATCTGGCCCCCGACACCCTGCGCGCAGCCCTAGTGTTTGCCCCCGAAGTGCCACTGCGCGAGGCAATGGCAATGCTGCCCACCTGCGGCGTCGGCTTTCAAAACGCACTTGGGGCACTGGCCCCGCCCGAGGTCGCCGTACAACTGGAATGGCAGGGACAAATCCGCATCAACGGCGCCCGCTGCGGCGCCCTGCGGGTCGCCGCCAGCAGCACAGATCCCGATACTGTCCCGGATTGGCTGGTGATTGGCCTCGACCTACCACTCTGGCCCGCCTCCGAGGACAGCGGCAATACCCCGGATGAAACCGCGCTCTATGCCGAAGGCTGCGCCGATGTCGAGGCGCCTGCATTGCTGGAAAGCTGGGCCCGCCACAGCCTGCACTGGATCAGCCGCTGGGAAGAGGACGGCGGCCATTCTGTACATTCCGAATGGCGCGGGTTGGCCCATGGCATCGGCGAAAACACCAAGCGAGGTGACCTGTCCGGCACATTCCTGGGCATCGACGAAGATTTTGGCATGCTGCTGCGCGCCGAGGATACCACCCATCTGATCCCCCTGACATCCCTGCTGGAGACCTCTTGATGCAACTTGCCCGCGCCATTCATTTCGACGAGAGCGACCAACGTGTCTTTGCCAGCCCAGCCCGCACCGGCGAATGGTGTGTCTCCGGCGGCTTTGAGTTCTCTAACTGGGGCGAGGGTGACCTGACCGGCAAACCGCGCCAGGCCTTTGCCAATGGTTGGATGGGACTGGAGACCGCAGGTCGGGTCACCTTTGTTGCCGTCACCCAGATCGAACAGGGCGAACTCGACACTCTGACCGACCTGCTGGCCCGGCATTTTGTCGCCTTCTACGGCGCCCCCGACACCGCCGCCGCCCGTCCCATTGCCACTGAAGAACTGTCGCAGATGCTTGAACTCTGCGACGATCATGCCGCCAACACCCTGCTCACAGTATCGCGCGAGTTGACCACCGCCGGGGTCAAAGAAGCCTTTCGCGCAATCGAACCGCAAGCGGCCGGGCTAGACCAATTTGCCATCCACGGCGATATCGACGCCTGAACCTTCTTCTTGTTCAAAATACCTCGGGGTCCGGGGCCGCGCCCCGGCGATTTCAACCAGAAGCCCCCGCAGATAACGTGGGCTTCTGCCATGATTTTCAGATGGGTCCAAATCCTACCTAGCGTTGAACACAAACAGTGTTTCACCATCTATCCTGTAGCCATTGATCAGCGCCTTGGCCCGATCTGAAACCAACCAGTCTTCCAATTGCATCGCCATATCTGCCTTTACATGAACATGTTTTTCAGGGTTGACCGGCAGATAGGCATATTGGTTGAACAACACCGCATCGCCAGAAAACAACAACTCCAAATCACCCTTGTTGCCAAAGTTCAGCCAGCTGGCGCGGTCGGCCATAATATAAGCAGACATCCCCGAGGCCGTGTTCAGCGCCGCCCCCATGCCAGCTCCAACCGCCCGGTACCACCCATCAAACTCATCAGCATCCAACCCGGCGGCCTGCCACAGGCTGAGCTCCTTCTTATGAGTGCCGCTATCGTCGCCACGGCTGACAAATACCGCCCCGGCGTCAGCGATCTTCTGCAGCGCCCCGGCCGTATTTTCTGCTGCCCTCACCCCGGCCGGATCATCTTTGGGGCCGATAAGCACAAAATCGTTATACATGATTTCGCGACGGTGAGTGCCATTGCCAGCGGCTAGAAATGCCTCCTCGGCGGTCTTTGAGTGAACCAGGATCGCGTCCACATCACCCGCTTCCCCCAGTCGCAGCGCCTGGCCGGTTCCGACCACCAGCAGCTGTACGTCCAAGCCGAGATCTTCCTTGATCGCAGGTAACAGCACCTCTGACAGCCCCGAGTTATGAAAGGACGTGGTCACCGCCATCTTCATCTCATCGGCAAACAATGCCGTCGACATGAAACATGTGGCAAACACTCCCGTCAAAATGCGTTTCATTCCACAATATCTCCTTTAAGAAACGCCCGTCCCTGTTTGGTCTCTGCTCCGGCAAAGAACTGCTCTGCTGGGGCAAATTCATGGATCTTTCCGTGCAGGACAAAGATTACCTCGTCGGCCAACCGCTGGGCCTGCCCCATGTTGTGGGTCGACATGATCAGCCGGGTGCCGCCAGCCGCCGCACGGATCAGAATTTCTTCGATCTCTCTGGTCGCGCGGCCGTCCAGCGAAGCACAGGGCTCATCTAGAAACAGCACCTGCGGGTCGCGGATCAGCGCCCGCGCCAGTGCCAGTTTCTGCCGCTCCCCCCCAGAAAGCATGGTCGCTTGTTGTTTCAACGTGTGGCTCAGGCCAACTTTCTCAGCCCAGTCTTCGGCGCGACGCCGCGCCTCGGCCCGGGCAACACCAATCAACTGCAATGGATAAGCAATATTGTCTGTCACAGACCGGCGCATCATCACCGGTGCCTGAAATACAAATGCCTGACGCGTTTGCGCCTCGGACATTGGACAAGCCCAGTTCAGGCTGCCTCGGTTCAACCGAGCAATGCCGTGTAACATTTTCAGCAACGAAGTCTTACCGGCGCCATTGGGACCAATCACAATGGTCACCCCCTGCGCTTGCAGAGTCAGATCAACTGGCCCCACTAGCACCTTGCCCTGGCGACGCACCACCGCCTGTTTTGCCACCAACGGGAACATTTGCATCACCAGCGCCCCTCGCTCTCGGTATGGCTGAGCCGGTGGATCAACAGGTTCACCGTCACCGCTAAGCCAATCAACACAAAGCCAAGTGCCAGTGCCAGGGCAAAGTCTCCCTTGCCAGTCTCCAGCGTAATGGCGG
>MAAY01000032.1:6992-24181 GCA_002162795.1 Rhodobacterales bacterium 56_14_T64
CGCCGACAATCATGATTGCCCCAACTTCGCCAATGGCCCGGCCAAACCCCGCCAGCGCCGCCGTCAGCAGCGCCCGCCGTCCATCCCACAACAGCGCCTGAATGCGCTGAAACTGGGTGGTGTTCAGCGAGATCAGCAGATCGTGATAATCACCCCACAGCTCGCGCAGGGATTGATGTGCGATCGAGGCAATCAGCGGCACAATAATGATCACCTGAGCAATGATCATCGCAGTTGGGGTGAACAGCAGCCCAAACACGCCAAACGGCCCCGAGCGGGACAGGAACACATAGACCACCAGCCCCACCACCACCGGCGGCAGCCCCATCAACGCATTCAGCACCGCAATCGTCGGGCGGCGAAAGCGGAACCGGCGGACCGTCAGAAATGCGGCAAACGGCAGCGCGATGGCCGAGGCGATAAGCAAGGCGGTCAGGGTGACCCGTAGCGAGCGCAGGCTGATCTCAACCAGGTCGCCGTCCAAGGTCACCAACAGCCAAAAGGCCTGTGTCAATCCGCCCCACAAGTCAGACATCGCTTTTGGTTATCTCCTGCTGGGGCCCCGAATTACATAAGCCTAACACGGCTGTTACCAGTTCCAAATCATAGCGACGGACACAGAAGTAGACAAAAACGACCAACCTGTCCCAAAAGGTCAGATTGGCCATCAAAAACTCAAATTCTCCTTAGATCAGGGTCAGTTTGCGCAGGCTTTGCGGAAACATCTCCCAAGCCTCATCGCTCGAGCGACGTCACCCCAATGCCACCCATCATTCCGTAAGAGATGCCTCTTGCTTGGACAGCCGCACAATCACTTTGTCAGCCAAATGGTGAACCTCGATCTCACCTAACGGCAGATCCTCCAGCATATCGGCCGGAAGATCGGCGCATTCTTCGGGCTCTTCTTCGCAGGTTATGACCATTCGCCCAGTCAGGTAAGTCAATCGCGACCGCAACCCGCGAGAGTGCTGGATTGCGGCGTGGTGAGCATTTAACAGCGAGAGGTAGGTGCCGGTGACAAACACCGGTTCAACCCCTGGCCCAATATCGGCAGCCATTTCACGGGTTTGCTTTTGCCACCCCGCAAATACCAGCGCCTGCTGAAAGGTTCCGGCCATGTAAGCCATCACAAAAAATCTCAGCAGGTTGCTGCTCATTCGCTTGGACAGCCCACCCTTTTCGCTGAGCTGTATCACCATCAGTGTCAGCAACACCACATATTGCGCCCAGGCGAACCCATTGACCCGCACCGGTAGAAATATGCCCGTTTTTACAGTTTGGATGAAGATCAGCCCCAGCCCGGCGGTAATTCCGGCAAGGATATAGATCGCCCGCCAAGGGTCACGTTTGCCAACCACAACAGCGGCTGCCACCAACAGCAGCACATGCGCAATCGACATCGGGATAAACCCAAATCCCTGCACCCAAGCACTCAGGCGTAGAAAAATCCCAATCCGTTTGGCGTTTTCCAAAGCCGAGGCAAAATCATGAGCCAGCGTAGCATTGCGCCATGGGGCCATTGGAATACCAAAAATGCCATGTTCGAAATAGTTCAGTGCAAACATCAGCACCATACCAAGGGCAAAACTGCCGATGAACAGCGCCATAACCCCGGCAAGATCGCGAAACGACCGCCGTGTCTCGGCCCGCGCCAAGCAGAGCGCCAGCAGGTACAACGGGTAAGTTGTATATGCCATCAGTGTAAGCGGCACAAAGAGCAACAAAAGCCGTCGCATTGTCCGCTCGCTGAGTTGTGTGGACAACCAAGCATAAAGCGCCACCAACCCCATTCCCGGAACCAACGTATTGTACCACAGCGAAATCATCAGAGCCGAGGGCCCCAAAGCAACTAACAGCGCCAACGCGACTTTATGCCAAAGCTCGCCCTTTCTGCCCAGCGTGGTGACCGCCAGGCAGGCCGCAAAAACGGCCCAAAAAAACTGATAGACCAGATAGTTAAACCAGGATGGTGTCACCACCTCGCGTAAGTGCCACAGATAATTGATCCAGCGGCCCTCATACAGGGTTTTGGTGTAAAACCCGGCCGGTTCTGCAAGCAAGGCCGGGAAATCATCATGTCGCACCATTGGGTCCAACACCTGCATTCCCAAGGACAGCAGCAAGCCCAGATAGGTCAGCACAATTGTTGCCGTGAACACTGGAACACGGCTTAGGCGGTCGCCTATGGAAAGAGACGCATCGCTCATTCATTTGCCTTTCGGGCTTTGCGCCCCAAAACTGCAGCACGGACCTGAGCGATTTTTGTCACCATCGCGCGCGGCATCAAGGACACGATTGCTAGGCGTATTCGCCAACCAAAGCTGCCAGCCAGCGGCACCTTTTGTCCTTTTGGCACCTCACAAGCCAACATCTCGGGCGGCAGCCCTTTTTGCCCCTCTACATTGGCATAGAACACCGTGTTATAGCGGTACCAGGGCTCAACCCCTGCGGTGTCCTTCAGTTGCGGGCGGACACAGTCAAAGGCGGTGTAGCCATGCCTGGCGAACAAATCCTGCCAAAACGACAGAGGTTTTTCATTGATATGAAACTCACCTCCCTGCCCTGGAACTGCCGCCGAAAACAAAATTCTGTCAGAGTGGTCGGTCAAGCTCTCGACCAGTGTTTCCGACGCACTTTCAGGTAAATGTTCACCCACTTCGAGGCTTTGCGCCAGATCAAACCGGCGACCCAGATCCATTTTTTTGGTCAGATCGGCAGCATGAAACTGATCCTTCGACACCGCCAACCGTTCACGATCAACATAGTCACCATCCACGGCCACCACGTCCGTAACTCCGGACTGTATCCATTCACTCGCCCAGACACCCCGGCCAGACCCCAAGTCGACAACGCTTTTGACGTTCAACCAAGGTTGCAACACGCCAATCATCACCTGAGCAGAGGTGCGGGCGCCGGCGTCAATATAGTCGTAAAATTGATTGGAATAGATATGTGACATTCGCCCCCCTTAGTGCGGTTCGCTTGCTTCTGCAAAAACCCAGATGCGAAAAATCAGGTAATTTTGCACTGGCAAGACCACGGCCACGACAGCTGCTGAAACAGAATCCGGCCAGTTCAACGCTGGGCCCAATACTCCAGTAACGCCAGCAGAGACCAAAAAACCCAACCCAATTGTACAGCCAAATCGAATGATCTGCTCTGGCCGCCCAAGCGGTTTTCGAAACGTCCACCAGGTCTGACCGACATACTGAACCGATACAGCCACCAGAAACGCCAGAAAGTTTGCCAATGGTTGATTTAGCCCCAAAGCCAGAAAAGCAAGGTACATAAGCACATAAAGTGCCGCCACACCTGTCCCGACCACAGCAAACCGCAGAAACTGAGCCTGTGTTTCGGTGATCATGATGCTTTGGTCTGGACTGTCTGCTCGGATATCGCGCTAGTGACGTCGAGATCCGCTCCCTGCTGCAATTGCGCCGGTTCACCGGTTTCCTGAGACAGGAAATACAAAGGTCGCTGCTTGCTTTCCATATATAGCCGTCCAACGTATTCGCCAAGAATCCCCAGCGTCAGCAATTGGATGCCCGAGAAAAACGAAATCGCCAGCACCACCGACGCCCAACCAGGTGCGGTGTTGTACAGTATCAGCGAGCCAAACACATAGACCCCCAACAATACCGTCACAACCAGACTGAGGAACGACAGCCGGGTGGCAATTTTCAACGGTTTTGTCGAGAATCCGGTTAAGGCATCGGTTGCAAAACGCAGCATAGCCCGGAACGGATATTTGGTGACGCCCGCCACCCGCGCCTCGCGCACATATTCCAGTCCGACCTGATGAAACCCAGCCCAGGCAAACATGCCACGGATAAACCGTGATCGCTCGGGCATGCCCAGAACGGCATCCAGCGAACGGCGGCTTACCAGGCGGAAATCACCGGTGTCGCTTGGAATAGGCACATCTGACAATCTATTCAGGAACCGGTAAAACAGATATGCTGATAGTTTTTTGAACAGGGTCTCACCCTTACGTTCAGCCCGGCGACCATAAACCACGTCATAGCCGCGATCCATCATCGCCATCATATCCGGCAGAATCTCGGGCGGGTCTTGCAGATCCGCATCCAGCATAAAGATACGCTCACCCCGGGCGGCTTCCAGCCCAGCGGTCAGCGCCACTTGGTGGCCACGGTTGGCCGACAGCCGCAGGCCCCGCAGCTGCGGCACCTTTGCGCTGGCCGCTTCCATGGCGGCCCATGTTTCATCATTTGAGCCGTCATCCACCAGGATGATTTCAGCCCTATCTGCCCAAGGTTCGATTGCCTGCGCCAGCCGCTCAACCAGCAGCGGGATAGCCTCGTCCTCGTTAAAGCAGGGTACTACAACGGAAAGGTACACCTTACACGTCCCCACATTTGATATGTTTACTCGATAGCGCGGATATTGACGTAATGCGCGCTGTCAAGCCAACGTTAGCCAGAAGGAGGCGCATTGTCGGGCACAAAGGTTAACCGCTTGTGTGGTTTCTGCCACGGACTATGGCAACAGCATGGCAGAACCACTCTCGATGCCGTTTTGTGGCCTTCGTTGACGGCGCGGACTGCTCCAATTCGAGGAATCATCCGGTGCAACATCTCTGCTATTTGCGCCCGTGGAGTTCCACACCAAAATTGGTTCTGGCACCGGGTGGTGGCGGCGGAAACGGCGCAGCGCGGCGGACCGTTTTTAGAAAGAAACTGTCCAGTTTCCCCGAACCTGAACTTCTTGATATCCGCAGACCTGCCAGTGAGCCATCCGGACGTATCGAGAACGAGACCTTGCCTGTCCCCTTAATGTTGATGGTTCGTTTTTTACGAACGATCCGGCGCACGACCAATCCGCCATAATTGCTGGCAGCCGCATTGCCCTGCGCTTGCGCCTCACCCGGCTGCACACTCGCCTGCCCGCCGGGTTTGGGGTTTTGTCCCGCAACAGTTCCCTGAACCGCATTTTGCGCACTATTGCCGCTCGGTTTTGGCTTGGGCTTTGGTTTCGGTTTTGGCTTAGGTTCCGGCACTGGCGCCAGTGTTTCTGGTTTAGGAGCAGCCTGCGCTTGCTCGACAGGTTTCGCAGCCATCTTTTGTGGCTCTTGTTGCGATTGTTGGGTCACCGAAGGCTGCGGCTCCAACGTCTCAACCACAGGCGTCTCTTGTAGCATCGGCCCAGCGGCAACGGTCAGCAGGTCCTGTACCTGCGGTCCGACTGTCACGGTCCTCGATGGATCAACATCGGTCAGTTGCTCTACGGGCTTGGCGACGTCCTGATGGTCAATTTCTTGAGGTGGTTCTGCTTGCGGCTCCACAGCATCCACGACTTCTTGTTCCAGCGGTGGTTCGACTGCAGGTTCTAGGGGGGGCTCTACTTCTGGCTCCAATGGGGGTTCAACTGGCGGCTCCTGCTCTTGCACCATCTCATCCGGGGGCTGCTCTGCCTGATCCGTCACATCCTCCGCATCTGTGATCTCTTGCGGAACCTCTGTGCTTTGCATTCCTGCCGCCATATTGGCAAAAGAATTCCCCTGCGAGGCCAGCGCGGTGTTGCCACCCTCTATCTCAACTAAACTATCGTTTTGTAATAAGGCGGGTGCGGCATGAGCCACAGCAGCCAAAATCAGCGCAATCAATGCCACAATGCGGGAGTGAGATGTCATTGCAATACCTTCTCAGAAACCAGCATGACACGACCAGCGCCACCATGACGCAAGGCATTGCCCAGTGCCACCAACTGTTTAGCCGGTAGTGCGCGATCCGGTACGATGCGCACAATCTCCAGATCTTCTTGAGACAGAGTTGCCAAAAAGGCCGTCGCATCTTCCACCGCCGCACCCCGAAGCGACAAATGCCCATCGGCATGGACAACCAGCGTATCAGGCGGCTCGCGCCCCTCCAGCCCGCTGGTTTCGATCAACTTCAGATCACTGTCCAGAGGCACCACCAAAGTACCGGCAATCATGAAGAAGACCAGCATCAAGAACACAATGTTGATCAACGCGATCGTTGGTTCTTTTTGTGTGGCAATGGGGTGCTTGATGCGCATGACGGCGACCTCAGCTCAACATCATTATTTGCAGACCTTCAACCACCCGCAGGCTCGTCAACAGATCCACCAAACGCTGCGACGAAGCGCTGTCATCGATGTTGATCAACACCAGATGCCCGCTGCCATCATGTGGTTGCGTCTCAAGAAGGTCGGCAATGCGGCTCATGTCCACCGCTTGGCCGTTCAGCATCAAACTGTCTTCTGCCAATGAAACAAACAACATCTGCTTGTCATTCCTGCCACTGCCACTGCCTGCGTTCATCAACTCGACCTCGGCAAATTTCGAGAAAGTCGAGGTCAGCATGAAGAACAACAGCAGTAGAAAAATCACGTCGATGAGCGAGGTCATCGACAATCGCCCACGTCTCGCGCTGGCAAGTTTAACCGCCATGAGCCACTCGCAACTCTGCCGCGGTGCCAGCCGATGCAGGCGCAAACACGGTACGCAAGGCACGGTTGGCAAACACCCGCTCGCGCTGCATCCGGGCGGTGAGCCAGTTCAGGACAACTGAGGTTGGCATTGCAACGGCCAACCCGGCGGCCGTGGTGAACAGCGCCACCCAAATACCACCCGCCAGCAGCGAAGGGTCCACTGATGATCCGGCCGACTCCAGCTTTCTGAAGGCTTCGATCATGCCCAGAACGGTGCCGAACAGACCCAGCAACGGTGCCAATTGCGCAACCATATCCAGCGCGCCCAATCCGCGTTCCAGCCGGGCAAACCGGTCTTCAGCTTCAGCATCAACCCGATCCGACAACATCTCGCTCGGCGCTTGGGTCAGGGCCATATGCAGTACCGGAGCCAAATATGACTTGCTCTGCTGCAGCTTTTGCAGAGCCTGAGCTGCGTCCCCGCGGTCCCAAGCTTCGACAGCGGCGCTCAACTGCCGGTGACGGCCTACTCGCGCAATCTGGTATTGCCAGATCTTGTAGAGCACCAGCGCGGTTGTCAGCACCGAGGCTACCAGCAGCACCATCACCACAGGCCCGCCAAGGTCGAGCACTTGTTGCAAGGCGTCTAGGATCATGCTCATCCGATCAGCTCCATGTCGGTCAGACTGCTCAGGGTCAGACCCTTGTCACAGGCGCCCTGAGGCAAGCCCTCACCTTCGCAGGTGTCGGCGCCATTGATCAGCACCCGGCTGATGTCGCTGCAGGCCAAGCCCGAAAATTGGAACTGGCGCACACGCAAGCGCCCGGCAGGAAGGTCTTGAAAATCAAGCAACGTCAGCTTGGCGACTTGCCCGGCAGTGTTGAACAACACGGTCTCGTAGACCGAACTGACAATGTCCTGACCATGGCCATTTTGCACGACAAAGGACAAGCGGCAGGCATCTCCCACCACTTCGGCAGTACTCAGCTCGATCGAAACACCTGACTTGTCCGATGTTTCGGCCAGCGCCAATGTGCCATTCAGCCCCGCCAGCAACACTGCTGCCGGAGCTCCCCATTTGAGAATACCAAGTTTCATAACTCGCCTTTCCTATTACCAATGATTCAGAAGGTTTTTGCCATGGTCAGCTTGAAGTTACGGCCTGGTGCCACCCGAGTGGACAGTTGCGACTGATAGGTTGCATCCAGGATGTTCTCGATGCCAAAGCGGAACTCGGCACCTTTGAGTGCACCTGTCTGTGGGCGATATGTTGCCCGCAGATTGTTCACCCCGTAGCCAGCCAACGCGACATCGCCGATGCCAGTGGTTGACTGTGCGGTCACCAGTTCCCAGCTGACATCAACCGCGTCACCAAAACGCTTGCCCAGCGTTAAACGGGCCGACGTTTCAGGCGCATAGATCCAGTTGCTGCTTATACCCGTGCCGTCTTTTGAAGTGCCATCAGCGCTGGTGGCATTCAAATCTGCATAGAACCCGCTGGCATGTGCATACGATGCCTCCAGCTCGATCCCTTGGACGTCAATATCGGAAACGCCAGAGTATGAAGTGATGTCCCAGACATAGGTATTGTACAGATTAACCTTCACCTGCAGTGCATCACCCGAGGAAAACAGATCGCCACGGGTATAAGAAACACCACCCTCATAGGTGTGTGATCTTTCCGGCTGTGTCATAAATAGTGGCGTGCCCAGATCATCGATAATTGGCATCATCTCGGTGTAAGCCGCACTGGCAAAAACCGCAAAACCGCTATCGAATTCATACCGGGCGGAAAGACCGCCCATGAGTGCATTGTTTGAATACGAGGCATCGTTTGGAGCAGTGTCACCCTCGATATCCTGCGTCTCAAACCGCACGGCAGGCGTCAGCGTCAAGTTTTGGTTGATCTGAATTTCATCCACCGCAAACAACGCAATGCGTTTGTCCGACCCACCGGGTGCGGATGGCGCATCCAGGCGGTCACGCTGAGAAAATTCGATCCCTGCCCGCAGATTATGCTCGACGGACCCTGTCAAAAAGTAAGCGGTGTTTTTGACTGTCAGCTTAGTGGTCTCATAATTGTGATCCGCATCTACCACCGAGAAACAGCCAAATGGTGCAGAGGCAGGCAAGCAGGTCTGGTCGATGGCTTGTTCCGAGCGGGACAAATTGACGCTCAGATCAATCAGATCATTGCCAGACGGGTTATAGTCGTACTGAAGAACAGCAATTTTGCTGTGGGTTTTACGGTCAACATTGCCAAACGCGCCACCGGTGGTGCCAAACGTATCATAAGGCACGTCTTTTTCGTCCGTCGTGCTGTCATTGTAAGACAGGGTGATTGAATGCGCGTCATCATCGCCGAAGGTGTATCGACCCTTCACCAAATAAGACGGCATGCGGAATTCACTGTTGGTGATTACGGTCCCATCTGCGGTCTTGTAGTCATCCTGATCCCGCACGGTGTAATTCAGCAAAAACTCCAGATTGTCAGTCGCCTGCCAGGCGGCAATTGTTGAGCTGGCAAAGCCCTTACCATTCGAGGTTGCCTCCAGAGTCTGTCGTAGACGCAGACCAATTTCGCCTCCTGTGAAATCCGAGGCATTTTTTGTCTCCAGCTGGACAACCCCGCCAATCACCCCAGAGCCAAACTCGAACGAGCCGACGGTGCCACGGATTACTGAGACTTCACTGTAAAGCTCAGGATCGGTAAACAGTTGGTTGCCAATCCGGTACAGTTCTTCTGCGCCAGTTGTGGCCCCATCGATCACCACCAGAACCTTGGAATCTGTGCCATAGGTGCCGTTTGCACCAAAGCCACGGATGTTAATCCCCGACCCCTGCGGCGTGTTTCCGTTCACCAGCGTCACCCCCGGAACAGAATCAATCAGCTCGGCGATGGTACCGGCTTGACGGTCGTCGATTTCTTCCTGGTTGATGACTGTAACAGCTGTGGCGGTTCCCACTTGAACCTCACGCTTACTAGCGCCCAACTCAATGATGCCGAGAAATTCCTCGTCAGCATCCTGTGCCATCACTGGTGCCGCGTTAATCATCAAGCTGAGGGCCGAAACGGTCCCCAAATACTTCCATCCAAGCCTATGCCCACGCATCTGCTATCCCTTCGCAATCGTTTTTTATACCGAAAGCTTGCGGAAGTGCTGGCGCGGTCTTGGTGTTGTTTTGATGACGGAATTACATTTTCCGACTTGAGCCTGATAATAAAGGTGATAGAAACAGTCAACAATAATTAACACATTGCTGCACTCTGCAGCAGCCAGCCGCGTTCCGCCTAAACTATAGGCCTCCCAGCCAGCTCATCCCCGACTATAGCCATCTGAAAGGGCTAACATGAGCGATCTGGCACAGCTAACACCGGCAGCAATCCGGCAAGCACGCAGCGATAACGAGAACATGCGCGACCGCGATCTTGCGGATAAACTGAACATTCGCGAGGGCCAGCTGGTTGCGGCTTATGTGGGTCAGGATGTGACCTGTATCACCGCCAGCCCCGATGACATTATGCCGCGCCTCAAGGAGCTGGGAGAGGTGATGGCACTGACCCGCAACCGCTCCTGCGTGATGGAAAAAGTAGGCGTCTACGACAATTTCCATTCCGGCCCGCATGCCTCGATGATTCTCAACGAAGAAATCGACCTGCGTATATTTGGTCGCCACTTTGTCTCAGCCTTTGCTGTTGAACGTGAGACTAAGAATGGCGTCAAGCGTTCCATCCAGATCTTTGACGCGGCTGGTGATGCGGTACACAAGATCCATCTGCGACCCGCCTCTGACCTAGACGCTTGGGCCAAATTGGTGTCGGATCTGCAGCTGGAAGAGCAGAGCCAGACCTTGGATGCCTCGCCGCGCAAGCCAATTGAGGGCGCCAAGACCAATCCGGACAAGGCCGGTCAACTGCGCGCCGAGTGGGCCAAGATGACCGACACGCACCAGTTCCTGCGTTTGGTGCCGAAATTAAAAATGAACCGATTGGGTGCCTATCGCATCGTCGGCGAGCCCATGGCGCGACAACTGGCTACTGGTGAAGTCAACACTATGCTCAACGCCGCTCTGGACCAGAACGTTGAAGTGATGATTTTTGTCGGCAACATGGGATGTATCGAAATCCATGCTGGCCCAATCCGCAACCTGCGGGAAATGGGGCCATGGCAGAACATTCTGGACCCCGGATTTGATCTGCACCTGCGGATGGATCACATCGCCGAGGTCTGGGCCGTCAAGAAACCAACCAAGCGTGGTCCTGCCATTTCGGTCGAAGCCTTTGACGCTGAGGGTGGTATTATTTTCCAGGTCTTTGGTCGCCGCAGCGACGCCAAGGATCATCGCCCAGCCTGGGACAACATTGTAGCAGGTCTCGCCTCTGTGCAGGTCTCGGAGCAGGTTTAATGTCGCCATTTTCCCGTCTTTACATAACATTGAGCCTGCTGCTGGTAACGATGATGGCAGGCCACATGGTGATGGCTCAAACCGCCAGCCGCATTGTCACAGTGGGCGGCTCGGTCACTGAAATCGTCTATGCGCTGGATCAACAGGACCGGCTAATCGCCCGCGACACCACCTCATCCTACCCAGATCAAGTGACCGAGTTGCCAGACATCGGATATGCTCGTGCCTTGTCGCCCGAAGGGGTTCTGTCGGTAGCACCGGATCTGATCATAGCCATTGAAGGGGCTGGTCCACCGGAAACCATCGACGTGTTAAAAGCGGCTCAAGTTGGCTATGTTTCGGTACCCGAGATCTATAGCGCCGATGGCATCGTGACCAAGATACGCATTGTCGGTGCAGCCCTAGACCAAGGGCAAGCGGCTGAGGCATTGGCGCAACAAGTTACGGATGACTTATCCGCAGCTCAAGCAGCAGCGGTAAAGGCGGCAGGAGGCCACCCCAAGAAAGTGCTGTTCATCTTGTCCACTCAGGGCGGGCGGATCATGGCAGGGGGGCGCAACTCGGCCGCAGACGGCATCATCCGAATGGCTGGCGGCATCAATGCCATCACTGCTTTTGACGGCTACAAGCCAATGACAGACGAGGCGGTGACGATCGCTGCACCCGACGTCATCCTGATGATGGACCGGGGTGGCGATCACGGTGCCGCCACCAAAGAACTGCTGATGATGCCTGCATTGGTCCCAACCCCTGCCGCTCAGAACGGCAAAGTGGTGCGGATGAACGGGTTGCACCTGTTGGGATTTGGCCCACGGACCGCCTCGGCGATCACCGAACTCAGTCAGGCGCTTTATGGTGAGACACACTGATGTCACTGGCTGTTGATGCGCCCAGCGTGCATGCCCCACCAATGGATCGCCGGGTTCAGGCCCGGCGCCTCACCGTTGCTCTGTCTCTTTTACTGGCCGTTACGTCGGTGTTTTCCCTCGCATGGGGGGCCTCGGGCACCTCACTGTGGGCCGCGATGGCAGACCTGGCCGCCGGGCGCGAGTTGTCACGGCTGGATCGCATTGTCTTGTTCGACATTCGCCTGCCCCGGCTTTGCCTGGGCATTCTTGTTGGAGCGTCGCTAGCTGCTTCCGGAGCGGTGATGCAGGGCTTGTTCCGCAACCCGTTGGCTGATCCGGGCCTCATTGGTGTCAGTGCTGGCGCCGGTCTGGCCGCAATCACCGCCATTGTGCTGGGTGCCATGCTGCCGCCTGCCATTCGTGAGCTGACCGGCAACTATCTGGTGCCGATCTCTGCTTTCTTTGGCGGCTGGGGGTCGACCCTGGTCCTTTACCGCGTCGCCACCCGGCACGGCCAGACTTCGGTTGCCACCATGCTGCTGGCCGGCATCGCGCTTGGCGCCTTGGCCGGAGCCCTGTCCGGCATTCTGGTCTATATGGCCGATGACAGCCAATTGCGCGATCTAACGTTCTGGGGCATGGGATCGTTGGCAGGCGCCACTTGGGCCAAGGTAATGGCCGCCACCCCGATCATTCTGGCTGCACTTGCAGTCACCCCATTTCTGGCACGCGGCTTAAACGGCCTGGCATTAGGCGAAGCTGCCGCCGGCCACATCGGCATTTCTGTGCAACTGATCAAGAACACCTCAATCCTAGCCGTTGCCGCTGCCACCGGAGCCGCCGTGGCCGTGTCAGGCGGCATTGGCTTTATCGGCATCGTGGTCCCGCATCTGCTGCGGCTGGCCACCGGCCCCGATCATCACAGCCTGTTGCCCAATGCTGCCTTGCTGGGCGCTACCTTGTTGCTGGCCGCCGACATGATCGCCCGGGTGATCATTGCCCCGGCTGAGTTGCCCATTGGCATTGTCACTGCCGTGCTTGGCGCGCCGGTGTTCCTGTGGATATTGCTCAAGCGCCGCGGCGCTCTTGGCCTGTGAGCGGAGACTGATATGCAAGCCTTTGACATCGAAGTAACCCTTGGCCGGACCCGCGTTCTGCACGGGGTCGATTTCACCGCCAAGCCGGGCCAAGTCACCGCTATTGTTGGCCCCAATGGATCCGGCAAAACCACGCTGCTGCGCGCGACGACCGGCGAAATACCCTTTACCGGTAGGGTGCTGCTGAATGGCGAAGACGTAGCGAGGCAGAAACCCTGGCAACTGGCGGCGATCCGCGGAGTTCAGCCACAATCCACCACCATTGCCTTTCCCTTCACGGTGGTCGAGATCGTCCGCCTTGGCCTCACGGCCGGCCTGTCGGCGGCCAACACCGACCTGCCGGTGAGAGCGCTAGAGAAGGTTGACCTGACCGGGTTTGAAAATCGCATGTATCAGGACCTGTCCGGAGGTGAGCAACAGCGGGTGCAATTGGCCCGTGTGCTGACCCAGATATGGCAGCCAATGGTCGACGGCACCCCGCGCTGGCTGATCCTGGATGAACCAGTGGCCAGCCTCGACATCGGCCACCAGTTCACCGTGATGGACCTGACCCGCGATTTTGCCACCCGTGGCGGTGGCGTTGTCGCAGTGATGCACGACCTCAACCTGACTGCGATGTTTGCTGACAGGGTGGTGCTGATGCAGGATGGTCGAATCGCCGCCCAAGGCACCCCGTCAGAAGTGCTGACCGACGCCACTCTGACCCAGACCTATGGCTGCCCAATCCCTGTCAATACCACCCCGCCTGTGGGCATGCCCTTTCTATTACCGCAGGCCCGTATGACCCGCGAGCCCTGCTAAATGTCAGAGTTTTAAACCGCAGGACTCAAATACAACACGGGTGCGGGCCTTTTCCTCGTCGCTCAATTGTAGCAACGGCGCACGTACATTGCCGCCGACCTGGCCCAGCAATTCTTGCCAGTATTTGCCATGTGCCTGCGGTTTGCCGCCGGGTTTGGTGTCCAGTATTGCGCGCCGTACCGGCTCCAGACTGTCTCGCACCTTGCGCGCTTCAGAAAACCGCCCCTGAAACGCCAGTTCGGTATATTCAAACATCCGCCGATCCGCCTTGGTCTGCAACTGATAGGGTGGTGATGAACACAGGTAGAGCTTCCAGTCTAGTTCCTCGATATTGTCCAGCCAGTCGACCTCAGACGCTGTTGAGACATGGATCTTGTCCCCCACCATGTGGCTGAGGCGCACATACATCTCACGCGGCACCGAGTACTTGATCGCCACGATATTGGGCAGCTCAGCAATCCGCGCACAGAGTTCGGGGCTCATCAGGTAGCCACTATCCGGGTGGCTCCACATGGCGATGCCTATATCGACCTGATCGCAAATCGCTTTGTAGTAATTATACACCGTGTCATCTGGGTCGGTGACAAAATGCAGCATCGGCGCGTGCACCACGATGTAATCCGCACCGCAGTCCTGCGCATGGCGCGCCAGCTCCAACACGGTGTCGAAATTCTGATCCGAGGCTGACATGATGGTGCCCGCTCTACCCTCACATTCCTCGACCGCGATCTCAATATTTCGTTTGCGCTCAGCCAGACTCATCGAGAAAAATTCACCCTGTTTGCCAGCGATGAAAAGCCCCTGAATGCCCAGATCATCGACCCAGTGGCGGATGTTTGAACGCAGACCCGCCTCGTTAAACGATCCATCATCATGGAACGGGTTCAGCGCCGCCGCCCAGATGCCGCGCATGTGTTCGCGGGCATAATCCTTGGCCTCCAGTTTTGAGTACTTCATCAGGTTGTTCCTTCTTCGGCGGCGTGTATGGCGTGCCATAGGGCTTGGCTGGTCAGCGGCATCTGCAGATCCTCAACACCCAGCGGGCGCAGAGCATCAATAGCAGCATTCAGAATGGCGGCAGGCGCGCCGATGGTGCCAGCCTCGCCAACCCCCTTAGCGCCCAAAGCGTTCATCGGGCTGGGGGTTTCAAAAGTATGCTGGGCTAGATGGGGCATATCACTGGCGCGCGGCAGAGCGTAATCCATGAACGAGCCAGTCAATAGCTGGCCATCGCCGTCATAGATCACTTGCTCCATCATCGCCTCACCCAGCCCCTGCGCAAATCCACCCTGCACTTGCCCGGCGACCAGAACCGGGTTGATTATCCGCCCGGTATCGTCGACCGCCACCGCTTGTTCGATAGTTGGCACACCCGTTTCACGATCAACTGACAGAACAACCATGTAGGCCCCATAGCCCCAGGCCTCACCTTTGTTTTCATAACGGATATCGGCACTCATCGGCGCTGTCTCACGCTTGTCCTGCCGCGCCTTGATTTCTTCGCAAGCCAGCATAACCGCGCTGCCGCCGATGGCGGTGCTGCGGCTGGCAAGGGCTCCGATACCTTCGGGGCAAGTTTCAGTATCACCGCATATGACAGTGATCTGTCCCATCGCCACACCCAACACATCTGCCGCGATTTGGGCAAAGGCAGTCTCGCGCCCGTGCCCTTGCGACGAGCTGCCGCTGGCGACCAAGACGCTACCATCTGCGTTCAGGGTCACCTGTGCCGTCTCCCAGCCGCTCCCCGAGGGCTCTAGATAAAAGCCAATTCCCAGCCCGACCAACTCACCCCGACTACGTCGGGCATCCCGGTCCCTTAGGGCCGCAGCATAGCCAGCTTTCTCCTCCAGCAGTGTCAGCGCCCGGGCATAATCGCCGGAATCGAGCAGGTTTCCAGTGCCGGTTCGGTACGGCAGATCGGTTGACGCCACTAGGTTTCGGCGGCGGATTTCAAGAGGGTCCAGCCCGGTCACCACTGCTGCCTTGTCGACCAACCGCTCGATCAAGCAATTGGCCTCGGGGCGGCCAGCACCACGATAAATCCCGGTAGGCGCCAGATTATGAGCGACCGCGCGGGTAGAAATGTCCAGATTGGAAATGTTATACCCCGAAGGCAGGATCCGCGCCGCATTCCACGCTGTGGTCAGGGCCGAATTAGGCAACCACTTCCCCACAGGTCCTTCGACTTCAGCCTGCAACGCCAGAAACACGCCGTCAGACCTAAGCCCCAGCCGCCCCTTACTCGTCACCCCGCGACCTTGAGTGGCAGACAGGAATTCTTCGGATCTTGAGGCGGTCCACTTCATATCGCGCTTGTGGTGAAACGCTGCCCAGACTGAAAAAACCTCTTCTGGATACAGCGAGGCCTTCATACCGAAGGCGCCGCCCACATGTGGCGCAATGACCCGGATACGGGCGGCGTCCACGCCCAGAATATCAGCCAGTGCCGACCGTGTTCGGTGCGGTGTCTGGGTCGAATGCCAAACCGTGACCGTATCGCTGTCGCCATGATAGGCCACCGCGATTGCACGAGGCTCTAACGGCGAGGGGGCCAGCCGGGGATGTCGGATTGTGCAGTCGACAATATGGTCGGCTTGCCCCATCGCTGCTGCACCATCCCCGGCGCTCCAGCTTTGTTCTGCCACTGTTTGCGGCTCAGCAATGGGCTGATCCACAATATCCGCAAAAATCAGCTCGGCGGCGTCTTGTGCGCGTGCGGCGCTATTGGCCAACACCGCCGCAACAGGTTGTCCCACCGCCTGCACTTGGGCCTGCGCCAAAACCGGAAACCCAGTCTGCACTGAAATGGGGATCAGTGGATTGACCGCCAGCGGCCCCAGATGCGTAACATCCGCGCCGCCGTGCACCGCCGCCACTCCATCGGCGACCAACGCGTCGTCAGTCTCAACATTCAGGATCTCACCGCAGGGAACCAGGCTGCGCAAGAACGAAACATAGAGCGGATCACGTAGTTGAATATCATCCGCATAGCGCCCCATCCCCGCCACCAGAACCGCATCTTCGCGGCGGGCAATACCCTGTCCGATATGGTGAATGTGGTCCCGCATCTGCTACTGGTGCCCAATCGTTTGCCGTTCCGATATGGCCCCGACCCAGCCCCCGCGACAAATACAAAGAAGATAACCTGATATAACCAAATTGGATAGCAATCGTGCCAGCGCAAAACTATAGTAGGGGTCAATGTCAAACAGCCAGAGGCTCTCCCGTGAAAATCGCCCTGCTCGGAAACGGCGCAATCTCCCGCTATGTGCAACACGCACTCACCCAAAAGGGGCTGCAAATCGACGCCCTGTTGCTGCGACCTGAAAGACTCGTCGAGGCCCGGCCGCTGATTGCCCCTGAAATCACACTTTCTTCTTCGGTTGCCTGTCTGCCTGACAATATCACCCATCTGGTCGACTGCGCCGGCCATCAGGGACTGACTGAACACGGACCCGCCGCGCTACGAGCCGGGATTGATGTGATTACCGTATCAATCGGAGCCCTGGCCGATCCTGTCCTGCAGGCCGAGCTCAGCGCAGCGGCAACGGCGGGTGGCAGCTATCTGCACTTGGCAAGCGGCGCCATTGGGGCACTGGACGCATTACGCGCCGCCAGCAA
>MAAY01000032.1:24284-30315 GCA_002162795.1 Rhodobacterales bacterium 56_14_T64
GCCCAGGTCCATTTCACCGGCTCTGCCCGCGAGGCGGCCCTGCGCTACCCCAAAAACGCCAATGTCGCCGCAGCCGTGGCACTGGCTGGGTTGGGTTTTGACGCAACCGAAGTCCAGTTGATCGCCGACCCCGGCATCTCAACCAATATCCACGAACTGCACGCCAGTGGTGATTTTGGCGCCTTGCAATTCACCATCTCGGGCAACAGCCTGCCCGACAACCCCCGCAGCTCGGCGCTTGCGGCGATGAGTGTGGTTGCCTCAATTCTTAACGCCGCCAGCCCAATCCGCAGCTAGGAGACCCTATGGCCGTCCGACACTCTCGCATCGTTGACCGCGTGTTGACCCGGTTAAAGCTGAAACAATTGCGATTGCTGATTGCTGTGGGCAAACACAACAACATCCAGAACGCCGCCCGTGGGCTGAACGTATCACAGCCCGCCGCTACCAAGATGATCAAGGATCTGGAACTGGATTTTGAGGTGCAGCTGTTCACCCGCACCAATCGCGGCGTTATCCCAACCCCCTATGGCGAGGCCCTCATCCGGCACGGAAAACTGATTTTTTCCCAAGTCTCTAACGCCGCGCAAGAGCTGGACGATCTCAACGAAGGCAGCAGTGGCGGCATCGTCGTCGGCACCCTGCTGGCGGCTTCGCCGCAACTGCTGCCGCAGGCCATTGCGCGGCTATTGGAAGATCGCCCCAAGGTCACCATCAAAGTGGTTGAAGGCACCAACTAAGTGCTTATCCCCGCCTTGAAATCAGGAGAGATCGATCTGATTGTCGGACGCCTGCCGTCACAACGTCACCGCAGTGACCTGCAGCAAGTCCCGTTGTTTGATGAGAAAATTCTGGCGGTGGCACGCCGAGGACACCCGCTTGGCGCCAACTCGAAGCTGAGCTTTGAAGACCTGAAGCCCTATGGCTGGATCTTGCCCCCCGTTGAGACCACCCTGCGCCGCCAGCTCGACCAGTTTTTTGTCCGCCAGCAGCAATATATGCCAACGGTTGCCATTGAATCCGTCTCGTATCTGACCAACAGGGCGGTATTGCAAGCCGGGGATTTCATCGGCCTGATGCCCGCCCATGTGGCGGCGCAGGACATTGCCTCGGGTCTGCTGCAAGAAATCCCTTGGAGCCTGCCCATTGACGACGGGCCGGTTGGTGTCACGTTTCGCAGCGCCAACCAACTGTCACCCGCTGCCGCTGGTTTTTTGCAGGCGCTCAAGGATGTCGCGACCGCAATGTAGCCTTACAGTGTCACCCAGCCCTCGGGGGCCTCTTTACCGGGATGCAGGGTGCCACAATCGGGACAGGTGCGCGCCGTTTCCGAGGCATAGAACTGCGCATAGACCGGCGGCAGATCCTCTACGATGGATTTCAACTGCATCTCGGCGCGGTGCACTAGGGCGCTGCATTCAAAGCAATACCACTCGATTGCGTCCAGCTCACCGATTTGCCGCTTGGGCTCGATCACCAGACCAACAGAGCCTTCTTGGGGGCGCTGGGGCGAGTGGCGCACATGGGCTGGTAACAGGAAAATCTCGCCCTCGCGGATCGGCACGTCATAGAATTCTTCGCCGTCATACAGCTTGAGCAGCATGTCGCCCTTGAGCTGGTAAAAGAACTCCTCGACCGGATCGTCGTGATAATCGGTGCGCTTGTTGGGTCCCCCGACAACCGTCACCATCATATCGGCATCTTCCCAGATCTGCTGATTGCCAACTGGCGGCTTTAGCAGATGTTTGTGCTCGTCAATCCAGCCCTGAAAATTGAACGCCTTCAGCTGTGCCATGGTCCACCCCTGTGCTTGTGCTGCGTCACTGTGGAATGACGGCTGCTATCAGCTCAAGAACTAAAACCAAAACCTGTTATCCATTTTTGTGATCTCCAGAGACGCCAAGGGCCAACTAAAGGTGTTTCAAGGTCATGAGGCGACGGCTGTCGCGCTAAGTCAGCACCACTTGGCCCTGCTGCCAGACCCGAGTGATCTGCAGTGCGTCATCCAGATGCAGTACATCGGCCAAGCGTCCCTGCGCCAGCGATCCAATCTGTGTGGCACCGATCAAACCCGACGGCACCGCGCTGGCCATATCGAACGCCACGTTCAACGGAACGTTGCACATCTCAACAAGATTGCGCACTGCCGTTGCCAGCTCCAGATGCGCCCCGGCCAGAGTGCCGTCCTCCAGCGTTAGCCGATTGCCGCTGCGTTGGATCAGACGCCCATTCAGGTTAAAACTATCGATGTCAGACCCGGCAGAGGCCATGGCGTCGCTGACCAGAAAAATCCGCCCCGGCCCGCGTTTAGCCCGCAGTGCCAGTGCCATGGTTTCGGGATGGACATGAACACCATCTGCAATCAACCCGGCAGAGAGTTCGCCAAGCGCTAGGGCTGCACCAACTGTGCCGGGTTCGCGGTTGCCAATCTGGCTTTGGGCATTGAACAGGTGAGTGACACAGCGCGCCCCCGCCTTGGCTGCAGCCTGGCATGTGGCGAAATCCGCATTGGTGTGGCCAAGTGATACCAGCACACCCGCAGCGCTCAACGCCCGGATCTGCTCATTGCTAACCGACTCGGGGGCCACGGTGATCTTCAACACCGGCAGCTGTGTGGCGGCCTCTAGCAGAAGTGTCAGGTCATCCTGAGACATTCGCCGGATCAGCCCGCCGTCATGCGCCCCTTTGCGCCCCTGCGACAGATGCGGCCCCTCCAGATGCAGTCCCAGAATACCGGGGACACCCTCAGCCGCCGCCTCGGCCACGGCTTTGATTGCGCTGCGTACTTGTTCCGGGGTGTCACTGATCAGCGTCGGCAGGATTGAGGTGGCGCCGATGCGGGCATGCGCCTGCGCCATCCGACGCAAAGTGTCCACATCCTGGGCATCATTCAGCATCACTCCGCCACCGCCGTTGACCTGAAGGTCCACAAATCCGGGCACCAAGTAGCCGTCGGCCAGATCTATCACATCCACGCCCGAGGGAACCTGTTGTTCGGGCACCATACCTGCCAGCTGCCGCCCCCGCAGCAGCAGCACCTGACCTGGGCAAAACTGCCCCTGATCCAGGATCGACGCTCCTCTCAGGGCTGTCAGCTGCCGGTTCATACCGTCTCCGTCACTTTTTTCAGGTGCCGCGGCGCGTCCGGGTCAATCCCGCGCGAGGTGGAAAAGGCTTCGACCATGGAATAGAACGATACGATCAGACTCAGCGGATCGGTCAGCCCATGATTGGTGCGGATGTGCTCAATGCAGGTGGCATCCTGCACTTTGGAAGTAGTGGCAAAAACCTGTGCGCCCTTGGCGGCAATCTGATCGGTTATGGCTGCCAACGGAGCCTCGGCAGCATCCGCCGCAGCAAAGCCCAGCACCGGAAAACCCTCACCGACAATCGACACCGGCCCATGCAGCACTTCGGCTGAGGAATAGCTCTCGGCGTGCAGCTGACAGGTTTCCTTGAATTTCAGCGCTGCCTCGTTCGACACCGCCAGCGCTTGACCCCGGCCCAGCGTGAACAAAGACTGCCGCTCGCCAATCGCTGCGCGTACCTCGGGCCAGTTGATCCGCGCCGCCGCATCCAGCTGTTCTGGCAGCGCCCGGATCGCCGCCAGCAGTGCCGTGTTGCGATCCCACTCAGCCAGCAGCCACAACCCCGCTACCGCCGAGGTGACAAAGGTCTTTGTTGCCGCCACACTCAACTCAGGCCCGGCGTGGATGTCGATAGTATGACCACTGGCCCTGGCCAGCGGCGAGGCCGCATCATTGGTCAGTGCCACCGTCATCGCTCCATCACGCGCTGCATTGCTGGCCATGGCGACAATATCAGGGCTTTGGCCAGACTGTGATACGGCCAGACTGAGCCCCTTGTTCAGCTTCAATGTGCAGTCATAAATCGACCCCACCGATGGGCCAACCGAGGCAACCGGCACTCCCAGCAGGATTTCCGAGGCGTATTTCAGATAGGTGCAGACATGATCGGATGAGCCGCGCGCCACAGTCATAATAAACGCCGGATCCAGCCCCCGCGCCGCATCTGCAACAGCTGAGATATCTGCCGCGCCCTGCGTCAATAACCGGTCCACGGCCTGCGGGATCTCGTCGATTTCTTGGCGCATCTTGGTGCTTTGGATCATAGTGTCAGCTCCTATTGGTCGGCCAGCCGCAGCTCGGCAACAAAATCATAAGCGTCGCCGCGATAAATCGAGCGGGTAAACTCTACCACCCGTCGATTGGGCAGATACGAGGTCCGCATGATGCGCAGGCCTGCCGCACCGGGCTCGACCCCCAGCAATTCAGCATCCTCGTCGCCCAGATTGATTGCCGAAATCCGCTGCAAGGCGCGCACCGGACGACTGCCCCCGGCCTCCAGCACTTTGTACAGCGAGGTTTCCACCAGCAGCGGATTGGGCAGGATATCCACCGGAAGCGAGGCCCTCTCGATGGCCATCGGTCGGTCGTTTGCGCGGCGCAGACGTTCAACACGCGCCACCGATTCACCCGAGGACAGCGCCAATACCATCACCTCTTCTGGTGACGGCATATAGATACCGCGCCCCAGCCACTCGCTGGACGAGGTCAACCCACGCCGATCCATGTCCTCGGTAAAGGAGGTCAGCCGTGACAGCGATTGTTCAACTTTGGGGGGCGCATCTGACACAAAGCTGCCCGACCCCTGACGCTGCACAACAATGCCGCGATCCACCAAGTCCTGCATTGCCCGGCGCACAGTGACCCGCGACAAACCGGACAGACTGGCGATCTCGCGCTCAGCTGGCAGTGGCGCACTTTGAGCGAGCAGCCCGGTGCTGATGGCGGTCTCGATCCGCGTTCGCAGCCGCACATACCGAGGCCCGGTCGCCTCCTCCAGCCACTCTGAGGGGCTAAGAAACGTCTCAATCGTCATGCCTGCTCCTGCTGTATCTGCACCGCAAAACGGCGGGCCAGCTCCATTGCCCCATCAAGCGCCTCGCCCTGAGGCTCAACCATATCTGCAGCAACATCCGGCGGCAGGAATTCGGTATAATGCGCAGCAACGCCACCGATGGCGCAGATGCTTTCGCCCGGCCTGCGGTCCATCGCTCGCAGCGCCTTGCCAATGTAGCCAGCGCCGGTCGTCATCAGGGTCCGCCCGGCCTCATCTCCGGCTTTGGCTGCCTGCACCACCTGTGGCGCATAAACCCCGTAGTCAGCCGGCTGAGCATCAACGGTAAATCTCACAATCCTGGCAGCCTTATGCTGGAATTCATCCAGGCAGGCCTCAACCAGATCACTGGACGCTTCAAGACCATCCAGCACATGCAATGCGCGGCGCAGCAGCCCCTTGCCCAACCAACTGGCTGAAGCCTCGTCGCCCAAAACCGCGCCATAGCCGCCAATAAAGGTAATCGCGTCCCCCGATTGCCGGGCCAGGAACGAGCCGGTCCCAATGCCTATCAAACAGCCCGCGCGCCCGCCCAAAGCGCCGATCACCGCCGCACGACGGTCGTCCTCAATCAAAACCTGACGCGATGGCAGCCTGTCGGCCACAAACTGCGCAATGGCATCGTCCGCCACGCCGGCCAACCCGGCGTATAGCGGAACTCCGGCCAGCTGCGCCTTGTCCAGTCCGGCCTGCGCCGCCAGTTCTGCCAAACCATCATTCAATGTTTGCAGCGCCGCCTCGGGGGCGGAAAATACATTCGCACTTCCACGTCTGACAGTCACCACCCCAGTCGACAGCCTCAGCGCAAACCTGCACGAGGTGCCGCCACCATCAATGGCAATAAATGAGTGATGTAGCGAGTCGTCCATAAGATACCTATACAATACCTTTACGAAGAATAAAAGACCTATGCCTAGCCATTCGCCCAAAAGCACCCACCAAAAGGTGCCAAAAGTGTTGACCGTGAATAAATGGTAGACAAAAGGTATTAGATAGGTATTTAATGCAATCAACTTGGGAGGGGGAATCGAATGACTGCGACCACATCGCCACAGACGGAAACACTGCATAGCAATGCTGTGGGGCTGGAATTGCGCGACGACGTCGAGAT
>MAAY01000032.1:30411-30820 GCA_002162795.1 Rhodobacterales bacterium 56_14_T64
TGTGTGGTATAAATTTGCATCAATCGACCTGAAGTCGGCTCATAAAGTTCAGCATGAGCTTTATTTGATGCTTTATTCAATACCCAGTTGTGATCATAGCCACCAAAGTTTTTATCTAGTCCGCCAGCTAATTGTAATTGTGGATGGAGTTTGCGTATATCTGTACCAATTGCCTTGGCTTGAGTAAAATTAAATGGTGTATCTATAACGTCAATAACCCTACCGGTAGGGATTAAGAATTCTCCCACTTCAGTCATTTTATCAGCGTTTATTTGTAATATATGTGATTCGATATCAGTAGGTTTTCCAGATAAATTGAAATAAGCATGAGAAATAAGATTCACAGGCGTTGCTTTATCACTTATCGCCATGAAAGTTAATGATAATTCGTCATTTTCACTTAATTGAT
>MAAY01000035.1:0-23671 GCA_002162795.1 Rhodobacterales bacterium 56_14_T64
ATTGTCGGCACACCCTCGGTTCCCAACAGCCCCCGATGATCCATCGGCTCAAAGGCGAGCCGCTGCTCGTTTTCGGCCAACAATGCATTGATTTCAGCCACAGCAGTGCCCGCCCGTGCCACCATCGTCAACGCGCCGGGTTCATAAAGTTCGACACCGCTCAGTTTTCCAGTGTTCAACCGCGTCCCGGCCACCTCAAACCCACGGGTCCCACCACCTCGCACGGCAAGCGGCCCGGTGGCCCCAGCAATGATTTCAGCCAACTCAGCTTCTGTCTCAGGTGTCATCATTTCTTTTTGTTCCAAATACTCTGGGGTTTGGGGCAAAGCCCCAATCATTCAGCAGCCACATCAACCGAACGTCGACCCTCGGTCACCGACAGCGGAAACACCTTGGCCGGGTTCAACAACCACTGCGGGTCAAACACATCCTTGACCTTCAGCTGCGCCTCCAGATCCTCGGGCGCATACTGATACAACATCAGATCACGCTTCTCGACCCCCACGCCATGTTCACCAGTCAGACAACCACCGACCTCAACACAAAGCTTCAGGATCTCGGCACCAAACTCTTCACACAGCTCCAGATCACCGGGTTTATTGGCATCAAACAGGATCAGCGGGTGCATATTGCCATCACCTGCATGGAACACATTGGCCACATCCAAGCCAAATTGCTCGGACATCTCGCCAATCCTGCTCAACACCATCGGCAGAGCAGTCACCGGAATGGTCCCATCCAAACACATGTAGTCATTAATCTGCCCCATCGCACCAAATGCCGACTTGCGCCCCAGCCAAATCCGCCCTGCCTCATCCGCGTCCCTAGCCTCGCGCAGCTCAACCGGATTATGCGAGCGTGCAATATCGGTGATCAGTTTCAACTGATGGTCTATCTCCGCGGGGCTGCCCTCGACCTCAACAATCAACAGCGCCTCACACATCGGATAACCGGCCTTGGCAAAGGCCTCGCAAGCCTCGATGCAGGGACGATCCATGAACTCAATCGCCACCGGCAACACGCCAGCCTTGATGATGTCACTGACACAAGCGCCGGCTACCTCGTTGCTGTCATAGCCAATCAGAACAGGGCGCGCGCCTTCGGGCTTGCGCAAGATCCGCAGAGTCGCCTCGGTCACCACGCCCAGCTGGCCTTCGCTGCCACAGATCACCCCCAGCAGGTCCAACCCACCCGCATCCAGATGCGCGCCGCCAATCTCGACCACGGTGCCGTCCATCATCACCAAGGTGACGCCCATCAGGTTGTTGGTGGTCACCCCGTATTTCAGACAATGCGCCCCACCCGAGTTCATCGCGATATTGCCGGCAATCGCACAGGCCAGCTGCGACGACGGATCCGGCGCGTAAAAGAAGTCTTCTTCTTCCACCGCACCAGACACACTCAGATTGGTGCGCCCGGTCTGTACGCGAATGATGCGATTGTCGTAATCCGTCTCCAGCACCTCATTCATCCGGGCCACACCCAGAATTACACAATCGGCTGTTGGCAGTGCCCCTCCGGCCAATGACGTTCCCGCGCCGCGCGGCACCACCGGCACCCCCATCAGGTGACAGATCCGCAGCACATCCGAGACCTCTTGCGTCGTGCGCGGCAACACCACCAACATCGGAGGACAGCGATAAGCGGTCAGCGCATCGCACTCATACGCCCGTGTCTCCATTTCATCCTGGATCAATGCATCAGCAGGCAGCACAGCAGCCAGCTTGGCCGCTAATTCAGCTTTACGCGCCAGAATGGCGGGGTTAGGGGATGGCATCTCCATAGGGGGTTCTCCTTTTGGTAAGATAATATTACCAATCCACCCCAACTGGCAAGATCCATATTGCCGCGCTAGGATATACAAATGATTTGGACCGACCGCCTCAGCCTGTTTTCCCCTCTCGACCTGGCCGCCCTTGCCCTGCTGATTGGCAGCTGGCTATGGATCGGCTGGCGGATCGAGAACCCTAGACCGGATCGCCCCTCGGTTTCGGTGCTGATGGCGGACTTCCGGCGCGACTGGATGAAACAAATGGTGACCCGGCAGCCGCGCATCTTTGACGCCCAGCTGATCAGCAACCTGCGCCAGGGCACCACCTTTTTCGCCTCCGCGTCAATGATTGCCATCGGCGGCGGCTTGGCCTTGATGGGAAATACAGACCAGCTGGCAGGCGTGGCAAACGACCTGACCCAAAGCAAGGTGCCCGCCTTTGTCTGGGAGGTCAAACTCCTGACTGCGCTGCTGTTCCTGTCCAATGCCTTTCTGAAACACGTCTGGGCGCACCGGCTATTTGGCTATTGTTCGGTGCTGATGGCCGCCGTGCCCAATGACCCCGAAGCCGAGCTGTCCTTCCCCCGCGCCGCCCAGGCCGCCGAACTCAGCATCACCGCCGCGCGCAGCTTTAACCGCGGCATGCGATCAACCTATTTTGCATTGGCAGCGCTGGCCTGGCTGGCCGGATCAGTGCCACTGATGGCAGCAAGCCTGCTGACCCTCGCGGTCCTCTACCGTCGCGAATTCACTTCGCAGTCCCGCAACATATTGCTGCAAATTCCGGCAGACACGGCAAAGTGACCCACCACCCTGTCCTGCACAGTTAGTCTTCGCCTATGAGACAGCTTCTCCCCCTGATTTTCTGCGCCGCCACACTGCCCGCCCTTGCAGATGAACCCCGCATTGAAACCGCCGCCGCCCACAACAGCGGCGAGACATGGCAATTTGATGTCACCCTTTCGCACCCGGATTCCGGCTGGGATCACTACGCCGATGGCTGGAGAATACTGGACCTGGACGGCAAAGAACTGGGTCTGCGAATACTGGCCCACCCGCATGAACACGAACAACCCTTCACCCGCTCCCTGGGCGGGGTCCAAATCCCCAAAGGCACCAAACAGGTGCAGATCCAGGCCCGCTGCCTGATCGACGGCTGGGGTGAAACGACAACCATCGTCACGCTCCCCTGATTTTCTTCTTGTCTTAAATACTTGGCGCCGCAGGCCCGCGCCATTGGGCGCGCCTAGCTCCGATGATACGGACTGCCACCCAGAATGGTTGCCGCGCGATAAATCTGCTCGGCCAGCATCACCCGCACCAGCATATGCGGCCAGACCATCTTGCCAAAAGAAATCGAAAAATCCGCCTCAGCCCGCAGGCTGGGGTCAATACCATCCGCCCCACCGATGATCAGCGCCAGATCCTGACGGCCAGTATCGCGCCATCCCGCCATCTTCTGCGCAAAATCCGGTGACGAGATCACTTTGCCGCGCTCATCCAGCGTACAGATCACCGCGCCCTTAGGCAGGGCCTTGCGCAACAAAGCAGCCTCAGCCCCCATGCCCGCGTTTTTCTTATCTTCAACTTCAACCACCCGCGCCGGGCCAAGCCCAAGGGCGCGGCCACTACGGTCAAACCGAGTCAGATAATCATCAATCAGAGTTTTTTCGGGGCCAGCCCGCAGGCGGCCTACAACACAGAGAAACACACGCATGGAGACCGCTCCCAGCCGCGGCCCGAGCACATGCACGGGCCAATCCTCTGTCTTGGATTAGCTGGCGATGTCGCCACCCATCCACATTTTTTCAAGCTGGTAGAACTCACGCACTTCGGGACGGAAGATATGAACGATGACATCGCCAGTATCGACCAGCACCCAGTCGCCAGTATCGCGGCCCTCGATCTTGCAGGTAAAACCAAAATCCTGCTTGATCCGGTCAGCCAGCTTTTGCGACAGCGCAGACACCTGGCGGGTCGAGCGACCAGTTGCAACCACCATGTAGTCGCCAATCGCAGTCTTGCCGCGCAGATCGATCTGCACCACGTCTTCGGCTTTGTCCTCGTCAAGCGAGGTAAGAATGTGGGCCAACAGCGCATCGCTGCTTGGTCGGGACTGAGCGGCCATCACGGCTGCCCCACGGTCAGCGGCTTGAACCGCTTCAGAATCAGGTGACAGGACATTGTCCTCCTTTTTGGGCGCCGTCTGTCCCCCGGCGCTGGGGATAGGGCAAAAATAGCAAGCCTCAGACCAGTTTTCAACGCAGCCGGTAAGATTTGAAGCGAATCAAGGCGCCTCTGTGCCCGATCTGCACGGCAGAGTGAAGAGGGTAGCCGCCATGCACATACGGAATTCGCGCAATCTTCGTCCAGTTTACCGCAGATGAGACGGGCATACCCTTGATTGACTGCACCGCCCCCTGTATCTGACAGCTTATGATACCCGTATTGGCGCAAAAAATCGAACTGCAAGACCGCACTCGCCTGCGTGAGCGGTTCTTCGGCGCCGCCCGCTCGGTGCTGGCACGGCTATAACGCCTGCCCGCCCCTTTGCCAGCCACTTGAAAATACAAAACGGGAGAGGACACATGTCCCCCAAAACGCTTTATGACAAAATCTGGGATGCGCATGTTGCGCATGAAGCAGAAGACGGCACCACCCTGCTGTATATCGATCGCCACCTGGTCCACGAAGTCACCAGCGCCCAGGCCTTTGAGGGTCTGCGCATGACCGGCCGCACTGTTCGTGCACCGGATAAAACCATCGCGGTACCGGACCACAACGTGCCCACCACACCCGACCGTGTTGATGGGATTGAAAACGAAGAAGGCCGCATTCAGGTTGCGGCACTAGACGCCAATGCCAAAGAATTTGGCATCCACTACTACCCGATGAACGACATCCGTCAGGGCATCGTTCACATCGTCGGACCTGAGCAGGGCTGGACCCTGCCCGGCATGACCGTTGTTTGCGGCGACAGCCACACGGCCACTCATGGCGCATTTGGCGCACTGGCGCACGGTATTGGGACGTCTGAGGTTGAGCACGTTCTGGCCACCCAGACGCTGATCCAGAAAAAGTCCAAGAACATGAAGGTCGAGATCACCGGCAAATTGCAGCCGGGTGTGACCGCCAAAGACATCACGCTGGCGGTGATCGGTGAGACCGGCACTGCCGGCGGCACTGGCTATGTCATCGAATACTGCGGCCAAGCGATCCGTGATCTGTCGATGGAAGGTCGCATGACGGTCTGCAACATGGCCATCGAAGGCGGTGCCCGCGCGGGCCTGATTGCTCCGGACGAGACCACCTTTAAATACGTCAACGGCCGCGCTCACGCACCTAAAGGTGCCCAGTGGGAAGCCGCGATGGACTGGTGGAAGACCCTGTTCACCGACGAAGGCGCCGAGTTTGATCTGGTCGTCACCCTGAAAGGCGAAGATATCCAGCCGGTTGTGACCTGGGGCACCTCGCCCGAGGACGTTCTGCCGATCACCGCATCCGTTCCCTTCCCCGAGGATTTTACCGGCGGCAAGGTCGACGCAGTCAAACGCTCGCTGGCCTATATGGGTCTTGAATCGGGCACCAAGCTGACCGACATCGAAATCGACACAGTGTTCATCGGGTCCTGCACCAACGGCCGCATCGAAGATCTGCGCGCCGTGGCTGACGTGGTCAAAGGCAAAAAGATCAAGGACGGCATGCGTGCCATGATTGTTCCGGGCTCCGGTCTAGTTCGTGCCCAAGCCGAAGAAGAAGGTCTGGGCGACATCTTTATGGAGGCTGGCTTTGAATGGCGTCTGGCAGGCTGCTCCATGTGTCTGGCGATGAACCCCGATCAGCTGTCCGAGAACGAGCGCTGCGCTTCGACCTCGAACCGCAATTTTGAGGGCCGTCAAGGCTATAAGGGCCGCACCCACTTAGTGTCCCCGGCCATGGCCGCCGCTGCTGCCCTGACCGGCAAGCTGACCGATATCCGCGAGCTGGTATAAGGAGCAAGCAATATGGATAAGTTTGAAAAAATTCAGGGCATCGCTGCCCCAATGCCGCTGGTCAATATCGACACCGATATGATCATTCCAAAGATCCACCTGAAATCGATCAAGCGGACTGGCTTTGGCAAGAACCTGTTTGACGAAATGCGGTTCAACCGCGATGGCACCGAAATCCCCGATTTCGTGCTGAACAAACCACAGTACCGCGACGCCGATATTTTGGTGGCTGGCGACAACTTTGGCTGTGGCTCGTCGCGCGAACACGCGCCTTGGGCAATTGCTGATTTTGGCATCAAATGTGTGGTTTCGACCTCGTTTGCTGACATCTTCTTCAACAACTGCTTCAAGAACGGCATCCTGCCCATCGTTCTGCCGCAAGAACAGGTTGATCTGCTGATGGCTGACGCGGAAAAAGGTGCCAACGCCCGGATGACCGTGGATCTGGAAGCGCAAGAGATCACCACATCCGACGGCGACGTGATCAAATTCGACGTGGATACCTTCAAAAAGCACTGCCTGCTGGAAGGTCTGGATGACATTGGTCTGACAATGGAGAAAGTCTCTGCCATCGACACCTTTGAAGACAAGGCCGCGCAGGACCGCCCTTGGGTTTGACACACCAACACAGCGTTAAAAATAGTCAAGGGCCACCCATTATGGTTGGCCCTTATTTTTTGCGCAATCGGTTGCGGCACCACCCGGAAAATTTGAATTTTCCGGCTCGGAATTTTTATAAATTCCGGATTGCCTTGCTTCAGAAATCCGCGATGGAAACGGGTAGAACAGCCCTGCCACCGTCCCTTTACGGTCACGGTTCCTGCTGCCCGGATAAATTCCCCCTGCACCAACAACATAATCTCGACCATAACACCCGCATACAGCCCGCATAAATACTTCGGTTCATCGGGTTAAATTTTTTATTGGCTTTTTAGGAGACATAAGATGTCAGATTCGATGAAATGGATATTATTGGGCGCTCTGTCCCTGCTCTTTGGCTTTCTGGTCTTGGGCAACACGGTCATTGCAACCATGGCCGTGACCACGCTGACCGGCGCTGTGCTGATGGTATCTGGTGTGTTCCAGGTGGTTGGCGGCTTTGCCAGCACCGAATCGATGGGTGGTAAGATTTTTGGCATCCTGATGGGCCTGCTGATTGGCTTCCTGGGTATGAACTTTCTGTTCAACCCACTAGAGGGCGCAATTTCACTGACCATGCTGGTGATGATCCTTATGGCGGCCAGTGGCGTCGTGCGGCTGGTGTTTGCTTGGCGCATGCGCAGCACCGCCTATTTCTGGCCGATGATTCTGTCCGGCGCAATTTCACTGCTGCTGGCCGGTTACATCTGGACCAATTTTGCCGTCGCCACTTTAACGTTGCTTGGCGTGATGTTGGGTATCGAGTTGCTGATGAATGGGTTCAGCTTGATTGTGATCGGCTTCTCCAGCCGCGGTCAGAAAAACACATCCCACTAGCCAGCCACATTTACGAACAAGGCCGCCGACCCTCGTTGGCGGCCTTTCTAATAGGCCTGACTCACGCAGAACCACTACATATAGATGAACGATCTAAATAAGCTTAAATGCAAAACAGTTCTTGATGCATTCAGGCACCACTGCCTTCGTGAAACACCCTGCCCAGTGCAATATTTGCCCTCGGATCTTGAGAGGAATCGCAAAACAAGGCACAAATGAGGCGCAAATGAGGCACACGCAGTCCCGGGCTATTGGGATCGCATCAAGTTGGGACAAAGGTTCGGCATCGTATCGACCTGGCCAGTTTGAAGGGAACGAACAGTGTTAACACGCATAACAGGCGCAGCAATGCGCGGTATATTTTTGGCGTTTCTGATCGCCATGCCATCCTTGTTACTGTCAGATTCAACCACCGACTCAACCGAGATAGCAGCGCTGATGGCATTGCTCGGCGGCATGCTAACCTTTGCCGAATATTACTCCAGCTTTCCCAGCTTCATCGAATTCCGCGAGGCCCCGCCGCTGAACCGGATGCGGTTCCTGTCGTTGCTGCTGACCATTGGCGCTCTTAGCCTGATGGCCCGCCACCCGGTTGATCCCACCGGCCTGACATCCCTGATCCACGGGCTGGGTTTCAAAATCGGCACCGCACTGGATTTCTCATACTCTCCAGTCCATTTGATCACCCTGATGCTGCCCGCAGATGCGCAGCCCGAGACGATAAATATGGTCAGGGATGCGGCAGGACTGGCCTATGTGATCGGGCTCATCAGCGTTGCCAGCTTTTTCTTTGCCATCCACATCCGCAACTGGCCGGTCGCCAATGGCGCCTTCAATGTCTGGGTGAACCTGCCGCTGTTCGACCCCACCACCGGCGGTGATGTGGTCCATCGGCTGCAGCGCGACGGTCGCATCAATATGATTGCTGGCGTCTTGCTACCCTTTGCCATTCCGGCCGCAGTAAACTTTCTGTCGGCGGTGCTGGATCCTACCGTTCTAAGCAACCCGCAAACTCTGGTCTGGATGATCGGCGCCTGGGGCTTCCTACCCGCCTCGCTGCTGATGCGTGGCATGGCGATGCTGCGAGTGGCCGAGCTGATCGAACAGAAACGCCGCCGCGCCTATGCCAACGCTGAGGCCCTGCAAACCGCATGAAGGGATTGGCCGCATCTCTGCTGCTGCTCCTGTCCCTAGCCCTTCCAAGCCACGCCGATACGCTACGCATCGCCACATACAACACCGAGTTTTCCCGCGACGGCCCCGGCCTGCTGCTGCGCGATATAACGCGCGGCGAAGATCCCCAAATCAAAGCAGTTATCGCCAACATCGCTGAACTAAATGCCGATGTGCTCGTCCTGCAAGGCTTTGACTGGGACTACGAAAACCGCGCCTTACAGGCCCTGCAACACCTGCTGCAAAAGGCCCAAACCCCGTACCCCCATATCTTTGCCCTACAACCCAACTCGG
The DNA here is from genome assembly GCA_002162795.1 of Rhodobacterales bacterium 56_14_T64. Taxonomy (GTDB): domain Bacteria; phylum Pseudomonadota; class Alphaproteobacteria; order Rhodobacterales; family Rhodobacteraceae; genus Parasedimentitalea. The sequence continues at coordinate 8,707 of MAAY01000035.1, forward strand.
GCATGGCAAGTGGCCTGGATCTGGATGGGAACGGGCGCCTGGGAGAGGCCAGAGATTCGCAAGGCTACGGCGCCTTTACCGGCCAAGGCGGCAATGCACTGCTGTCACGCCTGCCAATTGACCGCGATGCCGTGCAGGATCTGAGCCAACTACTGTGGCGCGACCTACCCGGTGCCCTGCTGCCGCAACATCCAGACGGCACTCCCTTTCCCTCTGAGAAAGCGCAACAGGTTCAGCGCCTATCCAGCACCGCCCACTGGGTGATACCACTGATACTGCCAGACGGAGGCACCCTGAACCTGCTGAGCTTTCAAGCCACGCCTCCGCTGTTTGACGGCGTTGAGGATCGCAATGGCCGCCGCAACGCGGATGAAATCCGCCTGTGGCAACTGCTGCTCGACGGAGACCTCGGCCCGCCGCCCAAAATGCCATTGATCATCGCAGGCGGTGCCAATCTTGACCCCAAACGCGGCGACGGCAGGCGGGCTGCCATCACGGCCCTTCTGGATGATCCACGGCTGCAAGACCCACGCCCCTCCAGCCCCGAGGCTGGCGTGAACACCGTCGAATGGGAAAACGCCGGACGTATGCGAGTGGATTACCTGCTACCCTCAGCCGATCTGCAAGTACTGGATTCCGGAGTGCTCTGGCGCCCAACCTCAGATCAGACCGGGGGTCTGGCCAGTCGTCACCGTCCGGTCTGGTTGGACATTTCGATCAACCAACGCTGACGGAAGCGCCGAGGCAACCGCAACCTCTAGCGGCGTCTGCCGAAATCCCGGTAACAGGGTTTCCAACCGTGTCCCATCCAAACGATGGGCGGTATTCCACAGATACCGCATCTCCAGCAAACAACGCCCCAACGCCCAAAACGGCCGCGCCAATTGCAAAGGAAGCCACGCCATAGGTTTAAGCCGCGCCGGTCGCAGACTCACTTTGTTCACGGCAGCCAGCAGTTCCCGTCCCGTCAGCGTATAGCCTGCAAAAGGCACATCCGTGTAAACTGGCAAGTCATCGCGCTTCTCTCCTAATGCGACAGCCGCCCGCGCCAGATCCGGCAAATAGGCCCAAGCATGCGGCAAATCTGGGTTTCCAGGATAAGTGAACTTACCCTTAGCCAGATCCTTGATCATTACCATATCAAACCAATTGCCCGACGCCTCAGTATCCAGAAAATCCCCGGCCCGCAGCACAATGGTCCGCACACCCGACTGCCGATAGGCTTTCTCCATCTCGATCCGGATACGGCCCAGCGGGTTATCCGCCCGGTGCGCTGTGTTTTCCGACCAAGGTCCCGGCGCCTTGCCCCCAAAGACATAGACATTGCCTGGCACAATCACCGTGGCTCCACTGGCGCGCGCAGCTGAAATCACCTGCCCAGTCAGCCCCGGCACCTGCGCCGCCCAGTCCGTGTAAGCCGGGTTCCAGCCATTCACGATCACCTGCACGCCAATCGCAACCCGCATCAAATCGTCTGAACTGCGATCAAAGTGACGGACCTCCCAGCCGGCATCCGTAAAAGCACTAGAACAGGCGCGACCAAAACGGCCCTTCGCGCCAAGGATCAAAGCAATGCGAGTCATAGGACAATCTCCATGTTACGTTTGAGATCATCCTAACCATTCAAGAAAGATCGGATATTGCCAAAGTTCGCAGTCCATGTATTCATAAATGAATGGACTGCTCAGCCCACCTCCCCGATTGGTCGCTCATCCAAAGCTTCCTAGCCGTGGCCGAAACCGGCTCACTCTCTGCAGCTGCGCGCCAGCTGAACCGCAGCCAGCCCACCTTGGGTCGTCATATCCAAACATTGGAACAGGATTTGCGCTGCCAGCTTTTTGAGCGCCACCCACGCGGCCTCAGCCTGTCAACCAGCGGCAGCCAACTGCTGCCCATGGCACAAGAAATGCACGCCCAGATGAACGCCATCGCCCTCAGTGTTGCCGGTCAGTCCCAACAGCTCAGCGGCACCGTGCGCATTGCGGCCAGCGTCTTTGCTTCGCACTACATCCTGCCGCCCATCCTCGCCCATATCCGCGAGCAGGAACCCTCGATCCAACTGGAACTGGCTCCCTCGGACAGCAGCGAGAACCTGCTGTTTCGCGCAGCAGACATCGCTGTGCGGATGTATCGCCCCAGCCAGCTCGACATCATCACCCGCCACGTCTGCGACTTGCCCCTTGGCGTCTTTGCCGCCCACAGCTACCTGGCCCGTCGCGGCACCCCCAAAACTATCGACCAACTGCTGCAACATGATCTGGTTGGCTATGACAGCAATGACCTGATCCTACGCACCACTCGATCCCTGGGCTGGCAGATCAGTCAGAAAGACTTCGCCACCCGCTGCGACAACCAGGCAACCTATTGGGAGCTGGTCCGCGCCGGCTGCGGCATCGGCTTCTCCCAGATCGGCGTCGGCCGCGCCGACCCACAGGTGCAAGAACTGGACCTCAACATCGAAATCCCCCCGCTCCCAGTCTGGCTCGCAGCCCATCAAGCCATGCGCCAAACACCCCGCATCTCCAGGGTCTGGACTTTGCTAGCTACAGGCCTGGCAAACCACCAATACCCTTCTTCTTGTTAAAAATACCTCCGCCGGAGGCTCCCGAGGTAGCAGCCGTCAGGCTGTCACCAAGATAACCAGCGCGCCAAAGTCGCTCATTTCTGCCACATCCCCCAGAAGCCCCCCACCGTTATTGACCCTCCCGGCCTCAGCAGTTACCTCCCATACAAGCTTTTTTATGGAGTATACGCATGTCCAACCCTTCGATTCTGATTCTGCCCGGTGACGGCATTGGCCCCGAAGTCATGGCGCAAGTCACCCGGATCATCGACTGGTATGGCAACAAGCGCGACCTGGCATTCGACGTCAGCACCGATCTGGTCGGCGGCGCCGCCTATGACGCCCACGGCGTGCCGCTGCACGACGACACCATGGCCCGCGCGATGGAGGTCGACGCAGTACTGCTTGGCGCCGTAGGCGGCCCAAAATACGACGATCTCGACTTCTCGGTGAAACCAGAACGCGGCTTGCTGCGCCTGCGCAAGGAAATGGATCTGTTCTCCAACCTGCGCCCCGCCCAGTGTTTTGACGCGCTGGCCGATTTCTCCTCGCTGAAGAAAGACATCGTTGCCGGCCTCGACATCATGATCGTGCGCGAACTGACCTCGGGCGTCTATTTCGGGGAGCCACGCGGCATCTTCAACGAAGGCAACGAGCGCGTCGGCATCAACACCCAGCGCTATACTGAATCTGAAATCGAACGCGTCGCCCGCTCGGCTTTCGAGTTGGCCATGGCGCGCGGCAAGCGGCTGTGCTCGATGGAAAAAGCCAACGTGATGGAAAGCGGCGTGCTGTGGCGCGAAGTTGTCACCCGTGTGCACGCCGACTACCCCGAGGTAGAGCTGAGCCACATGTACGCCGACAACGGTGCCATGCAGTTGGTCCGCGCCCCCAAACAGTTCGACGTGATTGTCACCGACAACCTGTTCGGCGATATCCTGTCCGACTGCGCTGCCATGCTAACTGGTAGCCTTGGCATGCTGCCCTCGGCCTCGCTGGGTGCCCCAATGGAAAACGGCCGCCCCCGCGCCATGTACGAACCCGTGCACGGCTCGGCCCCGGACATCACCGGTCAGTCCAAAGCCAACCCAATCGCCTGTATCCTCAGCTTCGCCATGGCGCTGCGCTACAGCTTTGACCAGGGCGCCGAGGCCGACCGGCTAGAGGCCGCCATCGAGAAGGTTCTGGCCGACGGGTTGCGCACCGCTGATCTACTGGGCGAAGACGGCGTCACACCGGTCTCGACCACCGGCATGGGCGACGCCATCCTGGCCGCGCTGGACGCCAGCCTGTAATTACACAGGCCCCGTACTAAAACACCCGGCCCCGCCTGCTCGTCAGCGCGGGGCTTTTTGGCGTGATCAAAACACAACCCAGAGTTAAAATTGACAACCATATGGAGAATCCATACCGTGCGGCAGCGCCACATATTCAAGGACATCAGCCGTGAAACATCTCGAAATCATAGAGGTCATCACCGATTCCCTCCGCGACACACAGACTATTCGCGCGTTGTTCCTAAGCGGCAGCTACAGCAATGGTTTCGCTGATCAATACAGTGATATCGATTTTGTTCTGGTCGCCAATAGCGGTGCCAGTGATGAGGTCGCCGCACTTTGGCGCAAAGCCGTCAGTCTGACCGGCGAAATCGTGCTTTGGTGGGATCGAACCACTCGGCCGGTTCTGATCAATGCCATCACTGACGACTGGGCGCGCATTGATGCGCTGATCCTGAAACCTGATCAGATGGGTCGCCAAACGCAAGACAGCCTAAAACCCCTGTTTGATCACGACGGCATTTTCACCACCCTTGCGGCAACCTCAGAAACAAACGGGCCAAACCTGGCCAAGCTCAAGTACCAGTTCGAAGAGTTCATCCGAATTCTTGGGCTTCTGCATCTGGCGGCGGGTCGCAAGGAATACATCAACGGTGTGCTGGGTGTTTTCCACCTCCGCAATCTTCTGGTCGAGTTGTTGATCGAAGAAACCGGAGCCCCCCATCGCGGAGGAGCCCTGCATCTGAACCGGCTTATTACCGATGCGCAAAAAGACCTGCTGACCTCATTGCCGCCTGCCGTCCCAACCCGCGACGCGATGATTTCGGCCCATCTGGCCTATGCGCGCGCCTATCTGCCACGGGCAAGAAAACTAGCGCGCACATTGGGCGTTGAATGGCCTGAACGATTTGAGGCTGCGACATGGATACAATTGAACAAAAGCCTGGCGATTTCTCGGCCTTACGACTGGACCTAACCGTCAGATGCCATGGCATCCAATGAATGTTCTGGCCCCGCCTGCTTGTCAGCGCGGGGCCGTTTCTTTTGCTTAGACTCGGACTTCAATCTTAGGGCCCGAGTTTAAGCCACCCATAGACCGCAGCCTTAAGCACTGACGCTTTGCTCGGCGTCCCATTTACCCTGCGCTTCGATGGACACCCCATAGCTGAACACATCATAGGAAAAGTCACGAAGCGGCCGTCCCTGCGCGATCCTTTTTGGCAGATCCGGGTTCAGCATTGCAGTCTTTCCAACTGCGATAAAATCAGCCTGATCCTGCGAAACAATGGCATTTGCCAGCGCAGCATCATGCAGCCCGCCGTTGGCAATCACTGGCAATCCTGTCAGTTTCTTTGCCAGCGCGCTCAGGTTTTCTCCCTGCCGTGTCGCGCTGTGATAGGCATAGCCCTTGGCCTCGCTGGCCAAGTGAATAAAGTCCGCCCCTGCCTGCGCCAAAGCGCTGAAAATGACCTCAGCGTCCTTTACGCCATTGTGCCAGAAGTAATCCGGATTGGTGGCCTTGGCCTGAGACAGCCGCACGCCAACCAGAAAATCCCGACCCGTGGTCAGCTGAATGTCACCGATGATGTCCTGGGTCAGCCTGATGCGATTTTCTAACGATCCCCCATACTGATCGGTGCGCAGATTGGTTTCTGGCGTCAGGAATTGATCCAACAAATACCCATTGGCGCAATGAACCTCGACACCGTCGAAACCCGCATTCTCCGCGCGTTTGGCAGCCTGAACAAACCCCTGTTTGATCGCATCGATTTCCTTCAGGTCCAGTTCCCGAGGCACATCATAAGCACCGCTTTTGTGACCATAGCCCTGCAGCATCGTGCCACTAGGGCGCACAGCTGACGGAGCATATGAATGCTCGACATGCTGAGAAACTGCGCCAGCGTGGATCAATTGAAGGATCATCTTTCCGCCTTCTGCATTCACCGCCTGAACAACCTGCGCCCAGCCTTTTTCATGCGCATCCGATACCAGTCCCGGCTGGTTGGAATAGCTTTGAGAATACTGATCGTCGGTATATGCGCCCTCGGCAATCAACAGACCAAATCCACCACGCGCAAATTTCGCATAGTATCGCGCCATATTTGGCGTTGGCGTTCCGTCATCCTGCGCACTGGCCCTCGACATCGGCGCCAAAACAAAGCGATTCGGAACTGTGACAGAGCCTATTGCCCCCTGCTGCAAAAGTGATTGTGTGTCGGACATGCCGTCTCTCCAAGTTTGAGTTCATGACGGCTAGATGCAACTCACCTACATTTCTTGCAAGTACGCACGTTTTTGGTCCATACATGCATCTAGGTAACTAATGGAGATTTACATGGCCAAAAAGCCCCACCAAGACCCCCTTTTTTGCCCCACTGAAACCGCGCTTGGGATCATCGGGGGCAAGTGGAAAGGCATGATACTTTGGTGCATTTCCCGCAAAACCATGCGGTTTAACGAGCTGCACCGCGCCGTTCCTGACATTTCTCAGCGCATGCTGACGAAACAGTTACGCGAACTGGAAGAGCATGACATCATCATCCGCAAAGTTTTTGCCCAAGTCCCGCCGCGGGTAGAGTACCGATTGAGTGCCCATGGCGAGACACTCAAACCCATATTGGATGCGTTGGAAGACTGGTCTCGGGACTACATTCTGAAAACACAGACCAAATAGACCCGGAAACAATTTTTCGCCTTCCTGCATATTTCATATTCCCGCAATATCGTTAGCGCTATAGACTTCCCCAAACGACCCCAAGTCGAACCCCACAAACCGTTATTCTGGTGATACGCATGAACCTGAAAGCAGCAATGCTGGCCCTGATGGCCTATGCCATTTTCGCGACCCATGATGTGGTGGTAAAATTCCTTGGCGCCAGTATGTCGCCGTTTCAACTGGTCTTCTTCAGCAGCTTGTTATCCTTCCCGCTGGTGACGGTGATGCTGGTGCAGGACACCACCCTTGGCAATCTTCGCCCGATCCACCCCTGGTGGGTGGCGCTGCGCTCGATGACCATGTCCGTGGTGCCGGCCAGTGCGTTCTACGCCTTTGCTCACCTGCCGCTGGCGCAGGTCTATGCCCTGCTGTTTGTAACCCCGCTGCTGATCACCCTTTTGTCGATCCCGGTGCTGAAGGAAAAGGTCGGTCTGCCCCGGATGCTGGCGGTTCTTGTCGGTTTTGCCGGTGTGCTTGTGGTGCTGCGGCCCGGTGGCGTGGATTACGGCTGGGGTCATGCCGCCGCTCTGTTCGCGGCCTTTGGATCAGCCTTCCAATCGGTGATCCTGCGCAAAGTCGGCAACGAAGAGCGCCGCGTGGTGTTGATGGTCTATCCGCTGGTGGCCACCTTTGTGATGATGGGATTGGCGATGCCCTTTGTTTACGTCCCGTTTGAGGCAACCGCATTGGGCGGCCTTGGCGTCGTGGCGATATTTGGCTTCTGCGCCACCCTGATGATGGTCAGCGCCTATACCATCGGCGAGGCCGCAATTGTCGCGCCGATGCAGTACTCACAGATCATCTGGGCCACATTGTTCGGCGTCCTGCTGTTCGACGAACAGCTAGACTTGATGACCCTGGTGGGCGCCGGCATCATTATTGCCAGCGGTATCTTCATTGTCATCCGCGAAGCCGCAGGGGGCCGTTCGGCCAACACCCCGGTGCTGCGCAGCCGCAGCCGGGGCTATACACCGGGCGGCGTCAATATCTCACTCATGCTGAAACGAAAATCAGGCAAATAAACTCTCACTATTGGGCTTGCATATCCATCGCAGAGCCTCTATTCCGCCTCTCACGGTCGGGCTATGGCGCAGTCTGGTAGCGCACCTGTTTTGGGTACAGGGGGTCAGAAGTTCGAATCTTCTTAGCCCGACCAAATTTCCCTACAAAGACCAATTTCTAATTGGTCAGCATTCACAGCATCCGGATCCCCGGTTGCTGCTCGATGTTACGAGAACCGCTTTTTCAACAACGTGTTGACCAGCTCGGACAGTAACACCAGCGCCACAATGGCCAGTGTTACACTCGCCGCTTTCTCGTATTGGAATGAACGCACATAGGTCTGGATATACAGCCCGATGCCACCAGCTCCGACAATCCCCAGAACCAGACTTTCGCGCAGGTTCAGCTCAAACCGGAACACGGTATCGCGTAGGATCACCGGCGCCATCTGCGGCCAGATACCATAGCGCAACTGCTGCAGCTTACTCGCACCAGCACTTTCCAGCGCCGCCACTGGGCCAGTCGCCACATTATCGATTGCCTCGGCATAGAATTTCGCCAGCATACCGGTGGCGTGAAAAGTGATGGCCAGAATGCCCGGCAGCGGCCCCAGCCCAACAGCCCCAACCATCAGCATCGCCACCAAGATCAGAGGGATCGCCCGCACCATCGCCAGCAACGCCCGCACAGGCCGCCAAACGGCAGGCCGCATCAGGGTTTCCGAGGCCAGAATGCCAAAGCCCGCAGACAGGATAACCGCAAACAGAGTACCCAGAATGGCAATCCGTAGGGTCTCGGCCAATCCACGCAGCATTTCGCGCCAGATGGTCAGGTCCGGCGGCACCATCCGGGTCAGGAAATCCCACAGCCGAGGTCCAGCCTTGCCCAGCTTTGCCATCTCAACGTCAGCCGTCAGCAGTGCCCAGACCACTGCGCCGACCAATAGCAGCCAAACAACAGACCGCGACATCAGCTAACCACGCGCAACTGCGGGTCTGGAATGGCCCCGTGATACAACCCGGCGATATCGCTTTCCGACACCAGCCCGGCGGGATGATCAAACAAGATGCGCCCATCACGCAGCCCCACCACCCGATCAGCAAACCGCTGAGACAGTTCCGGCTGGTGCGAGGTAAAGACCACGCCGATACCCCGCTTGCGGGCTGCTCCGGTGATCAGTTCCAGCACCTTCTCGGCATGGGCCGGGTCCAGGTTGCTGACTGGCTCGTCCGCCAGGATCAACTTCGGTTCCTGAGCCAGACAGCGCGCGATTGCCACCCGCTGGCGCTGGCCTCCAGACAATTGATCAGCACGGCGTTCCGCCAGATCAGCCAACCCGGTATCACGCAACACTGCGCCCACCACCGCATGATCACGGTCATTAAACCGGCCCCACAAAGAGCCCCAATGACTGGTCCGCCCAAGTCGCCCGTTCATCACGTTCTGATAGACGCTTTGGCGCTCCACCAGCGCAAAGTCTTGAAAGATAAATCCAGTATCGGCCCGCATCTGTCGCCTTGGCGGCTGATGCGCAGACAGGGCCGCATTCAGCACTTCTGCCGCGCCGCTCCAACCGCGCAACCGCCCGTCCATCAACGCCAGCAAAGTCGATTTCCCCGCCCCCGAGGGACCAAGCAACGCCATGCATTCGCCGCGCATCACGGTCAGGTCCACCGCCGCTAGCGCCACCGCGCCGTCGAATGCATGGCCGATACCAGACAGTGAAATCGCCGGGGTCATTTTAGATATCCATAGCGTCTGGCCGTGGCGCGCACCCCGTCATAGGTGCTGGCGTCCGTAGTGACATACCCATCTGGTCCATACATATAGGCGCGCAAGTGATCGTTCTCGGCGCCGTTCAGGCTCAGCATGACTTCGACAAACCGCGCCTGTGTTGCGCCGTCCAGCCCATCACGGGCAATTACCACATGGCTTGGGATCTGCTCGGACTCGGCGATCCAAGTGACCTCGGACTGCTGATCAGGTGTCAGCAACAAATCGGCATATTGGCTGGCCCCGGCAGCATCCACCAACCCAGTCGCCATCGCCTGCATCGCCTGCTGATAGCCCCCGGCAAAGAACTTGTTGCCAAAGAAACTATCCGCCTGATCCGGCGAGGCAATCAGCCCGTCTTTAACAAACAGATCCAGCGGATACAGATAACCAGACTCTGAAATCGGATCAGCAAAGGCAATGTCTCGCCCCTTTAGATCCGCCAATGTCCTGATACCGCTGTCACGACGCACAAACACTCGCCCAGAATAGCTGGCCGCACCGCGATAGACCTCGGCCAGCAACGGCACCGCGCCGATTTCGGCCTCGGCCAGTACAAAGGGCAGCGCTCCCATGAATGAGATATCAGCATCGCCATTGCGCAGCGCCTCGACCGCGGCGGCGTGATCAAAGGTGACAAAGCCGCTGACCGGCAGCCCCATCTGATCCGACAGCCACTCGGTGATCGCCCGGATGTCACCCAACAGCTTGTCGGGGTTTTCCTGCGGGATAAAGGCCAGCTTCAATCCCTGCTCTGCGTGAGCACTAGATGGCAGGCTCAAGCTGGCGGCTGTGGCGGCCAGAAATCCACGGCGTGACAGCATCAGAACATCCTCTCATCAATTTGGATCTGCAGGGTTTGGAAATCCTGCCAATAGGTTTCGGCCAAATTCCAGTCGCCCGCAGCCGCCGCAGCCCCCACCGCGCTCAATGTATCGGCCAGCTGATAAACCTCGGGACGCGCCTCAAGATTGACCATGGTGCCCGCATCCGCCGCCAGATCCGGCGCTACGGTGGCCACCAGCAAGGCAATGTTCTCAGCATCCCGCGCAGGCAACAGCGTATTCAGCGTCGTGGCAAAAGTAGTCAGCTCGTCAAAGGCCAACCGGAACTGGCTCTCTTTGCCCTCAAACACCTGATAGGGATCTTCCCCATCGCCAACCGCCCTCACATAGGCGGTCAGGTCGGCGCGTTGATCGGCGTCCAGAGCCAGCGATTTACTGTCATTGAACCAATCCACCACAGCGGCCAGCGTCGGCAGCGACCCGTCATGCATATAAGGCGCACTGAAATTCACGCTGCGCAGCGTTGGCGTGTCAAACGCCCGCGCCGTCCCACCGGGAAACGGAGGCGCCTCACTGCCGATGTCATAGGCCTGCCCATCGCGGAAATTGCGATCCGGCGTGTGGCAACTGGCACAGGACCGCCCGTTCATCCCGTCATAAGGCGCATTGAACAAGATCTCACCGCGCCGCGCCGCATCCGAGACCAGATCGGTCAGGAGACCAGCCCGGTCAATCTGCGGGTTCGGCAGGAAATCAAACGCCCGCATATAGGCGATCAGCGCATCCAGCTGAAACGGCGTCGGCTCATCCCCGGCAAATTCGGTCACAATCACATTGCGGGTGAACCGGCGCAGGCTGGCCTCGCGGCCATCGCGGCCATAAGGCGCGGTAAACCGGATACCGCGCAGGGACGGCGTATCCAGCGGGTCGTCCATTTGGTTGTTGAACAGCGGATTGAAAAACGCACTGTTCACATCCAAGCCGCCCGCCACATGGCTAAGGCCCGGAATAAAGAACCCGCGATTCACGTCTGACCGGTTGTGGCAGGTGGAACAGGTGATCCCAAGTTCACGTGCAGGGCCACCAAAAATCTCAGGGCTATCGAACAGCATGTCACCATATGCCACCAGCGGCATATCAGCTTCATCAATGCCCGCCTCTTCGAACTGCAACACCAATCGCGGCAGCGGACTTTGATCCGCGATATTCGATCCCGGCGGCAGAGTGGCTGGCAAATCAACCACCTGACCGCTCAGGATTGCGCTTTCCGGGATAGGGCTCAGCTTGGCCCGAATAGCAAAATCGACAGGCGCATAATTCGCGTTCAGGTAAGCCTCGATGGTGGCGCGCGCCGCATTGAAACTTTCGGCGTCTACGTCCTGAGCACCGCTGCCCAGCACACCTTTGCTGCCCAGGGCCGAATTCATCTGCAACCAAGCCAGACCCAAACGGCGATAGGCCTGCGCATCAGCAGCTTTGATACCATCCTCAAACGCACGATACAGCGCCTGCGCCTGTCCGACGTCCAATGTAGCCTCAGCCGTGCTCAACGCCTCAGCGGCAGCAGCCAGATGGCTCAGGATACCCTGATGGATTGCTGCGGTCGCCGCCTCAAAAATCTCTTGCCGATCTTTCGAGTCCAATGCGGCCCGCAATTCAACCTGCAGGTCCGGGCTGAGCCGCGACAGTGCCGCCGCTGCGTGCGAGGCCCCGGCAACCGGGTCTTCCCAGCTGTCTTCGATCTGCGACCAGGGCGCCGGGCTAAGGTTGCCCATAAACAAGGTCAGACGATATGCGGCGGCCTCGGGTGCCCAGGGGGCCTGCTTTACGGCGGTGGCAAAACCAACTGTCGGGGCAAGGCAAAGGGCAAAAAGGGTCAGGAGTCGTTTCATGTTGGCGCGCTCCGGAAAACTTAGCTAGAGCTAAATTTATTAGATAGAGCTACCATGTTGTCAAGTCCAGTCGCGCCGGGCATATTGGGGACTGCGAAAAATGATCGAAAAAAGTGACCACCCCAATATGACCAAACCCGTGCAAAGCCAGTCCAGCCGCCCGGCGCAGCAACAAGCCAATGGATTTGAATCGGTGCGCCTGGCGCATCAAAGCGAGGTGGTCGAGGATTATGTCGAACTGATCGCCGAGTTGATCCAGCAAAACGGTGAAGCCCGCCCGGTGGACATCGCCAACCGTCTGGGCGTGGCACAGCCCACCGTTAGTAAAAATCTGCGCCGGTTGGTCAACGAAGGACTGGCCACCCATCAGCCCTATCGTTCGGTATTTCTGACCGAGGAGGGGAAGATTTTGGCCGAGGCCTGTGCCAAACGCCATCGCATCGTGGCTTCGTTTCTCAAAGCGGTCGGCGTTCCCGAAGATGTTGCCGAACACGACGCCGAAGGCATTGAACATCACGTCAGCGAAGAGACCTTAGCGGCGTTTTCAAAATTCATGGCCGACGGCGCCAAGGGATAGGTGCCGACTTTTGCGGCGACGGCCCGCTTGGGCCGCGCCTGACCTTATGGCCGTGCTCAATAGCCCTGCTTATTGTGCGTCGGTGACACTCCGGGCTGAACTGGCATAGCTCTGCGACGTCTCATAGTAGTCATCAAACCCAATCCGGCGGCGCAATTCGCCAAACTCCATCAGCCCGTCACGTGGTTGATCCGCAGCCAGTTGCGCCAATGATCCGACCATCGCCTGCATGGCAGACGCCATCAGCGTCAGCGGATAGGCGGCAATGCGATAGCCGATATCCTGCAACACCTCTCGCGGCAGATCCGGCGTCTCGCCACCTTCAACAATGTTTGCCATGTTCGGTGCATCCGTCGCCGCGCAGACCTCCCGCATTTCCGCTTCGGACCTTGGGGCCTCGACAAACAGGATATCCGCTCCCAGTTCGCGAAACTTTTGTGCCCGCTCTAACGCCTCTGCCAACCCGTGGTCATGCCGCGCATCCGTCCGCGCCAAGATCAGGATATCCGCCCCCGCCTCACGCGCGTCCACTGCCGCCCGGATCCGGTCATAGGCTTCTTCGCGTCCCACCACCGCCTTGCCCGGCGTGTGGCCGCAGCGTTTGGGCGCCAGCTGATCCTCGATCATCACCGCCGCACATCCGGCTTGCGCCATCCCCGCCACCGTGCGCCGCACGTTCATTGCATTGCCATAGCCGGTGTCGCCATCACCAATCACCGGGATCGACACTGCCGCCGCGATATTGCGCGCCTGATCCACCACTTCGCCATAGCTCATCAACCCCAAATCCGGGGCCCCGATGCGGCTGGCCGATGCCCCAAAGCCGGTCATAAAAGTCAGCGGAAATCCAGCCTGTTCAATCAGCTTGGCCGACAGCGCATCATAGGCGCAGGGCATAGTGTGCAGGCGGGGTTGCGCCAGTAGCGCGCGGAGTTTGTCAGCAGGAGAGGTCATAGGCATCACATCTTAAAAGGAATGTAGAGGGCAAGGTCGGGGATCAGATACAGGATCAACACACAGAGAAACATCAGCAGCAAGAACGGGATTGCCCCGCGCGCCACATCACCCAGCGTCGCTCGGGCGACCGATTGAATGACATAAAGGTTCAGCCCCACCGGCGGGGTGATCAGTGCGGCCTCGACCATCAGCACCATAAAGATGCCAAACCAGATCGGGTCAAACCCCAGCCCCATCGCAGCCGGCAACAGCACAGGCGTCATGATCAACACCATCGACAGCGCCTCTAGCACCAGGCCCATCACCAACAGAATGATCGAGACCAGCAGCACAAAGCTGACCGGGCTGCTGACCGCGTCGGACAAGAACGTGCTGATATCCTGCGGGATGCGATACAGAGTGATCGCCTTGCCAAACACCTTGGCCCCGGCAACGATCATCAGGATCGCCACGGTGGTGGCCATGGCGTCCGTCGAGGCCTCCCAAAACTGCGCCCAGGACAGCGTGCGCAAAACCACCACAGTAATCAGCACCGCACCTGCAAAGCCAATTGCGGCGGCCTCGGTTGGGGTGAAGGCACCAGTGTAGATACCCGCCACCACCACAGTGGCCAGCGCCAACGACGGCAGTGCCCGCAGGGTGGCGTGGCGACGTTCCGGCCAGCTCGCCTTGTCCGAGCGACCCATGCCGCGCATCGCGGCATAGATCATCGCATAACCACTGAACATCACCAGCAGCAGCAGCCCCGGCCCAACCCCGGCCAGGAACAGTGCAATAACTGATTCCTCGGTGACAAAGCCATAGACGATCATCGGAATCGACGGCGGGATCAGAATACCCAGAGTACCGCCCGCCGCCACCAGCCCATAGACAAAGCGTTTCTCGTAACCGCGTTTCAGCATCTCGGGGATGGCCACAGTGCCGATGGTCGCGGCCGTGGCCACCGACGAGCCGGAAATGGCGGCAAACAAACCGCAAGAGATCACCGTCGCCACTGCCAGACCTCCCGGCCAATGACCAACCCAGGCCTGCACCGCAGCATAAAGATCACGCCCCACGCCACCCTTGAGCAACACGTTCGACATCAACAGGAACAGCGGCACTGCCAGCAGGATAAACCCATCCAATGTCGACAGGATCGCCTGCGGTGCCATCAGCGGGGAGAACCCGCCCACCACCAACATCGACAACCCCAAGCCGCCCAGCGCAAAGGCCACCGGCACACCCAAAAGAAGCAGCGCAAACAGCGCCAGCAGGATCAGAAATACGGTGATCATTCGTGCTCTCCCTCGGCGACGATTTCGCCACGGGCGGCGCGGGTCACTTCGATCAGCGACTGCACCAACAGCACTGCAAAGCCAAAGGGCACCGCAAACTCGACGATCCAGATCGGCAGGTCCAGCATCGACCCGGTGGTGCGTCC
>MAAY01000035.1:23700-39797 GCA_002162795.1 Rhodobacterales bacterium 56_14_T64
CACCGCCAGCATCGCAAAGACATCCGCGACGATACGGGCCGGGCGAGGCAGATGACTGATCACAGCCGTGATACGGATATGGCGGCGTTCGCGCAGGCACCAGGGCGAGGCGATCAGCGCCCCCCAGATCAGGCAGGCCTGACTCAACTCAGCGGCCCAGATCGTGGGACGGATAAAGAAATAACGGGCGGCGACCTCGTAGGTCAGCATGACCCCGGCGGCGACAAACAACAGTGTCGCCAGCAGCGCCAGCGCGGTGACAGACCGGGTGAACATATTCATGGCATTCTCGGCTATGGAACGGCAAAAGGCCGGGCCTGATGATCAGGTCCGGCCCCCTTTTGGGTTTCTTAGTACTGCTCGGCAGCCGACAGGACCTGAGCCCCCAGATCACCGGTTTTGGCACGATACCCGTCATAAACTGAGGCCGAGGCCGCCTTCCAGGCGTCGATCTCTTCGGTGCTGGGGCGATAGACAGTCATACCTGCCTCTTCAGCCGCAGCATAAGCGCCAGCTTCGATCTCGGTCACCTTGTTGCGCACTGTCAGTTCAGCCTTGAGCGCAGCATCCGACATGATCTGCTGATGCTCGGCGGACAGGCCACTCCACCAGTCTGTGTTGGCCACCACGATGAATTCAATATCCGCATGGTTGGTCACGGTAATAGTATCCATCACCTCCCACAGCTTGCGCGATTTGACGCCGGATACACCGGTCATGCCGATATCAACCGTACCGCGCTGATAGGCCAGATACTGCTCCGACCCGGAAATCAACGTTGGCGCACCACCCGCAGCGGTAACAAAGTCACCCAGGGTTTTGCCAAAGACACGCGCCTTTTTGCCCACCATATCGGTTGGTGTTTTCACCGGGCCATCTTTGGACAACAGGATCGCGCCACCGTAAGCCTGCCACCACAACACTGTTGATCCGGTCTCGGCGATGGCCGCATCAATCGGCCCGCGCACGTCGCTGCCCGGCGCAGTGGCCTTGCGGACCTTTTCCTCAGAGTTGAACAGGAACGGCATGTAGAACACGTCGACCGCAGGCACATCGCCCACGTAGCGCGTCAACGAGGCAACGCCCATTTCAATAGCACCCGCCCCGACAGCGGCTGGCACTTCCTTGTCTTTGTACAGCTGCGCACTGTCATAGATCTCAACAGTGATTTCACCGTTCGAGTTCGCCTCGACCTCAGTTTTGAACAATGCTAGATTCTGGCCCAAATGGCTTTTCAGCGGCAACTGCAGTGAAATACGCGCGGTCACATCTGCCGCAAAACCCGGAACTGCAGCACTTAGCGTCAATGCAAAACCGGCAATAGTCGATCTCAATTTCATAAATTTTCCTCCCCGAAAACGAGGGTATGATTGACAATCAGAAGCAGTGCGTCAAGCGTTTCAAACAACTGTTCGTATAGCGCCCATATTTCCCGACAATTTCCCTAAAACTCCCAATCAGCCATCACGGTCACGCCGAAAAGAACTCAACTGCAATGCAGGCTTAACTAATTTTCATTGCTTCAAATTATTCAAGCCAGTACCGTTCAGACAGCCCGCACATAATTGAACGGGCCAGACCACTTCATTCGGCATTGTTTTGGCCGCGCTATGTATTGTTTCTTTTAAGAGGTGTCAGATGCAAAAATCCCTTTTCTCCTCAGCAGTTGCGACTTTTCTGGTGGTCTTTTCACCGGCAGCATCAGCCCAGGAAATGACCGCCGGCGATGGCCAATTGAACGCATTGTTCCCCGAGGGCTCACCCTATTCCCCCTATGCTGACCGCAATTTTCCCGAGCGCCCCTTGTGGGGTGACAGCCACCTACACTCTGCCCTGTCGATGGATGCCGGCGGCTTTGGCAACCGGCTGGGACTAGACGCAGCTTATCGCTTTGCCCGCGGTGAACAGGTCACGGCATCGTCCGGCCAAGAAGTCCGGCTGGCCCGCCCACTAGACTGGTTGGCGATCACTGATCACTCGGATGGGTTGGGGCTGATTACCGATGTTTTGGCCTCGGCGCCGATTGTCACTCAGTATGAGCAGGGCGCGCGTTGGGCCAAGGGCTTTAACGCTGGTGGACAGGTGGCCGTGGATGCCACCCTCGATCTGATTGGCAACTTCTCGCAGGGCGAAATGGACCCTGAAATGTTTGCCAACTATTCGCCGGGATCGCGCCGTTATGCGACGATCTGGGGGGACGTGATCGACGCCGCCGAGCATTACAATGACCCCGGCACCTTCACCGCCTTTATCGGCTTTGAATGGACCTCGCTGGTCAAGGGCGGCAACATGCACCGCAACGTGATCTTCCGCGACAACGGTGATCGCGCCCGTCAGGTGGTGCCCTATACCACCCAAGACCCAGTAGGCAGCACCGACCCGTTGAAACTGTACGAATACCTGGAAAGCTACGAGGCTAAGACCAACGGCGCCGCGATGGCATTTGCCCATAACGGTAACCTGTCCAACGGCATCATGTTCCCGGTCGATGCCCAATACACCGGCCGCGAGATCGACCAGTTCTATGTCGAACAACGCGCCAAATGGGAGCGCATGTACGAAGTCACCCAGATCAAAGGCGACGGCGAGGCACACCCCTTCCTGTCACCCGATGATGAATTCGCCGACTACGGCACTTGGGACGCGGGCAACCTTGATCTTTCGGTCGCCAAGACGGACGAGATGTTGGCCGGTGAATACTCCCGCGAGGCCTTGAAGAACGGGTTGCTGCTGGAAGAGACGCTGGGAACCAACCCGTATAAGTTCGGCCAGATCGGTGCCACTGACGCGCATAACTCACTGCCCGCAATCGAAGAAGACAACTTTTTCGGCAAGCATTCAGGCTACGAGCCCAACGCCGAACGGCTGCAGCATCCATTTATGGAAAACGAAAACGGTGTGCTGCATTCTTGGCAGATGGTGTCATCCGGTCTTGCAGCTGTCTGGGCCAAGGACAACACCCGCGCCTCGCTGTTTGACGCCATGGATCGCAAAGAGGTCTATGGCACCACCGGTCCGCGCATGACGGTGCGGTTCTTCGGCGGCTATGACTTCTCGGACAACGACCTGCGCCGCCGCGATGTGGCTGCTGTGGGCTATGCCAAGGGGGTGCCAATGGGCAGCGACCTGCGCGCAACAGAAGACGGTCAATCGCCCAGCTTTTTAGTTGCTGCCCTGCGCGATCCGATTGGCGCCAATCTGGACCGTGTGCAGGTCATCAAAGGCTGGCTGGACAGCGACGGGACCACCCACGAGAAAGTCTATGACGTGGTCTGGTCCGACAACCGCGAACCAGATGCAGATGGCAAACTGCCCGCCGTGGGCAGCACTGTTGATGTCAGCTCGGCCACTTGGACCAACACCATTGGCTCGGCCGAACTGATCACCGTCTGGAGCGACCCGGATTTTGATCCAAACCAGCGCGCATTCTACTATGCGCGGGTGCTCGAAATCCCAACCCCGCCCTGGTACCTGTACGACGTGGTCAAGTTCGGGGTCGATCTGCCCGAAGGCGCTCCAACCGAGCAACAGGAACGCGCCTATACAACACCAATCTGGTACAGCCCCAAAGGCTAGTGCTGGTGTGCCCTGCGGTTTACCGCAGGGCTCTCTATCTAATTTCGAAACGGACCCCCCACAGACATGATCACCCGCATTGTTAAAGAACCCCTGGTTCACTTTCTGCTGATCGGGGGGCTGATCTTTGTCGGCTTTTCGCTGTTTGATGACAGTCCGGCCCAGCCAGACACCCGTCAGATTTTCATCACCAAGACCGATCTGACGGCACTCTCTGCCCGGTTCGAAGGCACCTGGAAGCGCCGCCCACAACCGGACGAACTCAGCGCCATGACGGAAGAGCTGATCCGGGGTCGGGTCCTGGTCAACGCCGCGCTGGATCTGGGCATGGATCAAGGTGACGCGGTGATCAATCGGCGTTTGCGCCAGAAGATGGAGTTCTTCGCCGCCTCCATCGCCGAGGCAATTGAGCCAGAAAGCACCGAGTTAGAGACGTTTTATCAGGCCCATGCGCAAGATTACCAAACCCCACCGCAGTTCGCGCTTGAACAAATCTACCTAGGCGACCGGGTTGCCCCCGAAGCCGCCACCTCTGCCTTGGCTGCGCTAAAGACCGGCGCAGACCCCGAGCAGTTGCGCCACCCCAGCCTGTTGCCCAAGCAATTTGACATGACGCCGATGCGGGTATTGGACAGCTCCTTTGGCACCGGGTTTGCCGCATCTCTGGATCCCCTGCCGGTTGGCGAATGGGTCGGGCCAGTGCGGTCAGGTTACGGCCTGCATCTGGTACGTCTGTCCGACAAATCCCCAGCCACTCTACCACCGCTGGATCAGGTCGCTCACAAAGTCTTGCCCGATTGGCAAAGCGCCAAGCGCCAAGAGGTGATGGATCAGTATTACCAGACCCTACGTCAGGGATATGAGGTCATTCTGCCCTCTCCAGACCCGGCCTCATGATGATCCGGTTACTGGCCGTATTGGCCCTGCTGATGACCCTGATATCTTCACAGGTTCACGCCCACGCACTAGAACCCGGCTATTTGGAAATGCAGGTGCTACAGGGCGAAGTCCACAGTCTGTTCTGGCGCAAGCCCGACGTCAAAGGCAGGCCCATAGACATGGACGTGCTACTGCCAGAAACCTGCGCCCCAAACAGTCCGCCCACGCCGCGTTTTGACGGTGCCGCCTGGGTGTCGCGCTGGACTGCAACCTGCGATGGCGGGCTAGTTGGACGTCAGATTACTATCGACGGATTGAGCCGCACCAGCACCGATGTCTTGGTCCGATTTCAGGACACCTCGGGCACCAGCTTCACCCATCGTCTGACCCCGGACCAGCCCAGCTTCACACTGCCCGAAGACCCCACCGCCTGGCAGGTTCTGGCGGATTATGTCGCGCTGGGAACGGATCACATCCTGTCCGGGTTCGACCATCTTCTGTTTGTCTTTGCCCTACTGCTGCTGATCCACGATTGGCGTCGTCTTGTCGGCGCCATCACCGCCTTTACCCTGGCCCATTCGATCACCCTTGCGGCGGCTTCACTTGGTTGGCTCCGGATCCCGGCCCCGCCGGTCGAGGCCGTGATTGCCCTGTCGATTGTGTTCCTTGCGGTCGAGCTGGCCAAACGCCGCGACGGCACCCTGCGTCTGTCCGAACGCTGGCCCTGGCTGGTGTCGTTTTCCTTTGGCCTGCTGCACGGGTTTGGCTTTGCCGGTGCCCTGCGCGACATCGGACTCCCCGAGGGCGATCTGCTGATGGCGCTGCTTGGCTTTAACCTCGGTGTTGAACTTGGCCAGCTGGCTTTTGTCGCCACGGTGATGGCGGTTGCAGTACTGATCACAAAGCTCACCCCAGCACTGGGCAGACAACTGCGGCGCAGTGATGGCGTGCTCAACACAGCGCTCGCTTATGGCGTCGGCTGCATTGCCGCCTATTGGGCTATTGAACGGGTTACCGGCTTCATTTTGTGACGTCGAATAACAATCCCAATAGGCCGCGACCACCTCACAAATTCCTCTGGCGATCCGTTCGAATGACGTGCAACAGCGATAGCATTACGCTAAACTGCGCGGCGAAACAGATCCATCTTTTCGACAGTGCCACAGGCCAAAGATTAAACTGGGAAAGCCAATGACTTCACTGCCAAAAATATTTGCCCACCGGGGTGCCCCGGCTGCCCTGCCCGAGAATACACTGGAAGGGTTTCAGTACGCGATTGATGTCGGTGCTGACGGGTTGGAACTGGACTTGCTGCTCACTCGCGACGGCGTGCCTGTGATCACTCACAATCCTAATCTGTCCGGCGATACCACCCGCGGCGCGGCAGGCAATTGGCTGCCGGACCAAGGCCCGGCCATCAACGAACTGACACTGGAAGAGCTGCGAACATTTGATGTTGGCGGCCACCGACCCGGCGGCGACGATGCCCGCAAGAACCCACATCAAAAGCAACTGCATCACTGTCGCATCCCCACACTGGATGAATTCCTGACGCTGGTGAAAAACAGCCCGCGCAAGGTCGAGCTGCTGATCGAGCTGAAACACAGCCCCACCGCAGACGATCACATCAACCCCGATGATTACGTGAAAGTCGTCGCCGACAGCATAGAACACCATGGCTTGGTCGAGCAAAGCTATATCCATGCGTTCAACTGGCAAATCCTGTCAGCCGCCGCCCGAAATCACCCCCAACTGCACCGTTCGTATCTGTCGGCCCTGCGCAGTAATGACCCCGATGGCACGGTGTTTTCCGGTTCACCGTGGATGGACGGTCTGGACCCCGACTTTGCGCCACTCCCGGAACTTCTGGCACAATCCGGTGCCTCAGTCTGGTGTCCGTACTTTCTGGATCTGGATCGTGAAAACCTGACTCTGGCGCAGGAACAGGGGCTGCAGGTGATGACATGGACCGTCAACGGCGAAGAAGACCTGCGGCAAGAGCTGCAGACCGGCGTTGACGGCATTATCACTGACGACCCCAAACTGGCGCTGTCTCTGCGCGCCGAGATGGGACCATCCAATAGCAACGTCCATGTTCTTGAGGTTCCATCGAAATGACCCCGGATCAGGCTTTTGAACGTTATGAGGAAATCCGCAACCGCCTGCCCACTGCGCCGCAGGGCGGAGCCGGTCAACACATCGCAGGGCTGCACGAGTTGGCCGATCAGGTTGATGTCTTTGTGTTTGATGCCTTTGGCGTCCTAAACGTCGGCGAGACCCCAATCCCCGGCGCGCATGAGCGGGTGCAACAGCTGCGCGACATGGGAAAACAGGTGCTGGTGCTGACCAATGCCGCCAGCTTTACCCCTGCCCAGACACAGGCCAAATTTGCCCGTCTGGGGTTTGATTTTGCCCCCAAGGAAATTATTTCCAGCCGCGATGTCTGTGAGACACATCTCGATGCGGTCTGTAACAGCGGGACATGGGGCATAATCGCGCCGCCCGGTTTCACACCCGAAGATCTCAGCGTTGACGCTATGGCCTTGCAGGATGACCCACGCGCCTATGACCGGGTTCAAGCCTTCTTGATGCTTAGCGCTGCAGATTGGACCGCCAATAGGCAGGCACTGCTGCATGACAGCCTGCGCCGTAATCCACGACCCTTGGTGGTGGCCAATCCTGATCTGGTTGCCCCGCGCGAGGACGGGTTGTCACTGGAACCCGGCTACTATGCCCATGACCTGCAGGACCAGTTGGGGATTCAGGTAGAGTTTCACGGCAAGCCCTTTGCCTCGGTCTATGAAACCGTCGAGCAGCGCATGCCAGACGTCGACCGCAGCCGCATTGCCATGGTCGGCGACACCCTGCACACCGATATTCTGGGTGCCCGCGCGCGCGGCTGGAGCGCTGCACTGATCACCGATCACGGGCTGTTTGCCGGGCTCGACGTGCAAAAATTCATTGATGCCAGCGGTATCACGCCGGATTGGATATCACCCTCAATTTAACGGGTGCCCTAGGCAGGGGCTCGGTGCTGAAAGTGGGGTGTTGCGGGGTCAGCGTACGCAGGCCTAACGCGGAATTTGTCTTTGGTCGCCACACTGCGCCCCAATCGCGATTACCGCCGGACCTGACACGCCCGGCATCAGGATCAGGGCCCCGTAAAACCGGGGCGCGCAGAGACAACGTTTAGCACACGGGACTGATCTCCCGTCCGCATCCGCTTTGGCGACGTCGTCACCTTTAACTGTCATGAGTATCAACACCGCCTCTAACTCTGGCGAAAAACAGCAGAATTCAGGTTTGAACGGACTGGGCATCAGCCTTGGCCGATGGACGCCTGCGCACAATAGAAAAGGGCGATCCCAAGACCGCCCTTTTTCAATTTATTCGCTTTGCAGCGCGTTCGGATCAAACACACTTCCGAACCCTGAATCGTTACCGGGTTTCTCCGGCTCCTCTTCAGAGGCGTCCGCGCCATCGTCCTGCAACGCACCGGGAGCAAACACACCACCAAAGCCCGAGTTATTCGACGGCTTAGGCGCCGCCTCAACTGCAGGTTCCTGCTCTGCTTGGTCGGCCTGCTCAGCGGCCCGACGGGCTGCCTCGTCGGCGCGACGCTGGCGCAGCTCTTGGATCCGCACTTCGGTCTCCATCCGCTTCTGCTCTTTCACATCCGCGATACATTGCTGCGGACTGTAAACCGTCGCCGAGCCCACCACTGCGATGGTCATCATGGCGACCACCACCAGAACCACCGCCGCTGTGTTAGAGCTGAGAAAGCCGGGAAGACGGAAATTGCCGCTTCCCAATTCTTCCACGGTGGCACTTTTACGCGCTGCCGCGACCAGCTCTTTGCGACGGATGTGCGCCTCGTTGAACAGAGCTGCAAACACCGTCAGCAGCACGATGATAAAGGCCAGAGCCGAGATCGCCGGAGTGATGCCGTACCGCACCTTTTGCGCCAACTCGATGGTCAGAGTTGGGTATTCGCCAAAGGTGAATGTGGTGGTGTTGTAGTTCTCGAAACTGGCCAGAAAGGCCAGTACTGCGGCTGATGCAATCGCTGGACGCATGAACGGCAGCAGCACCTTGCGGAACGCCTGCGCATGGGTTGCGCCGAGATCCAGTGCAGCCTCGGTCAGACCAGTGTCATAGCGCTGTAGACGTGCCACCAGCACCAGCATGCAGTAGCTGGCGATAAAGGTGGACTGGCCAATGATGGTCAGGAATAAGCCATTGGACAGGAAGCTATCGGCATCCAGACCAAACATCCGGTTGACCCGATCCCAGAACACCAGTGTCGAGATACCAATCACCACACCGGGGATCAGGATCGGAGCGATGATGATGGTGTAATAGGTCGCCCGCAGCTTGGGCCAGATCTGGGTCAGCATCAACGCGCCGGCCAATCCCATGGAAACCGACAGGGTCACAGTCCCTACGCCCACCAGAATCGAGTTCTTGATGCCGTTCAGGATACGTTCATCCTGAAACAGCGCCGAGAACCACTCAAACGTCAGACACTCCCACGGGGCAGCCCGTGGAAATCCGGGAGAGTTGAAGGCGGTGACCGACATGATCACCAATGGGCCCAGCAGGTACGAGAAGAACAGTGCCAGGTAGACCCAGATGCTTATACGCATAAGAGAAAAGTTCTTCATTTGCCGATGTCCCCCATGTTCACCTTGAACAGGCGCATCAGTGCCAGCACCAGCAGGATACAGGTGACCAGCAGCACCACGGCATATGCCGCGCCTTGTGGCCAGTCGCTGTTGTCATTGAATTGCTGATAGATCAGCTGCGTAAACCACAGGCTGGATGGACCACCCAAGATCTGCGGTGCAGCCAGCGCGCCGGCCGACAGCATGAACACCATGGTACAACCCGAGCTGATGCCCGGCTTGGCATAGGGAATGACCACCCGCCAGTGAATGCGGGGCCAACTGGCGCCCATATCCCGCGCTGCCTCGATCTGGTTGCGATCCAAGCTTTCGATCACGTTGTAGATCGGGAAGATCATCAGCAGGATGTAGGCATAGCCAAGCCCCGCATAGAGCGCGATGTCGTTGCGGATGAAGTCAAATGGCGTATCAAACACACCCATGCCAACCAGCACGTTGTTCAAAATCCCGGTTTCGCCAAAGATGATCCGCAGCGCAAAGGCCCGCAGGATCTCGTTGATCCAGTAGGGGATGATCAGCATCAGCGCCAAAACGCGGATGTGATTACCCTTTGTCTGTGCCAGATAATAGGCAATCGGGTAGCACAGCATCAGGTTGAAGATCGTCACCAGAACAGCAGCGATCAGGGTGCGATAGAACACCCGAAGATCCACCGCGTTATAGTCCTGACTGCCGCCCTCGGGGCCAAAAATCAGGTACTTGTAGTTCTCCAGCGTATAAAGGTCCTTCGGGCCACCAATTTCTGGCGGCGGCAGGTTCGGCCGGAATGAAAAGTCGAGCATCGACAGCTGCGGCATGATGATCAGACCAACGGTCCAAAACAGGACAAGGCCCAACATGACCGAGCCGAGACCGATGCCGTTGCGGTTAAAGTATTCCTTTAGGAATTGGGGCATCTGTTCAGCCCCCCTATTCCGTCGCCAGCACGCCGGCCGGCAGTGCTACAGCGTTTCTGACTTGATATTCCAGGGTCATCGCTTCGCCCTGGTGGCTTTCAAAGGACTGGCCAAGGTTGGGCAGAGCCACCTTGATTTCCTTGCCGCCGTCGCCTTCCATGAAGATGTTGAACGTATTGCCTTCGAACTCTTCTTTGGTGACTTGCGCGGTGACAAAGTGATCGCCCTGAGTACCAACAGGCGCCAGTGAAAACGCCTCGGGGCGGATGAACAGCATCGCCTCGTCGCCCTCTTTCAGCCGACCCTCAGTGCCGTTGGCGACCCGCGCCATCAGATCACCCGACCGGTTGGTAGTGACCATCACCTCATTGCCGCTGACCTGCTTGACCCGGCCACGGAAAACGTTGTTTTCGCCTACAAAGGACGCCGCGAATGGGGTCATGGGATCGTTATAGATAGTTTTACCATCGCCGATCTGGTCGATCACGCCAGCGCGCATCACCGCGATATTGTCCGACATGGTCAGCGCCTCGCCCTGGTCGTGGGTGATGTAGATAAAGGTAATGCCAACCCGTTTCTGAATCTCACGCAGTTCCGACCGCATGTGCTGACGCAGTTTTAGATCCAGCGCTGACAGCGGTTCATCCAGCAGCAGCACATCTGGTTCGGCACAGAGTGCACGGGCAATCGCCACCCGCTGCTTTTGACCACCCGACAGTTCGGCGGGCAGTTTGTCACCCTGACCAGTCAGCGCGATCATATCCAGTAATTCATCCGCACGCTTGCGGCGTTCCTTGGCCGAAGCACCCTTGATTTCCATCGAGAAGGTGATGTTCTCCCAGACCTTCATCAGTGGAAATAGCGCCAGGTTCTGAAAGATCAGCGCTGTGGGGCGTTTGTTCGGGCCGATGCCCTTCATGTTATTGCCGCCAATCAGCACGTTGCCTTGGCTTGGCTCCAGAAAACCGGAAACCGCTCGCAGAATGGTGGTCTTGCCACACCCTGATGGCCCAAGAAACGAAAAGAAATCGCCCCCGTTGATATTCACGTTTGCTTCGCGAACCGCGACAAAGTCTCCGAACTTGATCCAGAGATCTTCGAGATTTACGCCAACCCCAGCACTCATGTGGCTTCCCCCTCGGTGCGGCACAGCTAAGGCCCGGTCATATTCACCGGCCCAAACAGGCAACATCCATTTTTATGCTTTAATTACATGCGCCTTAGGCGCCAAAATGGCCCTCTCCAGAGAGAGGGCCACAGGATCACAAGTTCAAAAGCCTTAGGAGCTTTTGAACTTGTTGACGAACTCGGTCCGAACGTCTGCATACCACGGTGCTTCAGCAGGCCATGGGTTCAGGTTAGCCAGGCTGCTGCCAGGATAGGCTTCGGCAAAGTTCTTCTTGTAGTTGTCACCCGAGAAGCCATCCGCGCCCAGAACTGGCGAGTTATAGCCGTGGCTATCAATCGCAACACCAGCGGCTTCTTTGCCAAAGGCATAATCGATGAAGGCATAGATCTGATCGGTGTTCTTGGCACCAACCGGCATCGACATGCCGTCAACCCAAGCCATCGCACCCTCAACCGGAGCCTGATAATGCACAGGTTCGCCAGCAGATTTCAGAGCCAGTGCCGGACCATCCCAAGTCTGACCAACAATCACACCTTCATTCAGAAGACCGTTCTTCTGGCTGTCAGCATCGTTCCAGATCAGTTTGATGCGCGACTTACGCTCAACACACCAGTCAGTGATCTGGCCCCAGACTTTACGCATGTTTTCTTCGTTCTCATACGCAGACCAAACCGAACCGGCATCCATTGCGCCCGAGGCTTCCATGTACAGACCGGCACCCAACATCATCGAGTGTGCACGACCCATGGTTTTGCCGGCGTTGGCTTCGCTCCAGACATCGCCATAAGACGGTGCATCGCCTTCGGGCAGCCATTTGTCGGTGCGGTATGCGATACCTTCGGTGCCCCAGATGTGTGGCAACCAGTGAACGCCAGAATCGGCAAAGTTCCAGGCGTCAGTACCAATCTTGGCCATCGCAGGGTTCACAGCGTCGATGTTGACTTTGTTCATGTCGAACGGCTGAAGCAGTTCCAGCGGGCCCCACTGCAGCGAGCGGTTGTTGGTCGGCGACACAATGTCGAAGCCCTGACCTTTGGTGGCCTTCATCTTGTTGATGATTTCTTCGTTCGAGCCAATGCCGGTGTAATTGATCTTAATTCCGGTCGAGGCTTCAAATCCTGCGATGAACTCCGGCGGCAGGTAATCCGACCACATCAGGATGTTGATTTCACCCGAGGACGCCAATGCGCTTTTGGAATACAGCGGAGCGGCCAAAGCGGCAGCGCCAGCGCTCTTCAGCAGCGAGCGGCGGGATAAGGATGATTTAATAGTCATAGTGATTTTCCCCGTTGGAAAGTTGTTTGATATTTTTTTGTTATTAGAGACAAGTTGTGCGGGTGGAATTGGATCTCCTACAGTGACAGTTTCAATAATTGTTAAGACCAGATTTGAAAAATCAAATGCCAAATCGGTCCAGTTGCTGTTTTTCCTCTTGGTAGCCAGCCAAGATTAGGGTCAATTTCTGGCGCTAATAATTTCAGTTTGCGCCTGCAGATTGCTCTACGTCAACGGCGTAACCCTTATGTGACCGAAGATGGAAAAATCAGTGACTTTCCAGAGGTTTGTGACCAACAGCCTTTTTGGATAGCAATATGCGCAAATATTGTGCGGACACGAATCAACACTCATGTCTCCACCTGATCGCGGGGCATATCCTCGATCAGCCGGGTTTCGAGCAATTGACCGTTCAGGTACAGGATAGGATAGGCCACAGCCGCGATATGGCTGTTGAATTCGCGCAGTGCACGCAGGGTTTCCAAGTGGATGTCCGAAGTCTCGAAGCTATCAGAGCTGCCGCCCTGCAGGCGTTTGAGATGACGTTTGCGGCTGTCGCGCTCTGCCCGTTTCAGCTCGGTCTTCTCTAGGCTCAGCAGCCGGGCGCTTTCCAGATCATCCGAGATCAGAACATTGGATGCCAGACACAGGTTGGCAAGAATGCTCTCATGCAGCCGGGTCAGTTCCATCCAACCTTCGTCCGAAAAGTTGGCGTCTTTCTTTCTCATCCGCCCGGCCAGGACTGCCAGGCGTTTGGCCACCACATCGCCAGCAGTTTCCAGCCGAATGGCATATTCCACCATATCACGCGCAGCCTTTGCATTGGCCTTGCCGAACTCCTCGGGTGGGATCGCGGCGACAAAGGATCGAATGCCTGACAGACAATCGTTGACCTCGCCATCCAGCGCTTGCACCGCCCTGATCTGAGCTTTGTCGCCGGATTGATACAGATCTAGCACCGGGCGGAACATGGCCTCGACCAGCCCTGACATCCGCAGCAATTCGCGTTTGAGGCTGGCCAATGCCTGCGTCGGCGGGCCAATATTTGTCAGATCCAACACGCTAGTCGGACGGCCGGTCGCCACCTCAGGTTCGACCACCAGCGGATCCGGCAGTAACCGTTCCATCGTCTTTTGCAGCGGCTTGCAGAGAGGCAAAGCCAGCACCAGCAGTGACGCATTAAAGGCAAGATGGGTGTAGACCAGCATCTGGCCGCCCTGCGGATCACCCAGAGCCCCGGACCGCAGCGCCAGATTGGCGGCAAACAGGGTGACCACCGCCCAAGTTCCGCGCAGGATAAGATTGGCAAAGGGAATGCGCCGCGCCGCCAAATCCATGCCTCGACTCAGCCAAACCGGAATAAACGCCGAGCCAAAATTGGCCCCCAGCACCAGCGACAGGCCGGCTGCAAAGGGGATTGCATCTATCTGCACCAGCGTCACGCACATCAGGATCGCCGCCACTGAGGAATGCATCACAAAGGCCAGTGCGCCACCAACCAAAAATGCCGTCACATAGTCGCGCGCCAGATAACCGGCGACGGCGGGCAGGAACGCACTGTCGCGGATCGGGTCCATCGCCTCGCGCAGGAACCGCAGCGAGATCAGGATAAAGGCCACACCCATCAGAATGCGCCCCAACTGCCGCGCCTTTCGGGCCTCGACCTTGACGAACATATAGCCGCCCACCGCCAGCAGCATCGGCACCAGCCAATCCAGTTTGAACGACAGGATCTGAATGATCAGCGCCGAGCCCAGATCGCCGCCCAATACAATCGCCAACCCGGTGGGGAAACTCAGCATGCCGCTGGCCGCAAAGCCCGAGGTCAGCAGCGCCACCGCAGCCGAGCTTTGCAATACAATCGCCAGCACCAGACCAACCAGACTTGCCTGTGTCAGGCTACGCTGTCCGGTCAACACCCGCTGGAATGACGCGCCATAGCTGCGCTCGATCCCGGTGCGCACCATCCGAACCGCAAAAAGCAGCAACATGGTGGCTCCAGCCAGGCTGATCAGGAAACTTACAATGGCCATGTCATGTTCCACTTTGTGACCGGATCGAGCGGATCATCGGTCCAGCACCCGCGTTCCATCACGCGCAATCCTGAATACCCATGTTGCAACGCTCTGCTTTTGGGTCTGCTTCACTGGAGAAAGGGGGACGAATGGATGGCACAGAAATAACCTTCACGCAGCCTACAAGTGATGCACAGAAATGCACAAAACCCCACAAATCACAAGGAAAATTCAAGAACCCCCCACATTCACGAGCAAGCACATCCTCGGGAATGCAAATTACCTCTTTTCACCACCAGCTTTCCGCGCTTATCTGACGCAAGATTCGGTGAAGGAGATGCACCATGGTCCCCCGCAAGAATGTCCTGTTCATCCTCATCGATCAGATGCGCGCCGACTGTCTGTTTGGCGCCATGGCTCAGCATGTGGAGCTGCCCAATCTGCGCGCCTTCATGCAACAAGCCGTCACCTTCGAGCGCAACTATACCGTGGTGAACCCCTGTGGCCCGTCGCGGGCCTCGCTGCTGACCGGGCAATATGCGATGAACCATCGCTCGGTACGCAACGGCACGCCACTGCGCCATGACACGCCAACCATCGCCACCGAGATGCGCAAGGCCGGCTATCGGCCGATGCTGTTTGGCTACACCGATACCTCGCAGGATCCGCGCGTTCATCACCCTAATGATCCGGCGGTTCGGTCTTATGAACACCAGATGAGCGGCTTTCAGGAGATGCTGGAGATGCGGATGGAGATGTCCTATCCGTGGCGCTCTCATCTGCTGAACCACGGTTATCATTTTGACAGCTACCCGGATGTCTATAGACCCGTTTCGCCAACTGGTGGCGCGCCACGACTGAATGACCCGGCCCTGTACAGTGCCGAGCACAGCGACACTGCATTCCTGACCGACCGGTTTCTGGCCACCCTACCCGCATATTCAGATCAAAGCTGGTTTGCCCATCTGACTTATATTCGCCCGCACCCACCACTAGTGGCACCGGCACCTTACAATGACATGTACGACCCCGATGCGATGCCGCTGCCGGCCCGCCTGCCAAGCCCCGAGGCCGAGGCCGCACTGCATCCTTTCTTTGGCCCCAGCCAACAGGCTTATTCGCCGGCAGATTTTGTCATGGGGTTTCCAGATTTGCTGCCCACGGATGACACAGTGCAAACCCTGCGCGCGCTTTACCTTGGGCTGGCCACTGAGGTGGACACCCATATTGGTCGGGTGCTGCAATTCCTGAAAGACAGCGGACAAGAGGACAACACCTTGGTGGTGATCTCAGCCGACCACGGCGAGATGCTGGGAGATCGTCACAGCTGGGGCAAATTCTCAGTTTATGACGCAGCCTACCACACTCCACTGATTATCCGACAGCCCGGTAACGATGACCGGGCCGGAGCCGTGGTATCACAGATCACCGAATCCATTGATCTGACACCAACCATCCTGGACTGGGTCGGGCAAGAGATCCCAAATTCAATGGACGGTAGCTCGCTGCTGCCTCTGCTTGCAGGCGAAGTACCACAAGACTGGCGCCGCTATTCGTTTTCCGAACTCGACTTCGCCAAACCCGGCGCGCCAACCCTGTGGGAGCAGGCACTGGCAACAACCCCCAGCGATTCCTCGCTTGG
>MAAY01000035.1:39942-40311 GCA_002162795.1 Rhodobacterales bacterium 56_14_T64
ATGCTGCGTCACCGAATGCGCAACATGGATCATACGCTATCTCTGGACATGATCACGACCGACGGGCCGCAACA
Source organism: Rhodobacterales bacterium 56_14_T64 (assembly GCA_002162795.1). GTDB lineage: Bacteria > Pseudomonadota > Alphaproteobacteria > Rhodobacterales > Rhodobacteraceae > Parasedimentitalea. The sequence continues at coordinate 40,017 of MAAY01000035.1, forward strand.
CCACCGCCGCTGGGCGCCATCCAATTGACACAGCGCCATGACCTGCGTGAACCGACTGAAGGACTACCGGCTGGCGCCGGTAGGTTCACTTTGGAGTGCAACTCCAGATACTGAAGTATGATGTCGTCGGTGACGTTGCCTGACGTTGTGGAAAAATATCCACGTGCCCAGAACCGCCTGCCCCAGTACCTTTTACGCAGGTCGGGAAACTCCATCTGTATCTTGCGCGATGACCGACCTTTGATCCGCTGCATCACGGTCGAGAGCGCCAGATGCGGTGGGATCGACACAAACA
>MAAY01000085.1 GCA_002162795.1 Rhodobacterales bacterium 56_14_T64
GTCATTTTGGATCATCTCTTTCGTCATGCGATCCATCTTAACTACTGGTCCGAAATCCTGCGACCACCTCTGATAGATATTGTCGGCCAATTTGCAGGGCTTTGGGCGATGGGCACGAGCCCATGCCGCTGCATCTGATCGAGCCGCACGGTAAAGTTTGGCACCACCGTTGCGCCGGATCTCGCGGCTGATGGTCGACGCAGACCGGTTCAAGGGTCTTGCAATTTATCGCACAGATAGTTGCGCAGTCAGGCCTCGTGATATCTCCTCGCGTTCAATCAAACTCAGAGCCAAACGGGACCTCATGCGATCTAGAGGACGGATACCTCCGGTGCGCGCAGCAGCGGATAAATCGATGATGATGCACGATCAAATCCACGTCCAATCGAACTCATCGACTCTCCGCGTTGCCAACGATCCCAGATCTCTGACTTCTGTTTATCTGTAAGAAAAAGTCTGCGCCGATAGGCCATGATTTACACTCCATCTTTCCAAAAAGACTAAAGTGTAGCGTCGACCCGTTGAAACCGCAGCCCAAAGCGGACCTGGCATCTGACATCAGGGCGACCGCTTCTCATATGCAGAAGGGGCGGTATGCGGACGTTAACCCTCTATCTATTTTGCTTCTCTCATAGAGATTACAGTCCCAAATAGCTTTGCTATTTGCTCGAAGCTAATCGGTTTAGACAAACTATCATTCATTCCAGCCGCATGGCACGCGTCAAGGTGATCCGATAAAACATGCGCACTGAGTGCGTAGATAATTGTTGGTTGGAGGTCATTGTCAGCTTCGAATTGGCGTATTTGTTTCGTAGCCTCATAGCCATCCAATACTGGCATTTCGCAGTCCATGAGTACGAGGTCATAGCCACCAGCCTGTTTGCGAAATTTACTCACGGCAGAGGAACCATCAGCTACAAGATCAGCCGTGACCCCCAACTTGGCGATTAAGCTTATTGCGATTTGCTGATTAATATCATTATCCTCGGCCAGCAAAACTCTCAGTCCAGAGTAGTCAACGCTACTTGCGGATTTTTGAGCTGCGTCTATCAAAGGCTGACGAGCAATATCAAACACGATTCTGAAATGAAAACGTGACCCTCTTCCAGGTTCGCTCTCGACACCAATTTCTCCGCCCATCAGTTCAACCAGATTTTTACAAATCGAAAGCCCAAGGCCGGAGCCACCATATTTTCTGGATGTCGATTGATCTGCCTGGGTAAAAGGCTGAAATATAACAGACGTCACATCCTCGGTCATTCCGAGGCCTGTGTCAGAAATGCTAAAATTGACGGCTACGGTCCGATTGTGGGTGGGTTCGGCGCTAACGTGTAAGCGAACACTCCCTTCAGCCGTGAACTTAAACGCATTATTCAGTAAGTTCGTGATGACCTGGTGTAAGCGAGTTGGGTCCCCTTTTAGATTAGCGGGTATTGCGGGATCTACCTCGATCACTAATTCAATGCCATCCATCACTTTGACATCAAGGAAAGACACGCTGTCTTCGATCAGTTGCGTCATATTGAACTGAGTGTTTTCGAGCACTAATTTGCCGACTTCAATCTTGGAGAAATCCAGGATGTCATCGATGATCCTCATTAGGGTATGGCCAGAACGGCGTAGGATTCTGGTGTATTTCGCTTGTTCCTGATTGAGTTTGGTGAGTTGCAGCAACTCCATTGTGCCCAACACGCCATTCATAGGTGTGCGGATTTCGTGTGACATGGTTGTTAAGAATTGACTTTTGGCCTGGATTGCCTGCTCGGCCACATCACGAGCGACCCGCAGCTGCGTATTTAGATTTTTAGCGTCCCGCTCCATTTTGGTGCGAACCTTGACTTCTCTTTCGAGATCCTGATTTTTGACCTCAAGTAGTGCGGGACTGGGGATAGCTAGAAACACAGGCAGCAAGCGCCAAAGCAGTATCGCCGCCGCGACCGAGCTAACGGCGACCATTACTTTGACCACCGCCAAATACCCATAGAGTGGATTCCAAATCACCACAGCACTCAACAGGTGTGACGTGCCACAGGCTAGAAAAATAATGGACCCGGCTAGAATGAAGAAAGCGGGATCAGGCAGATCTTCCCGCCTACGAACAAAGGTGATGATTGCTAACGCAAAGGCAAGGTAGGCAACCGCGGTCACCGCATCTGAAATAACTGTCGGCCAGAGAATGTCGGGGCGCCACATATAGCACATGCCGTGGGGCATATACTGACTGTGATCAAAGGCAGAGGTCGTAAAGGTATCCATCTCCGTACTCCGAATTAGATTTACTCTCGCCGGTTCAGTTTCCAGCGTTCTACATCTTCGGTGAATTGATTATAGACAAAGGTATTTCCCCGTCGCTCGCCACGTCGCGGAGTCTGCAGCCCAGATTACGTCCACAATTTGCTGTATAGCAACAGTTTTGACTTCGTGGATGTGATCGATAGCGCCGATCTACAAACGTAGGAACAGAGCTAAATTTATTCGGGATTCGTCTCTGAAAACCACATGTTGGGACCGGTGGCATACGCACTTGGACGACAGCCGCGAGGATGTGGTTGAACACAGCATCATTGGTCCCAACCTAGGTCAGTTGAAAGGTCATGCTTCGAGCATGTCAGGCGACCCTTGCGCCGATCTAGATCAATCGTGTCTAGAAGCTAGGCAGGGGCGCATCGACATCTCATTGGTCAGGTCAGATCAGAGCCATGTAGGAAGACATTTACATTGTAGGCGAATGCGTCATGCTGAAGGCGGACCCCGTTGTGCACCATTCCTTTGTAAGACGAGCCCGTCCAGTTGGTTGCGGCTTGCCTTCCTTGATGTGTTGCACCGCAGTTCCTCGCTGATTGTAGCAGCCGATGATCCAGTCCAGCTCCGTCGGCCTGAGCAGGAACCAGCCCTTCGCCGCATGATGTACGAATGTCGGTTACATGCCGTTTGCGCAGTATTGACTCGCAGGCAGACTCGACTTTGCAAAGCACGCTTCTCTAATTGGGCGTTTTACGTCATGCCGTATTCCCCAACTGTTCCTGACGAAATTCAGTGCCGTCGACCCACTGCGATGCAGTAAAACGGCCAACTTTCGAGCCACAGCAACGACAGCACGGCGGCGTCCCTTGGTACGCATCAAACGCATTCCCCATGACTTAATCTGCGATTGCGCCATACTTCGCATGAGCAGCGCATTGCCCGCCGCGTAAAGTGCAGCGCGGACATCACTGTCCCCAGCCTTTGATATGCGGCCAGGGTTGTCGTGCTCCCCTGATTGGAACCGTCTGGGAGTCAGTCCAAAATGCGCACCACCGGTTCTGGACTTTTTGAACCGAGTGGGATCATCTACAGCTGCCTTAAACGTCAGTGCAGCAATGGGCCCAACTCCCGTTCCCCCTCTCGGGCATGTTTCCATGCCCGAGAGGGGGAACGGTCATCAGTCTCAGGCAGACCTCATCATGGCTTGCGGCCCGTTCGACCCGTCGATCAACCTCCAGATAATGCTGATACTGGGCCACACTTGCGTCGAGAAACGGCACATGGGCATGCGCCAGAACATCATCCATTTCGATCATAGGATGTACGATGCCATCAAAATTCCCATGTGGGACGGTTTTGGGCAGGCAGATGCCAAATATATTCAGCAATCCACGGGTTTCATTTGCCAGATCCATCGTCTTCTTAAGCAACGCCTGGCGTGTGCTGAACAGCGTTCTGAGACCATGGGTCTCTCAGCTCTTCATATGAACCGGACTGAACCAGCCTGTGCGCAGAACATGCGCAATGCCTTTGGCATCATTTTTGTCGGTCTTGTTTCGCATCGCAGACAGGGCTGCGTGTACCTGACGGGCCTCCATGCAAACCACGTCCATACCTGCGGCCTGCAGTCCAAAGTAAAGGTGTTGGCTCATCGTACCAGCTTCCAAACCGATGCGTTCTATCGGGAACTCAAAATCAGAGAGGCACGCTGCAATCTCGTCGACCTCGCAAGCCAATTCGCGTTCGAGAACGATTTTGCCCTTCGCATCACCAACGCAAAGCGCGCACGACCGCAGTGACACATCCAGTCCAACAAAGTAGTCCATCATCGATCTCCCTTGTTCACAGCAACACTGTGATCATACTGGGAGCTCGACCTCAAAACAGAGGGGGCCCAATTACGTATGCTTACTGCGCATATCAGCCGTTGGTCGTGATCGCGTCTAACGACGGCTTCCTGTCTGCTTCGTCAAAAAGTTCAGAAACGCCGCGCTTTGTTTAACTGGGATATAAATGAATCTCTTGCGCAATCCGGTGAGGCCGGGGGGGGACACGGCTCCGGCAGAATGACGCGGGTGGCACATTACAAAGCGGCTCAATGATGTCCGCCGACCAAAGGTATTCTGAAAGGGGGCACCGGAGGGGGCAGAGCATGAGCGAACGAGTGAGCTTCTGTTCTAATGACTAAAACAATAACTTACGCGTTCATTTGGGGGGAATGGCGGAGAGACAGGGATTCGAACCCTGGGAACCCGTGAAGGCTCAACGGTTTTCGAGACCGCCCCGTTCGACCACTCCGGCACCTCTCCGCGGGGGTCTGGTGTGGCAGCGTTTACGGATGTTATCTGACCGGCGCAAGAGGGTTTTCACAGTTGGTTCAAGAAAGTCAGTTTATCATTGTCTGATCGCCTGAAACGCTTAGGTGTTGCTGTATGATGTATCTTCTCCCTCGCCCCGCAATGCTGATGCAAGGCCTGCTAGCGCTTGTTCTTGCTTCCCTTTTGAACATTTCGAGCGCCCATGCCGCAGATCGCGAGCGGATTGAAACATTTCTGGAAGTGACCGGGTTTGATGTGGCCCTTGATAGTATCGCTCTGTCTGCGGGCAGTGCTCCTGATATGCTGGGTCTTGAGGCCGGTGATTTTGGATCAGCCTGGGTGCGTCTGTCCGAGCAGGTTTTTGATACCAGCGTCATGCACGATCTAGCCTTGCAAATCCTGGAGGAAACTCTGGACGATGACGCGTTGGCCCATGCGTCAGAATTCTATGCCAGCGAACTGGGGCAACGGCTGGTCGCTGCAGAAAATGCGGCTCATATGGTTGCGGAAGACAACGTCATCCAGGAGGCCGGACGGCGTATTGTCTCAGATCTGGTCCGCGACGGCTCTGCGCGGTTGGGTGTTTTGAAGCGCATGGGGGTGGCAATTGATGCGGCTGACACTGGGATCAAGGCGGTTCAGCAAATACAGCTCCGCTTTCTCATGGCGGCGCGGGATGCTGGTGTCATTGATCTGGATCTGGATATCCCCGGGCTAGAAGCGTTGATGAAAGAACAAGAAGGCAATTTGCGCCTGGCATTGCAGGCCTCCTCACTGGCCGGTTCGGCCTATACCTACCAAGCGTTCTCCGATCAGGAGTTGTTGGATTATGTTGTGGCGTTGGAGCAACCACTGATGCAGACCGTCTATGAATTGCTGAATGCAGTGCAATATGAAATCACCGCCAACCGGTTCGAACAGCTGGCCTCGCGGCTTTCTGAACTTGCCATTGGGCAAGACATCTAAACAGGCGATGGGGCAGGGGGCTGAGGTAATGGGAGGCCCTTGTCAACGGGACTTGACAGGGTCACACATCTGCCGCATAAGCCCGCTTCCCGGCCCGGATTCTCTTCGGTGTTGGGGTTATTTCGTAATTCGTCCCCAAAGGGACGCGCCGTTCGAGGTGGCTTAGGCCTAAACGCCCGCAAGGGGACCACAGAACGCGGTTGAAAAAGGAAAGACGCATGTTTGCGGTCCTCAAGACTGGCGGCAAGCAGTACAAAGTTCAAGCGGGCGATATCCTCCGCATTGAAAAATTGGCTGCTGATGCTGGCGAAACAATTCAGTTCAATGACATCCTGATGCTGGGCGGCGACGCTACAGTTGTGGGTGCACCCTTTGTTGAAGGTGCTGCTGTGCAGGCCGAGGTCATCGACCAGATCAAAGGCGAAAAGCTGATCCACTTCGTCAAGCGCCGTCGTAAGCACTCTTCTAAGCGCACCAAAGGTCACCGTCAAAAGCTGACCCTGATCAAGATCACCGAGATCCTGACAGCAGGCGCTGACAAAACTGGTGTTAAAGTTGCTACCGGTAAGGGCGCTGCCCCTGCTGCTGCTAAAGCTGCTCCGGCTGCTGCTGGCTCCGATGATCTGACACAGTTGACTGGTGTAGGCCCTGCCGCCGCCAAGAAGCTGAACGACGCTGGTCTGACCAGCTTTGCTCAGGTCGCAGCATTGTCGACAGACGATATTGCTGCTATCGATGCGGTCAAAGTGAAACCCGAGTGGGTTGAACAGGCCAAAGATCTGGCTAAAGGCTAAGGAGAGACAGAATGGCACATAAAAAAGCTGGTGGCTCCTCCCGTAACGGCCGCGACTCTGCGGGTCGTCGTCTTGGCGTGAAGCTGTACGGTGGCGAAGCAGCCATCTCGGGTAACATCATCGTTCGTCAGCGCGGCACCAAGTTTTGGCCGGGCGAAGGCGTAGGCATGGGCAAGGATCACACGATCTTCGCCGTTGTCGAAGGCGCTGTTACCTTCCACAAAGGCCTTAAAGGCCGTACCTTTATTTCGGTTCTCCCAATGGCGGAGGCCGCTGAGTAAACCGAACCCACAAGGTTAAGAAAAATTTGGGGGATCGGTGATAAGCCGGTCCCTCTTTCTGTTTTGGCGCATGACACGGATTGTATCTGTTTTTCCCGTGGCGCAAGTCGGATCACCATGCCCGGCGAACGAGTATCGATTGAATGAGGAACATCAGTATGAGCCTGGATCAAACACTTACACAGCCGGTCATCGAGACCGAGCGGTTTGTTCTGCGTCCGCTGCGTAAATCGGATGAGGGGCTGATTGCCCATTATACCGGTGAAGAACGTGTCGCGCGTATGACCAGCTCCATTCCACATCCCCTACCGCCGGGTGCGACTGCGTCTTATGTCGAACGCGCTTTGGCGACTGATCGCGACGAGGATGTCTGGGCCATTGATGGCACACGTGACGGTGGCGCCGAGCTTAAGGGTGTGATCGGGCTAAAACGAATGGATCGCGACCAGTCCGAAGTCGGGTTCTGGATCGCACCGGTGTTTTGGAACACTGGCCTTGCCTCCGAGGCGCTTAAGGCGCTGGTCGATGCCAACCCGCTGAACAACGCGGCAATGTTTGCTTCGGTATTTCAGGACAACCCGGCCTCGGCACGGGTGTTAATCCATTGCGGCTTTGAATATCTTGGCGATGCGGAAACTTATTCTGTTTCACGCGATGCTGCGGTACCAACCTGGACTTATAGCAGAAAACTGTGATTGGCGCGCCGCGTGTGATGCGTTAAGGCAGGCGTCAGACCGGGCAGGGGCCAGTTGTGTCCCTGTCTTTGATCACCTCGATACTATTACGCCCGGGCTTATGGTTTGGCGCGCGCGAAAAGGAGCAGTCATGAAATTCCTCGATCTGGCAAAGGTCTACATCCGGTCCGGCGGCGGCGGCAATGGCTGTATCAGCTTTCGGCGCGAAAAGAATGCAGAATATGGCGGCCCCAATGGCGGCGATGGCGGCAAGGGCGGTACCGTCTGGGTCGAGGTGGTAGACGGGCTGAACACGCTGATCGATTTTCGCTATCAACAGCACTTTTTTGCAAAAACCGGCCAAAGCGGAATGGGCCAGCAGCGCACCGGTAAAGATGGCGACGACATTATATTGCGGGTGCCAGTGGGCACCGAGATCCTGGATGAAGATCAGGAAACCGTGATTGCCGATCTGACCGAAGTTGGCCAGCGCATCCAGTTGGCCAAGGGCGGCAATGGCGGCTTTGGCAACCTGCACTTCAAAAGTGCCACCAACCAGGCGCCTCGACGGGCAAATCCGGGTCAAGAAGGTGTCGAACGCACCATCTGGCTGAAGCTGAAACTGATCGCAGACGCTGGTTTATTGGGATTGCCGAATGCGGGGAAATCCACCTTCTTGGCGGCAAGTTCCAATGCGCGTCCAAAAATCGCGGACTATCCATTCACCACCCTGCACCCGAACCTTGGCGTAGTAGGCATTGATAATGCTGAATTTGTCATCGCTGATATCCCCGGGTTGATCGCTGGCGCCCACGAAGGTCGCGGTATCGGCGACCGTTTTCTGGGCCATGTCGAACGCTGCTCGGTGCTGTTGCATCTGGTGGACGGAACATCTGAAACCATCGCCGAAGATTACCGTACCATTATTGGCGAGCTAGAGGCTTATGGCGGTGAGCTTGCTAACAAGGCACGGGTGACAGCGCTGAACAAAATTGATGCATTAGACGACGAAGAACGTGCTGAGGCGCTTGCCGAGCTGGAAGCGGCAGTGGGTGGCCATGTGATGATGATGTCCGGGGTCAGCCGCGAGGGCCTGCCCGAAGTGTTACGCGCGGTTCGGCGTGAAATCGAAGACGACCGTATCCGACAAAAACCCGCTGAGGAGGCGGAGACTTGGAAACCCTAAGCTCAGCAAAACGTGTTGTCGTCAAGATCGGCTCGGCCTTGCTGGTTGATCGAGACGACGGAACTCTGCGTGGGGATTGGCTGTGTGCTTTAGCACAAGACGTTGCATGGCTCAGGACGCAAGGCAAAGACGTCATTCTGGTGTCTTCGGGGTCTATTGCACTGGGCCGTGGGGTTCTAGGACTGTCCTACGCCGACTTGCCGTTAGAACAGTCTCAGGCCGCGGCCGCCGTCGGTCAGATCCGCCTTGCCCGCGCTTACGAGCAGGCCTTGGATCCACATGGTATCAAGACCGCGCAAATTCTGGTGACACTGGAAGACAGCGAAAACCGGCGGCGTTACCTCAACTCTCGCGCCACTATGGAAACCCTGCTGAACCTGGGCGTGGTGCCAATCGTCAATGAAAATGACACGATTGCCACCGATGAGATCCGCTACGGCGACAACGACCGTCTGGCGGCGCAGGTGGCGGTCACAGTTGGGGCCGATTGTTTGATCCTGCTGTCCGACGTCGATGGCTTTTACAACGCCAATCCAACACTGGACGCAGATGCCTGCCGCTATGATCGGATCGACCAGATCACTCCTGCAATCGAAGCTATGGCAGGTGATGGGGTCTCCGGCTTGTCCAAAGGTGGTATGATTACAAAACTCATGGCTGCGAAAGTTGCAACAGCTGGTGGCTGCGCGATGGCAATCACTGAAGGATCGCAGCAGAACCCACTGAAAATGCTAAGTGAAGGCGCGCCTTGCACCTGGTTCACGGCTCAGACAGATCCACAAGCTGCGCGTAAACGCTGGATTGCAGCGATGAAACCGCGTGGGCAGATCACCATCGACAGCGGCGCAGCAAGAGCGCTGAACTCCGGCAACAGCCTGCTGCCAGCAGGGGTCACTCAGGTGGAGGGCAATTTTGGCCGCGGTGAACCGCTGGCCATCCTTAGCCCAGAGGGACATAATCTGGGCCAAGGCTTGAGCCGCTACACCGCAGGTGAAGCCCGTGCCATTTTGGGGCAGCAGTCGCATCAGATCGAGGCCACGCTCGGCTATCCCGGCCGCGCCGCGTTGATCCACCGCGACGATATGGTGCTCTGACTATTCTTCTTGTTAAAAATACCTCCGCCGGAGGCACGAAATCTCTGGCACGCCGATTTTGAAAGGCTTGAGACTGATGAAAGACATTGAAAACATACCCGAATTGATGGCCGATATCGGCGCCCGTGCAAAAGCCGCGTCGCAATTTCTGGCCACAGCAACAGGCGAAGCCAAGTGCACGGCGCTAATGGCCGCAGCCGAGGCGGTTTGGATGCAGCGCGAGACGATCATCGCCGCCAACCAGCTTGATCTTGATTTTGGTCACAACAAAGGCCTGTCTGATGCGATGATGGATCGGCTCATGCTGGATGAACCCCGTATTCAAGGCATTGTTCAGAGCCTTCAAGCGGTTGCACAGCAAGATGATCCCGTTGGCCAGGTTCTTGAAGATTGGGACCAACCTTCGGGATTGAACATTCAACGGGTGCGCACACCGTTGGGAGTGATCGGGGTGATCTATGAAAGCCGCCCGAATGTCACGGCGGATGCCGGTGCATTGTGCCTCAAATCGGGCAATGCGGTGATCCTGCGCGGTGGCTCGGAAAGTTTTCACTCCAGTACGGCAATCCATGACTGTCTGGTGGCCGGGCTGACCGCTGCCGGTCTCCCAAAGGATTCCATCCAATTGGTGCCGACCCGTGACCGGGCAGCCGTGCAGCAATTGCTGACCATGACCAGCTATGTTGATGTAATTGTTCCGCGTGGAGGCAAAGGCTTGGTGGGGCTTGTTCAACGCGAAGCACGGGTCCCTGTCTTTGCCCATCTTGAGGGCATCGTGCATATATACATCGACAAGGCGGCGGATGCACAAAAGGCTCTCGACATTGTCCTGAATGCCAAAACCCGCCGCACTGGTATCTGTGGCGCGGCTGAATGCTTACTTATTCATCGCGACATTGCCGATACCCTGGGCAAAGATATCCTGTCGGCCTTGGGTGCTGCCGGCGTCGAAATTCGTGCTGAATCTGGTCTGTCAGGTCCCCAAGCTATGCTGACTGCAACCGACGAGGATTGGGGGTGTGAGTATCTGGATATGATCATTGCAGCCAGAGCTGTAAACGGTATCGACGATGCCATTGCCCATATTCGCCAGCACCACTCGCAGCATACAGACTGTATCATCACCGAAGATCCAGCGGCAGTTCAGCAGTTCTTTGCTGAACTCGACAGCGCGATCTTGATGCATAATGCCTCAACCCAGTTTGCCGACGGCGGCGAATTTGGTATGGGAGCGGAAATTGGCATTGCGACTGGAAAAATGCACGCCCGGGGCCCGGTAGGCGCAGCGCAGTTGACCAGCTTTAAATACTTGGTGCGGGGCAATGGCACCGTTCGCAGATGAAACAAAAACAGCGTCAGAAATCAAGCCTGACGCTGTTTGGCTGCTATAGGCTAAAATCAGAAATTCAAAGTGATTTTATTCAGGCTCTGTTCAACCCGCACCGTGCGGTTGATCTCTTTAGCGTTCTCGGGCAATAGCGCAAATTGAACCAAGGCCGGGGTCACTGTGGCGCTGGACTGGCCACCGCTGATCCGCGCCCAAAGATCGTCATTGACGTTGATCTTAGTTGCCTCACCAATGACCGTCCACTTGCCATCCGCGCAGAAAACTTTGGCGGTGCCACCAAAGGGCAGGGCAGTTTCCAAACACTGCAGAGCCAAAAACGCAAGCCGGACTTCACGCCGATTACAGGGCTCAAGCGGCGACCATATATACTGCAGCCGCGCACCATTGCTCATGTCTTCCAGGATCGAGACCACCTCGGTGCGGCCCAGTTGCTGGTCGCCGGCACTACCGTATGCAACCCGGAAAAACCGAATGCGCGCATTGGCATTGCCCACGCTGTCGGAAATCAATTCCAGTTCAGGCCCGCCAAGATCGCCGGACATACCAAGCAGTTCCAGGCCGTTGTTAATGGCGCCGATTGGGCTAATCAGATCATGGCAGATCCTAGACGCTATCAAAGCCGCCAGATTGACGCTACTTACACTCATGTCTTTCCTCCGAATTGGGCCAATCCTTCATGAGTGACCTCAACGCGATTTTAGCACCCGGTATGTTTGTCCGGCATCCTGACCATCCCGAGTGGGGGCTGGGGCAAGTACAATCCAATATTGGTGGCAAAATCACCGTAAATTTCCGCGATCAAGGCAAGCTGGTTATCGATGGATCCCGCGTTGCACTGACACCGGTGTTTGATCCGTGAAAACAGTTGACGAAAAGTTAACATATTTCGCTAAATTTGCCTAAATACTTGCCTGTTCATCGCAAAACTGACTACCTGCGCGCAACCCCGAAAAGTGATAAATCCATACTATGCCAGCCAACGGCCCTGCGTTCACCGTAAAAATAGCTGAAACCAGCGAAGAGTTGCGCGCCGCGCAAGCCTTGCGCTATCAGGTTTTTGTTCAGGAACTGGGCGGAGGCGGTGATTTGGTTGATCATCAGGCCGGGCTGGAACGCGATCATTTTGATCCCTTTTTTGATCACATGCTGATCCTGGATGACTCCATTGGCACTGTGGCCGGCGTTTACCGCCTGCTTCGGGATGATCAGGCGGCGCAGGCTGGCCAGTTCTACTCAGAAAATGAGTATGATCTGTCAGCCTTGAAGCGCAGTGGCCGTAAACTGTTGGAATTGGGGCGGTCTTGTCTGCATCCCAATTACCGAGGTGGGACAGCGATGTTCCACTTGTGGACCGGCTTGGCAGACTATGTGGCCAAGCATGACATCGACATCCTGTTTGGTGTCGCCAGCTTTCACGGCACCGATCCTGCGGCCTTGGCCAACTCACTTTCGATGCTGCGGCACAACCATCTGGCGCCCCCCGATCTATGTGTGCGCGCTAAGACTTATCAGCCAATGGACCTAATCCCAGCCAACGCGCTGGATCGGCGCCAAGCGATGCTGAACACGCCGGCCTTGATAAAGGCCTACCTGCGGCTTGGCGGTTGCGTCGGCGATGGCGCGTTTGTCGATCACACATTCAATACCACCGATGTCTGCCTGATCCTCGACACGGCCCGCATGAATGAGCGGCAACGCCGTATTTACTCAGACGGGCGGTCGCGCAAATGAGCGCCAGTTGGCAAAGTGAAACGGAGCCGGATCCAATTCGGATCTCGGGACTTGGCTGGGCCTTAGTTGTGCTGCGGGGCTTGGTGCTGGCGGCGCTGGTCTTTGGCGGTCTTTTGGTCTTACTGGTGCTGCGTCTGTTTGAGCGACCGCTGTTTGGGCTGCATCGACCCGTTACTCCTTATATCACTCAATTTGTATGCCGAAACGCTTTTCGAGTGCTTGGTATGGGTTTTCGCACCAGTGGTGAATTGATGCATGAACGCGGAGCCGTGGTTGCCAACCATTCATCCTGGCTGGATATTTTCGCACTCAACGCTCGCAAACGCATTTATTTTGTCTCCAAAGCCGAAGTGGCTAAATGGCCGGGCATTGGCTGGCTGGCACGGGCCACCGGCACCTTGTTCATTGAGCGCAACCCCAAGAAGGCCAGAGAGCAGACCGAGGTGTTTGAACGCCGTCTCAAGGCGAACCACAAATTGCTGTTCTTTCCTGAAGGAACATCGACCGATGGTCTGCGCGTTTTGCCCTTTAAAACAACGTTGTTCGCGGCGTTCTTCAACGATCACTTGCGCGAGTTCCTGTTGGTGCAGCCTGTGTCAGTCATGTATCATCCACCAAAAGGTGAACCGGATCGGTTTTATGGCTGGTGGGGAGGCATGAATTTTGGGCCCCATCTTCTCAAAACCCTGGCTGTTTCCCGACAAGGCGCGGTTGAAGTGATCTACCATCCACCGGTTCAAGTTTCGGACTTTGCCAATCGCAAACTTCTAGCTGCTTACTGCGAAGATATAGTGCGCGATGGCCATGCTTTGGCCCGTGAAATGCACGGAACAATAGAATAGCCCAAGAGGCTGCCGTTTACGCTTGCACCACTGCGGAACCTGACTTATACGCGCGGCATTCAAACCCGCAGGCGGGGTTTGGCCTGATCAGGGGAGACATCCTTGACAGACCGCCGGTTGGAGCATCCGCTCTAAGACCCCCGCCGAGGAAAAAACCGGAAAGGTAATACGAATATGGCTCTTCCTGAGTTCACTCTTCGTCAGCTTCTTGAAGCAGGCGTACACTTTGGTCACCAGACACAGCGCTGGAACCCACGCATGGGTCCGTATATCTACGGCGCACGCAACGGCATCCACATCATGGATCTGACCCAGACTGTTCCAATGCTGGACCAAGCTCTGCAGGCCATCCACGACACCGTCGCTAAAGGTGGCCGCGTGTTGTTCGTTGGAACCAAGCGTCAAGCAGCTACTCCAATCGCCGAAGCTGCCGAGAAATCCGCCCAGTACTTCATGAACCACCGTTGGTTGGGCGGTACGCTGACCAACTGGAAAACCGTTTCCCTGTCGATCAAGCGTCTGAAAGACATCGACCAGAAGATGGAAGTTGGCTTTGAAGGTCTGACCAAAAAAGAGCGTCTGGGCATGGAACGTGACCACGGCAAGCTGCAAGCTTCGCTGGGCGGTATCAGCGAAATGGGCGGCGTGCCTGATCTGCTGTTCGTCATCGACGTGAAAAAAGAAGCTCTGGCCATCGCCGAAGCCAACAAGCTGGGCATCCCAGTTGTTGCAATCGTCGACACCAACTGTTCGCCTGACGGCATCGACTACATCATCCCAGGCAACGATGACGCGTCGCGCGCTATCTCGCTTTACTGTGACCTGGCTGCTCGTGCAGCTCTGGAAGGCATGTCGACCCAAATGGGTGCGGCAGGCGTTGACCTAGGCGCTTTCGAAGAAGCCTTGGTTGAAGAAGCTGTTGCGGAAACCGAAGCCGCTTCCTGATTTGACCGTCACAGGTTTGACACATGGGGCAGGGTATGACCTGCCCCAATTCCGTTTTGATTTGAGGAGAGCCAAAAGATGGCAATCACAGCTGCACTCGTGAAAGAACTGCGCGACTCGACTGGCGCAGGCATGATGGATTCGAAAAAGGCCCTGACGGCTACCGATGGTGACATGGAGGCCGCAGTTGATTGGCTTCGCACCAAAGGTCTGGCCAAGGCCGCCAAGAAATCCGGCCGCACCGCCGCTGAAGGCCTGGTTGCCGTAAGCGTTGCAGGCAACAAAGGTGTTGCCGTCGAAGTGAACTCGGAAACTGATTTTGTTGGTAAAAACGCCGACTTCCAAGGCATGGTTGGCGATATCGCCAAAGTTGCACTGGGCGTGACAGATATCGACTCGCTGAATGCGGCCGATATGGGTGGCAAAACTGTCGCCGAAGTTGTCACTGCCAAGGTTGCTACGATTGGTGAGAACATGTCGGTGCGCCGTATGTCCGCACTGGAGGGTGACCTTGTTGTGTCTTACGTGCACAACTCCGTCACTGCTGGCATGGGCAAGATCGGCGTTTTGGTCGCGTTGACCGGTGGCGACGAAGCTCTGGGCAAGCAGATCGCGATGCATATTGCTGCTGTAAACCCAGCTGCACTGAGCGAAGCTGATCTGGACGCGTCGGTCGTCGAAAAAGAAAAGAAGATCCAGATGGATATCGCGCGTGAATCCGGCAAGCCGGAAGCCGTGATTGAAAAAATGATCGTTGGCCGGATGAAGAAATTCATCGGCGAGTCGACCTTGCTGAACCAATCCTTTGTGGTGAACCCTGATCTGACTGTCGAAGCTGCTGCCAAAGAAGCAGGAGCAACGATCACTGGTTTTGTCCGCCTCGAAGTTGGTGAAGGCATCGAAGTGGTCAAGGAAGACTTCGCAGCTGAGGTTGCCAAAGTCTCTCAAGGCTAATGCTGGGCGTCTTTAACACCCGGCAGCAACTATAAAAATATGAGGCCCGTTCCAGATTGGAGCGGGCCTTTTCTGTTCAGCAACTCGACTGACCACAACAAAAAAACGGAGCCGCGTTTCCGCAACTCCGTTTCCTTTAGAAAGGTCCCTCTAGATGGGGATGGAAGGATCCCTTCATTGGCTCCCGATCGGATACTGACTATACGCACCGAAATCGAAAATCCGGGATGGACTGATTCAAAATTAAAAATGCCTTCACCCAGTGTCCCTTAGGCTAAAGCCACCACTCACGGAACAATCATAGAATGCGCGGTTTCACGCTAAGGTGGAAGTAGTGAATACCTTACCTTTCAACTTAAAAGAAAGTATCTGAAGCAATCGGTTATCAAAGGTAGCTGGCTGTTCGCGATTCTCGGTTCACGCTTCCATGACAAACATCTGATTTTGAAGTGCCGCTTTCAAAACAGCCTGGGCGGTGGTTTCCACGCTCAGCGCATCTCTTGCTAGGCGCAAGTGCTTTTCGACTGTTGCAGACGTCAACCCCATCAGAATTGCAATATCTTGCGTGGTTTTTCCATCACCGACCCATTGCAAGGCTTCGCGCTGACGCTTGGTTAGGCCGCGGTTCGGCGGGGAATAGGGCAGTGACAAAATTTTAAGATGAGTGATATTATTGATCAAAATAATATCCTCACCGTACTCAGACCACATATCATCAACATCGTCCTGCGTTTGTCCACGTTTTGCTGCCAGCGAAATGGCGCCTTTAAAACGTCTAGAAATAGAGTGAAAACTAATAGTGTATCCCGCTGTCAGCTCCATGCGGATATTGAAGTCAATGACTTTTCGGCCCTCAGTGCTCAATTCCTGGTTGGCCATCATCTTTTGAACTTCCCGCCAACTACATGCGCCTTCATTCTCCAAAGCCCAGCGTGTCATAGGAGCGTGAAAATACAATCCAGTGTGCATAAAGCCACTGATGTATTCATTACTGTGATTTGACAGGATCACGAAGTCATCCGGGTCGCCAAACGAAGTTTCGGTCTTATATCGGGTGTAGCCATATATTAGCCGATCAAGCCCGTATTGGGCCATTTGCTCGACATGCCCGACCCACAACTCTTCCAGACTTCGACAGTCAGCAATGAAATGTAGATACTCGGTCAGTTTCATTTCGGATCTAGCTCATCCAGATGGGCAATTAACGCACCGATTGCCATTTGATAGCCGCGTGACCCAAACCCACAGATTTGCCCCAACGCCACCCTGGAAATATAGGAAACATGGCGAAATTCTTCGCGGGCATGGATGTTTGACAGGTGAACCTCAACACAAGGCAGCTCAACCGACGCAAGCGCATCCATGAGTGCGATCGAGGTATGCGTATAAGCGCCAGCGTTGAGCACAATGCCCTGATGAGTGCCCTTAGCTGCGTGAATTGCGTCAATCAACGCGCCTTCATGATTGGACTGCTGGCAGATCACCTGTGCGCCCTGGGAACCGGCGTATTGGACGCAGTCGTTATTAATCATGTCTAGGGTTTCTCGACCGTAAACTTCAGGCTGTCGGGTCCCGAGAAGGTTAAGGTTCGGACCGTTCAAAACCAAAATACTGCGCATCTCAGTTACTTCCTTATTCAAATGCTTGAGCTGTATTATGACAGCCCTCCCAGAAAGGCGAAAGGAAAGCCGTAAGATATAAGCAATCTATCAAATTAAATTTGTGATTGGGGCAAAAATACAAACACGCTTTATCCGATAGTAGATTGATCTGTAGATGTCTGTATAGGTGCAGCCGAATCTATCCTTCGGGAACGAACGCCTTGCACAAAGCACTTGGTCAAAAGTGTCTCTGGTGAGTTAATCGTTGGTCAGCACGACTTTCCCCATCACTTGTCTGTCTTGCATCATCTGTAACGCCAAAGCAGCATTCTGCAGATCGAATTGGGCGCAAATACGTGGCTTGATCTGCCCCTTTGAGTAGAGTTCAAAGAGTTCGGTCATGTTTTCCTGATGAGCCCTCGGGTCCTTTAGAACGAAAGCACCCCAAAAAACGCCGACAATTTGGCAACCCTTTAGCAACGTCAGATTCAATGGGATTTTTGGAATACCGGCCGGAAAACCCACGACCAGATAACGGCCGTTCCAGGCCATCGTCCGCAGGGCTGGTTCGGCATAATCACCACCCACCGCATCATAGACAATATCCACACCATCTTTGCCCGCCAGGCGTTTGATCTCGCTCGACAATGCCTTTTGGTCGTCACGATCCAAATTACGGCCGTAAATCAACGTTTCGTCGGCGCCAATATTGCGACAGAAAACAGCCTTCTCATTGCTGGAAACGGCGGCAATAACTTTTGCCCCGGCTGCCTTTGCCAGTTCTATTGCCGCAGCGCCAACGCCACCTGCGGCACCCAGTATGAGTATCGTTTCACCGGCTTGAATATCAGCGCGATCTTTCAGTGCATGGAACGAGGTTCCATAGGTGAAGATAAAACACGCTGCATCTTCGAACGGCATTTTGGATGGGATTTTGATAGCCTGATCGGCAGCGATGCAGATATGGGTCGCAAACCCTCCGTGACCTGTCAGAGCCAAGACACGATCGCCCAGTGAATATCCGTCAACACCCTCACCAACTCCGATCACTTCACCAGCAATTTCTCCACCAGGGGCAAAGGGGCGCGGTGGTTTCATTTGATACAAATCGCGAATGATGAGCGTGTCGGGGAAGTTCACCCCAGCTGCACGGATACGCACCAACAATTGCCCCATTTTGGGTTCTGGCGTTTGTAAATCGGTCCATTCCAGACTTTCTGGTCCGCCCGGAGCGGTGCTAAGCATGGCTTTCAATGCATAATCTCCTTAGTTCAACCGGATCAGGCCAAAGTTACGTCAAGTCTTCTTGTCACCTGCTGCGTTGTCAATGAAATTTCGAAATGCAATTCTGTGTTGTGAAACAGTGGCAGCTCTGTCGGTGATACCGTCTTGGCAACTGTCATAAAATCAGGTGATGGGGCAAGGATGCAGGATCAATTTCCACAAGGTGAAGGTGCCGTTTGGGTTATCTTCGGCGCTATGGTGAGGGTATAATGTCTCAGATTTGGTCTCGAAACTCCAGTCACTTACCACCCGTTCTTCGCAGTTTAAGATTGCCTCTTATTGGTTCACCCCTGTTCATAATCTCCGTTCCGGACCTTGTGATTGCACAGTGTAAGGCGGGAATAGTCGGATCCTTTCCAGCGCTAAATGCGCGAGAAGGCGAGGGGGAACCACCTTTGCTTGAAACCTGGCTGCAGCAGATCACCGAAGCACTGGATCGCCATAATCAAGATCACCCTGACACGCCAGCCGCCCCATTTGCAGTCAATCAGATCGTACATCGCTCCAACACACGTCTGAACCGCGATTTGGAGATTTGCAGCCGCTGGAAAGTTCCGATCTGGATTACTTCACTGGGTGCTCGTGTAGAGGTCAACGATGCTGCACATTCCTGTGGGGGCGTGGTTTTGCACGATGTTATCAACAATACGTTTGCCAAAAAGGCGATTGCCAAGGGGGCAGACGGTCTGATTGCAGTTGCTGCCGGGGCAGGTGGTCACGCCGGCTCGCAGTCACCATTTGCACTGATCCGCGAGATCCGCAGCTGGTTTGACGGCCCATTGGCATTGTCCGGAGCCATAGCAAGTGGTGAAGCGTTGTTAGCGGCGCGTGCGTTGGGCGCTGACTTTGGCTATATGGGGTCTCCGTTCATTGCCACGCACGAGGCAAATGCCACTCATCAGTACAAAAAAATGATTGTTGATGGATCGGCAGGCGACATTGTCACATCGTCATTGTTTACAGGGGTTTCCGGGAACTATCTAAGGTCGTCTATTGAGTCCGCAGGACTGGATGCGGACCATCTCCCATCGGCTGATGCCAGTTCAATGGACTTTGGCGGTGGATCTTCCAAACCGAAAGCCTGGAAGGAAATTTGGGGATCCGGTCAAGGCATTGGAGATGTCACATCACTTATGTCCACCGCGGATTGGGTCAACCAGATCTCCCGAGAATACCACGCTGCTGGCGCGAAATTAGCAACCGAGTTTGCCACTTGATCCAAAGAGCATCCTTCGCCTTTTAGGAGACAATAATGAGTGAAAACAGACAAGGTCTGGATCTTGCTTCAGTCGAAACCTACTTGAACTCCCATCTTTCAGGGTTTGAAGGGCCTCTTAGCGCACAAAAATTCGAAACTGGCCAATCAAACCCAACCTTTTTGCTGAAGACACCCGCGCGAAATTTTGTTTTGCGCCGTAAGCCTCCAGGGGTTTTGTTGAAATCGGCCCATGCCGTAGACCGTGAGTTCAGGGTCCAAAAAGCACTGACCGGCTCCGAAGTCCCGGTCGCAGGCATGCATATCTTGTGTGAAGATGAGGACGTAATCGGTTCATCTTTCTACGTTATGGATCACGTGGTGGGGCGAAATTTTGTTGAACCAACGCTGGCCTCATTGGACACCAATGCCAGACGGCAAGTGATCGATGAAATGGGCAGAGTGCTGGCGGCCCTTCACATGGTAGATATCGAGGTCGCTGGCCTTTTGGATTACGGCCCCGCCGGTAACTATTTTGACCGACAACTGGCACGTTGGACAAAACAGTATCGTG
Organism: Rhodobacterales bacterium 56_14_T64; assembly: GCA_002162795.1. Classification (GTDB taxonomy): domain Bacteria; phylum Pseudomonadota; class Alphaproteobacteria; order Rhodobacterales; family Rhodobacteraceae; genus Parasedimentitalea. The sequence goes on from MAAY01000085.1 coordinate 20,032, forward strand.
CGTCGGAAACGCAAAAAATCGCCGATATGGATGCTTTGATTGAGGCACTGAAGTCGGCTTTGCCTGCAGATGACGGCCAGCGAAGCCTGGTACACGGCGACTATCGTATTGATAACATGATTTTTCAAAGCGACGGACCGCGCTGCCTGGCCGTGTTGGATTGGGAGCTGTCGACCATTGGGCATCCTTATGCCGACCTTGCAGGTGTGATTATGCAGTGGCAAATGCCACCCGGTGAAGAAGGTCGTGGGCTGGCCGGAGTTGATCGAAAGGCGCTGGGGCTTCCGATGGACCAAGAGTTTATCGATGCCTACTGCGCTCGACGGGGTTTGCCAGGGATTGAAAATTTCGGATTCTACCTAGCATTCAGCTTTTTCCGAATGGCTGGAATACTTCAAGGCGTTCTAAAGCGCGCCTTGGACGGCAATGCATCGAACCCGGAGAGAGCCAAAATTCTCGGGAGTTACGTACCCCAATTTGCCAGAAATGGACTGGACGCCCTTCATAAATAGGGGACCTGTCTGATAAAACAGGAGAAAAATTCATGACATCAAGCGAATGGTTAAGCCGACGCCATCACGGAGACGGAATTATTGAGCTGCAATTGGGGCGCGCGCCGGTCAATGCGTTAAGTTCTGACTTTTTGTTGGATTTCGCGGCGGAAATCAAACAACTTGGGCAAGACACTAGTGTAAGGGCGATTATTTTATCGAGCCCTTTCAAAGCCTTTTCTGCGGGTCTTGATCTAAAAGAAGCACAAGAATTTGATCTTGAGCAACAACATGCCATTGTCCGTGGCCTGAATGAGGGGTTCCTGGCACTTTACGCTTGTCCAAAACCAACGGTGGCAGCAGTGAATGGAGCTGCAATTGCCGGAGGATTGTTTTTTGTCCTCGCTAGCGATCTTCGGGTTGCGGTCAGCAAGGCGAGCTTTGGTCTGGCCGAGGTGAGGGTAGGGGCCGACTTTCCTGTTGGACCCTTGGAAATTGCCCGCGCCACATTGGACAGCAATACCCAGCGGCGTCTGATGCTAACCGGACAGCCGATTGGTGCAGTGGCCGCACGAAATGCCAACATCGTCGACATAATAACCGAGGATGTAGATGAACTGATGCCCCGCGCCCAAATAGAAGCACGTAAACTAGCCGAATTGCCTCCGCTGACGTTTGCTTCGGTGAAGCAACAGCTACGTGGTGACACAATAGCTATGATTGAATCGGCCATTTCAACAGGCGGGAACAGTTCATTGGATGGTTGGTTCAACAGTGAAACCAAATTGGCTATGCAAAGAATGCTTGGTTAAATGGAAGAGGTCAAAATGTTGGATCAGGCGCGTTTGAACTACTTGAAGGACTGGCAGCAACGTTATGTAGATCAAAGGAAGTTCGCCGGTAGTTCGGTGTTGATATACCGTGGCGGCCACGAGGCATTTTTCAATGCAGTAGGGCAGCGAAACATCGAAGAGGATTTACCTTTTACCCGTGACACCCTAGTTCGGATCTATTCGATGACCAAACCAGTGACCTCAGTTGCTGTGATGATCCTGGTAGAGCGTGGCTTGGTGCATCTGGATGCGCCGGTTTCTGATTTTATTCCAGAATTCGCTCAGATGGAGGCTCTGATCCCAGGTGCCATCTCAATTGATCAGACAGAGCCCAGCTGCCCGCCAACATTGCATCAGTTACTGACCCATACCAGCGGTCTTAGCTACCCATTCAATCCAGGTGTGCTTGCTCAGGCAATGGCACAGGAAGATTTGGTGTTCAAAGCTGATCAAGGGAAATTGGCAGAATTGGCCGCTCATGCAGCCAGTTTTCCTCTGGCTTTCCAACCTGGAACGAAATGGGAATATTCGATAGCTACTGACATCTTAGGTCGCGTTGTAGAAGTAATTTCCGGTCTCTCACTTGCTGAATTTTTTGCCCACGAAATCTTTGCACCTCTCGGTATGACAGAAACCGGATTTAGGGTGTCACCGAGCTCCGGCAACAGATTTGCCTCGCTTTATACGCCTCTCGAAGGCGAGGCCATGGTTCTGGATGTGGCGACGACCAGTGGTGACAGCTTGCGACAAGTGGACTGCCACAACAATTCTCCTTTCAAATCTGCTGAAATGATGTCCGGCGGTGGTGGGCTGACCGGAACGATTGATGATTACATGGGATTTTCGGAAATGATTCGACAGCGTGGCCGCTGCAGTGAGGGCTATATCTTGAGCCCTCAAACAGTTGATTTCATGATGAGAAACCACCTTTCTGGAGATATCGCATCGATGGGACCTCAGAGTTTTGCAGAACAGCCAATGGAGGGCGTGGGATTTGGGCTCGGTGGCGCGGTGATCCTGGATCCGGCCCGTGCACGGTGTGCAGGATCTGTTGGGGATTTCAGCTGGGGAGGTATGGCTTCGACCTTCTTTTGGGTGGACCGCACATTAGATTTGACCGTTGTGTTCTTTACCCAATTGTCACCCTCAAGTTCTTACCCGGCACGCGCAGAGCTAAAAGCCTTAGTTCACTCTGCGATTTTTGATGATTAGCCATTCAAGAATAACCCGAAGTCTATTTGCTCTCGTATCTTTTCTGCAGCTTCCTCATGCCGTTCAACCAACGGTCATAATCTGCTGTTTTTGCACGCATATATCCTAGAACTTCGGGATGAGGCAGAACCAAAAATTCCTCATTTTCAATGGCTTCGATGCAAAATTCAGCCACGGTCTCAGGTTCCAGCATGCCATCAATGCTCGCCACATTATGGCCCAGCCCTCGAGTCATTTCCGAACGAACGGCTTGAGGACATAACACTGAGACGCCAATTCCTAGATCTCCGTAGGTAATGGCCAGCCATTCAGCCAGTCCGACGGCTGCATGTTTGCTGACACCATATGGTGCGGCACCAATTTGGTTCAGTAACCCGGCTGCCGATGCGGTATTCAATAAATATCCGGCACCGCGTTCAATCATTCTAGGGACAACATGTCGAGCGGCCCAAACATGGGCCATTACATTGATTTCCCACGTTTTCAGCCAGTCACCATTACTTACGTCAAGACCACCAAGGGTCAATATGCCGGCATTGGAGCAGAACAAATCAATCGGTGCAATTGTATCTTCAACCAGAGCGATCAGATGGGAAATCTGAGCCTCGTCGCTGACATCAACTGGCAGAGCAGTACCGCCAATTTCATCGGCGACAGCCGCTGCGCCGACAAAATCAATATCGGCGCAAATGATGTGAGACGCACCGTGCTGGGCAACTGAAAATGCTAAAGCACGGCCAATACCGTGCGCTGCACCGGTGACCACAACACAGGACTTTTTGATGAACATATACTACCTCGGGATAACGTTGGGGAAACCTAAGCTGATTGACCAGATCTGCCAATCCATCGGAATTGACCGGCGCACAGGTATTGAGCTATATAACATAATACTGATTATCAGATATTGAGGTGCACATCGGGGCACATTCTAAACTGGGTTGCGACAATTACCCTATCTTGCTGGAAAGCAAGGAGAATGAATATGGCCCACACAGAGCTGGATTTGCGTGAACGGCGCACGATTGAAGACATGTTGAACGCAAAGCTGTCGGTGAGCAAGATCGCGGCGGAGCTTGGTCGACATCGCTCCACCGTTTACCGAGACATCAAGCGCAACGGTTTTGTCGACGAGGAACTGCCACAACTGAACGGCTACTACGGTATGACAGCCCAAAGATCAGCTCTGCGTCGTCGCGCACGTCGCTGCAAATTGGTGCGTTTGGAAGACCTGAGATTGTCAGTGATCGCGCAGTTAAAGGAAGGCTGGTCGCCAGAGCAGATTGCGGGTCGTCTGCAATTTGAGGGACAGCCGGTGCGTGTGAGCCACGAGACGATCTATGCCTATGTTTATAGCCCTGATGGCCAATCCGCCGAATTGGCGCGCCATCTACCGAACCGGCGTAAAAAACGCCAACCACGCCGCAGACGTACGCCGCGTGGCCTTGTTTTTCCGCCGGATCGCTCAATCCATGAACGCCCCGACTACGTCAATACCCGTGAGACATTCGGCGAATGGGAAGGTGATCTGATGATATTTGAACGCGCTCAGGGCAAGATGAACGTCGCCTCCTTGGTTGAGCGCAAGACGCGTTTCGCAGTTCTGTTCCGCAACAACGACCGAAGCACAACATACCTGATGAACCGGCTGATGGACGTGATGGAACCCCTGCCCCAACCAGCCCGAAAATCCATCACTTTTGATCGCGGCATTGAGTTCCGGAACTGGCGGAAACTCAAGCCAGGGATTGGAACGGAGGCCTGGTTCTGCGACCCGCAGTCACCCTGGCAAAAGGGCTCGGTCGAAAACTTGAACAAACGAGCGCGGCGATATTTGCCACGAGATGCGCCTGTAGCCGCACTCTCAAATCGAGATATGAAGTCGATTTGCGACCGCTTGAATGCCACGCCAAGAAAGTGCCTGGGATGGAGAACTCCAACTGAAGCCTTCAGGGACGAGCTTATGAAACTGAGATAGAGCAAACTGTCGCA
>MAAY01000083.1 GCA_002162795.1 Rhodobacterales bacterium 56_14_T64
TTTGCCGTGCCCCGCAGCAAGCGAAAATGAATATCGTGAAAACAGCACTCGCAGAGGCGCTTCAGGCGCGCGGTTATGAATCTCTGACCCAAGTTCAGCAAGAGGTCAGCAATCCTGAATTGGATCAGCTGGACCTGCTGGTCTCGGCGCAGACCGGTTCAGGTAAGACAGTGGGCTTTGGCCTGGCAATGGCACCCACCCTGTTGGGTGAGGGCGAGTCCTTTGGCCGTGCAGGCGCACCGCTGGCCCTGGTGGTCGCGCCGACGCGTGAACTGGCATTGCAGGTCAAACGTGAACTTGAATGGCTTTATGCCGGCGCCGGCGCCGTTATGGCCTCAACCGTTGGCGGCATGGATATGCGCGACGAACGCCGCGCACTGGATCGCGGCACTCATATCGTTGTTGCCACGCCTGGCCGTCTGCGCGACCACATCATGCGCGGCTCGATCAACCTGTCGGAAATCCGCGCTGTGGTGCTGGACGAAGCCGACGAGATGCTCGACCTTGGCTTCCGCGAGGATCTGGAATTCATTCTCGGCGAAACGCCTGACACCCGCCGCACCCTGATGTTCTCGGCCACCGTGCCCAAAGGCATCGCGCGTCTGGCTGAAACCTATCTGAAAGATCACCAGCGGATCACCACGGTTGCCGAGAAATCGCAGCACGAGGATATCGATTATCAACTGCTGGCGGTGTCTCAGCGCGATGGCGAAAACGCCATCATCAACGTGTTGCGCTTCCATGAGGCCCCCAACGCATTGGTGTTCTGTAACACCCGCGCCATGGTGAACCGCCTGACCACTCGCCTGTCGAACCGGGGTTTCTCGGTTGTGGCGCTGTCGGGTGAGCTGTCGCAGGCTGAACGCTCCAACGCATTGCAGTCGCTGCGCGATGGTCGGGCCAGTGTCTGTGTGGCCACGGATGTGGCGGCACGCGGCCTTGATCTGCCCAAGTTGGATCTGGTTATTCATGCCGAATTGCCCACCAGCCACGAAACCCTGCTGCACCGTTCTGGCCGGACCGGCCGGGCAGGGCGTCACGGTGTTTCAGCCCTGATCGTACCGCCAAAGTCACGCGGCAAGGCCATGCGCCTGCTGCGCTCGGCCAAGCTGACGGCTGACGAGCTGAACGCGCCAAGCGCCGAAGCTGTTCGCGAGCAGGACGAGGCCCGCATGTTGGGTGATGCATCGTGGAACGAAGCGGTGACTGCTGCAGAGGCCACACCAGTGGCAAACCTGCTGGAGAAATTCGCGCCTGAGCAACTGGCCGCAGCCTATCTGCGCCTGTTCCACTCGCGCCACACTGCCCCCGAGGAACTGGGTGATCCCGGTCAAGACAAAGGGGCCCGCAAAGAGCGCGAGCCCTTTGGTCCTTCGGTCTGGTTCACTGTCGCCGGTGGCCGCGATTCCGGTGCCGAGCCGCGCCGTTTGCTGCCAATGCTGTGCAAGGCCGGTAACCTGTCCAAAGACGACATCGGTGCCATCCGCGTTCAGGGCAAAGAAAGCTTTGTCGAGCTGCGTCAAAGCAGTGTCGCGGGCTTCCTGAAGGCATTGGGTGGTGATCAAGTCGAAGGGTCCAAAGTGACCCAGTTGGACAAAGCCCCAGATATCGCCAATTCGCCACGCCCCAAATTCGAAGGCAAAGCCCCCCGTCGCGATGACCGTGGCCCCCGCGGCCCGCGTGAAGATCGAGGCCCGCGTGAGGACTATAAATCGCGCGGCCCCCGTGAAGACCGTAAATCGCGTGACGACTTCAAGCCCCGCGAAGACCGTAAACCGCGCGAAGACTACAAATCGCGTGACGATCGCAAACCCCGCGAGGATTACAAACCCCACCGGGATGCGGGCAAAAAGGGCGGCGAAAGCAAATACGGCGGCAAGCCTTCGACGCCACCAACGGATTGGAACGATTCGTCAGCTCCCCGCGCCAAGAAGCCCAAGCCTGCGGCCAACAAAGCTGCAAGCAATCCGTCTCAGCGTATGGCCCGTCCTGGTGAAGAGCACGTCTCGCCGCTGAAGCGTCGCAAATCTGGCGACAGCAAGCCTTATGCTGGCAAACCACGCGGTGACAATGACCGCAAAGGTCCACCGCCCCCTAAGGGCAGGGCCGACAGCAAGAAAAACAAGGCCCGTGCCGCAGCTGCCAAAGGTGGCGGTTACGCCAAGAGCAAACCCCGCAAAGGCAACTGATTAAAAAAGGGCGGTCCAGTTGGGCCGCCCTTTTTGTCTCATAGGTGTTGTTGCGATTTGTCGATGGCGGCGGTTTCCGGTAATTCGCTGGGCCTTGTGAGCAGCTCGACGATCAATGATCCGCATTTTTCCATTTGGCCGGGGTCACGTAAACGATGCTGTCATCAACACTGACCATCACTTCACCGTCCTGAATATTAACCTGCAGCTTCATAGAGCGACTTGCTAGCTGTCCCAGCTCGCTGGTCTCGGTCTCTGAAAAATTGATAACCTGTAGATTATCAAACCGAGTGGTGCTGTTTTTGATCTTCTCCCACCACATCTCAGCCGTCCTGCCGCCGTAACTATAGACAATCACCTGGTTGGCTTTGCCACAGGACTGACGAACAATCTTCTCGCTGGGAAGTCCCAGAGCCACCCACAACTCAAGCTCGCCACTCAGGCTTTTTTGCCAAATGTCTGGCTCGTCATCCGTTGAAAGGCCCTTGGTCATTTCCAATTGCTCATGGGCATTCAGTGCAAAAGCGAGAAGACGCACCATCATCCGTTCATCCGTTTCTGAGGGATGTTTGGCAACGGTCAGCTTATGGACCTCATAATAGTGACGATCCATATCGGAAACGGAAAGTTCAACTTTATAAATGGTGGATTTTTGCGCCATGATTTGTCCCGAAATAGCAACGTTAGGGATGCCTAGTGGGTCTGGTGACTTTGTGAAAGCAGATAAAGGTCCCCCGAAACGGACGCGAAATAGCTACGGCCAAGCTGTTTGACTTGTCGAGTAGGATTTTTGGGCCGTGCTGCTGATGACTACAATAGTCATCATTCCAAACCGCATGCCTGCATCAGTGCGGATATTCTGATTATCATCGCTTTGGATGCATGGCATGCGTCATAGAATCGGCTAGAAGTGCGTTGACCCCAAATGTCAGGGCGTTTGTGCTCAGTACGGGATAGACAGCAACAAACAGCCTAACCCCTACTGTTTTCAGTGCCCGGTCAAAACCAGAGTATTTACAGGCATAAGGATCAATCTGAGCCGTAACCCTGCAGCGTGAACAACGCCAATGGTATCGACGACATGCAAAAAGGCTTTGTTCCAGAAACCCCCGTCCTCGACTTCCAACTTCAGGTGATTGTCCGTGTAAACGTTGGCAAGGCAAGTGCTCCCGGGCGGAATATCTTCGGCAATCCCTTCATAGAGAGGCTCCAGATACACAGTGATCGTTCCGGGAGTTGTGTTTTTCTGCGGGTCACGCAATTCGTCGCTGGGACGGATCTGGCCGGACGGTATTACATCCTGAACGTCGACAACAATGACTGGAATGACAGTGAACGGCCGCGTCATGCATCCCAATTCACCGATCATTCCAGGCTTGATGACCTGTGCAGCCATTTGGTTAAATCCGGCCTCAAACCTGGAACGGCCGGAATTCGATGGCACCATGATGCCAGCAGGCCGCATGAGGGGGCTAACATAATCCCCAACTTGCAAACCAAATTGCTCAACCGTGCCGGTGACACCTGCCGAGACAACAGTCTTGTAAAACTCAGCGTGGGCAGCATCCAGTTGCGCCACCGCACTGGTCATTTGCGCAGGGATCAGCTCTGCAATCTGATGTTCAACTGCTTCCTTATGGGCCTGCGCAGCCACAACCTGAGCTGTGCGCTCGGCGACGAGGTTTTCCAACCGTTCTATTTCTGTCAGGCGAACCGCACTGGATCCTTGGTCGCGCAGTGTTTGGTTGCGCACAAGGTCCTCAGTGACTTGCACAAGCGCCGCCTCGGCACCTGCAATGCCGGCGTCTGCTTGGGCTAAATCGGTTTTGGCCACATTTAGCGACGCCTGAACTTCGGCAATCTGAGCATTTGCGGACTCGACTTGCGCCTGCTGGGACAAGTCCTCAAGCCTGAAAATAGGTTGTCCTGCAGTCACCAACTCGTTGTTATGCACGTAAATTTCCGACACCCGTCCGCCAATCTGCGGCAGGATGGTGACCGTGCGAAAGTATGATGCAACGCTGGATGTTGAGGGATGGAAATAAAACAGGGTGGTAATGACAGACAAGGCAAGTATCGCGCAAGAGGTCAAACCCCAGCGCAATTCATACCACATCGTAAATAAAGTGAGCTCTTGGCCAATCCGTTTACCCTGAACAAACCGCCGAAACAGAAAGTCGGGCAGCACCGTTATCAAGGCGCATATCATAGTCTCTAACATGGATTATTGCTCCGCCGCCAATTTCTCAGGGTCATTTGATGCTTCGGGTTCTTGATGAGTTTCATCCGGTTGCCGAGGTGCCAGTGACCGGATCGCGTCGGCAATCGTTCGCAAAGGGGCAGCAAGATCGGGAATTTGGAAACCCGCAATGAGGATCGCCGCAACCCAGAATAACCCATTGTGCGTGAACAGCGCCAACAATGCCAAAATACCCACAAGCTGAAACTGCGGATGATTGGATTTATGCGCCATTTTTTCAGGAACCGAGTGCAGGGCGAAGTACGCCACCCCGACGATCAATATCATACCGATTGTAAACACAACCATGAAAGTAAACAGATAATCGCTGCCATCCGCCTGAACAACGTAGGACGGGATATGGTCCGGCGCCAAGGGATGAATTTTTGGATTGGCCACTCAAATTCTCCTAGTTCAATAATGCGACTGAATAGCGTAAATGAAGCGCCTTACAACCCTAAATGGTGAGCAACTGACAGCCATCTAGTGTCTGAATACTTGGCAACAGAAATTTTGTGGTCTCGTTTTGCCATTCTTGCGTTGAGCTCTGAGCGACGGCCATAAAATCAGTCCGTCTTGTTCGCACAGCAATTGTTTGGGCAGAGCGCAGCAAATGACCGCATTCCGCCCTGTGTGCCAGAACGCGGTAGGTGCAGCATTTGGCCCCTCGCTGTTTCTGTCGCGCTGGTCAGCAAGGGGTCGTTGCATCGACGCAGGCCGCAGCATCGAGAATTGGCAACGACGGTAAAGCTTAACCTCACGAACAGCTCTACCTCACCGACTTGAGCCATCGACCTTGGTCATCTGAGCCCCCGCACAAACAAAAAAGGGCAGCCTTAGCCGCCCTTCCATCACACTTGCAACCGCTTGTTACTTAAAGCTTCGGCTGTCCTTGATTTGATCCCAGGCCCAAACCACCTCTTGCAACTGTTCTTCCTGGCTGCGATCGCCGCCATTCATATCCGGATGCAGCACCTTGATCAGCTTCTTATAGGCCTTGCGGAGCTCGACCTTGGTCCAGTTATCCTTAGCTTCCAGGATCTCGATTGCCCGCCGTTCAGTGGCTGGCAGACGTCGACCGGTACTGCCACCGTTTTTACCGGGGTTCTGGGTGGCGTTGGCGCCCAAGACCTGATGCGGGTCCTCGATGCCCAACCGGGCCCAGGCGCGCGCCTCGGGATCTCCCATAGGCCGGGTTTCGCGTTCCCAGACTTTGTCTTTTGACGACTGCGCATTCAGCTCAGCCTCGGTGGTGCCATCAAAGAAGCTCCACTTGGCATTATACTCGCGCACGTGCTCCTGGCAGAACCAGAAGAAGTCATCCAGCACATCCGGCGCTTTGGGCGCGCGGAACTTGCCGGCCTCTTCACAGCCTTCGTGGTGGCATTGACGTACGGAGGTTTCGGACGCGCCCGACATACTGCGCCGCCCGCGCGGGTTTTTCTTCTTGGCGGATCGGACCGACATATCGAAACCGAAAGGATCTGACTTGCTCATGGGGGTGCACCTTCTACGACGCATCTGTTCGACTCGGAGAGAACATTCTAATCTACCCAGCGGCAGATAGAAGGGGTTTGAGAAAATATAATGGGAATTGTGACAATGAGCGTCCGAGAACAGATCGAAACCAAGTTACAGCAGGCGTTTGACCCGTCCGAGTTACACGTTGTGGATGACAGCGACAGCCACCGGGGCCACGCAGGCCACGATGGTTTGGGCGAGAGCCATTTCAACGTGCGTATCCGTTCGGCGGAATTTGCGGGCAAGAACCGGGTGATGCGTCACCGCATGGTGCACAAGGCACTGGGCGACATTGTCGCCCGCATTCACGCCTTGGCACTGGATATCGATGTCTGAACCTGACGTGCGCGGGGACGGCCTAGTGGCTGTCCTCGTCGCTTTGCTGCTTGGCGCGCGCCTTTAGTGCGGTGGTAACACCAGAGACCGGGCTCAGCTCCTCGACACCATTGTCGACCAGCATCTTGCGGGCACCGGGGCCGGGAACCGCAGTGGCACCAACGGGGGCCTCAGGGTCGCCTGCGGTTGCGGTCAGCACCGGTTCCGGCTTTGGATCGGTAAAGGCGGGCGGTGCAAAGGCCGCTGTCTCGTCAACGGGCTGTTCAGCTTCCTGTGGCACTGCGCGTCGAAACACCATGACATTGCGCCAATGTGTAGCCGACCCGGTCAGGCCCGAGCGTTCCTCGCTGGGCAACAGCTCGGCGCGCTGAAACTCCCAGCCGTCGGAGCCCATATCATTCAGCAACTGCTCGATGGTGACAGCGAACCGCCCATGAGGTGTCTTGACCCCTTTGGCCTTGGTGCCCTTGGCGGGGGCGGGAACAACCTTGTACTCGAACATCATCAGGATCCGGATCTTTTGTTTGTCAGAGGTGTTTAGCAAGAGCGAGCGCTTAGGCCAAGGCGGGAAAGTTGTTGGTTGTTTGGGCGAGGGCAGGGTGGCATGGTCGCGGTATGGTTGAAGTTAGTGATATTGTTGATGAAGAGAGCTTGGAGGCTTGGTTGCAGGACCAGCCGGAGGAACAGCGATATGAGATTGGAGTTACCCTAGCAACGCGAGCGGCGTTGCGTGTGGTGCCAATCTGGTTTGCAGCGATGCAGCAGGAGTGGGCGCGTAGCCAACAATTTACAGCCATGTCATTGACCCACAGTTTGTTGGTCGCTGGTGTTGCAGGTCATACCCAAGCCCCGGATGTCATTAAGGCCGCAAAATCGTCATCCGCTGCTGCCTATAATGTTGGCTTTAACGCTGAGGCGACTTCGGCCGCCGCCACAGTTGCCTTCTCTGCTGCTTCTTGCTCTGAGGTGCGATCAATTCGTATTTCCCTTTCTTCGTCGTCAGATGCTGCCGCCTCGTTCTACGTTGAGTCTGGCTACGACATCGAGTTGACTGATGGCACTGTCTTGTCCGATGAAACTGTCCTGTCTGATGACACTATCCTATCAGATAACACCATCCTGCCTGTTGCTGAAGTTCATTGGTTCTATTTGAGGGCCGATATTAATGTGCTGAAACTGGGAGTGTTGGCACAGCAGCCTCTATGGCACGGAGTGGGGATGCCATTTGAAGTGAAGCAGGTTTGGGAAGAAGGGGGCGGTTGGATGCAATCTAACCCCGGCCACTGTTTCTGGATCCGCTGGTACGAGGCTGCGTTAGATGGGCGGCCTCTAACAGGAAGCTGGGATAGCCATTGGCAGATGCTGCGTGATGTTGCGCTGATTCAGAATGAGGATTGGGAGCAGGGGGCTGAGCATGTAGCGGGGCTGATTGCGGAGATTGAAAAGCCTTATGCGCTGGCGATGACGGCAAGCAATGAGCGGGTTGTTATCAGTGAGCAAACCGGCCTGTTGAAATTAGAGGCGGTTGTCCCCTTGGTGCAGGACTTTGGGCGATACATTCGTCGTAAACTGGGCAAAGCGCTCGAGGTCTTTGGTGAGCACCCGGGTAATCAACACACCGCTGTTTTGCCCGAGCTACGGCTGGTTTGTGATGCGATTGAAGATGCCGAAAACCTACCTGTTGAGTTATATGATACCTGTACATCCGTCACCACTCGGGTTGCGGCGAGGATCAAGGACGGGGCGCTTCCGGCCGAGGACAAAGACGCGCTGATCGCGGATTTTCTAAAGCATATACGCGAGGCCGGGGCTGAGATATTTGCCGAGGATGAGGAAACCCGCAAGGCGGTTGCTCGGCGAAGAGCAATTGAGCCAAATGATGCGCTGATCGAGCATGGGGATGCTATTTGGGCTGTGGCCAACAAGATTTCTGAGGTGTCAGAAAGCGGACCGTTGGAACAGCTCCCCCAAGCTGCGAACCAAGCACTTGATCCATCTGTTTCATCCGAAGGGCGGCATACCTCGTCGTTCAAGCTGGTTGGCAGAATTATTGCGGTTCTAACCACTGTTGGCGCTGCGGGATTAGCGTTCCCTCCCGCTGTCCAAGGTGCAATCGAATCCTATCGGTGGCTGGTTGCCGATCCTCAGGTTCAAATTGTTTGGCAAGCCATTCTTAGATACTTGGGGCTGGCGTAGTTAAATCAAACGAAGGGCCTTGCCTGACCGCGGGTGGGGGAGAATCCCCCGCCCATGGGGGCGGTCGGGGGATGCCCGGTGTGCCACCGGGCGAAAGGCCTTTTACTCTGCCTGCTTTTCCGCCGCCAGTGTCGCAAGCGACAGGCAAACCTCAGTTGCGGTTGCCATATCCTGCACCGAAATCCACTCTTTTGGGCCGTGGATACACTGCATGCCGGTAAAGATATTGGGCGACGGCACCCCCATTTCGGTCAGCCGTGACCCATCTGTGCCGCCCCGGATCGGAACCGACAGCGGCTCGATCCCATGTGCCCGGCCGGCCTCTCGAGCCAGCTCCACCGGGGCCATGTCGTTCTCCAGCCAGTAGCGCATGTTGCGGTACTGCGGGTAGATCTCGCATGTGATCTCGGCGCGCGGTTCGGTGGCCTGCACCGCAGCACAGACCTGACGCAGCAGATCGCCCTTAGCCTCTAACCCGTCCATTTCAAAATCTCGCAGGATGAGTTTGACCACCATCTCAGAGGACCCACCGATCATATCCGTGGCATGGATAAAACCCTCTCGGTCATCCGTTGTCTCTGGCGTCATCGTGGCCTGCGGTAATGTCTGCACGATTTTCGAGGCAAGATGGATGGCGTTGACCATCTTTTCCTTGGCCAATCCGGGGTGAATGGACACGCCAGTGATGCGGACAACCGCGCGATCCGCCGAGAAGCTCTCATACTCGATCTCACCCACTTCGCCGCCGTCCAGCGTATAGGCAAAATCGACAGCCAGATCCTTGGGCAATTGTTCCCCCACACCACGGCCAATCTCTTCGTCTGGGGTAAAGGCAATGCGAATGGGGCCGCGCTGGATGTCGGGGTTGTCCAGCAGGTGCCGCGCCATGGTCATGATGATTGCCACACCAGCCTTGTCGTCCGCCCCCAACAGGGTGCTGCCGGATGCGGTGATCAGATCATGGCCCTGTTTGGTCGCCAGATAAGGATGTTCGGCAGGCGACAGCACTAGATCAGGATCATCAGGAAAGGTGATGTCGCCGCCGTTATAGCCCCGTATGACGCGCGGCTTGACGCCATTTGCATTGAATTGCGGTGCCGTGTCCACATGCGCCAACAGGCCAATGGTGGGGCCGGGGGCTGTGCCCGGAATGGTTGCCAGCACAACGCCATAGTCGGTCAACTGTACATCCTGCGCGCCAATTGCGGTCAGCTCTTCCTTCATTAAGTTCAGCATGTCGAACTGGATGTCGGTGCTGGGAGCGGAGGGGGAGTTCTCGTCGCTTTGACTGTCGATGGCAGCATAGCGGACAAGACGATCCTGAAGTTCTTGATTGAATTTGCTGGACATGATCTCTCCTGAAATTTTCACCTACACAACGACCGGCCTTCAAGAGAGTCAAGTTGGGCTGGGCAAAAGAAAAGGGCGACCCAAAGGCCGCCCTGTCATTCCTTGCTGTAACCGGTAGGTTATTCGCTCAATTTCTGCGCCACCAGCTGGTTCACAGCCTTGGGGTTGGCTTTGCCGCCGGTGGCTTTCATCACCTGACCGACAAACCAGCCTGCCAGCTTGGGGTTCACCTTGGCCTTTTCGACCTGCGCCGGGTTGTCGGCGATGATCTGGTCCAGAGCCGCCTCAATCGCGCCGGTGTCTGTCACCTGCTTCATGCCGCGCTCGTCAACGATCTGCGCGGGGTCACCACCTGTCGTATAGACGATTTCAAACAGGTCCTTGGCGATCTTGCCGGAAATGGTATCCGCCGAGATCAGCTCGATGATGCCGCCCAGCTGCGCCGGGGTAACTGGACAGGTGGAGATGTCTTTGTCGTCGGATTTCAGGCGGCCAAACAACTCGTTGATCACCCAGTTGGCGGCCAGCTTGCCGTTGCGACCCTCGGCCACGGCTTCGAAATAGGCAGCGGATTCGACATCGGCTGTCAGTACCGAGGCATCATAATCGGACAGGCCAAAATCACCGATGAAACGCAGTTTCTTGGCATCTGGCAGCTCGGGCAGGGTGGCGGCGATGTCATCGACCCAGGCCTGCTCGATTTCCAGCGGCAGCAGATCGGGATCGGGGAAGTAGCGGTAATCATGTGCTTCTTCTTTTGACCGCATCGACCGGGTTTCACCCTTCTCAACATCATACAGGCGGGTTTCCTGATCGATGGAACCGCCGGCCTCAACAATCGCGATCTGGCGACGGGCTTCAACCTCAATCGCCTGCTGGATAAACCGCATCGAGTTCATGTTCTTGATTTCGCAACGGGTGCCCAGATGCGCGAAGTCCTGCGTTTCCTGATACTTCTCGTACTGGCCGGGACGGCAGATCGACACGTTCACATCGGCACGCATGTTGCCGTTTTGCATGTTGCCGTCGCAGGTGCCCAGATAGCGCATGATCTGGCGCAGCTTGCCAACAAACGCAGCGGCCTCTTCGGGGCCACGGATGTCGGGGCGCGACACGATTTCCATCAGGCAGACGCCTGTGCGGTTCAGGTCGACGAATGACATGTTCGGATCCATATCGTGGATCGACTTGCCAGCGTCCTGCTCCATGTGGATGCGCTCGATCCGTACGTTGCGCGCCAATCCGTTGCCCAGCTCGACCAGCACTTCGCCTTCGCCGACGATGGGATGGTACAGCTGTGAGATCTGATAGCCCTGCGGCAGATCGGGGTAGAAATAGTTTTTACGGTCAAAGGCCGAGTTCAGGTTGATCTCTGCCTTCAGGGCCAGTCCGGTGCGCACCGCCTGTTCGATGCAATATTCGTTGATCACCGGCAACATGCCGGGCATCGCCGCGTCGACAAAGGCCACATTTGAGTTTGGCGCCGCACCAAATTTGGTCGAGGCACCTGAGAACAGTTTGGCGTTGGAGCTGACCTGAGCGTGCACCTCCAGGCCGATGACCAGTTCCCAGTCATGCTTGGCACCCGAAATCACCTTGGGTTTGGGCAGTTCATATGTCAGGTCGAGCATCTCGCACCAGCTCCTTTGATCATGGTTGATCAGCGTTCTAGGCCAGCCCGGCAGGCGGGGCAAGTGGCCAGTGTGCTGGCTGGCCACTTGGAGTTGTTACGCAGTAACGGCTTGCACTGTGCTGCGACGCAGGGCCTGCAGCGAGAACAGTTGGAATGCGATGAAGATCGGCACCACGAACATGGGAAATAGCGCCAGCGGGTAGGCGTTGATGATGTTGGGCGTATCAAAGGCCATCAGTTGCAACACGCCGGGTGAGGTCATGATACCGGTGCTGACGGCCACGACGAAGTCCAGCAGGCCGACGATGCTGGCGCGGCGGATCAGATGCTCGGCATTGGCGTCGCCCCGATGTGCAGCACGGGTGGCCTGAATGGCGGCAATGCCCGCCATAATATCACCGATGCCGGCGGGCAGGGCAAATTGCCAGGGCAGCACCCCCATGGCCCAGCCCACCACAAATAATCCGCCCATCAAACGCAGGCTTTGAATGCTGATCAGGTGGGTGTGGTCCAGATTATGCAGAATGATGCGCCCTGTGGCCGTGAACCGCCCAAGGGCCCACAGAAAAAAGGCACCACCAAGCAGCGGCATCAGGGCATAAGGCGGATCGGTCAGCTCTACCGGCGGCATCAAAATGCCAGCCTTGGCCAGTGCCACGACCAGTGCGTACCAGACCCCAAACAGCGCGGCGAGCCCGCCAACAACAAAACTGGTGCGGGTGATGGACAGGCCCGCGCGGGTGGCGCCGATGGTGACCAGACTGAGCGCCAAGGCCGGCAGGATCACTGCGAATACTTGTAAATAGGAGGTTGCGATGGATTCAAACATTTTGGGCTCCGGTTCGGATATCGTTATGTGAGTTCATTTAGTATAGTGACTATCAATTAAGTAGTGACTTCACATTTGCAAGGGTCACCCCTAAATTAAACTCATGACACAGGATGAACGCCGAAATTGCCCAATCCAGCGGGCCTCGAATGTGATGGGGGATCAGTGGTCGCTGCTGATTCTGCGCGAGTTTTTTCTGGAGGGCGCGCGTCGGTTCCAGGATTTGCAGGACGTGTTGAAGGTTTCGCCAAATACACTATCGGCCCGGTTGCGAAAGCTGGAGGAAGGAGGTGTGTTGGAGCGCCGCAAGTATTCGCAAAATCCGCCGCGGTGGGAATATCACCTGACCAAAAGCGGAGACGCGCTAGCCCCGATGATGGCAGCGCTGAGGATCTGGGGCAGTGCACATACGCCTGATTTGCCGGGGCAGGGGAAGTAAGGCAGAGCCAAATTGGCTCCCCTGGGGGATCTTCCTCTTGGCGGCATCGCGGGGCGGGGCTAAGAAGGATGTCCTAACAGACCTGAGGAGGCCTCCGTGGATACCAGCGCCCGTATTGCACAAATCATTGCCAATGAAATCAGCGCGGCTCCGAAACA
The DNA here is from genome assembly GCA_002162795.1 of Rhodobacterales bacterium 56_14_T64. Classification (GTDB taxonomy): domain Bacteria; phylum Pseudomonadota; class Alphaproteobacteria; order Rhodobacterales; family Rhodobacteraceae; genus Parasedimentitalea. The sequence continues at coordinate 12,891 of MAAY01000083.1, forward strand.
GGTGGTCTCGGCGGTGACGCTGCTGGATGAAGGGTCAACCGTGCCTTTCATCGCGCGTTACCGCAAAGAAGTGACTGGGGGGTTGGACGACACCCAGTTGCGGACACTGAATGAGCGGCTGTCTTATCTACGCGAGCTGGAAGCACGACGGTCAACCATTTTGGACGCGATCAAATCTCAGGACAAGTTGACGTCGGAATTGGCTGGCTCCATCGCCAAGGCAGAGACCAAGGCGCAGTTGGAAGACATCTATCTGCCCTATAAGAAGAAACGCCGCACCAAGGCGATGATTGCCCGTGAAAACGGGCTGGAGGCTTTGGCGGAAGCTATTTTGGCGGACCGGATGACTGCGCCCGAGGCTCTGGCGGTGGGGTATGTTTCTGAGGCCGTGGAGACGGTGAAAGATGCGCTGAACGGCGCGCGGGATATTCTGGTTGAGCGGCTGACTGAAAATGCGGTTTTGCTGGGCAACCTGCGTAATTTCCTGCACCGGGAGGCGTTCCTGACTGCTCGCGTGGTTGAGGGGCAGCAGGATAAGGGGGCCAAGTTCTCGGATTATTTTGATCACCGCGAGCGCTGGGCAGTGGTGCCGTCGCACCGGGCACTGGCGATGTTGCGTGGATCAAACGAGGGCGTGTTGACGCTGGATATTGCACCCGATCCTGAGGAAGGCACGGCGCGGGCCGAGGCCATGGTGGCGGCGCAATTGCAGACCGGTGGCCGTGGGCCGGGAGATGTCTGGCTACGTAAAATCGCCGGTTGGGCCTGGCGGGTGAAGCTGAGCCTGTCGATGATGCTGGAACTGATGAGCGAGCTGCGCAAACGCTCGCAGGATGAGGCAATCCGGGTGTTTGCGCGCAATCTGAAGGACCTGTTGTTTGCCGCTCCGGCCGGTGCGCTGGTGACTCTCGGGCTGGACCCGGGCATTCGCACCGGCGTCAAGGCGGCTGTGGTTGATGCAACCGGGAAACTGGTGGGGACAGATACGTTTTATCCATTCCAGCCGAAAAGGGATGTGCGCGGTTCCGAGGCTGCGATCCTGAAACTGGTGGTGCAGCACGGGGTTGAGTTGATTGCGATTGGCAATGGCACTGGCAGTCGCGAAACTGAGCGACTGGTGACGGATGCTCTGAAGCTGTTGCCTAAGGGTGTGAAGGTGCCGACCCAAGTGGTGGTGAGCGAGGCCGGGGCCTCGGTCTATTCAGCGTCGGAACTGGCGGCGCGGGAGTTCCCGGATCTGGATGTGAGCTTGCGCGGGGCGGTGTCGATTGCGCGGCGTTTGCAGGATCCACTGGCCGAGTTGGTCAAGATCGAGCCCAAGTCGATTGGTGTCGGCCAGTATCAGCACGACGTCGATCAGCATCAGCTTTCGAAATCTCTGGAGGCGGTGATTGAGGATGTGGTGAATGGGGTTGGCGTAGATCTGAACATGGCCTCAGCTCCGTTGTTAGCACATGTCTCTGGGCTGGGGCCGGGACTGGCCGAGGCGATTGTGGCGCACCGAGATGTGAATGGGGCCTTTGCGTCGCGCAAAGAACTATTGAAAGTGGCGCGACTGGGGCCACGGGCCTTTGAGCAATGTGCAGGATTCCTGCGTATCCGCGATGGGGCTGAGCCGTTGGATGGATCGTCTGTTCACCCCGAGGCCTATCGGGTGGCACGCAAAATCATCAAGGCCTGTGGGCGGGATTTGCGGAGTTTGACCAGTGATCCCGCTGCCCTGCGCGGGGTGCAGCCCGAGAGTTTTGTGGATGAGAAATTTGGTCTTCCCACGGTGCGCGATATTCTGAGCGAGTTGGAGAAGCCGGGCCGGGACCCGCGTCCCAGCTTTGTCACCGCAACCTTTGCCGATGGGGTCGAGGACATTAAAGACCTGAAACCAGGCATGGTGCTGGAGGGCACGGTGACCAATGTCGCGGCCTTTGGGGCTTTTGTGGACATTGGCGTGCATCAGGATGGGTTGGTGCATGTCAGCCAGTTGGCCGACAAGTTTGTCAAAGATCCGCATGAGGTGGTGAAAACCGGTGCGGTGGTCAAAGTGACGGTGACCGAGATTGACGTGCCACGTAAACGCATTGGGTTGACCATGCGCAAGGATGGGGGTGTCTCGGCGCGCGAGGATCGCAATGCGCGCGGTGGGGCGCCTGGGGGCAAGTCCGGTGGCAAACCGGGCGGCAGGGGCAATCACAATCAGGCCCGAGATAACAAAACTGGACGTGGCAAGCAGCCGATGTCTGCCGGTCCCAAAGGGCAAAAAGGCGGCGAGCCAAGTGGTGGGGCACTGGGTGCGGCGCTGATGGATGCGATGAAAAAGCGCTGAGGCGCGACTAAAGATCTCGGCAGGGGTTTTCCCTGTCGAGTGACGCTGGCCAGTTTGCCATTAGCTATCTGCTGTTGCCTTACACGTGGTTACTAGCGGCGACGTCGCCAAAGCGGGGTCGGCCGGGGATTTTATCCCCCGAGCGTGAAAGCAGTCCTGTAGCGCTCCCCCATTGAAAGGAGCCCGGTTCCAGTGCCGGGGTGTCAGGTCCGGCGGTAATCGCGATTATGCTGCAGTATGACATGTAATGGAAAACCAGATCTGAAGGGCGCGCACGCTGACTGCGCAACGCCTTACCTGGAGTAGTAGTTTGTGTGGGTACGTTGCGAGATGAGTATTTTTGGCAACGAGACGCTAGAAGTGTGTGCTCAGGCTCGCTTCTTTTTGCTGAAAATACTCATAGCCCATCGCCTGCGTCATGCACTGTCGCCAAAGTTGCAAACTTAAGGAGGCGACTTGCCTTAAAATAGACTGAGCTGCGGCCCATCGGTGGTAAAAGTCACTTTGTGGCCGCGGGTTATCTCGTCGCGAAACAGATCCGCAATGATCTGCAATGCATCGGCGCGACCGCGGGCGGCAAAGCGGCTGGGTGAGGTGATCCGGGTGTTATTGTCGAAACCGTCGGCAGCATGGGCCCAGATCATCGGATGCAGCTCGTGCAGATGGTCGCGGATCAGCCAGTCGGCGGCCTCGGCGATTTGCAGCCGTGGCAGGTCGGCCTGTTCGCTTAGGCCCAACCCGTTACACAGGGCCACGGCGCAGTAAGAGGCCAGCAGGTTAATCGTTTCTTGCGTGGGGCGGGTTTCGACGATGTCACGCAACCCGTCAAGGAAGAAATCCACATCGACCTGCGCGCAGGCCTGTTCGTCATTGGCGATGGCATCGAAATAGACCCAAGTGTAACCGCCGGCGCCCCAGATGTCTTCGGTGCGCGAGGCGGTTCGGCGGGCCTCGAGTTCCAGTGCTGGATAAGAACCAAACCAGCGCGGTAGCATGTGATTGCCAAGGGCGCGCATGTGGCGATTGTCGAGCGGATCCATATCGATCAGGCTCTCATAGCTATTGGCAACTTGCATGGTGGTGTTGCTGTTGCCATGCAGCAGGGCGCAGGCCGCGGCTGCCAGCATCGGACTGTCCAACTGTGTGTTGTCAAACGGTGCCAACAATGCCGAGGCGCGGTCGAAATGGGCGGCGCAGCGACGGCGGTTTGCCGATGGAACGATGGTTTCCCAGCCAGTGCCACGCCAGGCCCAGCCAATGTCGACATGCGCCAGTGCCACCACGGCGGCCAGATAAGGATCGTCGCGGTGGCTTTGGCGCACCGCCTCTAGCTCCATGATGCCATCGATCAACGGCCGGGCACCTGCCTCGTGGCCATCGCTGAGCGCGTGTTCAACTGCATTGACCACGTCGGCACGGGCGCCGTAGGCCAGCAGGTCCGCCACGGGCATGCCGCCGGGTGTTTTGTCCCGGCTGCTATCTGCGGCTGCTATTTCTTTCGACAGTTCATCCCAGCGCTCCTGACGGGCGAGAAACTGACCCTGCGCCTGCGCGGTGCGGCAGGCGATGTCATCGGCGCTGTGGTCCGTCACGGGAATGGACAGGCTGTCCTCGGGGCGCGTTTTTGGCAATGCGTCCGCGACCGGCACAGCGCGGGGGGCGGGCGGTGCCTTGGAGGCAATGCTCAGCCGACCGCCAAAGGTGTGGATCATCTGGGAAAAAGCATTCCGCGCCTGTCGAGAGGGTTTGAGCATCAAGTGTATCCGGTCCGTAGCAGCAGATTTGTTGAGCTATCCTCTCGCGGTAATGGGGCGCAAAAAGGGCAAGGATGGGGAGATACAGGTTTTGAATTGGGGTATTCGCGTGACGGGGGGCTGTGCGCTTAGGGCTGCGTGGTCTTAAAGAACACGAAAATGGTGGCGCTGTGGCGGTAGCCCACAGCTTTGCAGCACAGTTTCAAGTTTTTGGTGTGGTGGCAGCACTTGGGGCGGCAGTCGGCGTTTTGCACCATCTTTCAGGAAGAATGTAACCCGAACAGAGAAGTCCCAACGGGTGTCAAAGCGGATGTAATCGATCTGGTCTAATTCCAGACTGTCGTGCTGGGCTCCACTGTACCAGGCGATGCGGCCCTGCGTGATCGAAAGGCCAGAGCCAGTGTCGCGCCACAGATCCCAAAGGGCAGGCAAGGTTGGCAGCGTCAGCGCAAGCATCAGCCATCCTGCGGCATCCAAAAAGACGTAGAGCGCTGCCAAGACAGCATAGAGGGCGACAATTGTTATCAGTAACTTGGGCGTACGAGAGGCACGGTTGAATTCAAACTCCGTTGGCATCAACGCCCGCCTGATACATCGAGTGTTGTGCCGGTGATATAGCTGGCCTGATCGGACAAAAGAAACAGAATGCTGTCGGCAACTTCGTCGGCTGTGCCTGCACGTTGCAACGGAATGTTTGGCCCAATGGCATCAATTCGGTCGGCAGCACCTGCTTTGGCGTGGATGTCGGTCAGGATGATACCTGGGCGCACCGCATTGACGCGGATGCCGTCGGGGGCCACCTCGTCCGACAGGCCCTTGGTAAAGATATCAACAGCGGCTTTGGAGGCGGCGTAGTCGACAAACGTGTTGGCTGATCCCAACCGCGCCGCAGCCGAGGACAGGTTGACGATCGCGCCGCCGCTGCCCTGCGCCTGCATCCGCAAGACGGCCTCTTTGGCGATCAGCATGGTGCCAATGACGTTGATATCGAACATTCGGCGCAGGCGGTCGTGGGTCAAATCGGTAACTCTGGCGATCTGATCTACCACTCCGGCGTTGTTGATCAGGGCATCGATCCGTCCGAATTCGGCGTCGATTTGGGCAAACATGGCAGTGATGTCGTCCGGGTTGGCGACGTCGCCCTGGCACAGGATGACACGCGCGCCCAAATTGCGGGCCTGCACGGCAACCGTTTCGGCGGCATCCGTGTTGCTGCGATAGTTCAAGGCCAGATCATAGCCAGCCGCGGCTGCTTTGAGCGCGGTGGCGGCGCCGATGCCAGCGCTGGCACCGGTGACAAGAAGGATCTTGCGCAAGGGCTCAGGCTCCCAGAATTCGCGTGACCATTTCGTTGGTGTCACGGCTGAGGTTTTTGGTGGCGGCGATGCGTTCCAGTTGGCTGCGGATCAGGTCCCGTCGGGGCTGGTCATAGCGTTTCCAGGTCTGGAAGGCAGAGCACATGCGCGCGGTGGTTTGCGGGTTCAGAGCGTCCAGCGCGATCAGCTTGTCAGCAAGCAGTTTGTAGCCAGCACCACCAGCATAGTGGAACCCGGCCTGGTTCATCGCCAGCGCACCCATCACCGCACGAAAGCGGTTGGGGTTCTTCATGTCGAACAATGCGTGCGAGGTGAGTGCCTCAGCGGTGCTGGCCACGTTTTGTGGTGCGGCGCAGACGACCTGCAGACCAAACCATTTGTCCATCACGAGACGATCATCTTGCCACTGATCAAAGAAGGCCTGCGATTGCGTCTCGCCTTTTTCAGCCTTTAGTAGGCTGGCCAGCGCGGCATTCTGTTGGCTCATGTTGTCGGCGGCGTCATACTGACGGGCGGCCTGATCGCCACCGTCGAGGCGGGTCAGCAAGGACAGAATGCGGGCATTCAGGTCGCGTTTGCCGGTGCTGGCGGCATCGGGGCTGTAGGCACCCTGAACCGTGGTGTCGGCATAAAGACGCGGCAGGCTGTCAGTCAGGGCTTCGGCCAGGGTCTGGGTCAAGGTTTCCGAGGCATCATAAATCGCCTGTGGATCGGGTGTGTGGCCGCGCTCAAACAAGGTTTGGGCCAGATCGGACTGGCTGGGCGGCGACAAGATCAAAGCGCGAAAGGCTGGATCAAGGCTGTCGTCGCGCACCAGTTTGGTCAGCGCATCGAGATAGTCGGCATCAGGGGCTGCATCGTCCAGCACCATGGCGATGCGGGATTCTTTGGCCAGTGCATTGCCGGCCTCCCACCGATTGAAGGGATCGCTGTCATGGGCCAGCAAGAAGGCGCGCTCGGCATTGCTGGTGTCGCGTTCCAGAATAACGGGGGCTGAGAACTCGCGCAGGATCGACGCGACCGGTTTTCCGTCCAGCCCCTCAAAGAAGAAGGACTGGGTGCGGTCTTTGAGTTCCAGCACTTCGGTTGGACGTATCTCGGTCCCGTCTTGTGCCAGCAGTCCAACGGCGACCGGGATCACTCGTGGGTCTTTGTCGGGCTGGCCGGGGGTGGCTGGCGTCGATTGCTCCAGCGTCAGGGTGTAGGTGCCGTCAGCATATTCGTCAGTGACCTTGACCCGAGGCGTGCCAGCTTCGCTGTACCAAAGTTTGAACTGGCTCAGATCACGGCCAGTGGTGTCCTCAAACACCTGCAGCCAATCCTCGATGGTGCAGGCCTGACCGTCGTGGCGCGCAAAATACAGCTCTACCGCCTCGCTATAGCTGTCGTCGCCGACCAGACGTTTCAGCATGCCGATCACCTCGGCGCCTTTCTCATAGATGGTGGCAGTGTAGAAGTTGTTGATCTCCTGAAAGCTTTCAGGGCGGACTTGGTGCGCCAGCGGTCCGTTGTCTTCGGCGAACTGACGGCCGCGCAGGTCAATGACATCCGAGATCCGTTTGACCGAGGCCGAGCGCATATCGGAGGTGAACTGACTGTCACGATAGACGGTCAGGCCTTCCTTGAGACAGAGCTGGAACCAGTCGCGGCAGGTGATGCGGTTGCCGGTCCAGTTGTGAAAGTACTCGTGGGCGATGATCGCCTCGATGCGTTCGAAATTGGCATCTGTGCTGGTTTCGGGGCTGGCGAGAACGCAGGAGGAGTTGAAGACATTCAATCCTTTGTTCTCCATCGCGCCCATGTTGAAATCATCCACGGCAACGATGTTGAAGATATCGAGGTCGTATTCCAGACCATAGACTTGCTCGTCCCAGGTCATCGATTTTTTCAGCGCTTCCATGCCAAAGGCGCATTTGCTTTCGTCGCCGGGGCGGACCCAGATGTTCAGCTCGACATCCTTGCCCGAGGCAGTGGTGAAGCGGTCGGGGTGGTTGATCAGATCGCCAGCCACCAGTGCGAACAGGTAGGCGGGTTTGGGCCATGGGTCGTGCCATTCGGCCCAGCCGTCACCGCTGGAGGTGGGGTTACCGTTGGACAGCAGGACTTTCTCGTCGCCCTCAATTCGCACGGTGAATGTGCTCATCACGTCGGGGCGGTCGGGGTAATAGGTGATCTTGCGAAAGCCTTCGGCCTCGCATTGGGTACAATACATGCCGTTCGACATATAAAGCCCTTCCAGCGCGGTGTTGCCTTGCGGGTTAATCTCGACCTCGGATTCCCAAACGAATGGTTCGGTTGGGGTGTCGCAGGTCAGGCCTTGTGGGGTGACAGCGGGGGACACAGGCTGGCCGTCGATCTTGGCCGCGATCAGTTTTAGTTGTTCCCCGTGCAGGAAGAATGTCTTGTCCTTGGCGTCGGGCTGCGGAGTGAATTCAATGCGGCTGACCACGCGGGTGGCCTTGGGGGATAGGTGAAAGGTGAGGTGAACCGAGTCTACCTGATAGCCAAAAGGGGTGTAGTCCTTGAGGTAGATCGTCTGGGGGGCTGCTTCGGCCATGTCACTCTCCTATGTCTCGCTGTGTCACAGGTGTAGTGCAAGGCGGTGCAACTGCAAGTGGTTAGGTGCAATTTGACGGGCCGTGACCGCGGCAGCGGGATGAGGGATCATCAAATGAGATTTGAAACAGTTGTGTTGGCATTGGTAAGATAACTTTACCACCCATGTTGCCGATCGGAAACTTATGCCCTAAATAGCGGGCTGTATACAATGGCATTCACTAAATTCCGGAGGGGCAGATGACTGCACGGATCGAAAAGCACGGGTTGCAGGTAGCTGCAGAATACGCTGACTTCATTGAGGCTTCGGCGCTACCGGGGACCGGTGTAACTGTTGAGGCGTTTTGGTCCGGGTTGAGCCAGCTGGTGCATGATCTGGGCCCCGAGAACCGGACACTGTTGGCCAAGCGGGCGGATATTCAGGGGCAGATTGATACCTGGCACATTGAACGCCGGGGGCAGGCCCATAACGCCGAGGCTTATACCGCGTTCCTGCGCGAGATCGGTTATTTGCTGGCTGAGGGCGATGATTTTGAGATCGAAACCCAGAATGTTGACCCCGAGATTGCCAATGTGCCGGGTGCGCAGCTGGTGGTGCCGATCACCAATGCGCGCTTTGCGCTGAACGCCGCCAATGCCCGTTGGGGATCCCTGTATGATGCGCTCTATGGCACCGATGCCATGGGCGACCTGCCATCGGGCAAGGGATATGACGGCGCGCGCGGTGCGCGGGTTGTGACTTGGGGCCGCGATTTTCTGGATGCGAATTTTGCCTTGGCGGATGGGTCTTGGGCTGATTCCGGGGTGCTGTCGGTTGTCGATGGCGGGCTAGTGCCTGCGCTGGGCGATGCGGCAGGCTTTGCCGGATATGTGGGTGACGCGGCAGCTCCTTCGCGGGTCCTACTGAAAAACAACGGATTGCATGTTATTGTCGAGATCGATGCATCGGGCAATATCGGCAAGGATGATCTGGCGTCGATCAATGACATCACGCTGGAATCGGCGATGTCGACGATCATGGATTGCGAAGACAGTGTTGCGGCGGTGGACGCGACGGACAAGGTGCTGGCCTATTCCAACTGGCTGGGCCTGATGAAGCGCGATCTGAGCGAAGAGATTGTCAAAGGTGGGAAGACCTTTACACGGGTGTTGAACGATGATGTCTCTTATACCACTGCGGCTGGAGAGGCTGCGGTGCTGAAGGGGCGGTCGCTGTTGCTCATCCGCAATGTCGGGCATCTGATGACCAACCCTGCGGTGTTGGATCGTGATGGCGTTGAGGCAGGCGAGGGCCTGCTGGATGCGATGACCACTGCGATGATTGCGATGCATGATCTGCAAGCGACGGGCGGCAATTCGCTCTATGGATCAGTATATGTAGTGAAGCCCAAGATGCATGGCCCGGAAGAAGTAGGTTTTGCCTGCCGGATTTTTGATCAGGTCGAAGATGCGCTGGGCTTGGCGCGCAATACGGTCAAGATCGGCATCATGGACGAGGAGCGCCGCACCAGCGTGAACCTGAAGGAATGTATCCGAGCGGCGAAATCGCGGGTGGCCTTCATCAACACTGGTTTTCTGGATCGGACCGGTGACGAGATCCATACCTCGATGGAGGCGGGCGCGATGTTGCCAAAAGGCGAGATGAAAGCCACGCCTTGGATTGCTTCTTACGAGGATCGCAATGTGGATATTGGTTTGGTTTGCGGATTGAAAGGCAAAGCGCAGATTGGCAAAGGCATGTGGGCGATGCCGGATCTGATGGCAGATATGCTAGCGGCCAAGGTGGGTCACCCCAAGGCTGGCGCGACCTGTGCCTGGGTGCCGTCTCCCACTGCCGCCACTCTGCACGCAACGCATTACCATCAGGTCGATGTGCTGGCGGTGCAGGACGGGCTAAAGGCTGGCGGCGCGCGCGGAACGCTGGAAGATCTGCTGACGGTGCCGGTGATGCAGGGGCAGAACCTGTCGGACGCCGAAATCACCCGCGAGATCGAGAACAACGCACAGGGTATCCTGGGGTACGTGGTGCGCTGGGTCGACAGTGGTGTTGGTTGCTCGAAGGTGCCGGATATCCATGATGTGGGCTTGATGGAGGATCGCGCGACGTGCCGGATTTCCAGTCAGGCGCTGGCCAACTGGCTGCATCACGGTGTGGTGGACGAGGCGCAGGTTTTGGCTGCGATGCAGAAGATGGCGGCGGTGGTGGATGCTCAGAATGCTGGGGATGCAGAGTACCAGTCGATGGCACCCGGGTTTGACGGTATCGCCTTTCAGGCTGCCTGTGATCTGGTGTTCAAGGGGCGGGTTCAGCCGTCGGGTTATACCGAGCCGGTTCTGCATGCGCGTCGGTTGGAATTGAAAGCCGCAAGATAACATCAAATAATTGAGGAGGCCTTGTGCCTCCTCAATCGTTTCAAGCACTTAGATTCACAAGGAAGGAACACGCATGTCCATTTCACTTCACCAAGCGCGAACAATTATCGGCAAGTCACTTGAAAAAAGCCGCGAGCTGGAGCTGAAGCCTTTGTCGGTGGTTGTTCTGGATGCAGGCGGTCATGTTCAAGCTTTTGAACGCGAAGACGGGGCGGCTCCGGGACGTTTCTCCATTGCACATGGCAAGGCCTATGGCGCTGTGATGCTGGGTATGGCGGGAACCGCGCAAATGGCCCGGGCCGAAGCGCAGGCCTATTTCATGGCAGCAGTGAACGGTGTGTTTGGCGGTCAGGTTGTACCTGTCCCCGGCGGCGTGTTGGTGCGGGACGAAAAGGGTATTGTGATCGGCGCAGTCGGGGTGACAGGC
>MAAY01000031.1:0-26969 GCA_002162795.1 Rhodobacterales bacterium 56_14_T64
GCTTTGAGAGCCAATATGCGTCCAGTGTATCTCTAGAAATGTCGGCACCGCCTCTCAACGATGCTGCGCATCGCCTGCCGGGCAGTGGCTCCACCCTCACATGAGAGCCTGGCTATTTGTAAGACATGAGGGGTTTATACAAGCATGGGCGGTATTGCTGGCGCAGTTTGCAATATTAGGACTTTGTTATTAATCTAATATATGGAATTCTATCCTGCTGCCGACGGATCGCTCTGCGGCTACAGGAAGCACATGGTGCCACTCGCTGCCTTGATCGCGAACAACCAGGTTGCCGGACTATACAGGCTTTCCCTGCTTTTGATTCAACTGGCATAAACGCCCCTTTGTGGACTTTCACCGCTACTTCAAGATGCAGTTGAGCGGCCCGTCGAAGTGGCCGTTCATACATAGCGCGGCATTTTTCCGGCTTGATCATCGATATGCGGGACAAAGCGAACCGTCGTCCGACCGTTCAACCAGATGTTAAGCAAGATATGGCTTTGGTGGGGTAACTTTTTTCTAAATAGGAATTGTGACGTGACTGAGAAAACTAAGTCGATGCCCAAGCGCTTTTCACTTACAAACCTCAAAACCAAGCCCAAGGTGATGTCAGTTGCATTGTTCCCATTGCTCTTGATTGTGGCCGTCGGCGTCTTCACAATGATCAATCTCGGTCGAATGGAAGAGTCCTCGCGCCTGGTCGAGCACACCCAGAATGTCATAGGAGAGTCGCGGTCTATCATCTCTTCTGCAGTTGATATGGAAACCGGCCTGCGCGGCTATCTTCTGGCAGGTAAGGACGAATTCCTTGATCCCTATGAGAGCGGACAGGCCAAGGCTTATCAGACGTTGGCTGATCTGCGCGAAACGGTCAGCGATAACCCCCGACAAGTTGCGCGGCTCGAAGAGGCTGAACAGGCACTCAGAGGTTGGCAAACAGAAGTTGCGGAACAGGCCATCGCCCTGCGCCGTGATATTGGTGATGCCCTGACCATGAACGACATGGCTGATGAAGTCAGGAAAGCTAACGGGAAGACCTATTTTGACCGGTTTCGGGCCGAAATAGTCAATTTCATCGAGACAGAGCAGGCGCTGTTGTCTGTGCGTCAGGAAAAAATCTCTGCCATTGTCGCCAGCCCATTTATAAATGCCGTTGCGATTGAAGAGGGGCTCAAGCGGGTTGAACACACATACACGTTAATCAATACAGCCAAGGATATCTTGGCTGCGGCAGTCGACATGGAAACTGGTATGCGCGGGTTCCTATTGACTGGTGAGCCTTCGCTTTTGGATCCCTATAACACCGGTATTGAACGGATCGAACAATTGGTTGTCGAGCTAACTGAATCGATAACTGACAACTCGGAACAGGTCGCCCGTGTAACCGAAGCTGGTAATGTCATTGCGGAATGGCGGACAAATGTTGTTGAGCCGTCACTCGACATGCGTCGCCAAATTGGCAACGCGGAAACTATGGACGATATGGCCGATCTGGTCGGGCAAGGTCGCGGCAAAACATTCTTTGATGGGTTCCGCGCCATCATGGCTGATTTCCAGGCTGAGGAACAAGCGCTGATGGATTCGCGGCGAGCGGCGAATGAACGTACCTCGGAAATGACCACGACATTGATCCCGGCTGCGATTGCTATGTCCATCGTGATCGGCGCAGCTCTTGCTTGGTTCATTGGCTCAAGTATTGCCAATGCAGTCAGAACGATCACCGTTTCCATGCGAGGGCTTGCTGATGGTAACAACGCGGTCGATATCCTGGGACAAGATCGTGGCGACGAGGTGGGCGAAATGGCCCGGGCGCTTGAGGTGTTTCGCGATGCCTTGGTTGACATGCAGGAGGCCGAGAAGATGAAGGCCGAGGGCCGTGACGCCGAGTTGAGCACTATGGTTGTGAAACTCAGCAGCCACCTATCGCTGCTGTCACAGGGTAAACTGGCGGTGCAGATCCAGGATGATTTCCCAGAAGGTTATGAGCAGCTGCGTCGAGATTTCAACACAACGTGTTCTACGCTGCATGATATCGTCGAAAAGGTTGTTCAGACGTCGTCCAGTATTCGTAACGGCGCAGATGAGATCAGCCATGCCTCGGATGATCTGTCACGGCGCACCGAAAGTCAGGCCGCCACACTTGAAGAGACTGCAGCGGCGCTGGATGAGCTGACAGCATCAGTGAAATCCGCCGCTGAGGGCGCTCGCAGTGTTGAGACAACCATGGGTGAAGCAGGGGCCGAGGCGGAACGTAGCGGTGAAGTGGTGCAAGACGCTGTGGCTGCGATGACGGAGATTCATGAGTCCTCGCGTCATATCTCGCAGATCATCTCGGTGATTGACGACATCGCATTCCAGACCAACCTCCTGGCGCTGAATGCCGGGGTTGAGGCGGCGCGAGCTGGTGAGGCCGGTCGAGGGTTTGCAGTGGTGGCGAGCGAAGTACGTAGTCTGGCGCAACGGTCCTCGGATGCTGCATTGGAGATCAAGACCTTGATCGGCGACAGTTCCAAGCAGGTGGAGCGCGGGGTTGAGCTAGTTGGCAACGCAGGCACAGCGCTGGAGAGTATTGTCCGTCAAGTCAGTCACATCTCCACGCTGATTTCGGAAATTGCCGAAGGCTCTGCTGCGCAGTCCACTGGGCTCCACGAGATCAACACCGGTATGACCCAGCTCGATCAGGTGACCCAGCAAAACGCCGCCATGGTGGAGGAGGCCACAGCCGCTGGTCACTTGCTAAAGTCCGATGCCTCCAAATTGACCGAACTGATGACGCACTTTGAAATCTCCGGCGGCAGCGCGGCACAGAGCGGGACTGCACCATTTGAGCCCACGGCACATGGATCGGGTGATCAGAGCGACGACTGGGCGCTGGATAGCAATGTTATGCAGGACACCGCATCGACAGGCACAGATGGCAAGTCAGTCTGGACCGATTTCTGATCTTTCACTGGAGGCCCTCCGCTCAGCAGGGCCTCTTGCCTCGCGGTGCGCAGAACTGGGAGCGGCTGATCTCTTGATCGAGATGATGATCGGCCCAGTGCTCACAGCACTCGTCAATGGCTACAAACAGAGCCGAGCTGAAGGACTACCGCGTCATCGAAATCGGCCACTACAACCACCAGCCAACAGATGACGAATTCTCTAGCTGAGACTTAAGGTTCTGCATTTAGTGAACTGCAAATTTGCCCTCAAGTTTTCAGTCATTGGTCAGTCAGCTTTTACTAACTCATGGTGAAAAATCCGGATCGGAGAATGTGATTGCTTGCGGCCGCGTTCGCAGCGAAAAATCAGAGATCGCCCTTCCTGACTAATTTCTGCGACGGCAGCATCGGTCAGGTTGGGGTCGGAGCCGCCATTTGCATCGCAGCAAAATACCCAGACTCTTGGTTGTTTGAATGTCGACCTTCGACGCGGACGCACTGCCACCTCGCACCTGCAGCGAAACTCCGTTTCCCGTCCTTAGTGCCGACTAGTACTTGGTGCAGCATTGCTCGCTGTGGGCTCAAGGACGTCGTTTCATGGTGGGTATTTTGCCAGATTTAGAACCTAATCCAGCTCGGTCCAAGGCCAGGGTTTGACGTCGCTTGCTGCTGTTTGGAAACGGGCCGCTTTAGCTATCCAAATGCCCAAATCGGTGCCAAAATCCGCCAGTCGTCTGTTCGGGTGTTTGTTGTTAACAAGCATGATAACAAACTGCACCACTGTCGCTACTCCCAGAACTGTCTGGGCGAGGGAGATCATGACTGCGATAAGCAACATGTAGATCAACCGCATCAGGATATTTTCCTCATGCTCAGGTTCAAACTGCTCGCCATGCAAGCGGCCCTCAATTTTCGCGTCGTCTGATTCAGCCATCTCTGTCTCCGTTTCTCTGATCACACCATGCCTAACACAATATGCGGGGCGGCACCGGCAGATTTGCCCTGACGATAAATTGGCATGTTTGGGCAAAGCGCATCGAACGACTGGGATCCACGCTTTGTGAAAAAAATATAGCCATGTCGCTAGCCTCAGGACTCATAACCAGAAGATCACGGTTACTGTGAGAACGAAGGCGGACAGGAATACCTTCGGGCATCCCCTGCCGACAGGCGATGCGTAGCATCGCTGAGAGGGACCCAATAGCCAGTCGGCCGCTGGCAGACTATTCACCAGAGCTCTTGCCCCGATGTGATTGCTAACCTGACCGGCGTTCAGGAAAAACTGGATCGGCCACCCAATCGCGTCCACTGCCCGGCAGTGGTCTGCGTGCAAACCATGAAAGGGGGGCACGGCATGCAACTTCGTGTTCATATCGCCCTTGGTACGTCCCCTTTCTGGTCATTGCCGCGCAATGCCCTGCCGAGCAAGGGATCAGACGTCCAAGCCCCCTTTCATTACCCGCAGGCCTGAGGCCGTGCGGTATGCCTTGAGGTAAGTTGCGTCAATTGAGATCGTCATGCTGTCAGGAACCTCGGCAGCAAGGCCCATCATAATCCGCGCGAAAGCCCCCATGTTGCTCCACCGTTTCCAGTGGTTGTAGAGCGCTCATTGGTCTTACGCAGCCCCACCGGGGCGACGGTCCCTATTCACTGTGTGGACCATACTCCTTGGGTGTATCACACCAGCGCAACCCATTGCAATTGATGAATATAACACCACTTATCACTCGGCTATCATCGACCCGTGGCACGCATAGACTTCGGAAAATTGGGCCGGAATCGTGTCATCTGATCTTCGCTCAGCCAGAAAAGATTACTCATAAAAACCCCGCAATTTGGGGGCTTGAACCATGCAGAACGGTTAGCCTCAACCCGACCAATGGGTCCTGAGCCTAAGGAAGTTGTTCGGCGGTCCCGGCCATATGATAGACGGCCAGCGTTCGAATGAAAGGCAGCATAAATGAGCAGAGAGGCTTGGAAAGAAAGCGGCACTATTTACGGGTACCGCAAATTGTACGGTGATCTTTGCGATCTGGGTGAGACGTGTTGCCAAAATCGCGTGGCTCGGTTGGCGAGATTAGCAGGCATCCATGGCCAAACCCGCTACAAACGCCGTCCCGAAAAGTATGGCGGCAAGCCATCCATCGCTGTCGTGGAATGCGTCTTCAACCTTCTGAAACGTGAAAGCATTCGTCGCAGGACATACAAAACCAGAGAAAATGCTAGAGCTGACGTGCTCAAGTACATTGAGATGTTCCATAATCCGAGGCGCAAACACGCTTGGCGCGGGATGCTGTCGCTAGCAGACTTTGTAAGAAAACAAGCATTGAAGCTTCACGGCGTCTAATAAACTAGGGGCTATTCAGACTGAACAAGAGGGCGATTTTCTAATTCCAAGACTCAGAAGTCGCTGGAATTACGAGTGTCTGAGGAATCGGCGATGGACACCAGCCTTAGTATTATGGCGCTCTGGGGGGGGGGAGGCTTTGGTGTCCCAGTACCGGCCTAATGGCGTTCAAAACCCATTTTAAGCCCTTTTGAAAAACACGCGCCCAATCTGTCCAGATCACTATCCGTTAGGAATGAATTTGAAGGCGGGCAGGGCCTTCGCTGCAATGCGGTGAGGTGAAAACCCTGTTAAACGACCGCCGCTCGCTACGCCTCACCAAGCCAATCTCGCATGAAGGTCGCGAGAGATGGGCTCACGTCTTGTACTTGGCTTTCGCAGGCAACACACCGAGAGCCCAAAACTTTACGCAGGTTGTAATGTCGGTTCTTGCACATGCGCCCTGAGAAGAAAAAATCAACTCCAGCCTTCAACGCCCTGGGCCGAGTGCGTGGATACTCCATCCACTCTGGATGCCCAGCAAGCTGGGCTCTTCTTTTACGCTGACCTTCTTTGTGATGCTCCGCCATGCTCGTATTATCGGAGGTCACGACGCTGACTACAACAGAAGGGTGATTGTGGATGCCAAATCTCAGGGAGCGGCATGGAAATGATGTTCACAGCCAGACCCGCCATTCGGGCCAAACCCGTCTAACGGCGGTTTCCAGCCCGAACTGTACAAAAACATGAGGCGCGTTGGCGTCGATGCTGTCGATCCTCGGCTTGGTGGCCGTTCCACCGGAAGCGGCCATTCACCATCCCAGCCACGGTCAGTTGTGAGGCTAAACGCTTAGATCGCGCCCAACGTGAACAGCGCATAGGCAATATACAGCGTTGAAAGCGTGCCAATCAAAAACGCTGGAACGCGGATAAAGGGTATACCAGAAAGATAAAGCACAGCAAACGCAGCTCGCCCGACCACAAACAGCAGTGCTGCAATCTCCACTCCGGTTCCCTGCAATCCGGCAAACGCCCCCGCAGCCAGAACAGGAACCCCGTAAGCCGCCGATTCAACTTGGTTCTGATACGTCCGTTGCATCCGCAGGCCCAACGGCGAGCGTTCGACCACGCCTCGATTGGCGGAAAAACCAAATGCAAATCCTTGAGTCGCATAGGTGAACATAATTTCGAGGCCAACCAAGAGCAGTGTGAGAAGGCCAAAAAAAGCAAGTGCTGAGATAAGAGACATTGTGTTTCCTTGTTGTCAGGTAATTGAGAGAGGTTTGCCCGTGCTTGCTACGCGTGAACACAATCCATGCGTCAACACCCAAGGGCATTGGTTGCAGGCGGATTAATCCAACCCGTTGATAAGAACCGACGCATGTAACAAACTGCTCCGAGGAGGTTGAATAGTAATGATTTTCCCGTTGGTCTGGCTCGGTCGACATCAGCCCTTGTATGGCGTCAGCACGGCAACCCCGAACAAGCTGTTTGCATCCGTCCAGAACTGATGGACCAACCAGCCCTGCTGGCGGGCCGTACGTTCTAACAGGTCTGGCGTGTATTTATGTGAATTCTCGGTGTGGATCGTCTCGCCAGCAGCAAAGTGAATTTTTTGGCCAAGCAGGAGAACGTCTTGCGCGACTTGGCTCACCAGATGCATCTCGATTCGTTTGTGATCCGCCACCCACCGCGCTTCGTGTTTGAACCCGGACAGATCAAAATCCGCGCCAAGGTCGCGATTGATGCGGGTCAGCAGGTTCAGATTGAACGCAGCCGTAACGCCTTTTGGATCGTCATAGGCACGCACCAGGATATCAGCGTCCTTGACCAGATCCACACCAACGACAAACGCAGCGACTCCGGCCATCTTGCGCATTCGGCCCAGCAATTGGGCTGCGCCATCAATCTCAAAATTGCCGATTGTCGAGCCGGGAAAGAAAACGATCTTTGGCGCATCCAACAAAGCGGACGGAAGAGTGATTTCAGCCGTAAAATCTGCGACCACGGGAATGACATCCAGGTGGCTGTATTCACGTGCCACATGATCCGCTGCATCCTGCAGATGGTCAGCGGAGATATCGATGGGCACATAACTTTGCAGCCCGGTCAAAACATTCAGCAAGGCTCGGGTTTTGGTACTGGAGCCGCTGCCCAGTTCAACAAGCGCCGCACCATTGGTCACGAACTCCTTCAAACTAGACGCATTCTGACGCAGGATCCCAAGTTCGGTCCGGGTAGGGTAATACTCTGCCAGTTCAGTGATGGTATCAAACAGTTGCGATCCAGTGGCGTCATATAGCCACTTGCTGTCGATCCCTTTTTTCGACGCATTCAGCCCATTCAAAATAGACTGTGCAAACGCGTCGTCAGAATGGATTCCAGCATCAAAACCAGCGGGGGCAGGGGGCATGGTCATATTGGATATTTCCTTATAGGTCACAGGTCATCTGCAAGCCGAAGCCCGAGCATTTGCCAGCGCTGATGAGGATAAAAGAAGGTGCGATAGGTGGGGCGCATCTGGGCAATCGGCGTTGCACAGGATCCGCCACGCAGCACAAACTGGTTGCACATAAATTTGCCGTTATATTCACCCACGGCGCCTTTGGGGGCCTTGAAACCAGGATATGGTGTGAACGGGCTTTGGGTCCATTGCCAAACATCACCCCAAAGCTGCATGCCATCCGCCCTGTCTGGTGCCGTAGGGCGCAATACGCCATTGTCCATAAAGTTACCCTTGATCGGATAGTCGCGGGCGACGACCTCCCACTCGGCCTCCGTTGGTAAACGCTTGCCCGACCAGCGGGCAAATGCATCGGCCTCGTAATAGCTGACGTGGACGACCGGGGCATCCAGATCAACGGAGTGCGGACCCTGCAATGAGTAGCTCCACCACTGATCGTCCTGCTGCCACCAGTACAGCGGCGCATCCCATCCCTCTTGCACGTTGGTGGCCCACCCATCGGACAGCCAGAACTCGGGCTTTGAGTAACCACCTGCGGTCATAAACGCGATCCAGTCGCGATTTGTCACCAGCCGCGAGGCCAGCCGGAAAGGGGCAAGATAAGTCTTGTGACGTGGACCTTCACAATCATACGAGAAGTCATCACCCTCATAGCCGATCTCCTTTAGCCCGCCCGCGTGGTCGATCCAGTCAACCGTTGGAGCCAAGGCCTTCGCGGGCTCCGTAGGATCGCGATAGGCCGGCAACAATGGATTGTGCGACAAGGCATGCATCAGGTCGGTGACCAGCAACTCTTGGTGCTGCATCTCGTGGTGGCATCCAAGCACCGTCAGCGCTGCGATCTCAGCAGCCTTAGCGCCTTGCTTACCCAGCAAACCCAGCATCGCCGCATCAACATGTTTGCGATAGGCCAGAACCGCATCGACGTCAGGTCGAGAGATCATTCCGCGCTTGGACCGCATATGTCGCGGTCCCACTTGGACATAATAGGAATTGAACAGGACCGCGAACCGGTCATCGGGCGAGACGTAATCTGGACTATTTGCTTTTAGGATAAACTGCTCAAAGAACCAGCTTGTATGGGCCAGATGCCACTTCGCCGGACTGGCGTCCTCCATTGATTGCAGCACCATGTCTTCTGGCGACAACCCCTTTGTCAGCGCCAGTGAGCGAGCACGGGTTTGTTCGTAGAACGCAGCAACTGATGCGCTTTCATTTGGGGCCGTATTGGGCAGTTTCAGTTCTTCAAATTTTGTCACGTGGGGCGGTCCTTATAAAACCTTGTCCCCCCGACGGGCAGTCGCATCACCGGGTGGGCAAAAATGCGGTTCAGATTAATTTAGATACGACGCAGCCAATCGGCTAACCCACGGCCAATCAAATGTGGGTGATCTTCCTGCAGAAAATGGGTCCCTGCTCCGACAAATCTTGTTTCAAGATTGCTTAGACTTTCAGACAGATAATCGACCACTGGCTCGGGCATCAATGCGCCGGGCTCTGCATAGAACAACAGTTTGGGGATCTCGCTCGCCATCAGCCACTCGCCGTTTTTCAGAACTTCACTGGTGGCAACCTCAGGCACGCCGCCGATCGGGACTTCGCGCGGCCATTGCAGCGTTGGCAAACGACTTTGCTCAGTCGCGTAAGGCGCGCGGTAAACGGCCATTTCCGCCTCAGTCAAACCGCGCACTACACCCATTTCTGGCAGCAGTTTCTCAACAAAGAAATTGCCCTTTAGCACCATTTCTTCACCAACGCCGGGGGTGCGCAGCGCCTTGAACAGCTCGCCTATTTGTGGGCCCATAGCCTCGTAGCTGGGCGCAGGCATGCCCGGTGGTACAATCGCCTCCATGAACGCCATCGCGGTGACATTGTCGGCGTTCAGCCGTGCATAACGCATCCCCAGCGCGGAACCCCAATCGTGGATCACCAGAATAATATCTTTCAACCCCAACGTCTTGATGAAGCCATCTAGATATTTGGCGTGATCTTCAAACCGGTAGCCGATGTCGGGCTTGCCGCTGTCGCCCATCCCGATCAGGTCAGGCGCAATCGCCCGGTAACCGCCGCTCACATAGGGAATGATGTTGCGCCACAGATAAGAAGAGGTTGGATTGCCATGCAAAAACAGGACCGGTTGCCCCTTGCCCTCGTCGACGTAAGCCATATCCGAGCCTTCAACCGTGATGGTCTTTTTGGCAAAGCGGAAATCACTGGAAATTTCCAGACCGTAGGGTTTGGTTTCCACAGCTTTTTCAGATTGAGCAGAAGACGGGCCAGCAACCGCCAAAACAGGAAGGATTGCAGCTGATTTCATCAAGGTTCTACGAGACACGCTGGTCTGTCCCTTGCGAGTTTTCGAATTTAACATTTTGATCTCCGGGTGTGAAAATGAAGGTTGGGGCAGCAACGAAGGAGGGATACGTTTGGGCAAGGGATACGGGGCACTCGCGACAAAAACTGTCATCAGGAGCCGGAAACGTTCTGTAAAAAACCATTTATTGGCTCCCCTCAATCCGAATTCAGGCACTGAACAAAGTGGCAACGCCGGTTGTGTCGATCAGAGATAGGGGGTGCATTTTCGCGATTGAACTGTTGAACTTTGCGAACGGTCGGTGCTATTTTGCACCGATGAATGATTGGGACGACCTTCGCTTTTTCCTCGCTGTGGCCCGCAAGGGCTCTATCCGTGGTGCTGCCGCGCTGCTGGGTGTGAATCATTCAACTGTTTCACGCCGCATTGATGCCTTTGAAAAAAAGATCGGCGCGCGGCTGTTTGAACGTCTGCCGTCCGGCTATTTCATCACGCAGGCCGGCGAAGAAATGAGCCTTTCAGCTGCCAAAATCGAGGCCGAGGTCAACACGATTGGCCGACAGGTTACTGGGCGCGACACCCGGCTTGACGGTGTTCTAAAGGTCACTCTTCACGACTCATTGGCGCAAAAACTATTGATGCCACTGTTTGTTGAATTCAACCGGACTTATCCGGAAATTGAACTGGAGCTTGAGGTCACACATTCGATGGCAAACCTGTCGAAGCGTGAGGCCGATGTTGCAATTCGTATTTCCAACGACCCCCCGGACAGCCTCGTCGGCCGCCGTTTGGTGCGATATGCCACCTCGACCTATGCCTCGCTTGATTATCTTGCAGAGCACGGGGATTTAAAAATTAGAAATGATCTGAGCTGGATTGGCTGGGGCGACGGGGTCCCTGATCCGCAATGGGTCCGCGACAGTCATTACCCGGATGTGTTGGCCCGCAACTGCATTTGCCACCCTCTCTCGCAACTAGAGGCCGTAAAGGCGGGCATGGGTCTCGCCATGCTTCCGTGCTTTATGGCTGATACCGAACCAACGTTGCGCCGGGTTCCGCCAGCAACCGCATATCCCAACCGTGACATTTGGATCCTGACACACGAAGATCTGCGCCACACCGCCCGCATTCGCAAATTCACCGACTTTATGTCCAAAGGGATCCTTGAGAAAAAGGATTTGCTCGAAGGTAAGTGCCCCCAAGATTGTAGTGTCACCTGAAGACCCAAATGCGCCCCGACCATATTGGCAGAGAGCCACTCAAACCAAACTTCATGTTACGGCCAGCTGTCGGTACCGTTGGCGGCATACCATCTATGACCCGCCGGATCGTAAGATTTTGATGGGATGGCTGAAGTTGTTAGACAGCTTCCTCAGCATCCCGGGGCCAGTATATTGAATCCCGTTCGCCCGAAGAGACCGATGACCTAAAACACACTATGTCGTTCGCAGTGCATTGCTTGAATGACCGAAATGCGGTGGATTTTTCTGACTTTCGTTGCAGTCACACCAAGGGCCGGTTCCGGCGCATCGCAACTACATGCAGATCAGCCGATGTCAAATGCAGCACCTTACAATCGCTGACAACGTGCGTTGGACTTCGATACTCAAACCCAATAGCGGCCTCTAGTGACTGTCTTCTACGTACCGATGATCGCTGTCCTATTCAGATATCAGCCCCGACAATTCGCTAACCAATAGCTGTAGACCGGGTGCTTCGCCTGACGCGAACGGACTCACAATTCGAATGGGCCATTTCAGATCAACCGCCAACGGCACAACGGTAACTTCAATGCCAGATGCGAGCCCCAATGAGCCTTGGTCAACAACTGCGCGGCCAGCGCCCTGTGCCACCATGCTGACCATTGCGGTTTGGGTGCGTGCTTCGGCCCTGACCTGAAAGGACACGCTGGCTTGATCAAACATATGTTCAACGGCACTCCGAAACGGGCTGTTTTCGGACAACATGATCTGAGGCGCACTCGCCAATTCTGCGGGCGATACTTTTTCAAATTGCGCCATCGCATCACCCAAAGGCCCAATTGCGGCTGGTATTATATCGGGCAATCGGGTGCAGGCTAGATTGGGATCACCGGGGTCGGAAGAAATGACAACGCAATCCGCGCGCCCGGCCCGTAGCGCCGCAAGACATGAGTGCTCGTTCAACACGTCAACATCAATTCGGAGCGCTGGGTGGCGCACCATAAGACGTCCCGCAGCTGCGGCAACTCTGGTGTCGGCGACCGCGGGAAGTGCGGCTACTCTTAGATGGCCGCCGGTTCCGGTAGCGATCTGTTGCGCGGCCTCTCTGACCCGTTCAAGCCCGTGATAGTGTTTCTGCGCCGCTTCCTGCAAACTGTGGGCGGCGGCTGTGGGCTCAAACCTCCGGCCGGATCGATCAAAGAGTGCAACCCCGATTTCGGCCTCAAGTTCAGCGACGGCGCGGCTGATTGCAGGCTGAGATATGTGCAGCGCATCGGCTGCTTTGCGCGTCGATTTATGACGATATGCCATCTGGAATAGTTCGATTTGGCGGGCTGAAATGCGCATGCTTATAGATAACAACAGCGCATCAAGAGATGCAATAAGATGATTTTTGTGTGATTGAAATCCAAGCTATGAATAGTGGAGAAACCCAACTTTAGGAACCTATTGTGCCTCTTGATATCACCTTGCTATTGATAGCAATCCTGTTGGGCGCGGTGCTTCAGGTCGGGGTTGGGGTTGGGTTCAGTATTGTTGCCGGGCCGCCGATGATGGTTCTGCTGGGAACAGCAACTGCAGTCCCGGTTCTGCTGATGCTGAACACGCTTGTCTCGGCCATCGCTTGCGAATGGGTTATCTGGCGGATTGAGAGGAAAACCATCACCACAGCCGTTGTCGGCTGTCTAATCGGCGTTGTCATCGGGCTGTTGGTCTATCCGTATCTGAGCGAACAGATTGTACTGGCGCTGACTGCCACGTTGCTGCTGGTTGGAGTTCTGACAACGCTGATGCCGCTTCGTTCAGCAATTGGCACGAAAGGGTTCGCGGCGATCTCGGGGCTGTCCGGGCTGGCGACTGTCTGGGCTGCTACGCCTGGGCCGCTAATGGTATTTGGCCTGATTGCAATCGGTCGCTCGGCACGTGATGTGCGCCGGTTGGTGCAGCCGATTGCGCTTATCGCTTACGGGGTGGCGTTCCTTTTGCATGGGATGTCGGACTGGGCCGCATTTGCGCAAGCGCCATCGCTGTGGGCGTTTGTCGCGGCCACGCTTGTCGGCAGCCTGATCGGGCGGTTGGTCGGGCCGATGTTACCGCAACACCTGATCACCCATGCTATTCGGCTGATTTCGGTTCTGGCCTGCTACGCACTTTATCGGCGCGCCTACTTGGTGGGCTAACCAGATGGATATGAAAATGAAAATCGATGACCTTCTGACCAGCTTTCCGCGTGTTCAGCTTATGACTGGCGAAACCCAGTTGGAGCGCTTGGACCGAATGTCTGGTCATCTGGGAATTGATTTGTGGCTCAAGCGGGACGATCTGACCGGTCTCGGGTTTGGCGGCAACAAGACCCGGCAGCTAGA
The DNA here is from genome assembly GCA_002162795.1 of Rhodobacterales bacterium 56_14_T64. GTDB lineage: Bacteria > Pseudomonadota > Alphaproteobacteria > Rhodobacterales > Rhodobacteraceae > Parasedimentitalea. Next base: position 13,597 of record MAAY01000031.1, read on the forward strand.
GTTCTACTTTGGCGAGGCATTGGCGCAAGGCGCCGATACAGTCCTGATTACCGGCGCAGTCCAGTCAAACTATGTGCGCTCGGCGGCGGCGGCGGCGGCCCGGCTGGGCCTTCGCGCCGTTCTGCAGCTTGAAGAGCGGGTTACCGGCATGGGCGAGCCCTATTACAGGTCCGGAAATGTGCTGCTGGCCGAAATCCTGGGCGCGGAACATATCAGATACCCAGTTGGCGAAGACGAGGCCGGAGCCGATGCCGCCTTGCATGCGCGTGCTGACGAAATCAAAGCCAACGCTGGCAAACCCTACGTTATACATCTGGGGGCAGGGCACCCGCCACTTGGAGCGCTTGGGTATGTGGCAGGGGGAATTGAGTTATGCGCGCAAATGAATGATTTTGACGCCGTCGTTGTGCCGTCAGGCAGTGGCGCCACCCATGCTGGGCTTCTGACAGGGCTGCGCCTGTCCGGGCAATCCGCCCCGGTCTACGGAATATGTGTGCGTCGCGATCATGATCAGCAACAGGCGCGGGTGAAAACCGTGCTAAAGAACCTGGCCGACCTGCTGGGCATTGACGCTATGCTAACCTCTGACGATATCATCACCACGGACGGCGCATTGGCCCCCGGCTATGGAAAATTGGACGCAAGCACGCACGGCGCCCTGACCTTGATGGCCAGAACCGAAGGCATTTTCCTTGACCCGGTTTACTCGGCAAAAACATTCGAGGGCCTGTTGGGCTTGGTAAAGGACGGCAGCATTCAACCGGGGCAGAAAGTTGTCATGCTGCATACTGGCGGGCTGCCAGCGCTCTTCGGGTACCAAGAGGAACTGACAGTGGGTTGAGGATGAATCGGGCTTGCAGTGAAGGGCCGCATCTGAGCGCCCGGTACGGTCACATTATCGCGCAAGGCGGAGTGACCTTGCCAAACGGCCACATACTGCAGCTACGATCATCTGGCAATCCGTTCGGGACAAACAATATCTAATAGGGGAAGTCTGCCAAACTTAGAAAATACCTTGCACCACGATCACCGTTCTATCCCTGGTAACGGCCGCTTGCCTTCTCATTCCGGAGCCTCTCAATGCTAATCCACGTTAGACAAGACCTGACTGACCTTCCCGTCCGTATCACCGGCCCCGCTGCATGGCTCGGCAAAGACATGGCCGAGACCCCTGATGCATGGCTCTATCAACTTAGCCCAATCGAGATTGCCGATCTGGAAAATGCCGCGCGCCATTTTCTCAGCCTTGGCCGCGATATCGGCGAGATCACCAAAGAGACTTTTCCACTCACAACTTTTTCCACTCATGTGCGGCGTCTGAGTGGAAAACTCCTTGCAGGAGCAGGCATCGAGGTGCTGCGAGGCTTGCCAATTGCCGGCTACACACAAGAGTTTGCCGCCGCGATATTTTGCGGACTGGGCGCCCATCTTGGTAGTGCGCGGTCCCAAAATGCCCAAGGCCATATTCTGGGGCACGTGCGCGACATCGGCGGAGATGTCAGCGATCCAAACAGCCGCATATATCAGACATGTGAGCGCCAGACCTTTCACACTGACAGCGCTGATGTCGTAGGGTTGCTGTGCATTCAAGAAGCAAAACAAGGCGGCCGCTCCTTACTTGTCAGTGCCGAGTCAATCTACAACCGGATGAAAGCAGAGCGGCCAGATTTGCTAGAAAAATTATTTGACCCAATTGCCACCGACCGACGCGGGGAAATACCCGAAGGCGCGAAACCGTTTATGGAAATCCCAGTTTTGAATTGGCATATGGGACGGCTGACTGTTTTCTACCAACGCCAATATATCGACAGCGCTCAGCGTTTCGACGGTGCAATGCGGCTAACGAAAGACCATGTCGAAGCTCTCGACATGTTTGATGCGCTGGCCAATGATCCCGAACTTTGCTTCGGGATGCAGTTAGAGCCCGGCGACATGCAGTTCGTATACAATCATTCTCAATTGCACGACCGTACCGGCTTTCTCGACTGGCCTGATCCTGCAAAACGCCGCCACCTCATGCGGCTTTGGCTGTCGATTGACGGCGACCGGCCGCTGCCTGAATGTTTCAAGGAACGCTATGGCTCTATCACGATAGGCAATCGCGGTGGGATCATTACCAAAGAAACAAAGCTACACGCGCCAATTGATTAGAAACCAGCAAAGGAGCTGAGTTACTTTGGCAGTGATGGCCTGTCTGAAAACTCAGTTTCCCGGTCCTGCCGTTTGCCGCAGACCATCCAAAAGCAAACCCTGCACTGCCGGCAATGCCAGCGTGAAGAACGTTCTGAATGCTTGGTCGGGGACCGTGTCCAGTGGGGCAGAACCCTATTCAGATTGTTCGGCCTGGCATTCCTTGACCGCCTTGATCGCATTTGAAGTGCCTTTCAGGTTCACCTCAATGTTGCGGCCAAGCTCGCCAATAATGGTCATGTCGTTGTTGCGCGCGATTTCCGACGAGACGTTGGGGTTATCAAAGAAGGCATAGCCGCCAAAACGGCCATCTTTGGCAACGCCGACGACGTCGCCAATGAATCGTATTGTTGGAAATTCGAACTTCACCGTGCCCTGAACGCCATCTTCGATATCCGTCCAGTCAGGGTTGTACGCCGCAAAGAACCCGCCGTTGTCTACTGGGACTTCACCAAACTGAATAAGGGTGCCGTCGTCAAATTTCTTTTCCATCAAACAACCGTTTCCGGTGCTTGGATCCATGAGGATCGTCCACTCCCCGACTTTGCCCCAATCAACAGTTTCTTGCGAGTTCGCTGAAGTTCCAACCGCGATCCCAATGAAAGCAATTGTCGTTAAGTGCCTGAACATTTGAAAATCCTCCTTTGACACAAGTACTCGGGATTGGCCCCAGGCCTGGTTGTTAATTCCGCTGCCAGTTACTTCAATTGCAGGATGTCCGGAATGCAGAGTTGGCGTCTTTCTGGCATGGATGATGCACCATCCGACCGGCGCAAGCGTCGTGGTCCGTCTTTGACTTTGATCTTTGGTTTGGCCATTGGCCCGACAGCGGTAAAGGGCCATGGGCTGCGCGACAGTGGTTTGCCGATCCGGCGCGGCTGCCCGGCGATATCCAGCGATTTATGCTTCAGGTCAACATTGCCAAGAAGCACAATCTGAACCCGATCTGTTTCCATAACGGTCTGTTTCGTGGATATGCGCCCATTTGAGATATGCAGCGGCGCACGTGCGCAGACAATGTTCACTGTCGGCCCGCGATCCTTGGAAAAAAGCCACGGGATGACACCCAGCCCCGCCAAGTCCAAAAGTTGGGAATCGATGCGGCCGTGTTTCATCGACACGTTAGCGTTGCCATTCATGGTGGCGAGAAAGTCCCGGACCGAGGCGTGACTCCCAGAGACATCAAAATTGGCATTCAGCACGCCGCTGGCACTCTTCTTGAAGCGCAATGACTGCATGATTTCACCGAAGTCCCACCCGCCAGTGGAGCCTGACAATTTCAGAATATCGGGGTTTTCATTTAGGTCCATTGACCCGCTGATGTCAAAATGCGCGCCGTCATATTCGAACTTTAGCGGTCCCAAACGCGCCTTTAGGTCCTTCATCTCCAGATCGCTTTTTAGGCTACTGCTGCCTTTGGCCCCTTCAATATTTTTAAGATCAATTGTGATACTTAAGTCCATGCCAGACATCAGAATTGACCGGCCCATGGGTTGCAAAGACACATTGCGAAATGGGTCTGGTAGGTTCGTGTCGCTGGCCCCCGCAGCCCCACCGCCTTCTGACTCGGCAAGATCGGTCTGCTCGGGCTTTGGCAGGACCAGCGGTTCGGTTTTTTTGCCGTCCTCGCTTTCGAGCAGGCCATCGGCGGGTGTATTTCCGTCGGATTCCGACTGCTCCAGATCGTTGAGCTTGGCCACCTGTAATGCCGCCGTAACAATATCACGTAGATGTGCGACCTTGATTAGGTCGCTTTCGATCCGGCCCCGCACCACCGGATGGGGATCTGCAACGTCGAGATCCAGGCTGAAACCAAGCTGGGATTCAGCGACGGCAATTGTGATCCTGGACTCCCACTCGGTCCCACTGTTTGACAATTTGCTGGTCAGAGTCATGGGCCCGGTTTCGATGGGCTCCAGTTTCAGGGCTTTTAGTAGCTCCGCGCCTGACGGAACATTGGCAGTGATGTCCAGTGCGAGATCGCTGAAATCAAGCACATTTTTGATTGATCCAGCGACGTTCAAGTGCCAGAGGTCAGTACCCTGAGATTCCGCATTCAGGTCCGAAAGGCTAAGTTCGTCGATATCACCGATCAGTTGGAACCCTCCCGACACTACGCCTAGCACATCTGATGTCTGGAACAATTGCGGTGCAATAAGACTTGCCACCGGTATCGCTAATGTCCCTTCAATGTTGATGCCCGCCAGTTGCAACACATCTGCTATAGCTCCCTCGAGTACCACAAATTGTGCCTCGGGTGGGCCAAGCAGCAGCGCCAGCTTGCCTATCTTTAATTTTCCATCCGGGGTCCGCGAGACCTCTGAGAAGGAAACAGGTGGAGGTCCTTCGCCGCTGGTATCCAGAACAAAGCCATTGGTCTCGATCACCATTCGCCGCTGCGGCACCCCATCCGGCTGAGCAATCAACTGCATGTCGATACCGATCAGTTTCAAGTCCAGCCAGGTCTTGGTCGGCGGTGGCTGGTTGACCTGTGAAAACAGGCGAATGCGCGTATCAAGAGTGACGTCGGATGGATCACTTAATTCGCCAAGGTCGCCTGTCAGTTTTAGGCTTTGTCCGCCATCCAATGTGACATCTACGTCCAGGTCTTCTATTCGCGCAGATCCCTTTGATTTTTTGAATACTGCGCTGATCTGTCCTGTGCCTGACACGGTTTTTTCAAGCTTGAGCACATCAAGCAACTGCCCCAGCTCGGATATATCCACCGATAGGGCGGCCGAGTATCCGGCATCATATCCATCTTGATCCGGCGTTCCGTCAAGCATAACGTTGATCTGGCTAAAAGCAGCGGCCAGCTTAAATGGCTGTGCTTGAGGGAAAGTCCCGTTCAGCGACATCTCTTGCCCATTCAGCGTGCCAGCCCCCTGCAGGACCACAGGGGATGAGCGGTCTTTCTGGCTCAGCTTCAATGACGTCATAGCCAGATCCAGCTCCAGACCGTTTCGCGCATCTCTGTAGGTTACAGTTGAATTTTGAACCTGAATTTTGTGACCCGCGAGAAAACCGGCCGAGGGCCCGGCTTTGTCCTTTGAGGGGCCAGATGATCCATTGGGATCAGGGCTGACCGATGCGGTGTCTCGTGGTGCGTTTGTCTTGGCTGTCGACCATGACGATGTGCCGTCCTGGTCGACCACAAGCGCAAGTTTGGCACCAGCGACCTGAAGATCAAGCAGGTTGAGCCGACCTTTTAGTAGATCGCGGACAGCCACATTGAATTCTAGCTGCCCGATCTCGGCCAGGCTGACATCGGGCATTGCTTGACTGGGCAACACCAAGCCGTCTGTCACAACATGCAGCACCGAGCCGAGCTCCACACGTACACCACCCGTGATCCGCACAACCTGACCCAGTTCTTTGGAGAGAAGCCGCGCAGTCAGATCGCCGCGTACCGTCGACAGTATCGATGAGGATAGCAGCAGCCAAACCGCAAATATGCCAACTCCAATTAGGACAGCTAGCAAGGTTGCAATTCTCTTGATCAAACGCGGCATTGTATTCTCCTAATTACGTCTGAATTTTATTCTGAATTCGAAAATTGATTTGGTTGGGCTAATACACTGTTGGTTGAACCCGGCGGGCTTGCCTCGCAGAGTGGTCTGATCCGATCGTGAGTTCAAGAACCGTTTTGGTTCCATCAGGAGGGCATTGTTGATGCTACCTGGCTCCGTCGGTCGGGCAGAGTGTCAGCATTGGGATCGTCGCCGCTCACCCAGTTCATGACGTCGGAGATTCACTGCGGCTTTAGATCAGACAGTTTGGCGGTGGTGGCGTCGACCATTTCAGCGAGCAGAGAGCGCATTCTGTCCCAGAGCGGGCAACTGACGGTCCTATTTCAGAGCCCAAGTTATGGCCTTACATGTAATTTGATATGTATGCATATTACATTGACGAGGAAGTGAAATTCCTGCTATTTGATATGCGTGCTCATCAATCTGGAAGATCCGACATGCAATATCATCTGAATGGCTTTCGCCCCGGCGTTCCTTTTGTTGCGGAAGCCTTGGATGCAACACATGCCAATCCAGATACTGTTGACGTTCTGATCGTTGGGTGTGGTCCAGCTGGGCTGACGCTTGCGGCGCAGTTGTCTGCCTTTCCCGAGATCACCACCAGGATCACAGACCGTAAATCGGGACCGCTGGAAGTTGGCCAAGCTGACGGCATCGCTTGTCGGTCAATTGAGATGTTCCAAGCCTTCGGATTTGCGGAAAATGTGATCAAAGAGGGGTATTGGGTCAATGAGGTCGCTTTCTGGCGCCCCGACGACTCTGGATCAGGCCTTCAGCGGGCAGACCGGATTCAGGATGTCGCAGATGATCTGTCAGAAATGCCGCATGTCATCCTCAACCAAGCAAGAGTGCATGATTTTCATCTTGAGATCATGCGAGACAGCCCGCATCGTCTGACACCAGATTACAATCGCGAATTGTTTGAGTTGACCAAATCTGATGACGCCGATTACCCCGTCACCGCCACTTTCAGATGCCTTGATGGCGATCGCGAGACGGAAACCATCCGCGCACGCTATGTGGTTGGATGTGACGGCGCGCGTAGCATCGTGCGCAAGTCTATAGGCCAAGAGCTAAAAGGCGCTTCGGCACGGCAACTTTGGGGCGTGATGGACGTGTTGGCCATCACTGATTTTCCGGACATTCGGTTAAAGACGGCCATCCAGTCGGCAAATCAAGGCAGTATCCTGATTATCCCCCGCGAGGGCGGTTACATGGTCCGGATGTATATCGAACTGGACGAGTTGCACGGCGATGAACGTGCCGCCGACAGGAATGTGTCGGCCGAGCTGTTGATCGACAAAGCGCGCGCTATCTTTGCCCCGTATTCGCTGGATGTGAAGGAAGTCGCCTGGTGGTCAGCCTATGAAATAGCCCAAAGAGTCTGTGACGCCTTTGACGATGTCCCAGACACGGAGCGGGGCAGTCGAAGCCCTCATATTTTCATCGCTGGAGATGCCTGCCATACCCACAGCCCAAAGGCTGGCCAAGGTATGAATGTATCGATGGCCGACACCTTCAATCTGGGATGGAAACTGGCGGCGGTTCTGCAAGGGCAGGCGGGTCCTGCATTACTGCACACCTACTCGGAAGAACGACGCGCTAAAGCCAAGGAACTGATAGACTTCGACAAGGATATGGCCCGCCTTTTTAGTGCCAAACCGAAGGACGCGGCAGAGGCCGCGCAGTTCCAACGCTTTTTCAAGAAACACGGACGGTATACCGCTGGCGTCGAGACCAGATATGAAACCTCTCTCATCACTGCCACGCAAAAGCACCAAGCATTGGCAACGGGTTTCAAAGTAGGAATGCGATTCCACTCTGCGCCTGTGATCCGTCTAAGTGATGGAAAACCTATGCAGCTTGGCCATACGCTCAAAGCTGATGGCCGGTGGCGGCTAATTGCCTTTGCAGCGACGGGTGATAGCGGTCAAATCGGTGACGGTATTGCCCAGCTTTGCGATTTTCTGACTAACAATCCCGCCAGCCCGGTCGCATGCTTTACGCCTAAAGGGTCCGATATCGACAGCCTCTTTGACCTGCGCGCTGTGTTCCAGTTGTCACATCAAATTATGACACTTGAAACCCTGCCAAACCTGCTTTTGCCTGCCAAAGGGATCCACCAACTAACGGACTACGAAAAAGCGTTCTGCCCAGAACTTAAGCAAGGCCCCGACATTTTTGATAGTCGCGGGATTGAGCGGAATACAGGGGCTTTATTGATCATTCGCCCTGACCAGTATGTCGCCCATGTCCTGCCGCTGGATGCATTCGAGGAGCTGGCAATTTTCTTTCAAAACGTCATGGTGCTGTAGTAGCCGCTTTCCGGGTATGTGTGCCGAGAGATAAAGTGTGGCTGCAACCAGAGCAAGCGCATCAAAGCAACTGAAAAGAAACAAAACAAAGGGCCGATAGTCCCGGGTAAGCCCGACAATTGGACAGAAGCCGAATACCCTTATGACAAAATAAATTCTTGATGCGTCCAACTGGATCGCAGCGACGTCACTAGTTTAATACAGCGCGTATCAATTAAATATACGGGTATACCTGACCTTTTCTTGACGCTGTCCAAGGCTTAACCGGCGTTTGATGCATTGACCTGACCGACATGGCGGAACAGTCTGCCGCTATGAGCACATCCTTGACTGTCACCCGACTGCCGCGTCCCTTTGATGCTGATCTGGGCAATGATGCCCGCGCCTTGGTCCCGGCCTTGGACGGCGATTATGCTGCGCTAATCTGTGGTGCGGCGGGGTCTAGCCCCTATTTGAAAGAGCTGATCGGGCGAGAAGCGGATTGGCTGGAGGGGGCGCTGGCCGATCCCGAGGGGGTGATGGCACAGGTATTCGCGGATTGCCGGGATATACCGTTGGATCAGCTCAAGCCGGGATTGCGCCAGGCCAAACGACGGGTTGCGTTGCTGACGGCGCTGGCGGATCTGTGCGGCGGCTGGAGCCTGGAGCAAGTCACCGGGGTGCTCACCGATTTTGGCGCGCTGGCGGCGGATGTGGCAATCAAGGCCGAGATTGCCACTCTGATCCGGCGTAAAAAGCTGCCTGGGATGAGCGAAGACGACATCGAAACGGCGGGCGGGCTGAGCATCCTTGCCATGGGCAAGATGGGTGCGCATGAACTGAACTATAGTTCTGACATCGACATGATTTGCCTGTTTGACGAAAGCCGGTTTAATCCGGATGATTTCTATGAGGCCCGTCAGGGCATGGTGCGCGCGACGCGCAATATGTGCGCGACACTGAGTGATCGCACCGCTGATGGCTATGTCTTTCGCACCGATCTGCGGCTGCGCCCGGATCCGGCGGTGACCCCTGTCTGTCTGGCGATGGAGGCGGCGGAACGGTATTATGAAAGCCTGGGCCGCACCTGGGAGCGCGCCGCCTATATTAAGGCACGTGTTTGTGCTGGGGATATTGCCGCAGGTGAGCGTTTTCTGAAGACGTTGCGCCCCTTTGTCTGGCGCCGTCATCTGGACTTTACTGCCATTCAGGACGCTCACGACATGCGGCTTAGAATTCGCGAGAACAAGGGCACTGGTGGCGCCATCGAAGTTGTCGGTCATGATATGAAACTGGGGCGTGGAGGCATTCGCGAGATTGAATTCTTTACCCAGACCCAGCAATTGATTGCAGGTGGCCGAGACGAGAGCCTGCGCCTGCGGGGCACTGTCGAAAGCTTGGCTGCCTTGGCGCTGCGAGACTGGGTGCCTGAGGAGGTGGCCACAAAGCTGACCGAACATTACCGCGCCCACCGAGAAGTCGAGCACCGTATCCAGATGGTGAATGATGCGCAGACGCACGTCATGCCACGATCCGAGGATGGTCTGGCCCGGGTCGCCTGCCTTATGGGGTGTGATCCAGCGCAGCTGATCAGTGAAATCAAAGAGCGGTTGACGGAAGTGCACGCCCTGACCGAAGATTTCTTTGCACCGGAGAACGGCTCGACCGCAGCCCCGGAGCCGCACGAATTGAACAGTGATATCATTGCCCGTTGGCCGACCTATCCGGCACTGCGAACCGCTCGGGGCGCGCGGATCTTTGAACGGCTCAAACCTGATCTATTGGCACGGCTGAGCAAAACCACCAAACCCTCTGAGGCTTTGATGGCTTTGGATGGGTTTCTGGCCGGACTGCCTGCCGGGGTGCAATTGTTCTCACTTCTGGAGGCCAATCCTTCTTTGATCGACTTGCTGGTTGATATTGCCGGAACCTCGCCCGCGCTGGCCAACCATTTGTCCCGCAATTCCGGAGTGTTCGATGCGGTGATTGGCGGCACCTTCTTCGACCAGTGGCCAGAACTGGATGCCTTGCAGCTGGATTTGGCGACAAAGCTGAGTTTGGAGACAGACTACGAGGCGCAGTTGGATGCGGCCCGACGCTGGCGCAAGGAATGGCACTTCCGGATTGGCGTTCACTACTTGCGTGGGTTGATCACAGCACCCGAGGCCGGCGGGCAATACGCCGATCTGGCCGAATCTGTGATTGCAGTGCTTTGCCCAATTGTGGTGACACAGTTTGCAACCAAACACGGCCCACCACCCGGGCGCGGGACAGCGGTGCTGGCAATGGGGTCATTGGGGGCTGGTCGGATCAATCCGCAATCTGATCTCGACGTGATCATGATCTATGATCCGTTGGATATTGAGATGTCCGAGGGCAAGCGCCCACTGGCGACGCGGCCCTATTATGCGCGATTGACACAGGCACTGATCACCGCGCTGACGGCACTGATGGCACAGGGGCGGCTGTACGAGGTCGACATGCGACTGCGTCCTTCGGGGTCAAAAGGGCCAGTGGCCACCAGTTTGTCCAGCTTCACCCATTATCAGCAGAACGAGGCTTGGGTTTGGGAACATCTGGCACTGACCCGCGCCCGGGTGGTGGCGGGATCACCTGAGCTGGCCAGGAATATCGAGGCCTTACGATGCGAAGTTCTGTCGTCTCCTCGCAGTCGGTTAAAGGTATTGACCGAAGTGGCTGAAATGCGAGCACGACTGGCCGCCGCCAAGATGCCAACCGGGGTCTGGGATGCCAAAACGGGTGGCGGTCGCATGATGGATATTGAATTGATCTCGCAGGTTGGGGCATTGCTGGCCGGCAGCCCGGCGCGGGATGTTGGTGCAGGTTTGCAGGCGACCGTCGCAACTGGTTGGCTGAGTGTCGCGGAGATGACACAGTTGCAAGGCAGCTATGATCTATTCTGGTCGGTGCAGACTGCGGCGCGACTGTTGTCCGGTTCCGGAATAGATACCCAGAACCTGGGCGAGGGTGGCGCCCAATTTCTGTGCCGCAGCACCGGGTTTGATAGCCTGAAGACGCTGCAAGATGAGTTGGAAATGCGGTATATGGCCTGTGGTGATCTGATCGCGCAGGCACTGAAACGAGAAGGCGCGGATCTTGGGTAAAACTGAACTGGACCCAAAGTCTCTGATGTTTGAGGCTTACCGTATCGAAGGCATCACTCCCTCACAGTGCCGCAGCATTTTCCTGGACTGGGCACTGGGTCTGCCGATTGGGCAGGATAACGCTGCGGCGATTCAGGTGATTCTGGATTTGTATGGCGCTGACGATCCCATGCACCCGATGAGCGTGGTTCTGCGCCAGGGTTTGCAAGGCGGCGTAAAACCTAAACGCCGTGGTGGCTGGCGCAGCCGCGAACGGCCGCAATAACACCCTTTATGCTTTTGACGCTTCCGCGCAAGTTCTGCGCCGATTGATCAGAAAGATGAATGTCCTTTCGCTGGCGCCCTTACAAATAAGGCGAAGCGAGAAGCGAGATGTTCATCTTCATTAACATACCGTGAAATTGAGCCAAATTTGTCTCAAAGCTGCCCAGATTGCCTGCGACTCTGAACTGGACCAATCTGGCCGGAGGTCTCCGGTCGCTGCAAGGAGCAACCTGATGACACTAATTCGCAATCTGATGATGCTGACCCTTGGATTATCCATTTCGGCCTGCGCTGCGGTGGATGTCCCATCGCGCAACGCGCCTTTTGAGCCGCTGCCCAATGGGCAATTGCAAGTGCCTCCGGGGTATCAGGCCCAGCAGCCAACCGGGCCGCTGTTGCAACCTTCAAATGTGATCCCGGTTGTGGCCGTGGATGCGCTTGGAGCCGTGGATGCGCTTGGAAGTGCGACGCCGGTTCGGGTGACATCGGTGCTGGTGCGGGTGCCGCGTGTTTTGCAAGTCTCTGAGGCCAACCGCTATTTACCGCGCGGAGACATCGTCTGGCGCGAAGACCCGCTTGGTGATCGGCACGTTCAGGTGCAGACGATCGTACAGGCGGCGATGGAGCGGGGTGTTGCCGGGTTGAATGGCAGGGTGCCGGTGGCACTGGATATTAAGATCACCCGGTTCCACGCTCTTACAGAAAAAGCCCGCTATACCACCGGTGGTGTACATGCGATCAGTTTTGAGATGGCAGTAAAACACCCAGATACTGGTGCGCTGCTGATGCCGGTGCGCAAGGTGCGCGCTGATTTCAAGGCCTTTGGTGGTCAGCAAGCATTGGTGGCAATGGCCAGTGGTCAGACGCAAAAAGTCCGGATTACCAATCATCTGGCAGCCGTGATCCAGCAGGAACTGACCAATGCTGAAGGATACAAAGACGCCAATGTTGATTTTGCCCAAATGCTCAACAACATGTAAGGGCAGCCTTTGGGGGCCTTCCCCTGATCAGATGATGTCGTTAAGAGGGGGCCATGACAGCCTCCTCTTCTGCGTCCCAGCGCGCCCGCGTCCGTATGAAACCCAAATCCAATGCCCGCGCCATCCGGCACGGGTTTCCTTGGGTCTATGCCAACGAGCTGGTCACTGACCGGCGCACCCGTAAACTGATCCCCGGTGCCCTTGCGGTGCTTGAGGACGAGGTGCAGACCCCAATGGGACTGGTGACGGTCAATCCCGATAGCAAGATCATTGCCCGGATGCTGGACCGTAATCCAGAGGCCGAGATTGACTTGGCCTGGTTTGAGACCCGATTGAGCCGTGCGCTGCAAATGCGCGATCAACTGTTCGATGCGCCGTTTTACCGTCTGGTCCATGCTGAGGCCGATGGTCTGCCCGGCGTGGTGATTGACCGTTTTGGCGACGCTTGCGTGCTGCAGCCCAATGCCGCCTGGGCCGAGGCCCATCTGGAACTGCTGACGCAGGCGCTGATCAATGTGACCGGTGTTGATGTGGTTCTGAAAAACGCCTCCGGTCGGACCCGCAGCCTGGAAGGGCTGGATGATGTGAGCATGGTGCTGCACGGCACCGCTCCGGAGGCTGCGGTTGAAGTTCAGATGAACGGGGCCACCTATATGGCCGATCTGACTGGCGGTCAGAAAACCGGATTGTATTACGACCAGCGTGCCAACCATGACTTTGCGGCGCGACTGGCCGCCCCCGGCACACGAGTGCTGGATGTGTTTTCTCATGTTGGCGGCTTTGGTCTGGCCATGTTGGCTGGCGGAGCAGATGCGGCGCTCTGCGTCGATGGGTCTGCTCCGGCACTGGCACTGGCCGAAAAAGGCGCCAAAGCCAGCGGTTTTGGCGACAAGCTGACCATTCGCCAGGGCGATGCCTTTGACACGCTGGCCGCTTTGGCGGAAGAGGGTGAAATGTTTGACGTGGTGATCTGTGACCCGCCAGCATTTG
>MAAY01000031.1:27051-104097 GCA_002162795.1 Rhodobacterales bacterium 56_14_T64
TGGATATCTGGGGTTGTGTTCGTGCAGCCATGCAGCGGACCTTAGCAAATTCCGCGGTGCTTCGGCCCGTGGCATTGGTCGCGCTGGACGGTCGGCGCAACTGATCCGCACTGGCTATGCCGGTCCAGATCATCCGCAACTGCCGCAGCTGGCCGAAAGTGGCTATCTGAAGGCGGTATTCTTCCGGCTCGACTAAGGCGCATTGCGTGAAACTGCTGCTTGATACCTGCGTTCTTTATCCCACGGTGATGCGCGAAATGCTACTGGGCGCGGCCCGGTTGGGGCATTTCGTGCCACTGTGGTCGACCCGCATCTTAGGCGAGTGGGAACGTGCGGCAGTGAAACTGGGGCCAGAGGGCTCGGCGCAGGCCTGCGCCGAGATTGTCTTGATCCGGGCCAATTGGCCGCAAGCCGAACTGGCCCCGGCACTTGGGCTCGAGTCGCGCTTATGGCTCCCGGATGTGGCAGATATCCATGTGCTGGCCTCGGCCATCTCCGGCTCGGCGGACGCAGTGGTGACGATGAACAACAAGGATTTCCCGCACAATATTCTGGCTGAAGAAGGGTTGAAACGTCTTGGCCCAGACGAGCTGCTGCATAGTCTCTGGCTGAAAGACAGTGCAGGCCTGCAACAGCTGGGTCAGCATGTCCTGGTTGAGGCAATCCGCCTGTCAGGTAAGGACTGGCAGATCCGCCCCTTGCTGAAGAAAGCCCGACTACCAAGGCTGGCCAAAGCTTTGGCGGCTTAACGCCCCGCCCATTTCCCCTGCAACCGATCCAGCGCTGCGATCCGTTCCTCGGTCTTGGGGTGGCTCATCAGCCAGGCGGGTGCCATGCCTGCGCGTTCCTGGGTCAGCGCTTCCAGTTTCAGGAACAGGCTCTTTTGTGGCTCGACCCCAATCCCGGATTTGGTCAAAAGGGCTGCAGCATATTCATCAGCCTCATACTCATCCCCACGCGATAGCCGTGCGGCCAACAGGGTGGTCAGCATATTGGCAATCCAGGCGCCAACAAAGGGAATGTAGCGCCCCAGGACCATCATCAATGCGGTGCGCAGGGCATTCTGACCGGAAAAGTCAATCATTCGCCGTTTGGCATGCCCCAGTGCCACATGACCCAACTCATGCGCGATTACCGAGGCCAGCTCTTCCGCACTGACCTCACCGGACTGGTATTTGCGATAAAACCCACGGGTGATAAAGATCCGACCATCCGGTGCCGCCAATCCATTGACCGGATCAATCTCGTAAATGAACACCGGAATTCGCGCCAGATCCAGCGAGGCAGCCAGTCGGTCGGTCAAACTCTTCAATCGAGGATCGGCAAGTTCGGTTGATTTTGCGTCCAATTCTTTGTGAGTGCGCCAGATCGAGATCCGGTACATGACGATGCCATAGGCCAGGGCGAGCAGAATTGGGGTCAGTCTGAGCATAAGCAAGATATGGGATGTACGAGAGAGTTGGACAAGAGGGAAAAACCACGGATCGTTTTGACGAGCGTAAATTTTCTTTGAAGGAAATTGTTCGGAATTTTCTAAAATTCCGGGTGGTGTGGGTCAGCGTGTTAGTTCCTTCATGCCCTTTTCCAGTCCTGACAAGGTCATAGGCACCATCTGATCGGCAAATATCTCACGGATCATGCTGATGGAATGGGTATAGTCCCAGTACTTTTCGGGCACCGGATTGATCCACAGGTTTGACGACCAATGATCACGGGCGCGTTGCAGCCAGACTTGACCAGCCTCTTTGTTCCAATGCTCGTTTGCACCGCCGGGATAGGCGATCTCGTAGGGACTCATCGAGGCATCCCCGACAAAGATGCATTTGTAGTCCGGGCCATAGGTGCGCAATACTTCGTGGGTGGGGATCTGTGCATCCCAACGCCGTGCATTGTCGCGCCACACGCCTTCGTACAGGCAGTTGTGGAAGTAGAAGTACTCCAGATGCTTGAATTCGGTCCGCGCGGCCGAGAACAGTTCTTCCACCACTTTGATATGCGGGTCCATTGACCCACCCACATCCAGAAATAGCAGAACTTTTACGGCGTTGTGGCGTTCTGGGCGGGTTTTAACATCCAAATACCCGTGCTCGGCAGTGGATCGAATAGTATTGTCCAGATCCAGCTCTTCATGCGCACCTTGACGGACCCAGCGGCGCAGCCGTTTCAAAGCGACCTTGATATTGCGGGTGCCCAGTTCGACGTCGCCATCAAGGTTCTTGAACTCGCGTTTGTCCCAAACCTTGACCGCGCGCTGGTGGCGGCTTTCCTTCTGGCCGATGCGTACGCCTTCGGGATTATAGCCATAGGCACCAAACGGCGAGGTGCCAGCTGTGCCGACCCACTTGCTGCCGCCCTGATGACGCCCCTCTTGTTCTTTCAGGCGTTCTTTCAGGGTTTCCATTAGCTTGTCAAAACCACCCAAGGCCTCGATCTCGGCGCGCTCTTCCTCGGACAGGTGTTTCTCCGCCATCTTGCGGATCCATTCTTCGGGAATGTCGACCGCGTCCATCACTGCCTGTGCAGGGATCGCCTCCAGCCCTTCAAACGTCGCGGCAAAGGCGCGGTCGAACTTGTCAATGTTGCGCTCGTCTTTGACCATGGCGGTGCGGGCCAAAAAATAGAACGCTTCGATATCGTAGGTCGCCAGCCCAGCCTTAACCGCTTCGAGAAAGGTCAGATATTCGCGCAACGACACCGGGACAGACGCATTGCGGAGATTTTCAAAGAAAGGCTGGAACATCGGTCAGACCGCCAGACGATGCACCACAATGGTGATCAGCATGCCGAAAAGACCCAACAAAATACCGTAAACTGCCGCATATTGCAGAATATCGCCGAGGCGTCCGCCCCGTTTGCGCGCAGTATAGGCCCCTAGCATAGCCCCAAGTATCAAACCGGCAATTACGATCATGTCTCGTCCGTTCGTCTAAGTATTGGGACCCAGCGCCGCGATTTCGCTCATCTTGGCACGCACCGCCCAGTCCGAGCCAAAGCCGTAGCGCGCCCACCCCAGACTGTCCAGCCTGACCGCGCGCGCAGCCTCAAAATCGCCTGTGAGTTCCAGCGCCTCGGCTTGCAGTAACATCAGTGTCGACAACAGCGCGGCGTTCTCAAACTGCGCAGCTGTAGTGATGCTGGGCTGCACTAAGGTCAGCGCAGCAGGGCCGTTGCCACGTGCGATTTCATAAGCCGCCATGCGGGCCGCAATATGGGCGCGGTGAAGTACGGTGTTTGAGGACTGGCCGAGGAAATGCATAGATGTTTGAAAGTGCTTTTGCGCCAGCGTTGGGTCCGAGGCCTGGATCATGCGGCCCAGAATGTAATGGCTAAACGCACGCCGGTGATCCCGCCAGGCCAGCCGCTGTGCTGTGGCTACGGCTTGGTTGGCGGCTCGCTTGCGGGCCTCACCGTTTGTGTCAGGGCCAAGCGCAGCTTCTACCGATTTGATCCAGTCCCGCGACGTTTCCTGTAGTGGCGCCGAGGGCAGACTGTCGCCGCGCGGATTGTTGCGCGACAGGATCGCGGGCAGGCGCGCAGCCACTTCGGCGCGGCTCATGCCAGTGGTCAGTTCGGGCGCATAAGTGGCGCGCAAAATCAGCATATCAAAGCCGGTCAGGACGGTATGGACATTGTCATCGTTAAAGACTGAATCGGGCAGGCGGTACAGGTCGTTCAGCGGTCCGATCGCCTGCGCCAGCTCTTCGTGCAGGCAGTCGCGGACTTCTTGTGGGCTGACGTCGTTGGGCAGGAAGATCGCCAGCCTGTTGCGCTGGCGCAGTTGTGACCAGTTGGTGCTGGGGTTGCGTTTGTTACGCCGGAATTCCGCTAGTGAGCTAACGTTAGGCACCACAAAGCAGGCTGCCTTGGGCAAGGCGCGGCGAATTTCGGCGCGGCTGACAGATTGGATGGTGATGTGAGCACTGCCGTCATCGATGCGGCGGATATTTATGCCTGCTTCGCGTTGCAATCTTGACAGTAGTTTCGACAGATCTGCGTTGAAGCTGCTGGTGGGGCGGCCCGTGACACGCAGGGTTATCGGCCCCTCAAAACGGGTGAAGACGGGCAGGGTGCTGCCACCCTCAAGCATGAAATGCAGGTCCAGAAAATCACGCGCCATGTCGGCATTGGAGCGTTGCGGCGTAACAGGATGGGCGCTGGCGAAGTCCTTGATCGGGGGCAAGGAACTGTCGGCAATACGCGCCCGTGTTGGCGGTTGCTCCAATGGAACCGCATCACACCCAGCTACCAGCATGGCCAAAACAAGGACTGCGCGGTGGATCATTTGCGCTGGTACCGAATAAAGGGGGTCTGTTTGCCGATCCGGTCGTACAGCTTGCGCGCTGTTTGGTTGAATTCTTGTGTCAGCCAATAAACCGAACCGTTGCCCCGTTCGTCAGCAGCACCATAGACTGCTTCGATCAGGGCGCGGCCGACGCCAGTACCGCGGGTTTCTGGCCGGGCATAAAGATCCTGCAGATAGCAGGTGTTTTCCAGCGTCCAGGCGTGGCGGTGGAACAAGTAATGCGTCAGACCTACCAGACGCCCATCTTTTTCGGCCACATAACAGGAGAAATCCTGCGGGTCCTCACCGATCAACCGTGCAAAAGTGCTGTCATAGACATCATTTGCTAATGACGTTTCATAGAACGCCAGATAGTCGCGCCACATCTCAGCCCATTCAGAGCGATCATCGGCGCAGAGTGCTCGGATTGTCGCGGTGCCTGTCATAGTCAAAACTTTCACTTGCCAATAAGTCGAATTCTCGCGCGGGTTTTCAGCATGGTGTCACTGCCACCTAGTCGTGGCAAGCAGCGCCGGGTCAGCGTTTGCCACGGGCTATAAAGGCCAGCCGCTCAAACAAATGCACGTCTTGTTCGTTTTTCAGCAGTGCCCCATGTAGTTTGGGCAGAGCATCAGCGCCGTCACGCGCCAGATCTTCGGGTGTCAGATCTTCGGCAAGCAGCAGCTTTAACCAATCCAGTACTTCGGAAGTCGAGGGTTTCTTTTTCAACCCTGCAGTGTCGCGGATCTCATAAAATTGAGTCAGAGCTGTGGCCAGCAGCGCCTGCTTGATGCCGGGATGATGTACTTCGACAATCTGCTTCATGGTCTCGGCATCGGGAAAGCGGATGTAGTGGAAAAAGCAGCGTCGCAGAAAAGCGTCGGGCAGTTCTTTTTCGTTGTTCGAGGTGATGATCATGATTGGGCGATGTTTGGCCCGAATAGTTTCGCCGGTCTCGTAGACGTAGAACTCCATCTTGTCGAGTTCCTGCAGCAGGTCATTGGGGAACTCGATGTCGGCCTTGTCGATCTCATCAATTAGCAAAACAACCCGTTCGTCGGCGTCAAACGCCTCCCAGAGCTTGCCCGGTTTGATGTAGTTGCGCACATCGTGAACGCGTTCATCACCCAGTTGACTATCGCGCAGTCGCGACACGGCGTCGTATTCGTACAAACCCTGCTGTGCGCGGGTGGTGGATTTAATATTCCACTCGATCATTCGCAGCCCTAGGGCGCCTGCTACTTGTCGGGCCAGTTCGGTCTTGCCAGTGCCAGGCTCCCCTTTGACCAACAAAGGCCGCTCGAGTGTGACCGCCGCATTTACTGCGATTTTCAGGTCGTCGGTTGCAACATAGTCTTTAGTGCCCTGAAATCGCATATTATTCCTACCTTGAGTACCGCAAAGTCTGCGACATGTTGCTGTTACGCTGCTTTTAACCCAGTACGGTTACTATTGTGTAGTGACAATCTCGAGTGGAGCAGATAAATGCTGCGACAGAGGGGGAGGCCAAATGTTTGGGAGTGCACTATGACCAGCATTAATGGCCAGACCGAAGGAGCCGAAATGAAGCAAGAAGTGTTTCTGCCGGATGACTATCGACCGGCCGAAGATGAACCTTTCATGAATGAAAGGCAGTTGGAGTTTTTCCGACGCAAGTTATTGAACTGGAAGCAAGACCTTCTGGCGGATAGCCGCGACACCATTGAGGCGTTGCAGGATAACACCCGCAATATTCCGGATGTTGCCGACCGCGCCAGTGAAGAAACCGATCGCGCTCTTGAGCTGCGAACCAGGGACCGTCAGCGCAAGCTGGTGTCCAAGATCGACTCAGCAATCCGTCGCATTACCGAAGGTGAATATGGCTATTGCAATGTTACTGGTGAGCCGATTTCGTTGAAACGTTTGAATGCCCGTCCAATCGCCACCATGAGCCTGGAAGCGCAAGAACGTCATGAACGCCGTGAAAAGGTACATCGCGACGACTAACGTCAGTTTGTCTGCTTGAAACAAATCAACGCCGGGGCCTGTTGTCCCGGCGTTTTTCGTTTATGTGAGACGGGCATAAGTGAAGTTGGGCGCAATGGAACTCAAGAGTCAAAAAATCTCAATCATCGGCGGTGGCATCGGCGGGCTGACGGCGGCGTTGGCTTTGCGACAGCACGGCGCCGAGGTGACGGTCTTGGAGCAGGCCGAGGCGATTTCTGAGGTTGGCGCCGGGTTGCAGATCACTCCCAATGGGGTTGCCGTGTTGGCCGCGCTTGGATTGCACGATGATCTCGCTTGGTGTTCGCAGCGTGCGCGCGCCGTGGTTCTACGCCATCACAAGCGGGGGCGGCAGGTGGTGCGGCTGGATCTGGATCAATATGCCGCAGGTCAGAATTTCTATTTTGTGCATCGCTCGGATCTGATTTCAATCCTGGCAGATGCAGTGCGTCGGGCCGGGGTGCAGGTGCGTCTGCTGCAAAAGCTTGAGCGGATTGAAGCAAGTTCAACGCCCGTGGTGCATCTGTCCAACGGCGCCCAATGTGGCGGTGATCTGGTGATCGGAGCCGACGGGCTGCACTCAAAAATCCGCAAAGCCTTTAACGAACCCGGCCAGCCCTCGTTCACCGGTCAGGTGGCTTGGCGGGCGACGGTGCCAAATGTGTTGAACCTGCCGCCCGAGGCGCAGGTGTTCATGGGGCCAAAAAAGCATCTGGTCGCATATCCGCTGCGCGATGGTAGTCAAGTCAATATCGTTGCAGTGCAGGAACGAGATGTCTGGGCTGATGAAGGCTGGAACCACGGCGATGATCCAGCCAATTTGCGGGCCGCCTTCAAAGAGTTCGGCGGCACCGCTGCTGGCTTGATCTCAGCCGTTGACGAGGTTCGTCTGTGGGGGCTGTTCCGTCATCCCGTGGCCAAGCACTGGTACCGAGGGAACGTAGCCATTCTGGGCGATGCGGCACATCCCACACTGCCCTTCATGGCGCAGGGGGCCAATATGGCGCTGGAAGACGCTTGGGTGCTCAGCGCCTCCCTGGCATCATCCAAGAGTATCGAGGCTGGACTACAACACTATCAGCAGCAGCGGCTTGTGCGCACCGAACGCATTGTTGCGGCTGCCAATAGTAATGCCTGGAAGTATCACCTGCGCGCGCCTCTGGCTTGGCCTGCGCATCAGATTTTGAAACTTGGCGGGCACTTTGCGCCGCAGCGGATGGTCAGCCAGTTTGATTGGATCTATCGACACGATGTGACTGCACCGCAGACGTAGGTTTGGAAAAAGAGGCTTCAGACTCACCCAAGCAGCGAGGTCAGGAACTTGACACTCGCTTGTTAGGGTCAGAGATCCAGGTCGACCCAGATCGGTACGTGGTCCGAAGGCTTATCACCCGCACGCACCTGTTTGTTGATTTGACAATCCAGCAACAGATCGGCGGCCTGAGGCGTCAGCAGGAAATGATCAATGCGAATGCCGTCGTCCCGGTTCCAAGCACCCGCCTGATAGTCCCAGAATGAATAGTGACCGGGCCCTTGGTGGCGGACGCGAAAGGCGTCGGTGAAGCCAAGGTTGACAATGCGCTGATAAGCGGCCCGGCTGGTTGGCCGATGTAACGCATCCTCGACCCAGGCCTCGGGGCGCTTGGCGTCTTCAGCTTGTGGGATGATGTTGTAGTCGCCGGCCATTAGGGCTGGTGCGTCCTGTGACATCAATTCCTCGGCCCGGGCTTGCAAACGCTGCATCCAGCGAAGTTTGTAATCGTATTTGCCACCGGGTACGGGTGAGCCGTCTTCTTGCAACTCCACCGGATTGCCATTGGGCAGGTAGAGCCCGCACAGACGCAGCGCCTGTTTGCCCACCACAGTTGCCTCGATCCAGCGAGCTTGCACGTCGTCCTCGTCGCCGGGCAATCCGCGTGTTACGTCCTCTAGCGGCAGTTTCGACAGGATGGCAACGCCGTTGAAGCCTTTCTGGCCATGGGTCTCGACGTTATAGCCGCGGTCTTCGAACAGCTCACGCGGGAAGTTTTCATCCACCGATTTGACCTCTTGCAACAGCACAACATCAGGCTGCGCGTCATCCAGCCAAGTTGGCAGTGCCAAAGCGCGGGCCTTGATGCCGTTGATGTTAAAACTGGCGATTTTCATCTCACGTCTCCTGTTGAGGCTTGTAATGATCTATCGCCGATGTTGGCTGCGGGGGCAAGCTGGAGGGTGCGGGATATTCCAACCGATTCGGGTGGATTTGGCGCTGGTTATCAACGCAATATCGCAAAATCAACCATAGGTTGCATAAAGATGATTTGCATTTTTGCGCTTGCGGGTCAATTCAAGTAAATATTTTTTTGTACATTTATTGAACAATTATTTCAGGTGCTTGCAGGAGCTTCTGGCTCAAGGTTCATATAGAATGACGTCTGAACTGGTGTGTAACTGTTTCGAAGTACCGTTATGCGTGCAATTATAAGCCACTGCCACTCAACTTAATTAGGGAGTTTCTACCATGACCGCTCTTCGTCAAAACACCACTTTTGCCGCAGCACATACAACAGATGCACACAGCCTGTTTGATGGTGGTGACACTGCATTGTTTTCCTCCGGTTCGGCCCCTGAGATGAGCTCCGACATGCTGGACGGCGACGCAACCTGGGCATTTTCCTCAGGTTCTGCACCAGCCACTGCTACAGGCACCTTGTCGGGTGAAGGGACGCAACTGTTTTCTTCGGGCTCATCGCCTGTGCGCCTGCAATTGACCACTGATGGTGAAGGAACCGAGATGTTCTCGTCGGGCAGCTAAGCCGGACCTTTGCCCTTGAGCAGGGGCGGTGCCTTGCGATCACGTGGAATGAAGGAAGACAACCAGATGTCAAATGTCATTTCCCTCAAGGCACCGGCCCCGCAGGCCAGTTCAGAGCAGCAACGCTCTGTGCTGATTGGCAATTTCTCACAACATAGACGACAACAGGACGATGTGTTCTGGCTTAAGGAAAACGCTGAACTGTTGAATATTCTGGAATGTACCGGGGCAGAGCTGAGTGAAGACCAACTGCTGCCCTTGATCGGTTTTTACAATCAGATCGAAGACCGGATTTGCTTTTTTCAACAGTACTACCGTTTCATTCTTTCAATATGCATGGATCTTGAGGATCTCGGCCTAGCGGGGCACAAAAGTGAGGCGATTGCACAATGGGTGGCGCGCCAGGGTTTAGCCGAGGGTGAGCTATCGGATTTGCAACGCGCCGAGGCGCATCGGTTGCTGCAAAGGCGCGGAGTATCTGGTGTTGATGATCCATCTGCACTGAATGCGCGCCTGCATGGTTTTATCAATCGGAGCGAGACCTTTACCCTGCCCAATAGAAAAGCCGCCTATGAGCTGACTCATATCGTGTTTTACTTGTCCGAATATGGCCGCCGCGACCCAAGGTTGGAACAGGGCGCGTTGATTAGTCTCGAATATGCGGGACTGTTGGCTTATCTTGATCAGAATTCTGACTTGTTGGCAGAGATCTGCATTGCCATGCTTTATGCCGGACTGCAGCCACCACAGGAATGGACGGGTTGGTTGCAGCGGCAGACAGCTGGATTTGTGATAGCTGACGGAGAGCTGGGGCAAGGACAAGATGCTTATCACGACTATTTTGTGTGCAATTGGCTGATGGCCACCACTGAACAGCCGCATTTCACCCAACTGCTCACACCTGGTCCCATGCGGATCCGACAAAGCTGCAACCGGGTAGGGCCGCTTCGGCAGATGTCTCAGATGCTATTTGATATGCAAGACAAACGCAGTGCCGATTGGCCAGTGATGCGTCGGCACCTGCAGGCGGGGCTGAGCAAAGAAGGTCACGACATTTTATGCGCGGCTGAAAACAGTAGCCGAAATTTTGAGAGCTTCTTTGCTGGGTTTGCCCGTGTTGGCGCAGCGATTGACTAAGCGCTGCCGGATAAACCGACAGCCTTTACCCAAAAGACACTTACATTGAAAACGATGTGCCGCAGCCGCAGCTAGAGGTGGCATTGGGGTTTTCTATGGTGAACCGAGCGCCGATCAGCTCTTCGGTGAAGTCGATCACTGCGTTTTCTAGGAATGGCAGTGACACGGAATCGACCACCACGTTTTCGCCCTGACCCGTCAGCACCAGATCGTCGTCCTTGGCACTGTCCAGCTCAATCTCATACTGGAATCCGGAACACCCGCCACCCTCAACCGCGATACGCAGGGCCTGACCCTGACCGGCAGCGCCAATCTCGGCCAGACGGGCAAAGGCTCGATCGGTTACTTTTGGTGGTAATTGCATACCCATCTCCACGATGTTCAGTTGCGGTGCAGGTCATTATATACAAAGGTAGAGGCTGGGCGACAAGATTTGCAAAGGAAAAGATTACAGATGCATGCGCCTTATGCCTCAAACCCGGAAAACACCCGTGGCCGCTTGGTTGATGAAGAGGAGAGCAGCTTTCGCTCGCCCTTCCAGCGGGACCGCGACCGGATCATTCATGCCAGTGCCTTTCGGCGGCTGAAACATAAGACGCAAGTCTTTGTCGAACATGAGGGTGACAACTACCGTACCCGGCTGACCCACACCATCGAGGTGGCGCAGGTTGGGCGGACCATTGCTGGAGCCTTGGGCCTGAACCAGGAGCTGACCGAGGCCGTCGCACTGGCGCATGATCTGGGCCACACGCCCTTTGGTCACACTGGCGAGGATGCTCTGCACGCGCTGATGGTGCCTTATGGCGGGTTTGACCATAATGCGCAGGCGATCCGTATCGTCACGGCACTGGAGCGGCACTATGCCGACTTCGACGGGCTGAACCTGACCTGGGAGACGCTGGAGGCAATTGCCAAGCATAACGGTCCGGTAGTGGGCGAGCTGCCTTATACATTGGCCGAGTATGATGCTCGTCATGATCTGGAACTGCACACCCATGCCAGCGCCGAGGCGCAGGTGGCGGCTCTGGCCGATGACGTGGCCTATAACAATCACGACCTGCACGACGGTTTGCGCGCGGGTTTGTTCAGCGATGATGATATTGCTCAACTGCCAATGATTGGTCCTGCCTATGCCCGGGTAGACCAGCTTTATCCCGGTTTGGAGGCTAATCGGCGTCGCCACGAAGCGTTGCGTCGGGTGTTTGGGGTAATGGTAGAGGATGTGATTGGCACAGCCCGGACATTATTGGCCGAAACCGGCGTGCAAAGCGTCGAGGCTGTGCGGGCGTTGGATCACCCGGTGGTTCAGTTTTCTGACGGCATCTGGACTGAACTGAAGGAGCTCCGTGGGTTTCTGTTCACCCGCATGTACCGGGCGCCGACTGTGATGGTGAAACGCACTGAAGTGGCTAAGGTGGTTGAGGCTCTGTTTCCCTATTACCAGCAGAACCCGTTGCACATGCCTGATCGCTGGCATGCCGAGATTAAGGCGGCGGGTAGTGAAACTGCGCTGGCACGGATCGTGTCAGACTATATCGCCGGTATGACTGACCGCTTTGCCTTGCAAGAGCATCAGAGGCTGATCAAGGGGCTGGAAGTGAGTAAGTGACGGTACAGTGCAGTGGGTGGAAGTAAAGCTTACCCTAAACTGGCCCTATGGCTGTAGCGCATTATCCTTTCTTGGTGAGAGAGGATTGCGGGGAGGCTAGAATGACAATTTGGACCGTCACTTTTCAGGACTCACCTGAAATGACTAAAATCCGTGCCGACAAGGCGCGCCGGGATGCGCATATTGCCTATGTACGGGCGCATGCGGAATTGCAAATTG
Organism: Rhodobacterales bacterium 56_14_T64; assembly: GCA_002162795.1. Lineage (GTDB taxonomy): Bacteria > Pseudomonadota > Alphaproteobacteria > Rhodobacterales > Rhodobacteraceae > Parasedimentitalea. The sequence continues at coordinate 39,079 of MAAY01000031.1, forward strand.
GCGGCCCCTTGGCAATGAGGCCGCAACAGGACTTTCCGGGCGCAATCTGGACAGTTGAAGCCCAGTCTCGTGCTGACGTGGAAAGGTTGGTATTGAAGGATCCCTACTACATTCCGTCGCTGCGCAATTATTCTATCCACAACCAAGGTCAGACCACTGTCGTGCAAGATATTCTAACCTGAGCTTTGCGTTCTTGGGGAATTGACCTTGAAACCTGTCATTTCCGACGGGCATTGCCAGCAGAGCAGGCCATAAGACATTGACCCTTGGGCTGGGCGTGATACTTCGCGTGACTGAACCTATGGGACGCCAGACATGAACCTGTTTACAGATATCCGCTCGCTTGTGATTGAAAGCCTTGACGCTATGGTGTCTGACGGCACGCTTCCGGCGGATCTGGACCTGCGAAACGTGGCGGTTGAGCCCCCGCGCGATGCGGCCCACGGTGACATGGCGACCAATGCCGCGATGGTGCTGGCCAAGCCTGCCAAGAAAAAGCCCCGCGACATTGCCGAGGCACTAGCCGCCAAACTGGTTGAAGATGTCCGGATCACCTCTGCCGAGGTGGCGGGCCCTGGGTTTCTGAACCTGCGTTTGGCTCCGTCAATCTGGCAAAGCCTCCCTAAATCAGTGCTTGGCGCTGGGCTGGGTTTTGGCCGGTCCGACATGGGGCAGGATCTGAAAGTTAACGTTGAATATGTATCCGCCAACCCCACCGGCCCGCTGCACGTAGGCCACACCCGTGGTGCGGTGTTTGGTGATGCGCTGGCCAGCCTGCTGGACTTTGCCGGTTATGACGTGACCCGCGAATACTACATCAACGATGGTGGTGGCCAGGTCGATGTTTTGGCGCGCTCGGTCTACCTGCGTTATCTTGAGGCACACGGGCAAGAGGTTGCTTTCCCGGATGGGACCTACCCTGGCGACTACCTGGTTGCCACCGGCGAGGCGCTGAAGGACAAGGTGGGCGACGCCTATGTTGACCAGCCCGAAAGCGTTTGGCTGCAAGAGGTTCGCACATTCTCAACCGATGCAATGATGGAGTTGATCCGCGCTGACCTCAAGGCGCTGGGCATCACCATGGATGTGTTCTACTCGGAAAAATCGCTTTACGGCACTGGCCGGATCGAGGCTGCGATCTCTGAGTTGGACAGCAAGGGGTTGATCTACGAGGGCGTGCTGGAACCACCAAAGGGCAAGAAGCCTGAGGATTGGGAACCGCGCCAACAGACCCTGTTCAAATCCACCGAGCATGGCGACGATGTAGACCGCCCGGTGAAAAAATCCGACGGCGCCTGGACCTATTTTGCCCCCGATATTGCGTATCACTATGACAAGGTCGAACGTGGCTTTGACATGTTGATCGACGTCTTTGGCGCGGATCATGGTGGCTATGTCAAACGGATGAAAGCGGCGGTTTCTGCGCTGTCTGATGGCCGAGTACCACTGGACATCAAACTGACCCAGCTGGTCAAGCTGTTCAAAGATGGCAGTGAGTTCAAAATGTCCAAGCGGGCCGGCACCTTTGTCACTCTGCGTGATGTAGTCGATCAGGTGGGCAGCGACGTGACCCGTTTTGTGATGCTGACCCGTAAAAACGATGCGCCACTGGACTTTGATTTTGCCAAGGTTCTGGAGCAGTCCAAGGACAACCCGGTGTTTTATGTGCAATACGCCAATGCGCGGATCTGTTCGACCCTGCGCAAAGCTGCGAGCGAAGGTATTGCCACTGACGATGCCACACTTTGGGACGCGGATCTGACGCTACTGGCGGATGACGCACAGCTTGCTTTGGCCAAAAAACTGGCTGAATGGCCGCGTTTGATCGAGATTGCCGCCCGGACCCATGAACCACATCGCGTGGCCTTCTATCTCTTCGATCTGGCGTCAGACCTGCACGGACTTTATCATCTGGGTAAATCTAACGATAATTTACGCTTTGTTAACACGCGCAGCCAATCGGCAACACATGCGAATTTGGCGCTGGCGCGGGCCGTTTCGATTGTTATTTCCGCCGGTTTAGGTATTCTAGGGGTGAAACCAGCGCAGGAGATGCGGTGACACAATCGCCCGAAACGCTGGTCTGAGGCAGTTCAAGAGACCCTAAATATGCGCTTTGGCGCATCAGATGGGCAGTGAGGCGGACATGGCGTTTAGCGCGCAAGCAGGCGATAGCCAGGCTTATTCTTTACAAGGTGCATCCTCTTCGCGGGGTGCGACCTATGATGATCAGTACCAATCGCAGAATCAGCAATATGATCCGCAGTCCTATGGCCAGTCGGATTACGCGGCAGTGAACCAGCATGCTCCAGTTGGCGACCAGGGCGGTTTTGCCAAAACCTTTGGTATGCTGGGGGCAGTGGCCTCGCTGGCATTGATCGTCGGTGTTGGCGTCTGGGGTTATAAACTGGTGGCCCGCGATGTCAGTGGTGTCCCCGTGGTGCGATCGCTCGAAGGTCCGATGCGAATTCAACCCGACAACCCCGGTGGACAAGCGGCCGTAAATCAGGGGCTGGCGGTCAATGCCGTCGCCGCCAATGGCACCGCAGCTGATCCAGCCGACCGACTGACTCTCGCACCTGCCTCGATCAGCCTAACCGAAGATGATGTGCCGGTGGCCGAAGTGGCCCTTTCCGTGACCCCCGCAGTCATCCCGGCGCCGGACGATGCGGTCTCGGACGCTGCTGTGGCGGCTTATCAAAACGGTGAGATCAATGCGCTGGTGGCTGAATTGACCGCCGGTGTGACGCCTCTGAGTGACGCTGTAAGTAATTCAACCACCACTTTGGTTTCGGTCTCTGTGCCTGCAATCGTGCAGCCCGCGCCATTGCTTCCAGTTGACGCTGCGGCCCTAACTGCTGCAGCGCCCGCCGTGCTTAATGCGCCGGGCGTGAAAGTCTCATTGCGGCCTTTGGTTCGTCCCGCGCGGTTCGCTCCGTCGCAGGGCAACAGCACCTCATCGCAAAGCGGCACCGCGGTCGAGGTAGATGCCTCAACCCTGCCGGCCGGCACCCGTCTGGCCCAGCTTGGCGCTTATGAAAGCGCTGAAGTCGCGCGTGCCGAGTGGACCCGTATTGATGGCCGGTTTGCGGTCTATTTGGACGGCAAGAAACGCGTGATCCAAAAGGCCGAGAGCGGTGGCCGGACCTTCTATCGCCTGCGGGCCATGGGATTTAACGACCTGTCAGATGCACGCCGTTTCTGTGCCACTCTGGTTGCCGGCAAGGCGGATTGCATTCCTGTGACCACCCGCTGATGCGGTTCGGGGCCACCATCCTTGATGCCGAAGGGCTGCGGCTAACGGGTGAGGAGGTAGCGTTGTTTCGCGATAGCAACCCCTTTGGCTTCATTCTGTTTGCTCGCAATATCGATACCCCTGACCAGATCCGCGCACTCTGTGGTGATTTCAGGGATGCAGTCGGGCGTCACTGTCCGATAACAATTGACCAAGAGGGTGGCCGCGTTCAACGACTGCGTCCGCCTATAGCCCGTCAATGGCTGCCGCCGCTTGTGCATGTCGAACGGGCTGCGGCCAACGTTGCTCCCGGTAACGCCGGGCAAAACCCAGTCGCACGCGCCATTTATCTGCGCTACCGTTTAATTGCGGACGAGCTGCACGCGCTGGGGATCGACAGCAATTGCGCCCCCATGGTGGATCTGGCTGGCGACGACACCCATCCCTTTCTCAAGAACCGCTGTTATGGCAGTGATGCCCAAACGGCGGCCGAGCTGGGCCGCGCCTCGGCGCAGGGACTGCTGGATGGAGGCGTGTTGCCAGTGTTGAAGCACATACCCGGCCACGGACGCGCCAGTGCCGACAGTCATCACGACTTGCCACATGTCGGCGCGGATATGGCCGCATTGGACAGTACCGATTTTGCTGCGTTTCGCAGCTTGAACGACCTCCCCATGGGGATGACCGCGCATTTGGTTTATGACGCCATCGACCCTGTGCCAGCCACGACCTCGCCGGTAATGATGCGGCTGATCCGTGACCAGATCGGCTTTGACGGGCTGATCATGACCGATGATATCTCCATGAAGGCCCTGTCCGGAACCCCGGCCGAGCTGTCACGCGCGGCGCTGGATGCTGGATGCGACGTCATCTTGCATTGCAACGGAACGTTGAGCGAGCGGAGCGAAACCGCAATGGCCTCGGGTGAGATGACCGAGGCGGCGCAAACCCGCGCTGAACGCGCTCTGGCGGCCCGCCGCCCCCCCGTAGAACTTGACATTGATGCTGCTGAGGATGAACTATCTGCCCTAATGGGCGGACTGGTGTATGGCTGACGATCTGTTTCAGGAGACTGCACAATCGGTGGCCGAAAGGCTGGCGGCTGAAGCGCTGATTGTGGATGTTGACGGGTTCGAAGGCCCGCTCGACGTGTTGCTCAGCCTATCGCGCACCCAAAAAGTTGATCTCCGCAAGATTTCGGTTCTGGAGTTGGCCAAGCAATACCTGAGTTTTGTGGAACGCGCCAAGGTGCTGCGGATCGAACTTGCTGCTGATTACCTAGTGATGGCAGCCTGGCTGGCGTTCCTGAAGTCCCGACTGCTACTTCCGCAAGAGCCGGGCGAAGATGGTCCAAGCGGCGAGGAATTGGCCGCACATCTGGCGTTCCAGTTGGAGCGATTGCAGGCGATGCGTGACTCGGCAGCTCAATTGATGGCGCAGGATCAGTTGGGTCGCGACTTCTTTGCCCGTGGTCAGGGCGAAGACATCACCCGCATCAAAACCGTGACCTATAGCGCCACATTGCTGGATCTGATGCAGGGCTACGCCCGCATTCGTACCCGCGATGATTTCCGCCCCTTTGTGCTGGACCGCGAGTCGGTGTTCACCATGGAAGAGGCACTGGAGAGAATGCGCAAGTTGATTGGCTTCACCGGCAGCTGGACAGATATGCTCAGCTATCTACCCGATGGGTGGCACAGTGACCCGGTCCGGCGGCGCTCGGCCACAGCTGCCACCTTTGCAGCGGCACTACAGCTGGTTAAAGAGGGTAAACTTGAGCTGCGACAGTCGGACACCTATGCTCCGATCCAACTGCGCAGCTGCGGCGAGGAGCCTTGATGGAAGATCACAGTGCAGTCCCGGATGGCGAAGGCGAAAGTCTGTTTGACGCGCCTCTGATGGCCGAGCAGGAACGTATGGTCGAAGCGGTTCTGTTTGCCAGTGCCGCGCCGGTCACGCTGCGCGACCTGACAGCGCGGATGCCACATGGTTGTAATCCGGCCGAAGCACTGGCGCATTTACGCAGAAAATACGAAGGGCGCGGTGTTCAGGTTGTCAAAATCGGCGACACATGGGCGATGCGCACGGCGCCAGATCTTGGCTTTTTAATGCAGAAAGAGACGGTAGAGAGCCGCAAACTCAGCCGAGCAGCGATCGAAACACTGGCCATTATCGCCTATCACCAGCCAGTTACCCGCGCCGAAATCGAAGAGATCCGTGGTGTGTCGGTGTCACGCGGCACTGTTGATCAGCTGCTTGAAATGGAATGGATCCGGCTGGGGCGGCGCAAGATGACGCCAGGGCGCCCGGTAACATTTGTGGTGACGCCGCAGTTTCTGGATCATTTCGGGCTGGAAAGTGCCCGTGATCTGCCAGGGCTGAAGGAGCTGCGTGCTGCTGGTCTGTTGGAAAACCGTCCACCGCCGGGGGCTTTGGCGCTGGGGGATCTGGATGAAAGTGACGAAGAACAACCAGAATTGTTCGAGGACTAGCTGAAAACCTGTTCCTGAGCCACTAAAACGACTTAATCACCAGTTAATTTCTGGCAATAATCACAAGGAGTGCCGCCATGAATATGAATGCCATAATCAATATGGTCATCAGGCAGCTGGTGCGTCGGGCAGTTAATTTCGGTATCGGCGCGGGAATCAACGCGGCGTCTAAGGCGGGCAAGTCAGCACCGCTGACTGGGTCCACTTCAACGCCGCCTATCGCCGATGCCAAACGGGCCGCTAAGCAGGCACGTCTGGCGCAGCGGGGGCCATGGACTTAATCCGACGCAGACACAGGGCCTCAATGGCCTCGATCAGACACAGCGCCGCCGAGATCGTCAGACATCCGGCTAGGCCCCAGCTCGCGTAGGCCAGGCCTCCTAGAACCGGCACAGCGAAAATGCACAGATAGGTCACTGTGCTGAATAGCCCCATGATGGCACCGCGTTGTGACGGATCCAGTGCCGTCAAACGCGCCACCACCAAGTTTAGCCCTAAGTGCTGGAACACGCCCCAGACCACTGCAATCGTCAAAAACCAGTGAAACTCACCCGCCACGGTAACCATGCCTGCGTAGGTCAGCGCAATTACGAAAAACACCGGTGCTGTGGAGCGTGCCAGCCCCAATCGGTCCAGCAGCGGGTCTGCCATCACCGCCAGGCCAAAGCCGATGCCGTAGAATAAAGGGACCAGTCCCGCTTTGGTGGTGCTTAATCCAAGTTCCACGGTGACATGGGCTCCGATAAAGAAATAGGTGACGTAAAAGCTGAGCATCAGCAGAACGGTCGCCAGCAGCCCGCGGGTGATACCGGTGACCTTTAGCGCAGTCAGCGGCGAGGTGGCATGGTTGCCGGATGCCCCCAGTTGCCGCAGTCTGGAACTCAACAACCACAGCAAGGCGGTACCAATCGACAGCCCTGCATAGACGGCACGCCAGCCCAGCAGATCAGTGATCCAGGCGCCCAGACTGACGCCCATCACCAAGGACACAGTCCAGCCGGTCAGTACCGCGCCTAACGTTTGCGATTCGCGCCCCTGGGGGGCAATTGTCACTGCCAGCGTGTAGATAGACGGCAGCGCTGCCCCAGCCGCCAACCCGCACAGCGTTTGCGCCGCGATCAGGGCAAAGATGTTCGGAGCAAGGGCGCTGGCGACCAGACCTATGGCCAGAACAACAAGTGCAGCGCGCAGCAGTCGCCCGGCTCCAAACCGATCCCCCAGTGGCGCAAGTAGCAATGCCGCGGCGGCCACACCCAACCCATAGGCGCTTGCGGCCTGCATCACCTGCGCTGCGCTGACCTGCAGATCACTGCCAACGGCGGTCACCAACGGCGATAGTAACAGGGAATTGGCCCCGATGACTCCAATAGCACTGAGTAGGATTAGAATCGATGCCACCATGGTCTTGCCCTCGAATGATGTTCAGAGGTACTCAATATTGGCAGAACTCAATTCTGTGAAGAGACTGGAGGCAGGGTGATGGAAAAAACAGATAGCATTCAGAAAAAACCACGATCAGGGCGGGGACTGGATGATCTGGACCGAAGAATATTAGGCGAAATGTGCCGGGATGCGACGCAGCCCTATGCCGCCATCGGTCAGGCAGTTGGCTTGTCGCCACCTGCGGTGCATGAGCGCGTCAAACGGTTGCGGGCTTCCGGTGCGATCAAGGCCACGGTGGCGCAGTTGGACGGCCCTGCAGTAGGTAAGCCACTGCTGGCGTTTATTCATGTGGATACCGTTGGCTGGGGTAAGACCGCCGCTCTTATGGCGCTAGAGGACTGGCCGGAGGTCGAAGAGATTCATTCGGCCACCGGTGACACCTGTTTGATCCTCAAAGTGCGGGTGGCCTCTCCACTGGCACTGGAGGGGCTACTGTCGCAGATCTATGACACTCAGGGGGTCCGAGGCACCCGAACCTATCTCACCCTGTCTACGCATCTTGAACGGTCCGTTCAGGCCGAGATTTCGACCGATCTTGAGACTATGGCGGGTATCAAGTAGTCTAGGTTAATCCGGGCTTTTGAAGTGTTTGGACAGTTTTAAGCCTTGGCCCTGGTAGTTTGAAGCAATGCCGGAGCCATACAATTGCTCCGGTACCTCGGCCATCTTTTCATAGACCAATCGGCCAACCACTTGCCCATGTTCCAGAACAAACGGGGCCTCATGACAGCGTACTTCCAGCACTCCGCGTGAGCCTGCTCCCCCGGCAGCGTCATGGCCAAATCCGGGGTCAAAGAAACCGGCATAGTGCACCCGGAATTCACCGACCATGGCCAGATAGGGGGCCATTTCGGCTGCGTATTTCGGCGGAATATGCACCGCCTCGCGGCTGACCAGAATGTAGAAGGCTCCGGGGTCCAGGATGATGCGTCCATCAGAGGTGCGGACCTCCTCCCAGTAATCACGCGGATCGTATTCACCGATCCGCTCCAGATCGATCACTCCGGTGTGTGGCTTAGCGCGATAGCCCACCAGATCGCTGCCTGGCAGTTGCAGATCGACCGAGAACCCCAGCCCATCCTGGATGACGGCAGGGCCGTCCACCAGCGGTGATTGCGCATGCAGTGCTTTCAACTCGTCATCCGTCAACACGGCCTGACCGGTGCGGAACCGAATTTGGTTCAGTCGCATTCCTGGTCGGACCAGCACAGAAAACGAACGTGGGCAGATTTCTGCATAAAGAGGGCCAGAGTAGCCGGGTTTGATGCGGTCAAATTCGGCGCCGCCATCAGTGATAGTACGGGTCAGCAGGTCTAGCCGGCCGGTTGAGCTTTTGGCATTGGCAGCGGCCGAGATATGCTCGGGCAGGGCGAGGCCTTCCATCAGCGGCACCACATAGACGCAGCCTTTTTCCAACACAGCGCCACCGCTCAGATCAATGCGATGCATCTCGAATTCGCGCAGGCGGTCGCTGACGCTTTGCCCTTTGCCCGCCAGGAACGAGGCCCGCACGCGGTAGGCGACCTTGCCCAGTCGCAAATCCAGGCTAGCGGGCTGAACTTGCCCGGCAACAGGTGGTTCAGTGACGGTGATCTCACCGTGTTCAAGCATCTTTTCAATAGCTTGGCTGGGCAATACACCGGTCATGACTGTTCCCTCTTATCGCAATCCCAGGTTTGGAACGCCGGGTGATGCTGACCTATTTTTGTGCTGCATGCAATTCGTCCGGCATACAATCGAGTGCTTAGATACACAAAACGCCCGAGTGAATGATCACTCGAGCGTTTTTGTATGGTCGGGCTAGCAGGACTCGAACCTGCGACCTTCCGTCCCCCAGACGGACGCGCTACCAGACTGCGCCATAGCCCGTTATTGAGAGCGTTTTACTGGAATTCAGGACAGGAGCAAGAGGGAAAATCGGTCTTTTTCTAATTGGTTGAAAGATTGTCCTGCTCGCCAGTCAAGGCTCGAAGCTGGTCGGCACATATCACAGCCTCGTTCAGCGAGGATTCGGTCAGAGACGTGATTCGTGACAACAGCGCCAAAATGCCTGCCCGTGATACGTCTAAGGCGTCATCGGCAGTGTCTTCAACCGTAAGGACCTGAGGGCGTGCCTCGTCCGTACTGGCGGGCTCGTCAGCATTGTCGTTGAACTCAGTCTGCTCAACAGTTGTTTGAGCAGCAACGGACGGGACATTTTCATCGGTAGTCAGCAGTTCTGCCTCGGGGTGCTGTTCTGAATCTGGCAGTGGTTGAAATTCGGCCTCAGTTGCAGGCCGCGAGTCCTCACCGCCAAAGTGTGGTTCTAGGTTTGAATGTGATTCCAGATCCATGTGCATCTGAGTTGAAGCAGGTTTGGGTGGTGCGGCAAACGCTACCACGGTTTCCGCGGTGTCAATCACCGGCATTGGATCAGCGGGGGACTCTAGCGAGGCGGACAATTCTGCTACGCGGGCAACGCCTTGATCGCGCAGCATGGCTTGAACTTCTTTGATGGATTTCCCGTTATCATGCAAAAGGGTCTTGATTCCACCCAATAAAAGCATGTCGGCAGGGCGATAATATCGCCTGCCGCCAGCCCGTTTGACTGGTTTGATCTGGGTAAATTTACTTTCCCAAAAGCGCAACACATGCGCCGGAATCCCCAACCAATCCGCAACTTCACTGATCGTGCGGAAGGCATCTGGTGATTTTGACATATGTACTGGTCCTGCTACGGCCGGTTGCCGTCAGCGACGCGGTTCTTCATTAAATGTGATGGTCGAAAAGTTAAAACCCGACGAGGTTGAATGGGGACTTCTTCACCCGTCTTGGGGTTGCGGCCGATGCGCGCAGATTTGTCCCGTACGCTAAAGGTGCCAAAAGACGAGATTTTTACCTGTTCTCCACGTACCAAAGCGTCGGACATATGGCCAAGCATGCTCTCGACCAATGACGCACTTTCGTTGCGTGACAGGCCAACTTCGCGGAAAACCGCTTCGCTTAGATCCATACGTGTAAGAGTCGTGTCACTCATAACCAAATCCCCTTGTTTTATAAACAATAGGGCGTAGTCAATTTACCTGTCAATATCAATGATTTGCAGTCGTCGGATTAAGCGAAATGCTTACCAGCGTAAAACTACGGCGCCCCAGGCCAAGCCGCCACCTATGGCTTCGGCAACAATCAGGTCGCCTTGCTTGATTTGGCCGCGCTGTTTTCCCACCGATAGTGCCAGCGGAATCGAGGCGGCAGAGGTGTTGCCGTGGTCCTGAACCGTCACCACAACCTTGTCCATGCTCAGGCCCATTTTCTTAGCAGTGCCCTGGATAATGCGGATATTGGCCTGATGAGGCACGATCCAGTCGACGTCATCGGCGGTCAATTCGGCCTTTTCCAACGCGGTTGTCGCGGTTGAGGCCAGTTTTTCTACGGCATGGCGGAACACCTGGTTGCCCTGCATCCGTAGAAAACCGGTGTTCTCGGTAGATACGCCGCCATCGACATACAGCAGATCCTTATATCGCCCGTCCGAGTTCAGGTCGGTCGATAACAGCCCGCGATCTTCGCTGCTGCCAGTGCCCTCTTGCGCCTCAAGCACCACTGCGCCGGCGCCATCGCCGAACAGCACGCAGGTCGAGCGGTCAGTCCAGTCCATGATTCGGCTAAAGGTTTCGGCACCAATCACCAGAACTCGGTTGGCTTGACCTGACAGAATCAGCGCGTTGGCATTGCTCAATGCATAGACAAAACCTGCACAGACCGCCTGGAGATCAAAGGCAAAGCCGCGGGTCATGCCCAAAGCGGACTGCACCATGGTGGCGGCAGAGGGAAAAGTCAGATCGGCAGTCGAGGTGGCCAGTACGATGGCATCAATGTCTTCGACCTCACAGCCAGCGTCATTGAGTGCTGCTCTGGCAGCGTGGGTGGCCAGATCAGAGGTGGTTTCGCCCTCAGCCGCGAAGTGGCGCCGCTCGATGCCCGAGCGCGATCGGATCCATTCATCTGTGGTTTCCAGCGAGGCTTCGAACTCCGCGTTTTCGACGACACGCTCGGGAAGATAATGCCCAACACCGGTAATCACAGCACGTCGCGTCATTCTATGGCCTGCCTTTAGTCTTTTTGTTGAGTCGTCGTCCGGGAGATGTCACCGAGAGGAGCATCTTGGGTAACCGCAACCGAGGATGCAACCCGTGCGGCCAGTTTTTCTGCAAAGCCTTGTTGGGCAAGGCGAAACGCCAGTTTTACTGCGGCTGATACGCCGGTGGCATCCGCGCCACCGTGAGATTTCACCACAGTTCCATTCAGGCCCAGGAACACGCCGCCGTTAACCCGTCGCGGGTCTATTTTCTTGGACAACCGCGCCAGCGAAGGCAGCGCCAGAAGTGCTGCCAGCCGTGACAGAATGGAGTATCTAAATGCTTCGCGCAGGGTCGTGCCGATCAGGCTGGCGGTTCCTTCACCGGTCTTGATAGCGACATTGCCGGTAAAGCCGTCAGTGACGATGACATCGGCAACGTCGCCGGGAATATCGCTGCCCTCGACAAAGCCGACAAACTCGAAATTGCCCCGGTCCGCGTGATCCGCGATCATCGCGTAGGCATCTTTCAATTCGGCATGGCCCTTGTGTTCCTCAGTGCCCACATTCAGGAGCCCCACCCGTGGGCGGGCTATGTCCATTGAATTGCGGGTATAGGAGGTGCCCATAAGAGCGTATTGTAGCAGATCCTGAGCGTCGGCGCGAACATCGGCCCCCACGTCCAGCATCACGTTAAACCCTTGTGGGTTTCGCGACGGCCAGAGGATGGCAATAGCGGGCCGATTAACACCCGGCAGCTTGCGCAATCGGATCATGCTAAGCGCCATTAGGGCGCCAGTATTGCCGCAGGATACAATACCGTCGGCTTCGCCCAGCTTAATTGATTCGATGGCGGACCACATCGAAGTGCCCTTGCCATTGCGCATCACCTGGGACGGTTTGTCCTGCATGGTTACCACATCGCGGGCATCGCGAATTTCCACGCGACCATCTAGACCGCGTTTCTTGGCGACCAACGGTTTCAGTTGTTCAATGGGCCCATGCAAGATGAACCCAATGTCTGGGTTCTTCTTGGCGGAAAGAGCGATGCCGGCCACCACAACTGTGGGACCGGCATCTCCGCCCATGGCGTCAACCGAAATGGTGATACGGTTGGCAGATGCCTTTGTGTGATCGGTCTGACCGGTCATGCGTAAGCCTGCCTGGCAAATGAGCGTATGACGTGGCTTATGCCGCGTCCTCGTCGATTTCGTCGTTCATGGCGACGATTTCTTTTTCACCGTAGTTGCCGCACGAGGGGCAGACGTGGTGGGGACGCTTCAACTCGCCACAGCTCGAACATTCGTTCGGGTTTGCAGCAACCAGGGAATCGTGCGCACGACGATTGTTGCGACGCGACTTGGATACTTTGTTCTGTTGGACAGCCATGTCTCAACCTTTGTCTTTAGGGCTTATAGGGCAGATCCCGAAGCCGATTTCGTTGTCCGTTTCAAACGGTGTGACGTGCGTTTAGGCCGCGGCCCGTCCGATGTCCAACCATTAATCCATTGAGCGCGCGAAAATACTGCGAATCTTATGCTGTGCAAGTGTTTTCTGGGCTAGCATAGCCGCCTGCACGACGGCTCATATCGTACTAAGGCACAAATATTGCCCTAGTTATCCTTTTTTAGCTGATTGTGCAGGTCGGCGAGCCCAGCAAAGGGACGGGTATCTTCGTCGCGCATGGGTTCTTGCCCCGGCTCAGTGTAGATAGATTCGCCTAATTCGACACCTTCCTTGCGCGGATATTGCGGCAAAGCCAGCGTCAGTGCTTCGATCATGATGGCCTGTGGGTCGATGTGACTGCCCAGTGGTTCGACGTTGTCATCTTCGGGCATTTCGACTTCTGGCTCGTCTGAGTGCTCCATCCCAGCTAGGAAGTGGCGCTGGATGGGGACGTCGATGCGGGTGCTGATCGGCTCTAGTGTCACCACGCAGTTTTGCAGGGCTGTCACGCCGAGCGTTGCGGTCAAATGCCAGTCGCGGCGGTCCTTCGCCTCGATCTGTCCATTAAAGCGAAGCTTGCGCAAGCCGCGCAGGCCCAACTCATTGGCCAGCATCTTTAGTGCGTCGATATCGGGGCGTATATCAAAGCTGGTCGGGCTGTTTTGAGGCAGATCGGCAACGCGCAGGGCAGGGGTGTCAGACATTGCGAGGACTTTCGTTTCTTGAACCGGAGGCCGGGTTTAGGTAAGCGGGATCAAAGGCGTTATCAAGCCGCGACGGGGGAGCAGCATGTTTGCAATGGTAAATCGGTTGAAATTGGCAGCCAGAATAGTGGTTTTGGCGGGGGCAGGCATGGCTCTGGCCAGCTGTGCTGCGCAATACCGCAACCATGGATACGTGCCCAGCGAGGAAGATCTGGCTGAGGTTGTGGTTGGAGTTGATACTAGAGATTCGGTTGCTGAAAGCATTGGCGCACCGTCTTCCTCAGGGGTTTTGGACGAAAGTGGCTATTACTATATTGCAACGCGCTTGCGGCATTACGGCCCCAGCCAGCCGAAACCGGTATCCCGGGAGCTGGTGGCGATCAGTTTTGATCAATCCGGTGTGGTCAGCGGTGTCGAGCGCTTTGGTCTGGAGAACGGCAACGTGATTCCCTTGCAGCGTAGGGTGACCAGTTCTGGCATTCAGGATAAGACATTCCTGCGTCAGCTGCTGGGCAGTCTGGGCAACATTGGACCCGGCAACGTAATCCAGTAATTGGTCGGCCGCGTTTTGGCAGGCTTAACTCCGGAGGTTTCTGCGGAATTGCGAGGAATCGCCATGTCATATCGCACAGAGATCTTGAGCAAAGGCTGCTACCGGGCCCGCTTTGCTGACCAATCTGAGGATTTGCCTGCGACGCTGGCATTGCGAACCCTGTGTTTTGGCACTGCTCAAACGGATCTGGATTCGTTTGACAGTGCCTGTTCACATGTTCTGGTCGAGGATATCCGCTCGGGTGAATTGCTTTGCTCTTTTAGAGTTTTGGAATTGTCTGACGGGCGGCAGATTGGGCGCAGTTATTCAGCGCAGTATTATGGTCTGGCGGGGCTGGGTGGATTTTCCAAGCCGATGATCGAAATGGGACGATTCTGTATTCATCCCAAGTGGAGCGATCCGGACATACTGCGTTTGGCCTGGGGCGCGCTGACCCGAATTGTCGATGACTGTGGCACCCAGATGCTTTTTGGCTGTTCGTCCTTTGCTGGCACTGACGTCGAGCCGTACTTGGATGCATTTGCGTTCTTAAAACATCGTTATCAGGCGCCTGAGTGCTGGCAGCCTCAGCCCAAAGCGCCAAATGTGGTCCGGTTTGGTGAGATGTTGCAGGGCAAGCCTGACGTTAGGCGGGCCATGCTGGATATGCCGCCGCTGTTGCGCAGCTATCTGCTGATGGGGGGATGGGTTAGTGATCACGCGGTGGTCGATGCCGAGATGAATACGCTGCATGTGTTCACTGGTTTGGAAATCGGCGCTATTCCAATAGGCCGCCAACGACTTCTCCGGGCGTTGGCGGGGTAAGATTTAGGTATTTGAGACAAGAAGAAAACAGGCTGCAGCCTCGTGGAGGCGTTGACCTGCCCATGTCGGCGGGGTAGCTGGCGGCTATGGCACGTATTCCTCTTTTGCAGATGTCCGGTATTGCGCTGACTTTTGGCGGCGACCCGGTTTTTTCAGATCTTGATCTGGTGGTTCAGCCCGGCGACCGTGTGGCGCTGGTTGGCCGAAATGGGTCGGGTAAATCCACCTTGATGAAGGTGATGGCTCGGTTGGTTGAAGCCGACTCCGGCACCATTGTGCTGCCACCGGGGCGCTCGGTTGGATATATGGAGCAGGAGCCGAGCATGGCGGGTTTTGCGACCTTGGGCGAATTTGCCTGCAGTGAGCTGGATCCTGGCGAAATGTACAAGGTGGAGCGGGCTGGAGAAGGCTTGAAGTTTGATCCGGACCGGTCGATTGAAACCGCATCCGGCGGCGAGCGGCGTCGGGCGGCGCTGGCAAAATTGATGGCCGAATCGCCGGATCTGATGCTGCTGGACGAGCCGACCAACCATTTGGACATCGAAGCCATTGGTTGGCTGGAGCGCGAGCTGAAATCTACCCGTGCGGCTTTTGTGCTGATCTCGCACGACCGCGCGTTCCTGCGGGCGTTGACGCGGGCCACCTTGTGGATCGATCGCGGTCAGGTGCGGCGGCAGGAGAAGGGATTTGAGGCCTTTGAGGCCTGGCGGGATACCGTCTGGGAAGAAGAAGACATGCAGCGCCACAAGTTGAACCGGCTGATCAAGTCAGAGGCCCGCTGGGCGGTGGAAGGCATTAGTGCGCGGCGCAAGCGCAATATGGGACGCGTGCGGGCACTGCGGGATCTGCGGGAGCAACGCTCTGGCCAGATCAAGCGCCAGGGCACTGCCGATTTTGCGCTGGATACCTCGCCCAAATCGGGGCGCAAGGTGATCGAGGCCATTGGCCTGACCAAGGGTTTTGGCGACAAGCAGATTGTGGTGGATTTTGATCTCAAGGTGCAGCGCGGCGATCGGGTGGCCTTTGTTGGTCCCAACGGGGTTGGAAAGACCACACTGTTGAAGATGTTGCTGGGGCTGGAAGCGCCGGACGCAGGAACGGTCACGCAGGGCACCAAGCTGGAAATTGCCATGTTCGACCAGGCCCGTGACCAGTTGAACCCGGATCTGAGCCTGTGGGACAACCTGACCACCGACCCCGAGATGGGGGTCTCGGGTAAATCCGATCAGGTGATGGTACGTGGTATGCCCAAGCACGTTGTGGGCTATCTCAAGGATTTCCTGTTTGACGAAAGTCAGGCACGGGCTCCGGTGCGATCTTTGTCGGGCGGCGAGAAGGCGCGGTTACTGCTGGCCAAACTGATGGCGCGGCAGAGCAATCTGCTGGTGTTGGATGAGCCGACCAACGATCTGGATATCGAGACGCTGGATCTGCTGCAGGAGTTGCTGGATTCATATGACGGCACCGTGTTGCTGGTCAGCCACGACCGGGATTTCCTGGATCGCGTCGCCACCACCACCATTGCCATGGAGGGTGATGGCTGCGCCACGGCCTATGCGGGCGGTTGGAGCGATTATCTGTTTCAGCGCGGCCCCACCGATGCTGAGAAAGCTGCAAAATCAAAGGCTTCGAAAGGGAAGGCCAAGCAAGAGGCCAAAGTGGTATCCGGGCTGTCCTTTACCGAAAAACACCGGCTGGAAGCCCTACCGGGAGAGATCACGCGGCTGGAGCAGGAGATTGCCAAGCTGGAAGGGTTGATGGCGGACCCTGAGCTGTTCACTAAACAGCCGGTGAAGTTCAAAAAGGCCAATGAGGCCTTGGTGCAGCGGCAACAGAAACTGGCGGCCTCGGAAGAGGAATGGCTGGAGCTGGAGGATAAGGCAGGCAGTTGAACTGCTGTGATGCACGCCCGAAACATTATTTAAAATCAGATAGCTATCGTAGATACTTCATTTGGGCCTGCGAGTGGAGTTCGACGGCAGCGTAGCGACTCAGCGCGGCAGTTTTCGCGCAGGGTTGCCAACTACGGTTGTGCCAGAAGGCACATCGCGCAGCACCACACTGCCTGCTCCGACAATGGCGCCGTTGCCGATCGTCACGCCGGGCATCAGGATGGCTCCACCGCCAATCCAGACATCAGTTCCCAGCGTTACCGGGCTTGCCCGCTCCATTCCTTGGGCCCGCAGTGACGTATCTTTGTGATGTTGGGCGCAATAGATCTGCACTCCAGGCCCTAGCATGCTGCGGTCGCCAATCCGTACCGGCGCTGTGTCCAGAATGGTGCAGCCAGCGTTCAGGTAGACATTACTGCCCAGAGTAATGTTTATGCCATAGGCGCAGTGAAACGGTGTTTCGATAAAACAACCGGCGCCGTGATCGGCAAACAAATTTGACAGCGCCGGGCTCAAGGCGCAACCGGGATCCGGTGCGGCGGTGTTGTGCAAATGTAAGGCGCAACGGGCATTATGTTGCAATGCTTCAAGCTCGGGGTCCCGGCAGCTATACCAGTCCCCCGCCTGCATTTTGTCGCGCTCACTCTGCTGCATCGCTCAGCGCATTCGCAGGGCGCCGTCGAGACGGATAACCTCGCCGTTGAGATAGCCCATTTCAACAATGAAACCGGCCATACGGCCATATTCCGAGGCCTCGCCCAGGCGTGGCGGGTTTGGAACATCCGCAGCTAATTGCTGTTGCACCTCTTCGGGAAGGCCTGCCAGCATCGGGGTCATGAAGATTCCCGGCGCGATGGTCATCACGCGGATGCCGGTCGAGGCCAGATCGCGCGCCATGGGGAGGCACATGCCTACCACGCCACCCTTGGAGGCGGCATAGGCGGCTTGGCCCTTTTGCCCGTCAAAGGCGGCAACCGAGGCGGTGTTGATGATCACCCCGCGGGCGCCATCGGATTCAGATTCATTCTTGGAGATCTCGACGGCGGCTAGGCGCGAGACGTTGAAGGTGCCAACCAAGTTGATATCGATGGTGCGTTTGAAGGCGTCCAGTGGATGCGGCCCATCACGGCCCACGGTCTTGATGCCATAAGCAATGCCAGCACAGTTCACACAGGCTGAAATTCGACCCATTTTCTTGACCGCGTATGCGATGGCGGCAGCAACTGACGTTTCATCCGTCACATCTGTTTGCACAAAGTGCCCGCCAATCTCAGCGGCAACTGCGGTGCCGCGCTCGGCATCGCGGTCCAGAATAGTGACCTGGGCGCCGTGGTCGGCGAAATGACGCGCTGTGGCCTCACCCAGGCCCGAGGCGCCGCCGGTGATCACGGCGGCGGCGGTGGATAATTTCATGAGCAGGACTCCTCGCGTTATCTGAACATATGTTCAGATAATCACGGCAGCTTAAGCCTGTCCAGTTTTTCGCGGCGTCATTAGGGTCCGATCCAAGGCTGCAAGGGGCCGCAGCAGACGCCCCATTGGCGGCCAATAGATCCATGTTCCGCCCAAATTCTGCATCTGCGCGCCAGTTCCCAGTTTAAAGCGAGCCAATCCAGCGGCATCTTCAGTATTGATCAAGCCTAGGTCTAGCTGTTGGTAATTTTTGGCTGCGAGCCAGTTCATTATCTTCCACATCAACAGGTTATGCGCCGACAAAGCGCGGCCCTGATCGGTCGTGTGGCTGATGTGATAGGTGGCACTGGTACCGTGACACAGAACTAAAACGGCAGCGATCACTTCCTTGCCGTCGAAGGCCTGGAACAATTTGGCCTTACTGGGATTCTCATGCACATAGGCCATGGTCAGATCCAGTGGCCAGTTGCGATAGCCACGCTTCCCCTGTTGTTTGGCGTCGGCCTGGAGCAGCCAGTGGGCGGGGTCCAGCGGCATGTTTTGCCGGGTGACACGCAGGTTCTGCGATTCGGCGTGTTTCAAGCGATTGCGCCATTTCTGGTGCAGTGCCGCGCGACGTTCTTCCTTGGGGGCGGTCAGATCAAGCTGTGCGACCTGGGCCGGGCTCATCAGTGGGACGGCGCCGTGTTTGGCCAGGTCGGGCAATGGTTTATCTGGCGACAAGATGACAGGGGTGCGGCGCAGGCCCTGTTCTTGCAGCACTTCCAGCAGACGCAGCGGTTTGTCGATGCGGGCACGGTTGACCATGGCAACATCAATCCGACCCCAAAACCGACGTCGCATCACCAATGTGTCACCAAGCTGATCAAGGATCAGTGGTTGTTGACCACGAAACCGCAAGGCGCGGGCAAATTCCTGCGATTGGGCAAGGGCGCGGATAGGAAGGGTGCGTTGAATGGGGCGGGGCATCACATCTGCTGGCATAAAGTCGAACATGAACCCATTAACGCTGTATAAACCTAAATGATGGTTAATGGTTTCATGAAAAATCAAACTATTATCATGGGCCACAGCGCCCCCGGTCCCCGCATGACCAAAGCTGCCGCCGTCTTACTAGCCACCGCTCTGTCGGTGCCCGTTTTCATTCTGCTGAATTGCGTGGCCTGGCTGGTAAAATAGCGGTATTTTCCCGCATGGCGTGTTGCAAAAAACCTCCACCAAACTTAGCCTGACCGCACAGCGATGTGAGGTTTGAACATGTTTTTTCGCAAGAAGTCGGGCAATGTCGTCAAAGGCAAGACGCCTTGGTATTGCGCGCCAATTGAACAACAACGCCAGTTTGTCCGGAAAAATGCACCGTCGGACCTGCGATATTGGGCTGAGCAGTTTATCGAGGAGGGTGTCGTTGTCGTCGAACAATCGGTTTCTGACGAGATGACAGCAGATGCGCTGACCAGTTTTGACAAACTGATAAGAGATAACAAAGAGGCTTTTTCTTCTGCGGCTGATGCGCAGGGCAATTATGCGCGGCTGATCAATCTGCACCTCGTGCTTCCACAATTACGAAGACTCTATTTTGAAAACAAAGCTCTGCGCCTGTTGGAGTTCCTTTTTCAGGCCCGGCCGGCGCTGTATACTTCGTTGTATTTCCAACGCGGATCAACCCAACCTCTGCACCGCGATTCGCCGTTTTTTACCACCAACCCCCGCAACTATTACGTCGGGTTTTGGGTGGCACTCGAGGATGCAACGCTGAACAACGGCACTTTGCAGATTGTGCGCGGCGGACATCTTTTGCCTGAGTTGGATCTGGCTGAATTGGCGGCGACGAAATATGCCAGCGGTCAGGCCGTCGGGGCCTTTGATATGGATATGTGGAAACTCTACCAGGACGCAATGAGGGCATCGGTTGATGCGGCTGGGCTGAAAGTGGAAACGCTGGAGGTTAAAGCCGGGTCGACGGTATTGTGGCATCCCCATATCCCGCATGGTGGCAGTCAGATCAAAAATCTGGGGTCCACACGCAATTCCTTTGTGGTCCACACGACGCCCAAGGGAGTGCCGGTTGGGCATCAGGACGCGTTTTATGGCAGGGATGCGGACAGATCGTCCGAGGCAGCCTGGAGTTATCGCGACATGGGGCCAGCCGAGATGGTCGAGCATGGCCAAATTGACATTGGTCACAATAAGCCGATCAAGCTGCAGGACGTTGTTGTTTGATCGCAAATAAAACGACCCGCATTTGCAGCGGGCCGTCAAAGTACTATCCTTCCAGTTGCACCAATGCGTGACGCTTTTTGCCAGCGCTGAGTTTGATCGGCGAAGCAAGCGCCTCAGCATTGATCATCAACCCGGCGTTGGTCAGTGGTGCATCATCCAGTTTTGCACCATTTTCGGCAATCAGGCGTTTGGCCTCTTTGCCAGTTTTTGCCAGACCTGATTTCACGATCAGTTGCACGATGGAGATGCCATCGCCTAGATCGGCGGCAGACAGCGACAGGGTGGGCAGGTCGTCGCCAACGCCGCCTTTTTCAAACACCTCACGTGCGGTGGATTCGGCGGCTTTGGCAGCCTCACTGCCGTGCAGCAGGGTGGTGACTTCGTTGGCCAACCGGATCTTGGCTGCGTTGATCTCGGACCCTTCAAGCGCCCCCAGACGGTCGCATTCGTCCACCGGCAGCTCGGTGTATAGCTTCAGGAAGCGGCCCACATCGGCATCGGTGGTGTTGCGCCAGAATTGCCAGAACTCATAAGACGACAACATGTCCGGGTTCAGCCAGACTGCACCAGACTGCGATTTGCCCATCTTCTTGCCGTCCGACGTGGTCAGCAGCGGTGAGGTAAGGCCAAAGACCTCGCCTTCGATGGTGCGGCGGGTCAGGTCGATACCGTTGACGATATTGCCCCACTGGTCCGAGCCACCCATCTGCAGGATACAGCCATACCGTCGGTGCAGCTCCATAAAATCATAGGCCTGCAAGATCATGTAGTTGAATTCGAGAAACGACAGCGACTGTTCACGGTCCAGGCGCGATTTCACGCTCTCAAACGCCAACATTCGGTTAACCGAGAAGTGACGACCAATGTCGCGCAGGAATTCCAGGTAGTTCAACCCATCCAGCCATTCGGCGTTGTTGATCATCACCGCGCCGTTTTCGCCGTCGTTGTAATCGACATAGGCCGAGAACACCCGCTTGATGCCGGCGATATTGTCGTCGATCTGGGCGTCGGTCAGCAGTGGGCGTTCATCCGCGCGGAACGAGGGGTCGCCCACCTTAGTGGTGCCGCCGCCCATCAGGGTAATCGGTTTGTGGCCACTTTTCTGCAACCAACGCAGCATCATGATCTGGATCAGCGAGCCAACATGCAGCGACTTGGCGGTGGCGTCGAAACCGATATAGGCAGGTTGGCCAGGGGTCATCAAAGCCTCATCCAGACCTTGATAATCGGTGCAATCGGCAAGATATCCACGCTCCATCATAATGCGCATGAATTCCGATTTGGGATGGTAGGTCATGATGTGCCTCGGCTATGGATTGCGCCGTGTATATAAAACGCAAATGCCGCAGTGGGAACAGGTGTTCGGCAGAAAAACACTATCCCATGACGATGGTTAACGGGCAGGATAGGTCCGGCAGGGGTAATAGGGGCGGATGATGAGCAAAGCCATTTCGAAAAAAGGTGTAGTGACGGCACTGGGCGCCATGAGCGGCACCTCGTTGGACGGCGTGGATGCAGCCATTGTTGAAACAGATGGCCGGGTGATCCACGCTTTTGGAGCCGCGGCTTATCGTGAGTATTCCAAAGACGAACGCGACGTTCTGCGCGCTGGTCTGGGCAGCTGGGGCGGAAAGGCGGCTGAGGCAGCGGCCAAGGTGGTGGATGCAGCACATGCAGAACTGCTTTCAGGATTTGAACAGTATGATGTCGCCGGGTTTCACGGCCAGACCCTGGCCCATGCGCCGCGCCTTCAAGGCACCTTTCAGGTCGGCGATGGCGCTGCTCTGGCTGAGAGGCTCGGCAAACCGGTGGTTTGGGATTTTCGCTCTGATGACGTGGCGATGGGCGGCGAGGGCGCACCTTTGGCACCGTTCTTTCACTTTGCCTGCGCAAAATATCTAAATTTGCGCCACCCTGTGTGTTTTCTCAATCTCGGCGGAGTCGGCAATATCACCTATGTGGACCCGCGCTTTGACACACCCGAAGAAGAGGGCGCCTTGCTGGCTTTTGACACTGGTCCTGCCAATGCGCCGGTGAATGATTTGATGCAGGCCCGGTTGGGGCTGGAGATGGATCATGGTGGCAAAATTGCCCAAAGCGGCACGGTGGAAACCGGCGCACTGGAGCTATTCCTGGCCGAGCCCTATTTCTCAAGACTTCCGCCCAAGTCGTTGGACCGCAACGATTTTGCCGAAATGATTACATTGGTGAGAGAGCTAAGCGATGCCGATGCCGCTGCCACGCTAACCGCAATGTGCGCCGCAAGTGTGGCGCAGGGGATGCAGCATTTCCCTGAACAGCCTTCGGCAGTTCTGGTCACTGGTGGCGGGCGTCACAACCCGGTGCTGATGCAGATGCTTTCGGTGTCGCTGGATTGCCTGGTGAAGCCGGTCGAGGACGTCGGGCTGGATGGCGACATGCTGGAGGCGCAGGCCTTTGCTTTTCTGGCGGTGCGGGTGGCGCGTGGTCTGGCCACGTCGGCCCCCGGCACCACCGGGGTCAGCGCTTGTGTGGGCGGCGGCATCGTCAGTACCCCCGACGGTTAACCTGGGTTGGCTCAGGTGCGTGGAATATCAAACCCGGTTTTGGCCAGCTCAAACCCATCGAACTGAAACCCTGGAGAGACCGTGCAGCTGACCAGAGTGTACTCACCAGTGGTTCGCGCGGCTTGCCAGTGGCCTTCGGGGACGATCAACTGTGGCTCACCTTGGCTCAGGTCAGGTGTCAGCAAACGATCCCGGGCCGGGCCTTCGTCTCGTTCAGACAGTGACAGCACCAGCGGCGCTCCGGCATGAAACAACCAGATTTCGGTGGCATCGACCCGGTGCCAATGGCTGCTTTTTCCGGCGGCCAGCAGAAAATAGATGCAGGTGCCAGTGGCGCGGCCTGCGTTCTCAGCCTGCCAGGTTTGCCGGTACCAGCCACCTTCGGGGTGGGGCTGCAGATCTAGCCGGGTGATGATGTCTTGTGCAGTCATGGTGCGGCGCAGTCCTTTGTCTCTGGCATTTCTACATTCAGCGCATATGTTCTGGGCATGAGCATGCACATCCCCTTTGATAATTCATACGCCCGCCTCGCACCGGTGTTCTATAGCAAACAAGTGCCCGAGGTCGTGAAATCACCCAGCTTGATCGCATTCAACCAGGATTTGGCGCAGCTGTTGGGCGTCACGCCGGGTGAGACTGACGAGATGGCACAGGTGTTTGGCGGCAATGAGGTGCCCGCTGGCGCCGAGCCACTGGCACAGCTTTATGCCGGGCACCAGTTTGGCAACTACAACCCGCAGCTTGGCGATGGCCGTGCGATCCTGCTGGGGGAAACTGTAGGCTCGGATGGCATTCGCCGCGATATTCAGCTCAAGGGATCAGGCCGCACGGCTTACTCACGCTCGGGAGATGGGCGCGCTTGGCTGGGGCCGGTGCTGCGAGAATATGTGGTGTCCGAAGCAATGCACGCGCTTGGCATCCCTACGACCCGGGCCTTGGCTGCAGTCGCAACCGGCGAGACAGTCTGGCGTGAGACTGGCCTGCCTGGCGCCGTGCTGACACGAGTG
Source organism: Rhodobacterales bacterium 56_14_T64 (assembly GCA_002162795.1). Taxonomy (GTDB): domain Bacteria; phylum Pseudomonadota; class Alphaproteobacteria; order Rhodobacterales; family Rhodobacteraceae; genus Parasedimentitalea. The sequence continues at coordinate 62,891 of MAAY01000031.1, forward strand.
GCCGGGAGCCATCTGCGGGTGGGGAGTTTCGAAATTTTTGCCCGCCGAGGCGATACTGCCAGTCTGAAAGAACTGACCAAATATGCTCTGCAACGCCACTACCCGCAGGCCGAAGGACCAATGGGGTTGCTGCGTGCGGTGCGGGATGCACAGAGCAAACTGATCGCGGCTTGGATGGGGGTGGGGTTCATTCACGGGGTGATGAATACCGATAACTCTTCGATCTCTGGCGAAACCATCGACTATGGTCCTTGTGCGTTCATGGATGTGTATCATCCGCAGACTGTGTTCAGCTCAATCGATCGCAATGGCCGCTATGCATATGACAACCAGCCGGACATCGCGGTTTGGAACCTGGCACAACTGGCTTCGGCGTTGATCCAGCAGTTGGATGACCCGCAGGAAGGCGTCGAAGAGGCCACTGAGATTGTGCACGCTATGCCCGCACTGATGCAGGAGCACTGGTTGCAAAACTTCCGGGCCAAGCTGGGTATAACAACGCCGCACGACGGGGACTTGATTTTGATTTCCGACCTGCTGGGCCTGATCGCGCAAAATCAAAGCGATTTCACCAACACCTTCCGCGCATTGGGAACCGACACTGCCCGTGACCAATTCACCAAACCCGTGGAATATGATGCCTGGCAGACCAACTGGCAGGAGCGGATGAAAGATGAACCTGATCCACAGGCCCTGATGCGCCGCACCAACCCGGCCTATATCCCGCGCAATCACCGGATTGAGCAAATGATCACCGCAGCAGTTTCCGGTGATTACACACCGTTCCACAGACTGAACCAGGTTCTGGCCCAGCCCTTCTCTGACCAACCCAAAAACACCGATCTTCGCCATCCCCCAACACCGGATGAAGTGGTTCCGGCCACTTTCTGCGGTACTTGACACCCTGTTATCAGGCCAAGAGGGGGGCACGGCCCCGTCTTGGTGTTGCAGGGGGAAACACTCTGTACCTGTGATGTGAAATGCCCATAGATACGTACCCAAAGGAAAAATAATGTCTGTCCCAACCCTGCGACTGGCCAGCTACAATATTCAGAAATGTGTTGGTCTGGACCTGCGCCGCCGACCGCGCCGCACGTTGCAGGTGATCGAAGGTACTGGCGCCCAGATCGTGCTGCTGCAAGAGGCCGACAAACGCCTGCCGCCGCGGCCTGCCGCGCTGCCGCACTTTGTGTTGGACGAGGCGGGCTGGCAGGTTGCCAATTTGGGCGGGGCAGGGTCATTGGGCTGGCACGGCAATGCTATTTTGTGGCGCTCGGGATCTGCAACATTGCTGGATCATGGGCATATCCACCTGCCGGGGTTGGAACCACGCGGTGCGGTCTGGGCAGTGTTTGAGACGGTGATTGGGCCAGTGCGGGTGATTGGTGCCCATTTGGGCCTGACCGGCAAGGCGCGCCACGAACAGGTGCTGCATCTGGCACGGGAAAGCGCCAATTTCGATGACGCACCCCTGGTCTGGGGCGGTGATTTCAACGAGTGGTCGCGCACACCGGTGCTGGATCATCTGGCCCCGGCCATGCAGTTTCTGGCCCCCAAACCCAGTTTCCCGGCGCTGCGACCCATTGGAGCGCTGGACCGGATGGCGGTGAGCAAAGAGCTGCAAGTCACAGCACATGGGGTCTACCGTGAGCGCCCAGCCCATATAGCCTCGGATCACTTGCCAGTTTGGGCTGATCTGCGCCGGGCATAGAATTTGGTATCGAAAAATCCCGCTGCAGATTTAACTGCAGCGGGATTTGTTATGTCTTCAGCTTAAGCTGCGGTGCGGTTGCCGCCGCCACCACCGCCACCACTGCGACGACGGCGACCGCCGCCCGGCTTTGCACCTTCGCCGCCATCGCCTGAGCTGCGTTGACCGCCCCGGCCACCGCCGCCACCGCCGCCACCGCGACGTCGGTTGCCGCTACCGCCATTGGGCTTTTTCTTGGCACCCGGTTGAACTTCCCATGGGGTGCCGGACGCAACAGGAATGGTGGTTCCAAGTACTTTTTGAATGTCTTTCAATTCACCCATTTCGTCGGGTGCGCAGAATGCAATCGCAGCGCCTTCTTTGCCCGCGCGGGCTGTCCGGCCGATCCTGTGGACATAGGCGTCCGGCACGTTGGGCAAATCGTAGTTGTAGACGTGTTTGACGTCTGGAATATCCAAACCACGTGCGGCAACATCCGTTGCTACAAGTACTTTGATCTGACCAGATTTAAACGCGGCAATTGCACGGTCGCGCTGGCCCTGGCTTTTGTTACCGTGAATAGACGCGGTTGAAAAACCAGCCTTCTCCAGGGTCTTCATCAGCTTTTCCGAGCCATGCTTGGTGCGACCAAAGACCAGCGAACGCTCATCCGTGTGCTTGGATAGCAACTCTTTCAGCAACGCAGTCTTTTCCGCCTTGGCGATAAAGTGAATTTCCTGAGTGACCTTGTCTGCGGCCTTGCCCGGAGGCGAGACTTCGACACGGACTGGGCTTTTGAGGTAGCTACTGGCAATCTCGTTCATCTGTTTTGGCATGGTGGCCGAGAACAGCATGGTCTGGCGTTCGGTGGGCAGCAGAGCGGCGATTTTGCGCAGGGCATGGATGAAACCCATGTCCAACATCTGATCCGCTTCGTCCAGCACCAGGAAGTCGCAGGAGCCAAGGTTCAGGGCGCGGCGATCCAGAATGTCCAGCAAGCGGCCAGGTGTGGCGACCAGAATGTCGGTACCTTTGGCAATGCGCTGGATCTGCGGGTTGATCGATACACCACCGACAACCAGACCGATTTTCATCGGAGTGCCTTCGACCAGACCTTTGATCTGTTGGCTGATCTGATTGGCCAACTCGCGGGTTGGGGCCAGAACCAGACCGCGCACGGTCTTGGGGGCGGGGCGGCGCTCGTATTGCATCATCTGGGCAATCAGCGGCACACCAAAGGCGGCGGTCTTACCGGTGCCGGTCTGGGCCAGGCCCAAAACGTCGCGGCCTTGCAGCGCATACGGGATTGCATGCGATTGAATTGGGGTTGGATCTTTGAAACCCATGGCTTCGATCCGGGCTAGAAGCTTCTCAGGAAGCCCCATAGTTGAGAATTCACTCAAGTCATATCCTTTCGCAGCCGTGCAGATGCACGGCCGGTGTTGCCGCATATCTAGCGGCTCATTGGGGGCAGGGACCTCGGGCACAGCTGGCCGTATGCCAGAGAGCCGGTCGTCTGCTCGTGCCCCACGCGTGATTCTGGGAACGCAGGTATGTCGCTGTAGGCGCTAGAGACCGGAGTCTCGGAGGAGGCGAAGTTGCCCGAACGCCTCTGCTCACGCGGCAGAGAGGGATACCTGATGGGGCAAATGGCTGTGGATAAGGCGTTTGTCAACTGGCATTCTGTTTTAATTCCCGGTTTTCGGATGTTGGTTCTTTCGTTACACAGGGAAGCCAAGAGCGCTGATTGCGCAAAGAGGATGCCGATGTCTGACACAATTATATCCCGTTGCGAGGCCAAGGGCCTGCGTATGACCGGCCAGCGCCGGATCATTGCCCGCGTCTTGCAGGACAGCGAAGACCACCCGGACGTCGAAGAACTGTATACCCGCGCCAGTGCGCTGGACGACGGGATCTCGATTGCGACGGTATACCGAACCGTAAAGCTGTTTGAGGAAGCGGGCATTCTGGAGCGATTGGAATTCGGCGATGGCCGCGCCCGGTACGAGGACGCCGAGCGCGAGCATCACGACCATCTGATTGATATGAACACCGGTGAGGTGATTGAATTTGTCGATCCCGAGATCGAGGCGCTGCAGGAGAAGATCGCCAAGAAGCTGGGTTATGAACTGAAAGGCCATAAACTGGAGCTTTATGGCGTGCCGATCAAACCCTGATTAGCCACGGTGTTTTGGTGGCGGAGCCATTAGGTTTGCAGCCTCGCTGTCGCCAATAGCCTCTTTTGCATAGGTAAAGGATCCATGGTCGCGAACCTCGCGTGCGGCGCGCATCATTGCTCCCAGTGCGACCCGCGCAAACGAACCTCCGACGCTGACCCGTTTTACGCCGGCATTGGCGAGTTCGGCCAAAGACCAGGTTGGCCCACTTAACCCCATCACCACGTTCACCGGCTTGTCCACTTCACGGCACAGGGTTGCGATGGACTGTAGGTCCGGCAGCCCCGGCGCATAAAGAACATCTGCACCGGCGTCGCTGAACGCTTGCAGGCGAGCAATGGTGTCGTCCAGATCAGGCCGACCGTTGATGAAGTTCTCGGCCCGCGCAGTCAGCAAAAATGGCTGATCTTTACAGGCTTGGGCAGCGGCCCGCATCCGATCTACCGAAAGGTCAAAGTCGTAAATAGGATTTTCCGGATCTCCGGTTGTGTCTTCGATGCATCCGCCGACCAGACCGATGTCCATAGCCTGCTTAATGGTCTCTTCGCAGGACTTCGGGGCCGCGCCAAAACCATTTTCCAGATCACCTGACACCGGCAAGTCGCTTGCCATGACGATTTCTTTGGCATTGGCCAGAATCTGTTCGCGGCTGATGGCACCTTGCGAATCCCTTTGCCCGATCGAAAAGGCCAGACCGGCACTGGTTGTCGCCAGTGCCTCAAAGCCAAGTGAGCCAAGCATCATTGCGGTACCTGCATTCCAGGGATTGGGAATCACAAAGGCCCCGGGGCGGGTATGCAAATCCCGGAATATCTCATACTTGCGTGTCGTGGTTGTCATGCGAGCGGTCTCCAATGCTGAACTCAAGTTAGCGGGCGTGGAACAAAATGTGAACGCATAAAGGATTGTGATGAGCCTGTACACGACGCGTTGTGAAAAGGGGTCGCGAATAGCATAGCTCTTGGACAGATTTTGCGGTCTATCAGAGCACTATGTGCCGGCCGTGTTGGCAGTGCACCTGTTGGATAGACACAAATGAACAACCTTAACGGCATTCTGATGGTCATCGCTGCAATGGCGGCTTTCACACTGGAAGATATGTTTATCAAGCACCTGTCTCAGGACATGCCGGTTGGGCAAATTCTCATTCTGCTGGGACTAGGGGGGAGCGGCATTTTTGCTGGCTTGGCTCTTTTCAATAGGCAAAACCTGTTCGCTCGGGTGGCTTGGAAGCCGATGATGATCATGCGCATGCTAACCGAGGCCGTTGGCGGGATGTGTTTTGCCACAGGGCTGGCCCTGGTTGATTTGTCGACGGTTGCAGCTGTGTTCCAGGCCTTGCCTTTAGTAATAACCATGGGGGCAGCCTTGTTTTTGAACGAGCAGGTAGGTTGGCGTCGCTGGAGTGCAATCCTGGTTGGGTTTATTGGTGTGTTGTTTATCATTCGTCCCGGGTTTGAAGGGTTTGAGCCTTCTGCGTTGCTTGTCTTGGCTGCGGTTTTTGCCATTGCGGTGCGGGATCTTTTGACCCGACTGGTGGATAGCAATGTGTCGTCGATTGTTGTTAGCTTTCAGGGATGTGCAGCCTTTATTCTGGCGGGAGGCGCGTTGTTTGTTCTGAACCCGGTTGGTATTGTGCCGGTAAGTGTTCCCCAGGGAGGCATGATCCTCGCAGGTGTTATATTTGGCGTGCTTGGGTATTACGGCATCGTGGTGGCGATGCGGGTCGGCGATGCCTCGGCAGTGACACCTTTTCGCTACTCTAGGCTGCTGTTCTCGATCCTGGCGGGCATGGTGATGTTCAATGAGCGGCCGGATATGATGACGATGCTTGGCGCATCGCTGATTATCGGATCCGGGTTGTACACATTTCTGCGCGAGCGCCGATTGGCCCGATCCAGTCGGTTGGCTGTAGCCTGAGATTTGTCACGGGCAATTTGCCGCCCGATGGCGCAAACAGCAAAATGTTTGCCCTAAATCACTGGCAAAGGATGTGTTAGCGTTAACGCCAGTGGTTTACATTTGCCTGCTGGCTGCCTAAGACGCTGGCAATCAATTGTCATAGCCAGGGATCTTCCGATGAGCACCATTATCGACATTCACGCCCGCGAAATTCTCGACAGCCGGGGCAACCCGACAGTTGAGGTTGATGTGATCTTGGAAGACGGCACCATGGGCCGCGCTGCGGTGCCTTCGGGGGCCTCGACCGGGGTGCACGAAGCTGTGGAAAAACGCGACGGAGATATGAGCCGTTATCTGGGCAAGGGCGTGCTGGAAGCTGTGGCCGCAGTAAACGGCGAGATCGCCGAAGAACTGCTGGGTTTTGATGCGACCGAGCAAGCAGCCATTGATGGTGCGATGATCGAGCTGGACGGCACCGAAAACAAGGGCCGCCTGGGCGCCAACGCCATTTTGGGTGTGTCGCTTGCGGTTGCCAAGGCTGCTGCTGATTTCACGACGCAGCCTCTGTATCGCTACGTTGGCGGCACTTCGGCCCGTGTTCTGCCGGTTCCGATGATGAACATCATCAACGGCGGCGAGCATGCCGACAACCCAATCGACATTCAGGAATTCATGATCATGCCAGTGGCGGCGGAAAACATCCGCGACGCAGTGCGCATGGGTTCGGAAGTGTTCCACACCCTGAAGAAAGAACTGACAGCCGCTGGCCTGTCCACTGGTATTGGCGACGAGGGTGGCTTTGCCCCGAACATCGGCTCCAGCCGTGAGGCACTGGATTTTATTCTGAAGTCGATCGAGAAAGCTGGCTATAAGCCGGGCGAAGAGATCTATCTGGCGCTCGATTGCGCCGCCACCGAGTATTACAAGGATGGCAAATACGTGCTGTCGGGCGAGGGTAAGACCCTGTCATCGGCGGAGAACGTGGCCTATCTGGCAGCGCTGGCCAATGACTACCCGATTATCTCGATCGAAGATGGCATGGCCGAAGACGACTGGGATGGCTGGAAGGCCCTGACCGAAGAGCTGGGCGATAAGATTCAGTTGGTTGGCGACGATCTGTTTGTCACCAACCCGGCGCGTCTGGCGATGGGCATCGAGCGCGGCAGTGCCAACTCGATGCTGGTCAAGGTCAACCAGATCGGCACCCTGACCGAGACCCTGCGCGCCGTTGATATGGCGCACCGGGCAGGCTTTACCAATGTGATGTCACACCGCTCGGGCGAGACCGAGGATGCCACCATTGCCGATCTGGCAGTGGCGACCAATTGTGGTCAGATCAAAACCGGCTCACTAGCGCGGTCGGACCGGTTGGCGAAATACAACCAGTTGATCCGTATTGAAGAGACGCTGGGTGAAGTGGCCGAATATGCTGGACGGTCGATCCTGAAATAATTCACCGTTTTGTGCACGCAAGACTATGGCCCCTGTCGAAGATATTTCGGCAGGGGTTTTCTTGTTGTTTTTTCGGATTTTGCGCTAGATACCCAAATGTATTGGGCACACAGGTTACGGGTGGTGTGCCTTGATCACACCCTCAATCCTTTGACCTGTTGTGGGACAAAGAGGTGTGAGATGATGTGGCGTTTTCTGAGTTTGGCCGCGGGCTGTGTGGTTCTGTCGCTTTTGGGGGGCTGTGAAGTCACTGATCAGTCAGGTGTGACTGCTTATGAACCGGAGAGAAATACGTTTGTACCGTCTAAGCAATTGGACAATATCTATGTTCCACCACGCTACTATTAGGGGCAGCGTGGGTCGTGGTAGGGCTGTCGCGGCACCGGAAACTGTTTTTGGTAGACTGGGCTATAGCTCTTTCGTCATCAGGATATAGCGTTCACGTGGTTTAAAACGTGTCCGGGCGTAAAGCCGTTGAGAACCCTCGTCGTCTCGGTCAACTTCGAGATGTAGAGCTTTGATGCCGGCCTCGGCTAGAGTTTTTGGCAGGGCGATCAGGACTTCTGTTGCGATACCGCGACCACGGATCGGCGGGCGCACATAAAGTTCGTCAATGTAGCCGTCCATGCCGCCAAATTCGACCGACCAGCTGAAGGTGACCACGATATAGCCAATCGGGGCGCGTGTGGGGCCAGCCAGATAGACCGCGCCGTATGGGATGCCGTCAAGCAGCGGTGTTATCGCGGCACGGCGGCTGTCGTCGCTGCTGGCAATACCCATCTCGTCATGAAATGCGGTGACCAGAGCCAGGACCTTTTCCAGATCCTCGGGGCGGGCTAGGTGCAGGGCGGCGCTCATAACCGGGCCAGACGTTCGGTGAGCAGGTCGAAAAATCCGTCGGCATCCACATCACCGATAAAGGTGGCATTGGCGGTGCGATCGGTGACACTCCACCAGTCGGCGACGGTCATACCCAGGGTCAGTTCGGACTGGGTTTCGATCTCGACGTTGATATGGCGACCAGTGAACAGCTCGGGCTGGATCAGGTAGGCGGTGACGCAGGGGTCATGAAGCGGTGCGCCAGCCGAGCCGTATTTGGCAACGTCATAACGTTCGAAAAAATCGGTCATATCAGCTACGAAAGTGCCAACTTTGGTGTCCAGTGCACGGAAGGCTTCGGTGCGGGGCTTGGTGACCAGCACTTTGTGAGTGACATCCAACGGCATGACCACGATGGGACGACCGGATTTGAAAACGATATCAGCGGCCTCGGGGTCGACGTAGATGTTGAACTCGGCGGCTGGAGTGATGTTGCCAACTTCGAAATAGGCGCCGCCCATCAGCACGATTTCCTGCACCTTTTCAATGATATCTGGCGCCCTTTGAAAGGCGGTGGCGATATTGGTCAAGGGGCCGAGAGGGCAAAGAGTAACGGTTCCCGAGGGGTGAGTGCGCAGAGTGTCGATGATGAAATCAACAGCGTGTCCGTCGCTTAAGGGCATCGTGGGGTCCGTCAGTTCCGGGCCATCCAGGCCGGTCTTGCCATGAACGTGCTCTGCAGTCACCAAGGGGCGTTTTAGTGGTGCATCACAGCCGGCATAAACAGGCACATCTTGTCTTCCGACCAGCTCGCAGATGATGCGGGCGTTTTTCTGTGTCAGAGGCAAGGGCACATTGCCGGCAACCGTGGTAATTCCAAGGACATCGATCTCGTCCGGGCTGGCGAGGGCCAGCAGGATGGCGACGGCGTCGTCTTGGCCGGGGTCGGTGTCGATGATGATTTTACGTGTCGTCATAGGGGCCTCTAGGTATTGCAGAGAAGGACAGTTGCAAGGTGGACGCCAATTGTCCAGCGATGGTGGCCCTTACCTCTGTGGCTATGAGTATTTTTGGCAAAAAGAAATTATGGGTAGGGATCAAGGGCTTGGATTTTTGCTTCGCTCGTCGGCTTTGACTGCGTCCCATAGGGCATCCATTTCGTCGAGGTTACTTTCGGACGGTGATTTCCCACGTTCAGCGAGCTTGGTTTCCACGCCTTCAAAGCGGCGGGTGAATTTGGCGTTGGCGCGGCGTAGGGCGGCTTCGGGTTCAACCCCCAAATGTCGACCCAAATTGGCCATTACAAACAGCAAATCACCGAATTCCTCTTCGATAGCCTCTTGGGTCAGCTCATCGCGCGCCTCGACCAGTTCGGCGCTTTCTTCGGCGATTTTGTCCAACACGTTTTGCGCTGAGGGCCAGTCAAAGCCAACACGGGCGGCACGTTTTTGCAGTTTGTATGCACGCAACAGGGCGGGAAGGCCCACGGCAACCCCGTCCAGCGTACCTTGTTGGGCTTTTCCTGCGCGTTCAGCGGCCTTTATGGCTTCCCAGTCGCGGGTCTGTTGTGCTGCGGATTTGTCGCGCGATTCGTCGCCAAATACATGGGGGTGGCGCGCCACCATCTTGTCGCTGATGTTGCGCACCACGGATTGAAAACTGAAATGTCCGGCCTCTTCGCCCATCTGGGTGTGATAGACGCTTTGCAGCAGCAGATCCCCCAACTCACCTTCCAGTTCGGGCCAGTCCTGACGTTCGATGGCGTCCGCGACCTCGTAGGCTTCTTCAATGGTATAGGGAGCAATAGAGGTGAAATCTTGCTCGATGTCCCAGGGGCAGCCGCTTTTGGGATCGCGCAGGCGGCGCATGATTTCCAATAGCCGTTCAATACCGGCAGTTTGGTCGTTGATAAGGGGATTTTCGGGCATTGCGGTGGCTTTCGTTCCAGTGTCAGATGCATCAATCCCGAGTCTGACCAAGGAGTCCAGCCCATGCCCGTTGTCAACCGTATCGCTGATTTTGCCGAGGACATGAAGACCTGGCGTCGGCATCTGCATCAGATCCCTGAATTGTCCTTTGATCTGCCGCAGACCGCGGCTTATGTTGCGGACCGGTTGCGTGAGTTTGGAGTGGATGAGCTGCATGAGGGCATTGCCCAGACTGGAATGGTGGCAATCATCAATGGTCAGGGGCCGGGGCCGACCATTGGCTTGCGGGCGGATATGGATGCCTTGCCGATCGCTGAGGAGACGGGCGTGGATTATGCCTCGGGGCATGACGGCAAGATGCATGCCTGTGGCCACGACGGGCACACCACGATGCTGTTAGGAGCGGCGAAATATCTGACGGAGACCCGCAATTTTCGCGGTCGGGTGGCGTTGATCTTTCAGCCGGCCGAAGAGAATGGCGGTGGCGCAGGGGTGATGGTCGACGAGGGCATTATGGACAAATTTGATGTCAGCCAGGTCTATGGCATCCATAATGCGCCAAATTATGCAGTGGGCAGTTTTATCACTACCTCGGGGGCTCTGATGGCTGCGGTGGACACCTTCCACATTTATATTCAGGGTGTTGGCGGTCATGGTGCGATGCCGCACGAAACCCGAGATCCGGTGATGGCAGCCTGTGGTATTGCTCAGGCGATACAGACCATTGTTAGTCGCAACCACTATGCGCTGGAGGAACTGGTGGTCTCGGTGACGCAGATCCACACTGGCACTGTTGATAATGTCATTCCCGATACAGCCTATATCAACGGCACGGTGCGCACCTTTGATCCTGCGGTGCAGGAAATGGTGATCCGGCGGATGCAGGAAATTGTTGACGGGCAAGCCGCCAGTTATGGGGTCGAGGCGCGTTTGGAGTATGAACGTGGGTATCCGGCAACCATCAATGATGCGGACAAGTCCGCTTTTGCGGTCGAGGTGGCCAGCGAGATTTCAGGTGCTGCTTTGGTCGAACCCGAGGGCGGGCGCGAGATGGGGGCCGAGGATTTCTCGTATATGCTGCAGTCCCGCCCCGGTGCTTATTTGTTCCTGGGGCAGGGCGACGGGGCTGGATTGCATCATCCAAAATACAACTTCAACGACGAGGTATCGCCGATTGGAGCGTCGTTCTTTGCACGCTTAGTTGAGCGTGCGCAGCCGCTGAACTAACAGTCAGAACAACAGCTATGGTGACAGGCGGCAGGTGGTCGGGTATGCCGGGCGCAGCTGCGGTGTGAAGGATATGCATAAATGGCATTGGAAGATGCAAAACATAGCGTCGATGACGCGTTTACCCGCGAAGATCTAAAAGGTCTGAGTTTTGAGAACACCTTTGGTGGCGCCACCTCGTTTCTGCGTCGACGCTATCGCAAAGATCTGAGCGGTGTTGATATAGCTGTCACCGGGGTTCCCTTTGATCAGGCGGTGACCAATCGGCCCGGTACCCGGTTGGGACCACGTGCGATCCGTGAGGCAAGTGCGCTGCAAAGCCCGGATGCGCCTTATGGCTGGGGTTATGATCCGCTGAGCGAGTTTGCGATTGTCGACTATGGCGACCTGGCGTTTGACTACGCCAATGTCGCTGGTTTTCCTGATGCTTTAAGAGAGCATATTCGGCGCATCTTAGCGGCGGATGTAGCCTCGGTGACGCTGGGGGGGGATCACTATATTACCCTGCCGATCCTCAAGGCCTATGCTGAGAAATATGGGCCGATGGCTTTGTTGCAGTTTGATGCCCATACTGACAGCTGGGCGGATGATGACATGGATCGTGTGGACCACGGCACCTTTGTCTATAAGGCGGTCAAGATGGGTCTGATCGACCCGGCGCGCTCGGTTCAGGTGGGTATTCGCACCAGTAACGAAGACACCATGGGTATCAATACCATTGATGCTGCCGAGGTGCATGAGATTGGACCGGTGGAAACTGCCCGCCGGATCAAGGAAATCCTCGGCGATCATCCGACCTATCTTAGCTTTGATATCGACGGGTTGGATCCGGCCTATGCGCCGGGCACAGGAACGCCAGTTTGGGGCGGTCTGACCTCGGCACAGGCGACGCGGATGTTGCGCGATATCGCGGGTATCAACATCAAGGGCGGCGATGTGGTCGAAGTGTCACCGCCGTTTGACACCACTGGGGCGACCGCCATCGCCGGCGCCCATGTGGCCACTGAAATTATCTGCCTGCTGGGCTGGAACATGAGAAACAATGACTGAGTATAATCAACCAATCAGCGGTAACGATCTGGCCCGGTTCTCGGGGCCAGGGACATTCATGCGATTGCCGCAGGCGACCTCGCTTGACGGTTTGGACGTGGCAGTACTGGGGATCCCGATGGATATCGGCACCTCGTGGCGGTCAGGCACTCGGTTTGGCCCCAAGCAGATCCGAGCCGAGAGCGCGATGATCCGGCCTTACAACATGGCCACCGGCGCGGCTCCGTTTGATAATCTGCAAGTGGCGGACATTGGCGATCTGGCGATCAACACGTTTTCACTGCCCGACAGCCTGCGCATTATCGAATCCAGCTATGACGCGATCCTAAGCAGCAATGTGGTGCCGGTGGCGATGGGTGGAGATCATTCGATCACCTTGCCGATCTTGCGGGCGATTGCCAAGAAACACGGGCCTGTGGCGGTTGTACATGTGGATGCGCATGCCGATGTAAACGATGACATGTTCGGCGAGAAGGAAACCCACGGCACGGTGTTCCGCCGCGCCTATGAAGAAGGCCTAATCCAAGCGGACAAGACTTATCAGGTGGGGCTGCGCGGTACTGGCTATGCGGCCAGCGATTTCACCGAGGCAGCGGGCTGGGGATTCCAACAATTCCCGGCGTCCGAGCTGTGGCATCGCTCGCTGAACAACCTGGGTGCGGAAATACGTCGCGATATTGGCGATAGGCCAGTCTATGTCACCTATGATATCGATAGTCTTGATCCGGCCTATGCGCCGGGCACCGGAACGCCCGAAATTGGTGGCTTGACGACGCCGCAGGCGCTGGAGCTGATCCGGGCTCTGCGTGGGGTGAATATCGTAGGCTGTGATTTGGTCGAGGTTTCGCCGCCGTATGATACGTCGGGAAATACCGCGTTGACCGGGGCGAACCTGCTGTATGAATTGCTGTGCGTGCTGCCGGGCGTGGCAACAAAGTAATGAGGTTCTCAAACTGCCAACTGGTTTTGGGAGCACAGACTATGGGACCAGGGCTGCGATGGGACGAATGATGCTGTTTGCATGGATGAGTATCGCTGCGGTCATCGTTGTGCTTGGATTGATCCGACTGGCCCCGATTGATCCACTAGACTGGAATACTCAGCCCGAGTTCACCGAGGACAAGACCTTTCGCGGTGGCGTGTTCCGGGTGGTGCGCACCGGGCCGGATGGGCTGGCGCGGTTTGATCTGGTGGCCAGCGCGTCACCGCGGACCAAACTGCTAGCGGGATCGGTTGAAGATGGTCTGGCGACCTATGTGACCCGCACCAAATTCCTGGGCTTTCCCGATTACACCACCGCACGTCAAGACGGAGACCTGCTCAAGGTCTATGCTCGGCTGCGGTTCGGCCGGTCAGATTTGGGAGTGAACGGGGCACGGATTGCCGATTGGTTGGACGAAATGGGGATTCATCCAACGTTGGGAACGGCGCCGGTTACGTCTCCCGGCGAATAGGTCGCCCGGCTTTTACAGCGGCGGCAATGTGGTGACCGGACTGGCGTTGACCAGTCGTTGATCCAATGACGAAGACAGGCAGCCCTTCTGCACTTCGCGCCACATCGGAACATTCAACGACATTTGGCATTGCGCCATGAACATGCGGCCATCTACCTGCAGGCAGATCGTCTGGCCTAATTCGACCCTCGACCCAGACCGGTCGGTGCAATAACAATCGATCGTCTTGCCTCCGGGTGCAGTGACATCTGACAGCACTGGATGGGCAAAAACGGCAAGGGCGGCGGCTAATACGGCTCTGGCATGTTGCATGGTGCTAGCATATCACATGGGGCAGGCCTGACCAAATTTTACCACGAACGGACTCAGCACCGATGGTTCCCGAACAACGTCTTGAACAGATCATTCAGCGGTTTCAGTATCTTGAAGCAGCGATGTCCGACGGTGCCAGCGGCAGTGATATTGCCCAGCTGGCCAAGGAATATTCGGACCTGCGTCCGGTGGTGGAACAGATCGAATCTTATCGCCGACTCGTTGGTGATCTGGATGAAGCACAAGAAATGTTGTCAGACCCGGATATGAGAGAGCTGGCCGAGGAAGAAATTCCGAAACTGAAGGCGGCGATCCCGGGTGCCGAGAAAGCCCTGCAAGTTGCGCTGCTACCCAAGGACGCAGCGGATACCAAACCGGCGATGCTGGAAATCCGCCCCGGTACCGGCGGTGACGAGGCGGCATTGTTTGCGAGTGATCTTCTTCGCATGTACCAGCGTTATTCCGAGGCACGCGGTTGGAAGTTCGAGATCCTTGAAGAACAGTCGACGGAGCTGGGCGGCATCAAGGAAGTAGTTGCTCATATCAAAGGTGAGAACGTCTTTGCCCGGATGAAATTCGAATCCGGCGTGCATCGGGTCCAGCGGGTTCCGACCACTGAAAGTGGCGGACGTATCCATACCTCGGCAGCAACTGTTGCCGTTCTGCCCGAAGCCGAAGATGTCGATATTGAGATCAACGCCAATGATTTGCGTATCGATACCATGCGATCGTCCGGGGCAGGTGGTCAGCATGTGAATACGACAGACTCTGCTGTGCGTATCACTCACCTACCCAGTGGAGTGGTCGTGACCAGTTCGGAAAAATCCCAGCACCGAAACCGCGAGATTGCGATGCAGGTGCTAAAGACCCGGTTGTATGATCTTGAACGCCAACGGGTGGACAGTGAACGATCAGCGGATCGGGCGTCGCAGGTGGGGTCTGGCGATCGTTCAGAACGCATTCGAACCTATAATTTCCCACAGGGTCGGATGACCGATCACCGCATCAACCTGACGCTCTATAAGCTGGATCAGGTGATGACAGGGGATCTGGACGAGGTGATCGACGCGCTGACAGCTGACAATCAAGCACGGCTGTTGGCGGAAATGGGTCAATGAACGGCCCACAAACAGCAGCACAGGCAATGGTCGCCGCTACCGCACGTTTGCGGGCGGCTGGGGTGCCTGATCCAGCCCGCGATGCGCGGGTGCTGCTGGCGCATGCGGCGCGGATCGAGGCCAGCCGGGTGACGCTGATCGCGCCCGAGGATCTCGATCATGATATCGCTGAACGCTATGAGCAACTGATTGCCCTGCGCGCCATCCGGGTGCCGGTGTCGCATCTGCTGGGCGAACGCGAATTCTACGGTCGTCGGTTCAAGGTGTCAGGTGATGTGCTGGATCCGCGCCCGGAAACTGAATGTTTGGTCGAGGCCGCTCTGGCGGTTCCGTTTGAGCGTGTCTTGGACTTGGGCACCGGATCGGGTTGCATTCTGGTGACACTCTTGGGGGAACAGCCCAACGCGACTGGCCTGGGTGTGGATTTAAGCGAGGCGGCCTGTCTGCAAGCCAGTGCCAATGCGGTGCTGCATAGGGTCCAAGCCCGCGCTGACATACGACAGTCGGATTGGTTTCAGCGGGTCGAGGGGCAATTTGATCTGGTCGTCTCAAACCCGCCTTACATCGCGTTGGATGAAATGCCGGGCCTGTCTGCAGAGGTGCGCAACCACGAGCCGCAGATGGCGCTTACTGATGGCGGTGACGGGCTAGGGGCATATCGACGGATCGCCAAGGATGTCAGCTTGTATCTAAAACCGGGGGGGCGGGTCTTGGTCGAAATAGGCCCTACCCAAGCACCAGCAGTTGCCGCCCTGTTCGAGCAGGCCGGGCTGCGTCAAATTCGGGTGGTTCAGGATCTGGACGGGCGCGACCGAGTGGTTTGTGCTGAATACGCCCCGGTTGAGTGAGGTTTTGAGCCGAAATAGGCCAAATTGATCGAAAAAAGTGGAAAAATCCAATCCTAGCTCTTGTCTGGATGCGCTGGACAGGGTTACACATAGGTGTCGCAAGTGTGTTTGGCTCACAACCCTTACCGGCGACACCAAGCCCAAAATGGTCGATGGTCCGGCGCTATCCTGCGCTCTTTGGGATCTACGACACAACGAATCAAGGCTGACGTTAAACAAATGAGATCGTCTAAATCACGTTCGCGTTCGAAATCGAACCGCAATCGCCCCACTAGTGGTGGTAATGTTGTCAATCGGGTGTTCGATAGCTCGGGCCCAGAGGGTAAGGTGCGCGGCACCCCGCAACAGATCATTGATAAATATAACCAACTGGCGCGCGACGCGCAGTTGGGCAATGACCGAGTGGCCGTTGAAAACTTTCAACAGCACGCAGAGCATTACATGCGCATGCTGGGCGAAGCTCAGCGCGAGCAGGATGCCCGCCGCGACGAGCAGGAGCGGCAGAACCGCGAGCGCCAAGCCGAGCGTGACCGCGAACGCACCGAGCGTCAGGAACGCGATGCTGTTGCCCGCAGCGAAGCCGCTGCTCGCAACGAACCCGTGGCGGCGGCCCAGCCAAGTGCTGATCCAGCCGGCGCGCCGCAGCCTGATGTATTGGACCTGAGCAACACTGTTGAACCGGCAGGCGATTCCGGCCTGGTGGAAACACCAGAAAGTAAACCCAAAAAACCCAGCGCCCGCCGTCCGCGCACGCGTAAGCCCGCGCCTAAGGCTCAGGAAGCGGTTTCCGCAAAGGCAGAACAGCCAGTAGTGGCAGAGGCCAAAGAGCCTGCTCCAGCTAAAGTAGAAAAGCCTGTTGCCGCCAAGGTTGAGCAGCCTGTCGCCGCGCCTGAAGTCAAAGCTGGCGATGCGCCAGAAGCGGCTGAGTAAGCCATTTAAGGCAGATACAAAGAGAAGCCCCGGTCTCCAATTGGAGCCGGGGCTTTTTAGTTGCTAGCCGAAAAATTCGAATTTTTCGAGCAAGAATTTTCAAAAATTCTTATACCAGATCTGATGTCAGCCAAGCGGCTTCAAGCTTCGCGCCAGGGCGCAAAAGGCCTCGAGACTGACTTGTTCCGCACGTTCAGTTGGTGGGATTCCGGCGGCGTGCAAATGGTCTTCGATATCCGGTGAGACGCTTTTCAAGGCTGCGCGTAGCATTTTACGGCGTTGGTTGAACGCTGCGGCCACCACCCAGTTCAAAGTGCCCGCATCCGCTGGAAAGCGCGGCTCGGGCAAGGCAGTCAGATGGACCACGGCGCTAGAGACTTTGGGTGGCGGAGTAAAGGCTTCGGGCGGCAGTGACAGCACGATATTGGGTTCTGCACGCCATTGCGCCAGCAGGGCCAGGCGGCCGTACTTTTTGGTGCCTGGTTGCGCCACGATACGTTCGGCCACCTCGCGCTGGAACATCAACGTCAGGCTTTGCCAAAACGGTGGCCATTGTTCTGGCGTTAGCCAACGTACCAGAAGCTCGGTGCCGATGTTATACGGCAGGTTGGCGGCAACCCGGATTGGTGGAGTCAGGTGTTCCAGTGGATTGATCTCAAGCGCGTCCCCTTCGATCACCTGCAAACGACCGGGATAGGCATCTGCGATCTGGGCCAAGGCGGGCAGACAGCGCCCGTCTTTTTCCACTGCAAGTACCCGACGAGCGCCTTCGGCCAGCAGGCCACGGGTCAGGCCGCCGGGACCAGGACCGATTTCCAGCACGTCACACCCAGTTAGGTCGCCTGCCTGGCGCGCGATCTTGGCGGTCAGGTTCAGGTCGAGCAGAAAGTTCTGACCCAGCGATTTGCGGGCAGAGAGCTGGTGGGTGGCGATCACCTCGCGCAGGGGAGGGAGGCTGTCGATGGTGGTCATGTTGTTTCTAACTTGGGGCTGGGCCGTAGGCGTGGCGGAGAACGTTCTTGCCTTGGGCGGGAATATGTAAAGCCAGATGAAGGATCAAGAGGCTTTGGCCATAGTTTGCGCCATTTTGAGTGCCTCGATCAGGCTGGTGGGGTTGGCAATTCCATGTCCTGCGATGTCACAGGCGGTGCCATGGTCAGGCGAGGTGCGGATGAAGGGCAGGCCAAGGGTGATGTTGACGCCGCGATCAAAATCCAGCGTTTTGATCGGGATCAGCGCCTGGTCGTGATACATACAGATGGCGGCGTCATAGCGGGCGCGGGCGGCGGCGTGAAACAGGGTGTCGGCCGGGTGCGGGCCGGTTAGATCAAACGCGTGACTCTGCATGTCCTGTAGCAGTGCGTTGATCCAGTCGAGTTCCTCGTGGCCCATGGCGCCGCCTTCGCCGGCGTGCGGGTTTAGACCGGCCACTGCGATGCGAGGGTGCGGGATACCAAATTGGTTCTTCAATCCCTCAGCAGTGATTTCGATGGTCTTGCGCAGCAGGTCGGGGGTCAGATCCTGTGAAACTTGTGCCAGCGCGATATGTATGGTGGCGGGCACCACGCGCAACTGCTCGGAGGCCAACATCATCACCACCTGTTTGCAACCAGACAATGCGGCCAGAAACTCGGTGTGGCCCGGATAGGCAAAACCAGCCCCGTCAATCAGCGCTTTCTTGTGGATCGGCGCTGTGCAAAGCGCCGAGGCCTCACCAGCCTGAACCAGTCTGACCGCTGTTTCAATGGATTGGATCACGTCGGCAGCGTGTTCTGCCTTGGGTTGACCGAGGGTGGCAGGGCTTTTGAAAGACATTGCCAGCACAGGCAGGGACGAAGCGCAGACAGAAAAGGCGTCCGCTGCTGAGGAGATTACTGCGAAGGCAGTTCCTGGCGGCAAATGCCGGGGGTCGCCGATCCAGAAAAACGGACAGCTGTCGCGCAATTTGTTCCAGGCTTTGACGGCGATTTCCGGACCTATGCCGGCAGGCTCCCCACAGCTGAGCGCAATGGGGCGGGCCTGGGTCATTTCACTACAATTTCCGCGTCGGCTCGCAGTTGTTCAATAAAGCTGTCCGAAAAGGCCGCCAGTCGTTGTTGAGTCAGTGCATTGGCCACTCCCTCGCGGCCATCATCTTCACCAATGCCCAGATCAGCGGTGCGGCCGCACAGCATCAGCAGCATGAGCGTTTGACCATTGTTGCGGGTCAGCGTGGTCGAGGTTTCACCGGAGTCGAGTTTTGCCAGTTCCAGTGCCACGTCTTGTGGAATCTCGGTTGGGGCCAGACTTTGACGCTCCAGCACGGCGGGATCTTGATCCTTAGCAACCCCATAAAGATCATCACAGGTGTCGATCTGACCGGCAATATTCTGCGCGGTTTTTAATGCCTCGGCACTGCGACCGCCAGGAATGAAATAACTGGCGTATTCAATAGCGGCGTAACGCGGTGTTCCCCCGGTCAATTCCCGGATGCCGCGCATTTGGAACAACGCAACTGCGCCTTGCAGCGGCAAAGGAGCAGTGATTTCTCCTGGCTTCAGTGCCAGCACGACCTCTTGCAACTGCGGTGGCAGCTTGGTCAAAGCGATCCAGGGCAGATGGCCTTGGTCAGTGCGGCTGTCGGCGGCGGAATATTGTGTTGCTGCAGAAGAAAAGGCTGAATAGCTGTCCAACTGGCTGATCTGTTCGGCAATGTCTTCGACCTGCCGTACATTCTGTTCGTTGATCGGCATGATGACCTCGGACAACAGAACCTGCAGGCCGCCGGTTCCGGCCCGTCCCATCGCGCGATCAATTTCCTCATCGTTGGGTCGAGCCTGCGATAGGAAACGAGAACCAACATAGTCTCGCCAGTTAAGCCCCACTTTTGTATAGTCGCGCAGAGTTTCAGGAGAAACGCCATTTTCGCCGAGGACTTTGACAAACTCCTCAAGTGTAAGATTGGCCCGGCTCGCCAGCTCGGTCATTCCTGATATAATGTCTTCCTCTGACGCACTAATACCAGCTTGAGCAACTGCAGCTTTCTTGAGGCGTTCTTTGATGAGCTCTTCGCGAGCCAGATCTGTCGGGTCACCGGGGGTGCCCAACAGCTTCATGAACTGGGCCCGTTGTTCGAGTTCAAAATAAGTAATGACATCTTCGTTCACCGTGACGGCAGGTGAAAACAGACCCTGAGCCGCTACGGGCAAGGGCAGGCAAAGCGCCGAGGCCAGAAAGAGACTGGGGGCATTGAACCAAGACTTCAGGAATTGCTGCATGATCGCCTGTACTTTTTTGTGCCGCCGTCGACGGAAAATCCATTTAATGCGATGGTAAAGCCGAAATCGGTCGTCGGCTCAACACTAGATGTCGAAGTATATCGTCTGTTCACCGAAAGATCGACCTTTACGCATTCGTTGCTGTATACAAATCCAAGGCCTGCGCGCGAGGCGCGGGCGTCTGAAATATCATAGCGCAGGTTGGCGCTGGCCGACCAGTTTGGGTGAATTTGATAACTGCCGTCGAACCAGATCTCCGAGGTTTCTTCGCTGCGCCCCTCGTCAGGGTCGGTGCCCAGCCAAAGATAACTGCTGGAAAGCTCGGCGCGGTCACTGATCCAATCGCCGCGAAGTTCAGCCTTGGAAAAATTCAGCGAACCGTTCAGCAACCCGCGTGCGGTGATCGCCAGACCGGTGTCGAGTTTTAGCTGGCCTGCCAATAGGATGTCGGAGGAGGTGCCGCTGAGGCCCGAGGATTTGGTGAACCGACTGTCGGCTGTTTCACGAAACACCTGGCCAACTGTGGCATTGGCCTGCCAGCCGCCAGCCGCATAGCGGGCCCAGTTGAAACCATAGACCAGGGAAATGCCATCTTCGCGGGCATCGGTAGCCGGGAACCGCGACAGTTCCAGAAGATTGCCTTGGTCAAATTCGACAAAGTTGCTTTCGTCGTTTGGCACATCATCACCAACAGCGTCACTCCAGCCCAGTTGCACAATGGGTTCCAGAAAGTGAGAAGCCCCGGAGGCAGTGTGGCGGGTCATCGGCAGTCGTAGAGTAACGGCGCCACGTGGCGTTAGTCGTGAAACGCTTGAGGCGTAGGCACTGTCATCGTGGATATCAAAGGCGTCGGCCGACAGGCCCAACTGAGTTTGCGCGATCACGCCGTTGAGCAGATGCCAACTGCGCTGCCAGTCGGCATCAACAGTTACACGGGCAACGTCCCGGCCTATGACGTCGACATTCGAGGTGCGGCTGTGACCATGGGCATGCAGGGTCATTTGCAACTCACCACCCTGCTGCGCCGGGTGATACCGTTTCTGGTAGAAGATGTCTGCAATCGAAGACGGGATTTCAGTTTGTTCATCTGTGTCCCGCAACGTCTTGTAATAAAACGCTCCGGCTCGGAACAGGCTGTCGCGCCTTACCTGCGTCAGGGTCAATTGCGACCGGAGCCGGTCAAGGTCGGGCAGGCCATAGTCGGCAAGGTAGGCGTCATCCGAGGATGTTTTGATCTCGAATTCTAATTTGAATCCCCGGCGCAGGTCAAATGCGCCGTCGCCAAACAGATAGCCGCGGGTGTCGCCCGGCTGTAGGTCATCGCGGGTGACTGCGACCTCAAATTCGATGTTGCCGTTGCGAAAAGCCTGTCGGTAGCGTGCATCCAAAGTGCGTGTTTTGGATGACAGATAAGGCGCCAATGTCAGATCCCGGTTTTCACCCAGGGTAAAGAAATAGGGAACCTTGAGCCCGGTTCCAAGGTTCGATGTGGTGCGCACGGATGGCACCAGAAAACCGGTGGCCCGCTCTAGCGTTGGATCCGGCAGGCGCAAGCCTGGAAAGTAGAACACCGGCACGTCCAGAATACGGAACTGGGCGTTCTCAAAGTAAAGCTGTCTTTCCAGCTGGTCGTGAGTAACCTTCTGGGCCCTGATCTGCCAAAGCGGTGGTTTGCCGTCATCACAAACTTGGCAGGATGTCGCTGCGGTTTTGTAAAGCTGGGTATAGCGGCCGCTCACCCGGGTCATTTGTACCGAGGCCAGCTGCAGCTGCTGTTGGAACACCATGCGCGCACCGCTGAGAATGCCGTTGCGCAGGTCTTTGTCCATCTCGGCGGCGTTCGCAATAATAGTAATCTCACCGCCCTGATCTATGCGAATGGGACCTTCGATCACCAGGGTGCCACTGTCGCGGTCAAAGGTGATTTTTTGGGCGCGCAGGCGGATGTCGCCCTGAAAGGCCTCGACATTGCCTTGGGCAATCAGCACGCGATTACTGGAGATAAACACCTGATCGGCGACCAGCATGGCTGGTTGGATGGTGTCGCCAGCGGTGGTCCCTTGTTGAGCACTGGCAATGGGGGCCAGAGCGATCCAAGGGACAACAGTGAGTAGATGTAAGGCACGCCGCATCTTAGCCGTCCTCCGCATGCAGCAAAAGGCCCAAGGTTAGCAAGATCGCGGCAGCAGGCGGTGCCCAGGCCGCCAATGCCACCGGAATTTGGCCGTTTTCGCCGAGGATCTGAGCAAAGTTACGGATGAAATATAGCCCAAATCCCAACAACACAGCCGCCAGAACTGCCAGCCCAGTGCCGCCAGAACGGGCGTGGCGCATGGTAAACGCGGCTCCGACCAGAACCATGGCCATCAGGAACAGTGGTCTTGCCAGCTCCACCTGCAACCAGACTTCATAACGTCTGGTCGAGAACCCAGCCTGCCCAAGTGCGCGGATGGTCTCTGGAAGATCGTAGACAGAAATGCCGGTGGAGGTGCCAAGACTGTCGCGGATCCGGTCCTGGGTCAGTGTTGTGGCCAGCCGCAGTTCGTCATGTTCAACAGAATTGGTCTCGGGGTTGAGCCCGGGTGTCAACGGCCATGCCTTGGCCTTGCGCAGCAACCAGTGATCCCCTTGCAACTTAGCGCTTTCAGCGATGATCTGACGCACGGGTCCTCCGTTGGGGGCATAAGATACGATGGTGACATCCAACAGCGTGATATCTCCAGCTTCACCACCATAGCCGGTGGCATGGATGACCGACTGACCTTGAGCGCCACCCTGACGCAGCCACAGCCCCTCGCCAGAAAGCGACAGCGCCGCTGGGCCGCCTTTGCGGTAGGTGTCTGA
Source organism: Rhodobacterales bacterium 56_14_T64 (assembly GCA_002162795.1). Taxonomy (GTDB): domain Bacteria; phylum Pseudomonadota; class Alphaproteobacteria; order Rhodobacterales; family Rhodobacteraceae; genus Parasedimentitalea. Next base: position 85,899 of record MAAY01000031.1, read on the forward strand.
CAGTTCCTGGTATCGGTTCGAGGTGGCGGCAACAATGGGGTTTAGGGTGCTGACCGTCAGCATACCAATCACCGCAGCCATGGCCAGCGGTGCGGCTAGTGCGCGGATACCCGAGCGACCTATGGCGCGGGTCACCACCAGCTCGCTGCTGCGCGCCAAGCCGACAAACAGCACGATGGTCGACAAGATCATGATCAGCGGTAAAAACTCGCTGAGCGCGGCAGGCGCGTTGAGCAAGGTCAGATTGACCAACTGTCCGAAATTCAGATCAAGACCATCAAAGCGGCGGACCTGCTCGTTCAGGTCAATCAACATCACCAGAGTGAGCAAAACCATGCAGATGATGCCGAACCATTGCAAGAAACGGCGGGCGTAATAGAGGTCTAGCTTCATTGCGCAGCCTCTGTTGCAGCAGCCCTTGGTCGCCTGTTCCAAAGTTTGATGGGTTGGGCCGCCAGCTGCAGGAATACTGTTGCGATCAGCAGGCCAACCACTGATGGCAGGTAGATCAGCGGCCATAGGTCGGCATTGCCGAGAACCGGTTCCGCAACCACGCCGCGCAGGCCTTCTATAAATATAAGCAGTACAAAGGCCAGCAGCGCCTGACGCCAGACCCCAAATCTCGAGAAAGTGCCCAGCATCAGCGAAGAGAACCCGATCAAGGCAACGGCGACACAGATCAGCGCCCGGGCAAAACGCAAGTGCAGTTCTTCGGCCAATTGGCCGCGGCTAAACGGTTCGTGCGCTGCGATCTGATCTGGTCTTGTCAGCAATTCAAGGCTGGGGATGGCGCGAATGTTGCGCGCTTTATTTTCAACTTTGTCCGCCAGCGCACTGATATCGTATGAAAAGTCCGTAAAAGCTGTTGTTGACAAGGTGCGGCCATCAATGTCCAAACGCAGGGCCATGCCGTCTACCATGACAAGGTGGGTGCGGTCCTGATCTCTCACCAAAAAGGCCCGGGTTCCCGTATAAAGCGCAGTTTGTTCCGGGTTGCGACGGTCGGACAAAAAGACATCATTCAGTGTGCCATCAAGGTCGATCTGACGGATGTAGAAGGTCACGCCTTTTGCCGGGTGCAGGAAATTCCCCTCGCTCAATAGTTTGGCAGTGACATTGCGCGCCACTTCGGATTCGCGAGCTTTGAGCTGATTGATCGACGCGGGCAGCAGAAAATGGGTCAAAGCCGACATCATCAGCGCGGTGATAATGCCAAAGGCCAGCGCCGGGCGGGCCATTTGCCAGGGGCTGGTGCCTGTGGCGCTCAGCACCGTCAGCTCGCTTTCGCTGTTCAAACGGTTGGTCACCCAGACGGCTGAGGCAAAGGCTGCAATCGGCAGCACCATGCGCACCAGATTGGGCAACGCCAATGCGGTGAACTCCAAAAACACCAAGGCAGATTGTCCATCCCCAATCAGGCGGTCGAACAGAACCACGGCACGGTTGATCCAGAACACCGCCACCAGAATCAGCGCGAAGAAGCCGAAGAACAGTAAATATTGGGACAGCACGTATCTGTCGAATCGTGACACTGCGATCCCCCCAGACCTTGCCATAATTAGTTTCGCCGATCTTAGAGGAAATCGGTGCCGGGTAAAACTGCATTTATCACATGAATGCAGATCCTTCGGATCGTCTGGCCCTAGTCAATTGTTGCGTCGCAGGCTAGCTGTTGAGGCATTCGCATCAATCCAAGCAGGAGCCCGCCCCATGAGCAGTCTGACCCCAATCCGTTTTGCCGACTACGATCCCAAAACATTGTCAGACTTGGATGGGCGTCTTGTCGTGCTGATCACCCCCGAAGGCCTGATGGATCAAGCAGGCCGCAGCGCCAACCGTCTGAGCAAAGGCGCTTTGGCCCGGTTGATTGCAAGTGAGGGTTTCCAGAAGGTTAAGACCGGTCAGGTTATTTCGCTAGGCTGGCCGGCTGGGATGCAGGTAGAAGCACTGGATGTGCTGGTGATGCCACGCCGAGTAACCCCAATTGAGGCGCGTAAGGCGGGGGCGGCGCTGGCAAAAGTGGGTGCTGGCAAAACTATGACAGTGATGGCCGGTTCAATGCCAAAAGCGGCAGACCTGGCTTTGGGCATTGCTCTGCGCAGCTACAGCTTTGATGACCACAAAACGCCGGACGACAGCAAGCTCACTGGCGAGGTGGTGATTGCGCATAAGGCGCATGAAGATATCGCTGCAAAGTTTGGGCCCATGCGGGCTGTGGCCGAAGGCGCCCACATGACCCGCAATTTGATCAACGAACCGGCCAATGTGCTGACCACAACTGAGTTCGCCAACCGGCTGGTTGAAATGGAAGCGATCGGCCTGAAGGTTGAGGTGCTGGACGAGCCGCAGCTGGAAGAGCTGGGTATGCGCTCGCTTCTCTGTGTCGGGCAGGGGTCGGATAGTCCCTCCAAAGTGGTGGTTATGCAGTGGAACGGCGGCAAAGAAAGCGACGCGCCGCTGGCACTGGTCGGCAAGGGCGTGGTGTTTGACACCGGCGGCATCTCGCTGAAGCCTGCCGGTGGTATGGAAGACATGACCATGGATATGGGCGGTGCAGGTGTGGTGGCGGGCACGATGCGGGCGCTGGCATTGCGCGGCGCCAAGGCCAATGTGGTTGGTTTGGTTGGCTTGGTCGAAAATATGCCCTCGGGCAATGCCGTCCGTCCCGGTGATGTGGTTAAATCGATGAAAGGCGTGACCATTGAGGTGATCAACACCGACGCCGAAGGGCGTTTGGTTCTGTGTGACGTGATGTGGTACACACAGGAACGGTTCAATCCGGTTGGCATGATTGATCTCGCTACTCTCACAGGTGCGATTATCGTCGGGTTGGGCCATGAAAATGCCGGTGTGTTCTCCAACAATGACGGGTTGTGCAATGCTTTCCTCAAGGCGGCGGCTGCCGAAGATGAAGGGGCTTGGCGAATGCCACTTGGCAAAGGCTATGACGATCTGATCAAGTCTCGTATCGCTGATATCAAGAATACAGGCGGGCGCGCTGCGGGATCGGTTACCGCCGCGCAGTTCCTGAAACGGTTCGTTAAAGACGAAACCCCTTGGATCCATCTCGATATTGCCGGGGTTGCCTCGGTGAAATCTGACACCACCTACGCGCCCAAAGGGGCCACCGGTTGGGGAGTGGCTGCCCTGAACCGATTGGTTCTGGATGGATTTGAGACCGAGACCGAGTGAGACGAAAATGGGTGCGGTTTTCTTTTACCACCTGACGCTGGGACCGCTTGAACAAACCTTGCCGGTGTTGCTGGACAAGGCGCGTGGGGCAGGGTGGAGCATTGCGGTCCGCGGCAATGATCCTGATCGGATGGGTTGGCTTGATGATCGCCTTTGGCAGGGAACCAAGGACAGTTTTCTACCGCACGGATTGCAAGGAGGGCCGCATGACGCGCTGCAACCAATCTTGCTGACAACAGGGCCTGAAGCGGGCAATGCACCAGATTGCGTTATGTCCGTCGATGGTGCCGCGGTGACATCAAAAGAAGTTGATGGGATGCAGCGGGTTTGTGTTCTTTTTGATGGCACCGACCCCGAAGCCGTTCAGCGCGCTCGCGGGCAGTGGAAAGAACTGACTGATGCGGGCTGTTCAGCGCAATACTGGTCGCAGGAATCGGGGCGTTGGGAGAAAAAAGCAGAGAAGTAAGGGCAGGGGCGCTGCCCCTCCTGGTCGGCGGCCAAATCACCCGGAGGCTTGCGCCGCAAGGCGCTTTTTTAGCGGGTCAACAACAGTGATCCGTTGCGAATTTCGATGCTGGACCAGCGTTGTAGGTAGCTCATCCCAAGCAGCGATTGGTCTAGCTCGCCTTGGTTGACCCAGACGCGGATATTGTTGTCTGTTATGGCTCCCAGTGAAACGCTGTCGAGCCAAACCGAAGCAGTGCGTACTTCACCATTGGCGGTGTTGGCGCGGCCGAGGTAGGCCAAGGAATCGGGGTCTATTCCAGCTTTGCGGGCATCATCAGCGTTCAGCACAACATCAGTTGCGCCTGTGTCGATCAGAAATGTGATCGGGGCATCATTGACGTCGAGGGTCAGGTAGTAGTGGCCGTCGGTTGAGCGCGGAACCTCAATCTGGCCAGTGTTGGCGATCACGGATTGCTGCGGCCTGACGGTGCTGCGAATGTCGTCCCACAAGCCGTAGCCGGCAATCGCGCCCAGAAAGATGAAGGCCCAAATTGCAAGCTGTTGCACGGTCTTTCCTAAGCTTTGGCGGTTTTGCACCAAAACCCAGGAGCCAACGGCCACCAGCAGGAGCACAAGGTAGATAACCCGGCCGTAGTCGACATCCATCATGCAAATTCCTCCTGCGGTCTTATCTATGTCTTGTTGCCGCTGTTGCTAGGAGGCAAATCCAAAGTCTTTCAGCCCGTCGAGAATGAACTGGACCGACAAAGCGGCCAGCAGCATGCCCAAAAGGCGGGAAACCACATTGATTCCGGTTTTCCCCAACAGTCTTTCGAATAGGCCGGACGCCAGAAACATCGCTACCATGACCGCCAACACCGCGACCATCACGGTAACAACCATGGCAAAGCCTTCGATGCCCGGTCTTTGCCCGGCCAGCAGGATCACAGTGGCAATTGATCCGGGACCGGCAATCAGCGGCATGGCAAGTGGAAAGATCGAGGGATCTTCGATATCGTCCTCGCCGCCCTGATCCTGACGCCGTTTTGTGCGCCGTTCAAACAACATGTCCAATGCAGTCAAGAACAGTAGCGCGCCGCCGGCGACCCGGAAGGCGGCCATTGAGATGCCCACAAAACCCAGCACCGCCTCGCCAAAAGCCGCAAACAGTGCCAGCAAGCCTGCGGCCGTAAAACAGGCGCGCAGCCCAACCGAGCGGCGGGTTGCCGGGGTCATGCCCTGGGTCAGTGCCAGAAATACCGGCGTCAGGCCAATCGGATCAACAATGACGAACAGAGTCACAAAAGAGGTGATCAGAAAGGCACTGTCGATCATTGCGCTTCGGCTTTTTCCAGTTTCTCCAGCGCCTTCATCCACATGATCTCGGCGCGGCCCAAAGCGGTCATGACCTCGGCGTGTTTGCCTTGCCAGACTTTGGCCTGATCCTTGTTCTCTGGCTCGTACATCTCTGGGTCACCTAGTTTAGTGTCCAGTTTTTCCTTCATCTGCGTCAGCTTTGCCACCCGCTGCTCGCTTTTGCGGGCATCCGAGCGCAGCGCCAGAATGGCATCCCGTGTTGGCCGTTTGACCTTTGGCTTTTGCGCGGCAGGTTTGGCGGCCGGTTTGTCACGCGCCAGCAATAGGTCGCGATACGACGCCAGATCACCTTCGTATGGGGTCACCGTACCTTTAGAGACCAGCCACAGACGATCCGCGACCAGACTGAGCAGGTGCATATCGTGGCTGACCAAGATCACCGCACCACTATAGGCAGTCAATGCCTCGACCAGAGCCTCGCGGCTCTCAATATCCAGGTGGTTGGTTGGCTCATCGAGGATCAGCATATGCGGTGCGTCGATGGTTGCCAGCAGCAGTGAAAGCCGGGCCTTTTGTCCACCAGACAGACGACCAACTTCGGTGTCAGCCTGATCCGCTCCAAGGCCAAAACCTGCTAAACGGGCCCGTAATCTGGCCTGACCCTCGCCGGGGCGTTCGCGCTGTAGGTGCATCAATGGGGTTTCGTCGATGAACAATTCGTCGACCTGATGCTGAGCAAAGAAGCCAATGCGCAGCTTGTTCGACTGGGTCATCTTGCCCGACATCACCTCCAGGCGGGCCGACAGCATCTTAGCCAGAGTGGATTTTCCCTCGCCGTTTTTACCCAGCAGGGCGATGCGGTCGTCCTGGTCAATGCGCAGGTCCATTTTGCTCAGGATCACTTTGTCGCCATAGCCCACTGACGCACCCTCGGTGGCGATGATTGGCGGCGACATCTCTTCTGGCTCGGGGAAGGTGAACACCGTGCGCGCAGCATCTTCAGGCGCGCGGATGGTTTCCATCTTTTCTAGCATCTTAACACGGCTTTGCGCCTGCTTGGCCTTACTGGCCTTGGCTTTGAACCGGTCCACAAACCCTTGCAAATGGGCTCGGCGCAGATCTTGTTTCTTGGCCGCGGCAGCCTGAACAGCCCGGTTGGCGGCGCGCTGACGTGCAAACTGGTCGTAGTTGCCCGAGTAATAGGTCAAATTGCGTTCTTCAACGTGAAGAATACCGTTGACCGAGCGGTTCAGCAATTCGCGATCGTGGCTGATGATGACCACCGTGTGTGGATATTTCACCAGATAGGCTTCGAGCCACAGGGCGCCTTCGAGGTCGAGATAGTTGGTCGGTTCGTCCAACAACAACAGGTCAGGCTCGGAAAACAGCACGGCGGCCAGGGCCACTCGCATCCGCCAACCACCGGAAAAGTCCGAGCAGGGGCGTTGCTGGGCTTCGGTGTCAAAACCGAGACCTTTGAGAATCGATGCCGCGCGCGCCTCGGCGGACCAAGCGTCGATATCGACCAGACGAGTCTGGATGTCGGCGATCCGGTGAGGGTCGGTGGCGGTCTCGGATTCGGCCATCAGACTGGCGCGTTCAGTGTCTGCTGCCAGAACAGTATTGATCAGCGAGACATTGGACGACGGGGCCTCTTGCGAGATGCCGCCGATGCGAGCCCTATTGGGCAGCGAAATGTCGCCGGACTCCAACACCAATTCCCCATAGATCAGGCGGAACAGGGTGGTTTTCCCGGTGCCATTGCGGCCAACCAGGCCAACCTTGTGCCCATTGGGAATGGTGGCGCTTGCGCCTTCGAACAGCGGTCGGCCTTCGACAGCGTAGGTGATATCTTTGATGCGTAACATGAGCCGGGACGTAGCAGACAGTGAAGCGTTGCGCCAGTGTCAGTTGATGGGTTCGTTACGATCTGTTTGCAGTCGCGTTTTCCGGTGCGTTTTTCAGCGCGTTTGCCGCGGCTTTGAAAGCACAGTGCCCTTTCCAAAGCTGGGCTGCCGTGTTACCGGGGCGCCAAATTACATCACTGGTGGTGGGGCGTTTTGCCCGGCCCCATAAACAGGAGAAGCCCGATGGCTCTGGAACGCACTTTTTCGATCATCAAGCCCGATGCAACACGCCGCAACCTGACTGGCAAAATTAACGCCAAATTCGAAGACGCTGGCCTGCGCATCGTTGCGCAAAAGCGTATTCACCTGACCATCGCGCAGGCTGGTGAGTTCTACAAAGTACACGCTGAGCGTCCGTTCTACGGTGAGCTGTGTGAATTCATGGCATCTGCTCCGATCGTTTGTCAGGTTCTGGAAGGCGAAGGCGCCATTGCCAAAAACCGTGAAGTCATGGGCGCAACCAACCCAGCTGACGCTGCTGCTGGCACTGTCCGCGCTGACTTTGCTGAGTCGGTTGGCGAAAACTCGGTTCACGGTTCCGACGCTCCGGAAACTGCTGCTGAAGAAATCGCTTACTTCTTCTCCGGTCTTGAACTGGTGGGCTAAACCTTAGCTGGTTTCAAAAAAACGATCAGGCCGTCTGTTTGCGCAGGCGGCCTTTTTGTTTGTTGGGCAGATTAGCGGCGTTTCTCAACAACACCGATCTGGTTCAAAGTTGCTTCCAGTTCTGACAGCCCCTTGTCGAACGCAGATTCCTTGATGGCGTCAAACCGGATGCGCAGCGCCTTTTTCTCCTCGCCTTTACAGTCATTCCAAGGCCGCCCCTGCAGGCCCATCACCAGTACATAATACCCAATGAAATGTGGTCTGGTGCCCGTTTTCAGCAGTTGAGTATAGGTTTCGTCGGCGCCCAACTCGCGCAATTGTTCGGCTGTTGCAATGCCCGCACGGGCACAGGCCTCTTCATAAGAGGGGCCAAGGTTGCGGATTGATGATATCGGTGTGTTCATGTTTCGTTTCTATCGGTTCGCGTGGGAATTGTCATCCCTGCAATGAGTATTGGGTGCGGTTTCCGGTGAGCAATTGACAGGAATGCGATGGCGCACCACTTTGGGTCAAGAACTCGAGGGAGATATCGATGCCAGCGCAGGATCCGCAGCAAGCACATGTGACTATTGAAGGTTTTGATTTGGCCAACCCGCCGAAGGGTTTTGTCGAAGATCCGTTTCCCTACTATGATGCCCTGCTGGCAACCGCGCCGGTGCTCGCGCAGCCTGATGGGTCGGTGATGCTGTGCCGTCACCGTGATCTGGATCGCATCTACCGCGACACCACTTTGTATTCATCGGATAAAAGGGCGGCGTTTGGTCCCAAATTCGGAGTCGGGTCACCACTGTTTGAACATCACACCACATCATTGGTGTTCTCCGATCCACCTTTGCACACGCGGGTGCGCAGGATTATGACCTCGGCGCTTGCCCCGCGTGCCATTGCCCGCATGGAGCCGGGCTTGATCGAAACCGTTGATTATTTGCTGGATGAGATGGCGCAGAGGGAGCAAGTGGATCTGATCGAGGATTTTGCCTCTTCGATCCCGATCCAGATCATTGGCAACCTGCTGGATGTGCCAATGGAGGAGCGCGGGCCGCTGCGGGACTGGTCTTTGGCGATCCTTGGAGCATTGGAGCCTTCGTTAACTGCTGAGCAACTGACCGCTGGTCATAACGCAGTCACTGAGTTCAAGGCCTATTTGTCGGATTTGATTACACGACGTCGGGCTGCACCGGGTGATCTGGACAGCGACGTGTTGACCCGATTGATTCAGGGCGAGGGAGCAGAGGCACAGTTGAGCGAGATCGAGTTGATCCAGAACTGTATCTTCATTCTGAATGCGGGCCATGAAACCACCACCAATCTGATCGGCAATGGTCTGGCGTTGTTGCAGGATCATCCAGATCAAAGGGAGCGCTTGTTGCAGCAACCTGACCTGATCAACCCGGCCGTTGAGGAGATGCTTCGGTTCCGCTCGCCCAATCAATTGGGAAATCGTGAAACAACGACTGAGATTGAGATTGATGGGCTGACCATCGCCAAAGGCACCAACCTGCATCTGCTAATCGGCGCAGCCAATCGGGATCCGGAGGTGTTTGATGCGCCAGAAATGTTCGATATCTCACGCAAACCCAACCGTCATCTGGCCTTTGCCGGTGGTCCACATGTCTGCGTGGGTCTGACACTGGCGCGGATGGAGGGCAGGATTGCGATCGCGCGGCTAGTGCAGCGCTTCCCCAATTTCCAGATTTTGCCGGGACGGGTGCCGGGCTGGCGGATGCGCTTTCGCGGCTATGCAAGATTGCCTGCAGTTCTGTAGTTGCCAATCAACGGGGTGTCAAAATAGCCCGACATCTTTTGCGGTCAACGCCGCCTGGGTGCGGTTCTTAGCATCCAGTTTCCGGCACAGAGTACGCACATGTAGCTTGATCGTCACTTCTTGCAACTCCAGGTCGCGGGCGATTTCCTTGTTCGACTGACCTCGGCAAAGGCCACTCAGAACCTCGATTTCGCGCGGGCTAAGTTTCTTTGCCATCGGGTGAATTTCTTCAGCGACTGGTTCTCTGAGCAGTTCAACCGGGACATAAACTTCTCCGGCGCTCATAAAACGGACCGCGTTCAGCAGTGATTTTGCACCCATGGTTTTGGGTAGATAGCCTATGGCGCCTGCGTCCAGTGCCTCTTGAGCAGTATGAGTGGGGGCGCTGCCGGACAAAATGGCGACCCCTTTACCGCCGTTGCGTTCCAAAGCGCGGGTTAGCCCTTCGAGGCCGAACATGCCGGGCATGTTGTAGTCGAGCAGAACCAGATCAAAGGGGCCGATCTTCTCTATCTGATCCAGCGCATCGGTAAGATTTATGGTAGACGTCACTTCGGCGCCGCCCACTGAATGAAGATAGGCAGAAATGGTTTCACGAACCATATCGTGATCGTCGGCCAACAAAATGCGCATGAAACCCACTGTTTGACTTTTAGTTCCTACTACAAGTCATATAGGTGCAGGCGCTTCTTTTCCATCAACTTTTGCGAAAGGGAGGGTGTTTTTTTTGTTCTCATTTTACCTCTCCCCTCAACACCATGCCTCTAGCGCAGGTTAGCAGAGGGGCAAATGGTGGCGTTCTGATCTTAAGGCGCGAGGCGAGTCAATTTAGGTTAGCGTGTCTATACTAAAGGTTAGTCGACTATACATAGGCTTCAGTGCGTTCAGTACGAATGTGTGGCATGCTCTGGCTGGGCGCCTTGTTACCTTGTGACCCACAATCTTTTTGGACCCCAAAAAGGAGTGCGAGGATGACGGTTTTTGTCTTATTGCTACGTGTGATGGTCTTTGCCATGACGCCGGCAATTGTCTTCGCGGGTACAAGCAATCTTGAGACGCCAGTGCTGCTGGTGGTCGAGGTGCCGGATCAAGATGGTGGTGACGGTCTCATTGCTCAGTTTACCATGGATGATTTGCAGGCTCTGCCGGCGGTCAGTTTTGAAACCGAAACAATCTGGTTCACTGGATCTCAGCGGTTTACAGGTGTTCCTCTTGCGGCAGTGATGCAGCAGGTCGGGATTACTGAAGGCACCATCGAAGCCTCGGGGAGCGACGACTTCTCCATCGAATTACACATGCCCACCGCGACCGCGGCCGGCGCGATCATTGCGTATCAGCGCAATGGCTCTCCTATGTCGGTGCGCAAAAAAGGCCCGCTGCGAGTTGTCTATCCGTTCGATGATTTTCCACCTCTCAAACGGGATTTATTGTTTGACAATACTATATGGCACTTGGTGCGGATCGTGGTGAAGTCGGACATAAAATAGGAAGGGCAAGTCAATTGCAGACCAGGCGCGCGACAGTGAGCACGAGACTGGCCTTGTCGTTGACGATTGTTTTTCTGGGGGCGCTTGGGGTGCTTACTGCTTTTCTGGGCCGGGTTGTCCTGAATGAGCTGGATAATATTGGAGCCATTGCCACAGAACGGCTGACCTGGAACCTGTCGCAGGTCCAGGTTGAACATCTGCAATTGAAAGAGCTGGCGCATCTGGCCGAGGATGGTGAGGGTCTTCATGTTCTGCGCCTCAAGTTCAACATTTTCTACAGCCGAGTGGCCACACTTCGCGAAAGCCCTATGTTTGCTGAATTGCGCTCTGACACTGAGGCGAGTGAAGCGCTGGACCGCATTCAAGCCCGGTTAGACCACTTTTTGCCAATTGTAGATGGTTCGGATCGCGGGTTGCTCTATTCACTGCCCGGATTCATTCTAGAGCTTCAGGATAACGGTCACGATACCCGTAAGCTGGTGCGATATGGATTGCTGGCAGAGGAGCACGCCAGTGCCGTGAAGAAGCGGCATTTGTCCTTAACGCTCAAGCGACTTGCCTGGGTGTTGTTGGTTCTGGTTATGGCGTTGGGGCTGACAGCCCTGATGATTTGGCGGCTTTTTCACCGAAGCCAAATGTTATCTGCTGCAAACTCGATCACAACGGCACGGATGCGCGCCATTGTTACCTCATCTTTGGATGCCATTTTGATGGTTGATGTTCGAGGGCGAATAATGAGCATCAACGAAGCCGCCCAAACAATTTTTGGCTATACCGGTCAGGAGGCCCTTGGGCGGCGAATGGTCGACCTGATTGTTCCAGACAACTGGCAGCGATTTATGATGGATAACATGACGAATTTCATCACCGCAGGTGAAGGGATGAGTGACGGCCAGGGACGGCTGCAAATGAAGGCTAAGCGAAAGTCAGGTGAGATTTTTCCGGTCGAGCTGAGTGTGTCGGCAAGCCAGGCCGGTGAAGACATGGTTTTTGTTTTTTTTCTGCGAGACATTACTGCTCGGGTCGAAGGCGAGGCCGCGCTACGCCGTGCCCGGGATGATGCCTTGGCAGGCGAGCGGGCCAAAGCCAATTTGCTCACCGTGCTGAGCCATGAAATTCGGACTCCGCTGAATGGTATCCTGGGATCGATTGAGCTTTTGGAGACCACGGGGATGCTGGCTGAAGAGCAGCGGTATCTACGGGCGATGCGGATTTCAGGTGAGTTGTTACTGCACCATGTGAATGAAGTGCTGGAGATGTCTCGGCTGGAAGCAGGAACGACACCGGAACAATACAAGGTGTTTGATCTGTTACAGATGGTGCAGGGGTTGGTGGACGGCCAACAGGCCAATGCTCAGGCTCACGACAACCAATTGCGCCTGCGCTGTCGGTTGCCAGGCCAGCCATTTTGCCTTGGCAACGTCGCGCGAATTCAGCAGGCTTTGTTAAATCTAATCGGCAATGCCCTAAAATTCACCGAGGGTGGTGAGATTTCCGTCGAGGTTGAACGTCATAGCGACAGTGATACGGTTGAATTTCGGGTTAGTGATACCGGGCCGGGGATGGCAGACACAGACCTGGACCGCATATTTGAGGATTTTGTCACTCTAGACAGCAGTTACAGCCGCCAACGCGAAGGCACAGGATTGGGTTTGGCCATCACACAACGTATCGTCGAAAACATGGGGGGAACAATTAGCGTGGAAAGCGAACTGGGTGAGGGCAGCCTGTTCACCTTTTCTCTGTCCTTGCCTTTGGTCTCCAAACGCCAGACCTCTCCCTCGAAGAAGGGGGTGGACACGGTGATTCCAAAACGCATTCTGGTGGTCGAAGATAACGATATCAATCGGATGCTGTTGGAGAAAATGCTACAGCGCCAAGGCCACAGTGTGGACAGTGCCATCGGCGGTGCAGAAGGTGTGCAGGCTGTTGCAGAGAACCGATATGATATGGTCCTGATGGATATCAGCATGCCCGGGGTGGATGGTATCGAGGCGCTAAGTCAAATCCGTTCACGCAAACTGGCCGAGGGGGTGGAGATTGTCGCCCTGACAGCCCATGCCGCCGGTGACGACCACGAACGGATCATGGGCGCAGGATTTACCGAAGTCCTGACCAAACCGGTGACCCAGGCGGAACTGGCAAAAGTGATCGACCGCTACACGCACATAGCCAAACCGCTTGAAGACGTACCAGGCGACTCTGATATCCAGCAGTTTGTTGCAGCGCTGGGTGAAGAGCGGGCACGGGGCTATCTGAATGATTTTTGTCAGGACGTGGCCCGATTGCAGCATGCTCTTGATACCACCGGTCGCGTGACCGGCGCGCAGCAAGGTGAGGCGCACCGTCTGGCCGGATCAGCGGCGGTTCTGGGGCTTGCTGCGCTACGGATCTGTATGTTGGAAATAGAGGCCGCCACCCCGGACACTCCGCTGCCAATCGAGCCGCTCGCAAAAGCCTGGTCCGAAGCCGGCGTAATCCTTGGGCCTCATCTGGAAGGTGATCGGGCCTGAGACACAGATACCAATTTGCCTTTTCGCGGAGCAATTCCAATCACAGACTTTGTGTTGGATTACCCCTTTAGCATTTCAACTTCGCCTAATTCTGCGGCGATCTCTTCGATCATATATCTTTTGGTAGCCCAGCTACGGTCCTGCGCTTTCCTGATCATCGGGTCGGGACATTTCCATCTGAAGGTGTGAGCCATCTAGATTTGATATTGAAATGCGAGGGTGAGCCTGTCGGCAAGGCGGCTGAATTTTGTTCTTTGGAAGCGGCTCTTAGAGTGGGCCTCTTTGGAAATTCCGATCCAATCGATGAGCAGCCTACCACGGATGCAAAAATCCAGGATTTCTCTATTGATCGGGTGACGGTACTTTCTGAAGAACATGTCTTTGTTGTGTTGCAGAATTCCGCTTCGATCGACCTCATCTACTGGGCCGTCACGGAAAATATCCGCCTTCATAAAATCTACGATGTCATAAACAGCTAGCTTTTCGGAAGCCTCCGTAAAGTCGAGCCCATAGGTAACACCAGGCCCCAAAATTAAATTGTCACCGTGAAAGTCTCCGTGAGAAAAAACCAAAGTATCTTCGGAATTTGCAAACAAAGCCGAGTCTTTCAGCATTTGGTCCAAGAAAGGGTGGTATTCGGAAGCTGCGGCCTGCGGTAAGGCATTGCTAAGGATTTCTTCAATCTCTTCGAACATCCAGTCAAACCAAAACCGCTCTTTGCGAGCGGGCTTTAGGCCATGAAGCTCATGCAGCCATTGACCGGCCCTCCGCTAGACCTGTCCAGCCTGAGCTTGTGAGCTGGTTGAATAAATTATCTGCTTGGCGGTCTTGTGGTCCACAAACTTTGTGACATGGAACTGACCGCCGGGAGACAGATAAATTGGTTCGACAATTTTGGAATGTTTTTTGCCCTGAAAATAGGAGAAAAGCTCCTCCAATACGCCGAATTCAATTCTCAGCCTATCATCGGAGGGGGCGGTGTCGATTTTCATTGCATAGTTTCGGCCATCCACTGCGGTGATCCCAAAAACTTGCCGAGAATCCGGAAACGTGCCTGACCGATAGATGCAGGAGTAGCCTAGTGCAGCTGAAAGATGCATCGTTTCTTTGAATTCTTCAATGAACTGCAAAATGAGATTGTCGTCGAAATTGAATAAGTTAACCATGGGGCGACGTCTATTCACTTCCCGTTGTGATAGGAAGAATGAAATCACCCCATGGTAAAAAGGCGGCCCAACCGCCTAGGCCCTCATTTTAGTCCTTAAATACCCGCGCAAAAATCGTATCGACATGTTTGGTGTGGTACCCCATGTCGAATTTCTCGTTGACGCCGTCTTCGCCCAAAGCTGCGACCACTTCGGCATCAGCCAGTAGCAATTCACGGAAGTCGAGACGTTCTTCCCAAACTTTCATGGCGTTGCGCTGCACCATTGAATAGGCATCTTCGCGGGACACACCGGCCTGTGTCAGCGCCAACAGCACCCGCTGGCTCATCACCAGGCCGGGGAACTTGTTCATGTTATCCAGCATGTTCTGGGGGTAGATCAGCATCTTGTCGATCACACCGGTCAGGCGCGCCAGAGCAAAATCCAGGGTCACGCAGGCATCGGGACCAATTGCGCGCTCCACAGAGGAATGTGAGATGTCACGCTCGTGCCACATGGCCACGTTTTCCAGAGCCGGCACCACCGCCGAGCGCACCAAACGTGCAAGACCGGTGAGGTTTTCGGTCAGGACCGGGTTCTTTTTATGTGGCATTGCTGACGAGCCTTTTTGGCCCATCGAGAAGAATTCCGCACCTTCCAGCACCTCGGTGCGCTGCATGTGGCGGATTTCGATGGCGACGTTCTCGATCGAAGACGCAATCACCCCAAGGGTGGCAAAGAACATCGCGTGGCGGTCACGCGGGATCACCTGAGTGGAAATCGGCTCTGGCGACAGACCCAGCTCGGCGCAGACATGTTCTTCGATTGCTGGGTCGATATTGGCGAAGGTGCCAACTGCGCCCGAGATCGCGCCAGTGGAGATTTCTTCGCGGGCCAGTTTCAGACGCGCCATGTTGCGGTCCATTTCGGCATAGAAACGGGCAAAGGTCAGGCCCATGGTGGTCGGTTCGGCGTGTATGCCGTGGCTGCGGCCAACGCGAACGGTATTCTTGTGCTCGATCGCGCGTTTCTTCAGTGCGGCCAGCAGTGCGCCCAGGTCTTTGATCAGAATGTCGGCCGAGCGCACCAACTGCACGTTGAAACAGGTGTCCAGCACATCCGAAGAGGTCATGCCCTGGTGCACAAAGCGGGCCTCGTCGCTGCCAACATGCTCAGCCAGATGGGTGAGGAAGGCAATGACGTCATGTTTGGTGACGGCTTCGATCTCGTCGATGCGGGCCACGTCGAATTCAACGTCCTTGGCCTTCCATACGGCATCGGCATTTTGGCGTGGAATGACGCCAATGTTGGCCATGGCTTCGCAAGCATGTGCCTCGATCTCGTACCAGATGCGGAATTTGCTTTCCGGCGACCAGATGGCAACCATGTCGGGGCGGGAGTAGCGAGGGATCATTGGCCAGGACCTTTGTTATAGGGCGGGGATGCGCGCCTCATAGATCAGCCAAGGCAAAACAACAAGTCAGGCAAGGTCATGATGGGGAATATTGCGGGGGGATTAGTCCAGGTAAAGAGAGGTGGTCCTGCTATTTCGACCAGCTTGCAGCCTGATTAAGGTGGATCAGGGTTACATTTAGGCGCTATTCTCACGGGTTGCTTTTTGTTTTCATAGGCTTCATGCGGCGTCAATATCTCGTGGGTGGAATGTGGGCGCTCCGCATTGTAGTAGGCCAGCCAGCTTCCGATCCCCGCGCGTGCTTCTGAGCCGGTTTCAAATGCGTTGAGGTAGATGCATTCATACTTCAGTGACTGCCAAAGCCGTACGATCAACCGTTTGTCCGCTGCCTGGCAGTTGCTGCTTGCATCGCTGAGTATCCGTATTGGTCAAGCTCGTGGTCATGGCCAATGCTTTGTTGCGTGACGGTCGGAAATGAACTGAAACACGGGCTTGACCAATACGGATACTCGGTGATTGAATTCAGCTTGTCGATCTCAGCTTCGTTGGGACGTGTGGCGTCATCTTTTTGCTTGGAAATTGTCGAGGTCATTTTTGTGCTTCTCGGGCATGAAATGCCCTGCTTGCCAGTGGGTCTCCGCACGTTTCCAAGTGCCGATCCGGGTCGCCTATCGGACATGCTTGCAGGTCCTGTCGGTTCCAGATGTACACCGTATTTCTTTGCAAACTCTGCCACCGTTATGTCCTCACGGATTTCATCCAGTGCAACCTTGGCATTGAAGTCCGCTGAGTGGTTCTTTCTCTTCGTCATGTGGGGGCACCTCTTTAACAAGTCGATCCACCTTAGCTACTGGCCCGAAATCCCGCGACCACCTCTGATGGACCGAATGGAGCAAAGCCTAAGAAAAAGATCATCTGTGCGGGTATCGCCGTTCATGGCGCACATCAGTTTGCGTAAGGGTCAATTTCACTGTCTAGAATAGCTTTTAACTCAGACAAATGCCGCTCAGACTGACAGGGATAATCTTCCAGCTCTTGCGCAGTTTTCTCAGCGATCTCATCGCTGAGTACCCGCAGTTTTTGCCCGGTTTGAAGCGCCAGGATATAGGTCTCAGCGGCACGTTCAAAATAGTAGAGTCGGTTAAATGTGTCTGCCACAGTGTCGCCGATGACCAAGACGCCGTGATTGCCCATAATCATGACTTTGACCTTAGGGTCAGTTAACAATCCGGCACAACGTTTGCCTTCATTTTCAAACGCGAGGCCGCCATATTCTTCGTCCACCACATGCCGCCGAAAAAATATGGCGGAATTTTGATCGATTGGCGGTAAAGTGCTATCCGCAAGTGAGGCAAGAACCGTTGCATAGATAGAGTGCACGTGCATCACACAGCGTGCGTGCGGGCAAAGACGGTGGATTGCCCCGTGCAATCCCCAGGCAGTTTCATCGGGTGCGTCCGGGCGGGCCATCGTGTCTGGATCATTTGCGTCCAGCTGCAACAAATCAGAAGCCTTAATCCGGCTAAAGTGCATTTGGTTTGGATTGATTAAGAACTGCGAACCATCGTCATTCACCGCAAGGCTAAAGTGGTTCGCAACCGCTTCGTGCATATTGAGCCGCGCAGTCCAGCGAAAAGCGGCGGCAAGGTCAACGCGTTCATTCCAATGTGCGAGGTTGGATAGTGTGGTCGCAGAAGTTGCTGACATTGAGGCTCTCTTTCAGTCCAACATTCCCCAATTGGAATGCCATGTGACCCAAGATGAAACTGATTGGCGGCCAGAGCAAGTTTTTAGTGCGATGCTTCGCGGCTACCTGGCCGGTGTTAGTTGGATTGCCTGGCATCTCCCATCCAAGTCCTTGGATGTTGAAGAGACGTCAACCAGCTGAAGCAGAGATCTTCGTCAAAGGGGGACTTTGCTCTGCTCCCGATCTGCATTATGGGGCCACGGTACAGGTCCAAGAAGAACTAGAGCCGTGGTTGCAAGAGCTACGACCGCTCCGGCGCAGATATAGTTTAGCAGGACGGTTTGCAGATATTCGCCTGCCATCATCGAGTGCCCTACTAACTGTGCGGGGCCAGATGCCGCAACACCGAGAAGTAACGACATAATC
Organism: Rhodobacterales bacterium 56_14_T64; assembly: GCA_002162795.1. Taxonomy (GTDB): domain Bacteria; phylum Pseudomonadota; class Alphaproteobacteria; order Rhodobacterales; family Rhodobacteraceae; genus Parasedimentitalea. The sequence goes on from MAAY01000031.1 coordinate 103,805, forward strand.
ATAATGAATACTGGCATTATCCAACCTCGGCTTATCCTGCGCTTGATGGCTATGGATAATGTCCGAGTCTTAACGCTCTCCTAATTATTCCCGGTAGCAATATTTTAAGGATGTCCGGGGGAATGGTTTGATTTCGGGCGTAGAAGGCCTGAGCCTCCCCCAAAAAAGTGGTCCGCGCCTATGATTCGGAAATCGGCGGACCATAGATGGCGATTAAGAGAACCAAGCCTGAAGAGATTGTCGTGAAGTTACGGCAAGTTGAAGTTCTGATGGGGCAAGGTATGCCCCGAATG
>MAAY01000107.1:0-49062 GCA_002162795.1 Rhodobacterales bacterium 56_14_T64
GTCAACGCCCCAACGAACACAAAACCCAGCACCAAGATTGCAACCCTGCCAAACCGCTTTAACTGCGACGGAGGTTTATTGTCGTTATCAGGGATCAATCAATGCCCCCTCCTTTGTTGGACTTCTGGTGCCTGTCAGCCCGCTTGGTCGAACTTGACCAAAGGTAAGGTATTCCACCATATGCGATGCAAAATCACCGAAGTATCAATTTGACACCACTCTCTTCCATAGATGGTAAAGCGGCCCGTCTGCTCCAGCAACTTGCAGCGGGTCGCGAACTTGCCCTCCCGCTCCTTTGTTGGATCAATCGTCAATGGGCATAGGCAGAAGGACATCGAACAACTGCTACCGTGGAACTACGCCAAATAGGTGAGGCCAAAGAAACGCTTACGATCTACTCCAAATTTTGCGAGATCAATCGCAAATTTCTCACGGAACCTGTTCGATTCCTCAAGCGTCAACTGAAATCGGGGCATATCGTCAGTCCTTAAAAACTTTACTATCAAATTAGTCAGTTATAATTGAGGTCACCCAAGCCGTGACGGCGTGATGCAACGCAATCCAACTCGTCACGGGAAGCGTATTCCTATCGCTATGCCCGCCGGGCGAATGAACGGTGTACCTCACATAGAGCGGCGCATAATCTTCGATTATGCTCTGACAGCTCCATTTGAATATAATCCCGGGGCGGCAAAACCATAGGATGTCGGGGTTTGGATCCTTGAGATGGGAGGCGGAAAACAAAAAACGAGGCGTGCTCTTATTTGACACAAGGCCCTCTGCCGGGCCCCATATATTTGGCGCATACGCGACAATCCCATTGGCTTGCCTGCGCTCCTTTACACGTTGCCGCTGCAAGGAAAGGGACGAATAATATCCGGGCCTCATGTACACATTGTCGTTGCTACCCTTTGTACGAAGGCGTCCCAGTTCAATAATCAATTTCACGTTGAAGGGACCTGTGGGGTACAGGGTCAAGCACCGCCATGCCTCTTAATCTGATGCGCCGCGTCCCTTGGGCCGATGCTGCACTCTGGTACGAACTCCACCGACGGGCCAGCCAGCGGGCACCCCCGCTCGCAGAATAAGACAGGTGATCCGCGCGAGGAGGACAGCGCCGATCACGCCCTTTCAGAATTTCGCGCATTCCTTCCGATTGCGCGGAGTGGCGCGGGCGGGTCAGTCCTCCTCCAAAGTTCCCCACCCGCGCACCAATCAATACTAGCGGCGTGAGCGTCGCACAGGGGGCGCGTAAGCCACTCACGGACTTTGCCAGCGCGCCCCCGCCAATTCATCCAACAAAGGAACCTAAGAGGACGCCATGACCTATGCGTTTACTCCCCGCCTATTGCCTAGCCCTGCAGCAGCAGCTTATCTGGGTGTGTCTGAAAGCATGCTGCGGAAGCTGGGGATCCCACGCAAAGAACAAGGGGCAAAGCGTCTATATGACCGCACCGACCTTGACGCGCATGCTGATGAACTGCCCTATGAAGGCCAGCCAGACAATGTCGACATAGAGGAACAGGCGGTCAACGCATGCGATGACGCCTTTGGTGTGAAAAGATGAAGTTTCCACGGGTACACAGAGTTACTTCCAGAGGCTCGGTCTACAAGTACCACCGTCACACTCGTGTTGAGCTGCCCAATGATGTGCCCGAAAATCACCCAAAATTCATCGCAGCCTGGTCGGCGGAAGACCAGAAAAAGCCAGAACCCAAATCACGCGCCAAATCAGGGTCGATCGAAGCAGGGTGTGAAACCTACTTAAAATCCGGTTCCTACAGCGATCTCACAGATTCATATCGGCCAATTATTCGCCGCCATGTCGAGGCAATCAGAGAAGCCCGAGGCAAGGCCCCCATGGCAGGGCTTCGCTCCTACCACATAAATGCAGACCTCGACCCGCTGACACCGGCTGTAGCTAGATCTCGCTTAAAGGCATGGCGGAAACTATGCGGCTTCTGGACCGGTCAGGGAATTATTCCAGACGATGTTTCCCGTGCTGCTGTCGGGAAGAAAATGCCCAAGTCAGAAGGGCACAAGGAGTGGACCCGGGATGATCTGAGAATTTTCAGAGATCACTGGCCAGTCCGCACGCCCCAGCGCCATGCCTGCGAACTTCTGCAATGGACAGGCGCCCGCTGCGTGGACGTTGTAAAACTTGGTCGCGGCATGATTGACCGGGATGGCCTGCTGAGCTTCAGGCAGCAGAAAACCCATGCAATGGCGCACATCCCGTGGACATGCCCAGCCTTGGGACTGGAAAGCGAACGCGAGACACTTCTCAGCTACCAATCAACCCACATGGTTTTTCTCACCACCGTTCATGGAAAGCCACGATCCCACAAAAGCTTTTCACAATGGTTCTCCGCCGCCTGCACAGAAGCTGGCTTGCCGGGCCTGGCCGCCCACGGTTTACGAAAATACCGAATGAACGAATTATCAGAGAATGGCGCCACCGTTTTGCAAATGCAGGCATGGGTAGGACACACCACGCTCAATGAAGTCGAGGCATACACTCGAAAAGCACAACGCCGAACAGCGTTTTTGGGAACGGAACAAGACCAGAACCCTGTAAAACAATCCAAAACCGACCGTAAACATTGAGGTTTTTCAGTACGTTATAAGGGAAGTGGCGAGCCGTGGAGGACTCGAACCCCCGACCTGAGAATTAGAAGTTCCCTGCTCTAATCCAGCTGAGCTAACGGCCCGCGTGTCGTTGTATTGTATCTAAAGCAAAGCGATGTCAACTTGGTACACACCTTATGTGCATGCCGATCCAAAACTCATGTATAATCAGTAACTTAATCGATCAGAAATGCTAGAAAAGTAATATTTGCACTCGATCCTGCTGAGCTAAGGAATCGCTTGGCGCCGATCTTGCTGTTATTCGGGAACAGGGCCAAGGTCCAACCGCATGAAGGCACTATTGGCATCGTCTTGGTATCCAAAGATCGGACCGCAGTAGGCATAGCCCAGTTTCTCGTAGAGCCTGCGAGCCGCATCATACTCCGGGCAAAGCTCGGACCCGGTTTCAAGAACCAGCGCCGTGATGCCATCCTTGCGAGCCTCTTCGGCAAGGCGGGACATGATTTTGCGCGCACAGCCCTTGCCGCGGGCGGCGTCAGACACAAAGACTGATTTCACCTCGGCACTGCCATCGGGCAACGCCTTATATGCGCCACAGCCCAGCGCGACGTCACCGTCAAACAACGCCCAGAACCGCACATTTTCCTGGCACAGATCTTCAACCCCAAAGGTATGATCACTGTCTGCAGGTCCAGCCACGGCACCATGCGCCAGATTGGCCTCAATCAGCGCCCGCAATTCTGGGGCCGCTGGATCGGCCTCTCGGATCATCTCCATCAGGGTGGTCTCAGTGGGTCCAGACACCGCGCCGGTAGGTGGCAAAATTCTCGCCATAGCCACCGGGACGTACATTGACCTTGCGGGCCTTGGGTTCGACCACCTGAGCGTCAATGCCATGCGCTACCGCATAGTCCAGTGCCGCCTCTTTGCTGTCAAAACGCAGACGCACCTGGGTCTGGGTGTCACCGGACGATGTCCAGCCCATCAACGGGTCAACTTCGCGCGCACTCGCCTGAGCATATTCCAACACCCATTTATGTGTCTTTGCCATGCCCGAGGTCATCGCATTTCTGGCTGGCTTGAAAATCCGCGCTTGCATTGCCGTCTCCTGCTCATTCACTGCCCCCTTATATGCGCAAAACGGACCCGCGCGGCAAGGTGCCTTTTGTCTCACATTGCCCATGATTTCCAACGGCTTTGCGCTGGGGGTACGAATCCGCTTGAACAAGAACAAAAACAGATCAAAATCCGCCACCAGACAGGAGAGCCGTTAATGCCCTATGCCCATTCCGACAGTTCCACCCCTGCGATGGGGTCAACGGACGCAAGTGAGCGGCTCAAGCTAGAGGGCGGCCAGGCCTTTGTGCTCAACACCACATTTGAGCCGGCCGGCGACCAGCCCACCGCCATTGCCGAACTATCGCACGGTCTGGTGGAGGGCGAGCGCGATCAGGTGCTGCTGGGCGCCACCGGTACCGGTAAAACATTCACCATGGCCAAGATCATTGAACAGACCCAGCGTCCCGCCATCATCCTGGCCCCGAACAAAACACTGGCAGCGCAATTATACGGTGAATTCAAAGGCTTCTTTCCGGATAACGCCGTCGAATACTTCGTTTCCTTCTACGACTATTACCAGCCCGAAGCCTATGTCGCGCGCTCGGATACCTTCATCGAGAAGGAGAGCCAGATCAACGAACAGATCGACCGCATGCGCCACTCGGCCACCCGTGCGCTGCTGGAGCGTGACGACGTCATCATCGTCGCCTCGGTGTCCTGCATCTATGGCATCGGTAGCATCGAAACCTATGGCGCCATGACGCAGGATCTCAAAGCTGGTGAGAACTACGACCAACGTCAGATCATGGGCGATCTGGTGGCGCAGCAATACAAACGCAACGATCAGGCGTTCCAGCGGGGCAGCTTTCGGGTGCGCGGTGATTCCCTCGAAATCTTCCCGGCCCACCTGGATGATCGCGCCTGGCGGCTGTCGTTCTTTGGTGACGAGCTAGAAGGTATCACCGAATTTGACCCGCTCACCGGCGAACGCACCGGCAGTTTCGAGCAGATTCGCGTCTACGCCAACTCGCACTACGTGACCCCAAAACCAACCCTCAATCAGGCCATCATCAAGATCAAGGAAGAGCTGCGCTTGCGGCTGGACCAGTTCGTCAGCGAAGGCAAACTGCTCGAGGCACAGCGGTTGGAACAGCGCTGCAAATTTGACCTTGAGATGCTCGAGGCCACCGGCCATTGCAACGGCATTGAAAACTACTCGCGCTACCTAACGGGCCGTGGCCCCGGCGAGCCGCCCCCCACCCTGTTTGAATTCATCCCCGACAATGCCATCGTTTTTGCCGACGAGAGCCACGTCTCGGTGCCGCAAATCGGTGGCATGTACAAAGGTGACTTTCGCCGCAAAACCACCCTCGCCGAACATGGCTTCCGCCTGCCGTCGTGCATGGACAACCGCCCATTGAAGTTCGAGGAATGGGACGCCATGCGCCCCCAGTCGGTGTTTGTCTCGGCCACCCCGTCGAAATGGGAGATGGAGCAAACTGGCGGCGTGTTCACCGAACAGGTGATCCGCCCCACCGGCCTGCTGGACCCGCCGGTTGAGATCCGCCCGGTTGAGATGCAGGTTGATGATCTGCTCGACGAGGTCCGCATTGTCACCGGCAACAACATGCGCACGCTGGTCACCACCCTGACCAAACGCATGGCCGAGGATCTGACCGAATACATGCACGAACAGGGCATCAAAGTGCGCTATATGCACTCTGATATCGACACCCTGGAACGCATCGAAATCCTGCGCGACCTGCGCCTTGGCGCCTTTGACGTGCTAATCGGCATCAACCTTTTGCGCGAAGGTCTGGATATCCCCGAATGTGGTCTGGTCGCCATTCTGGACGCCGACAAAGAAGGCTTCTTGCGTTCCGAAACATCCCTTGTGCAGACCATCGGCCGCGCCTCGCGCAACGCCGATGGGCGGGTCATCATGTACGCCGACAAAATCACCGGCAGCATGGAGCGCGCGCTGGCCGAGACCAACCGCCGCCGCGCCAAGCAAGAAGCCTATAACCTTGAGCACGGCATCACCCCGGCCACGGTGAAGAAAAACGTCGAGGATGTCTTGGCCGGCCTCTACCCCGCCGACACCGACATGTCCCGCGTCACCGCCACCATCGACAAACCGCTGCACGGCGCCAATCTGGAGACTGTTCTGGAAGGCCTGCGCACCGACATGCGTAAAGCCGCCGAGAACCTGGAGTTCGAAGAAGCCGCCCGCCTGCGGGACGAAGTGAAGCGACTAGAGGCGGTGGATCTAACGATTTCCGACGATCCAATGGCGCGTCAGTATGCCGTTGCGAAGGCGTCTGAGCAGGCAGTGAAGTCGCGTGGGCGGTCAACGGCTGGCAAAGGTGGAACGCGGACGTATCGGGGCCAAGCGCAGAAAAAGTTTTGACATATGTGAGTTTACCAACGGTATATTGCAGGAGTTGAAAATTGCTTTCCTTCCCGGCCTTCTTCGCTCCGTTGTATGAGCAAGTCTAGAAAACCCGCAGACGCATTCCTGATGTTGTTGCCCCCTAAGGCTTCTGCCGCTTGAACGGTCCTCAATAGCTGCATGGGATCCAGAACGACAAAATGATGTCCTCGCTTTTTCAAATCAAGAGAGCATTGTTCCAAGAGCTTGTTACCCTCTTCATCAATTAAGCTCATGTCTGGAACAAACACAGAAAGAACTATATTCATGTCGTTCGAAATTTCAATTTCTTGGGATTCGGAAAAAACTCGGCTGCCCTTCATGATCATTCGTGATGAACCATTTGTCTGACTAGCTGCTTTTTTAAGATTACTCTTCAACCTTTTCGTTGCTCTTGTCCTGTCCTCTGGTGGGTTGTCTAGAAAAAGGAAAGATTTTGCTTGGAAAGAAACGATACCGCCACCCCCAACAAACATTGCATCACTAAACTCTCGTGTTTTGACTTCTGACACTTCGACGTTTGGGGAGTGAATGAAAGTCAAGTCGGTATGATCGGTAACAATTTGAGGCAACAATTCATGCACAACCGTTGAGGATTCAAAGCCTGTTATTCTCAACTCACTTCCACCTCTTGAAACCACGCTTGTTGTCGCATCGCTCCTAAAATTTTCCAACGATAGATTAACTGTACACGGAAAATATTCTTGCTCGATTGCTTTAGATAACGAAGCATTCATCGCGGAGTCGTGCTTATGAAAGTGGTCAGGCCCAGGAGGAATATAGGACTTAATGTCAATGGTTCCATCAATGTTACTCACCAAAGCACGTGCCGTCCCAATCTCAATGGCGAAGTCATTAAATAGCACCACCACTATTTCTTGTCCATTTAGAGACAGGGACAATGCTTCCTTCTCACTGAGCGTCTCGACCGAAGAATACATGTAAGTTGGGGCTTCAAGCCCCTCGTCAAACTCAACGGCATAACAAATCAATCCGTTATCCGTCGTAAACAATCTAATCTTCATCTCGTTAAGCCGATAAATAAAATGTGCGGTCACATAGTCGGATTTTAGATAGAGAACCGGGTGTCGTTCGTTATCTCCTCCCAACACCATTTCTAGTCGGCAAAGCATATTTCCAGACAAAAACTCATCTCTTCTTTGCGCAGACAATATATGGACCATGTTTCGAAAACCTTCAGCTTGGAGAATAACATTGGGGCTCTAATAGGGCTAAAAACAACCTGAGCAAGACTTCGTGTATACTGACATCAGCGGGAGTGGAATAGCATTCTACTCCCCTTTTCATCCCCCGGAACCGCCGGGCAGAGCCGGACCCTCCCTACAGGAGGGCGCTTAGCACCCACCCAAAGGTCAGGCGCAGCCCTAACCACGCCCCCCCCTATTTCAACTCCACCTCAACAAAACTCATCAACCCGTCGCCAATATTGATCACATTGTGCTCCACGCCTTCCTCCCGACGATAGGCCGTCCCGGCAGGCACCACCACTTCGCGCAGCTCGCCGCCCGGCATGTCCAGACGCATGTGGCAGTCGGTGATGGCAGTGATCACATAGTCCATCGCATGAGCGTGCCAGCCCGTCTCGGCCCCCGGTGCGAAATCAAACCGCGTCACCCTAACGCGCGCGTCGTCGATCATCTGTGTTGCTGTGGCCTGTGCCATTGTGTTGTCCTCTCCCCCTACTCCCAAGTTCAGCCTAGGTCTCCTGTGCCGGTCTAAATATGACCAGTTGCGGCAAAACTGCGGGCCAAGGCAGCAATTTGTGCTAGGCTCACACCCAAAGGAGCCTTTGTGATGTTAAGCCATTTCCTGCGTGTTTTAGTGTTTATTCCCTTTCTCGCCCAGCCGATTGCGGCCAGCGAAGGCAATAGCGGAGACGGCGGCGGTGACAGTGGCAGCGGCTACGTAGCCACCGGCCTGCAGGACCGCACGACCCGGCAGATCGTCAAGATCCTGACCCGTGATTTCGCCCGCTGCCGAAAAGAGAAAAAGATCTATCGCTGGGACTGCTATCGCAAGACCTATCGCTTTGCGGCCAATCAGCTGAATGGCAAGATCAGTTATTCCCATGCCCAGGACGCCTTGGAACATGTCGAAGAAGAACTGGACCGCATCATGGCTGAGTACCGGGACCCGACAAAACCCAATCGCCGCAGATTAACCCAGACCTATGCCGCCATCAAACCCGAGGCCATTCCCGCCGCGCGGGCGCGGACCGAACGGGCGATGGACCAGGCTCAGACCATGCTGCTGCGCGCGCCCTCGCATACCCAATCGCATTACGTGCGGATTGCAGATGCCATCAACTCCAACAAGGTCCTGCTGCGCTCGGCACTTCTGTTCTTGCCGAACCAAATGATCCGTCTGGCGATGGTGATCGTCAAAACCACCAGACTATAGCCTCCTTTCACCACCAGGGCTTGCCCGACTCGGGCAACAGGGGCACACTAAAACCCCACTCGAAACCTCAGGGCGCCTTGGCCGCGCCGCTGGTTTAGGGTTTGCGCGGCCACAGGGCACCCGTCATCCCGACGGAGAAGCCAATGACCATTGCCGCACGCCTGAAACACCACCTCGAGGCCCAGGGCCTGCCTTTTGACATGATCGCCCACCCCTATGCCGCCACCGCCAGTGGCTGCGCCGAAGCGGCACATGTGCCCGGCGACCACCTGGCCAAATCGGTGCTGATCCATATGGAGGAAGGCCCGATCCTGGCCGTCGTCCCGTCAAACCACCACGTTGATCTGACCCAGCTGCAAGCGATGATGGACCGCCGTCTGGGACTGGCTGCTGAATCTGAAGTTCAGGACCTGTTCGACGATTGCAATCTTGGTGCGGCACCGCCCGTGGGCGAGGCCTATGACGTGCCCACCATCATCGACAACAGCCTGTCGGGGTTGGACAAGGTCTGGTTTGAAGCCGGCGATCACAAAACACTGGTGGAAATGCAGGGCAAAGACTTTGACCAGTTGATGCAGAGCGCAAGACACGGCTCGTTCTGCACCATGCACTGACCCCTGCAGTCGGATACCACGTCCACTGTGATCACCGCCGCAGCCTTGCCGGTTGCCACATTCGGGCTAAGATCAGCCCGAAGAGGTACCGCCTATGCCATCAGTGTTTTTTTGTTTTGTATTAATCGCAGCAGTGTTTTCCGCCCAGCCTGCTGCGGCGACCGGAGAAAGTCATAGCCATGGCAGCCCCGCCGACACCAGACTGACCGAACGAACCACCAAAAAGGTGATCTTTATCTTGGCACGGGGAATTGAAAAATGTGTTCGCTTGCCACCAATCTATCGCCATGACTGCTATCAGGTAACCTATGGCAAGGCCTCAGAAGCACTAAGCGGCAAACCGACCTACTCCGAAGCCTATTCAGCGTTGGTCGGTGTGCAAGATGCCTTGACGCAAATGGTTGATAACAACGTGGACCCCGGCGTAAAACCGATCCGCCGGGGATCTAAAACATATCGCGCGATCCAGGAAACCGCTATTCCCGAAGCCAAAGCGCGCGCTGAACGGGCACTCCAAGAGGCTGAAACCATCCTGCTGCGCGCACCCGAAGACAAGCAGGCGCATTATTCGCTCATTGCCGATGCGGTGAGTTCCAACAAAGTATTGCTGCGCTCCGCGCTGCTTCCCAGCGGGTTGCTGCGGTTCGCCGCCCGATACCTGATCCAGCTCAGGTCGGTCTAGAAACAAAAATGGCGGGTACCGTCCCGCCATTTTGCATTCATTTGGTGACAGTCAGCCCCAGCATGCGCCAGTTCTGCATACCGCCGCGGTAGTAGAAAATCCGTTCTGCCGGATAGCCCGCCGCAATCATATTGCGCGCCGCACTTGGTGACTGACCACACCAAGGGCCATTACAAAACAACGCCACAGTTTTTGCCGCCTGACAGTCGAACCCATCAAAATCAATCTCACATCCCAGCTCATCCAGCCGGTCCGTGACTTCATTATACGGAATGCTCACCGCACCGGGGATCGAGCCACCAATGAAGTGTTCCACCACCCGACTATCGACCACCAGAACTTCCGGATCGACCAACATCTCCAGCAGCTCCAGTTCGCCGATCGTGGTCACACCTTCGGCAGGTGTCATCGGTTGCACACAAAACGGCGGACAAGCGCGCGAGGTGCGCGTCCAACTGTCATCAACCCGGTTTTCATTGTCCTGAACTCGCGAAATGCTGACGTCGCCATCCGCGGTCGGCACCGTGATTTCAGTCATCGCTGGGGTAATCCCAACTGGCTCACCCGCCACAGCCCATCCGGCGGCGCAAGCGACAAAAATAGTAACTGCAAATATGCGCATAGAAAATCCTCCTCTTCGACAAGATCATGCACGGACGGGTTTCGCGATCAAGCCGCGTCACCCGTTCATGACCTGCCCTGAATAACCGCCGTCAGCGCACTACATGCACCGCACAGGCCGCATGACGCACCACCTGCGATGCGGTCGAGCCGAGCAGCAAATCCTGCATTCCGGGTCGGTGCGAGGCAATGATGATCAGATCCGGTTCGTTGGTTTCCGCCCAGTCCAGAATGGAGCGCCCCGAGTGGCCCTCGATCACCACACCAATGGCGTGCGGCAGGGTGGCTGCTAAATTGTCGAGTTCTGTCTGCAAGGCTTCGCGGGCTTGGGCCAGATAATCAAGCGGCATATAGGAGATGGCATAGGCCGGAATATGCTCGACCACATGCAACAGTGTCACCGCACCGCCCTGACTACACAGCAGCTTGGCCAGCTTCAGCGGTCCGTTAATATCGCGGTCCGGATCAAAAGAAATGGGGACAAGAATTTTGTGATACATCAATGGTCTCCTGTTATGACTTGGTCTCAGACTGCCTGCAAATCCGCGTGGGTGCCTTGATCCAAATCAGCCCAATTTCACCCATCTCTACGGCAGTCCTTGCCTCATCACTTAGTTCACACGGCGTCATTACCCAGCGCGGCCGGCAGATCTAAGGCCACGACCACAGCCACAACGCCGCGTTGCCCCCCGTGACCAGACGAAGACATGATGTGCTGGTCCAAACCTACAGGAGCTGGCTAAAACGTGGCGGCCACGTCGTACATCACCGGCTCAAAGCTGCGACATAACTGGTGTATCTTGCGATTGCGGTCCCGCATTTCCGTGGTCCGCAGCATCGCCAGAAAATCTTCGCGGCGGTTCCACTGCGAGTAGTTGGCAATCCGTGTCTGGGCGTCATTGACGTGCAAACCAGAGGCAATAAAACCGGGTTGCAACGAGATAAACTCGGCGTAGGCTTCGGTCAGGGCATCCAGCAGATCCTGGCAGGTGCCCGGCGTCATTTCAAAGGTGGTAATGACGGTCTGAATTTCAGCGGTTTTGGCTATTGTTGGCATTTGGCTCCTCCGTTGAATATCCTCAGCCTACGCGGGATTTCCCCAAAAGCAGAAGCGTTTTCAGCAAACTGTCGGTTAAATCGTCCCGGACCGGCGACAGGCACCCAAAAAGTAACCCATTTTTAACCATGATCACCGCCCAATTATTCTTGGGGTTGTTTGTCATGTTTCGCGTTTTAGTCGCTATCTGGATATATGTTCTAAGCGCATCTCCGGCCTTGTCCGGGGCTTGGCTGCGCGAAAAAGGCAGCGGATTTGCATCGGCAACCATAACCCAGCGGACCGGCCATGGTGTTTGGAGTTCTGAGCTTGGCTATTACGCTGACTATGGCCTGACCTCACTTGTGACGCTTGGCATCGATCTGAATGACAACGACAATCTGTCAGGTCATGCTCTGGTCTTTGTCCGCATACCGTTAGGCCAGACATCGCGCAGGCATCATATGGCTGTTGAACTGGCGTTGGGGGCCAGTCACTATCTTAACTCTTGGGTGCCGATGCAAAAAGTGACTCTGTCTTATGGGCGTGCGTTTGACAGCAACTGGGGGCCGGGATGGCTGGCAATTGATGGTGCGTACGAGATCCGCGGCCTCAATACCGAGCCGATCCTAAAACTAGACGCCACAATTGGGCTGTCGGATCCAGAACACCTGCGCCCCATTCTGCAAATTGAAACCGCCAAAATCTCGGGCCATCCCCTATTCTACACCATCACACCCGGCCTTCAGATCCCGTTGAACCCAGACACCCGCCTACTGATCGGCGCCCAACATCGCGTCACCACCAAGCGCAGCCTTGGCCTCAAACTCGGAGTGTGGCACAGCTTCTGAATACAACCCAAGGACCGCGACGCCATGACCAACCCCATCCGCCCCACTGATGACGAAGCCCGCGCCCTAGCCGGCGATCTAATGGCCAAGGCCCGTTTTGCTGCGCTGGGGGTTATCACTGAAACAGGCACACCGCTGGTTACCCGTGTTGCCTTTGGCTTGGACCCCGATGGCGGCCCTATCAGTCTGGTGTCTTCCCTGTCGGGCCACACCCGCGCGCTGGTGGGTAATCCAGCCTGTTCCCTGCTGGTGGGCGAACCCGGCGACAAAGGCGACCCGCTGACCCATCCCCGGCTCAGCCTGATCTGCCGCGCCTCTTTCCTGCGCCACGGCGACGAAGGCCACGCTGAACTGGCCGCGCATTACCTGCGCGACCACCCCAAAGCCAAACTTTATATTGGTTTTGCCGATTTTGCCTTTGTCCGGTTTCAGATCACCGAAGCGCATCTGAATGGCGGCTTTGGTAAGGCCTTCCACCTGAACGCCGGTGATCTTGGCCAAGGTTGATCACTTGTCCATGCGCATGGTCAGCTGCACCTCACCGCGCACAGATTCCTCCCAAACCAGATCAACCTGATCCTTGTTGCTGCCCTGTTCTGGATCGGCATAAGGCATGGCATAACGCGACGAGCCACCGCTGGTAGTGATTGCCCCCAGCGCGATGACACTGTCGACGCCACGCGACCACCCCCCAAAGGGCAGATTGTCACCGGGATCAATAGTCCATGTCTTGGCTGCCGAAGATTGCTCGTGCCGGATCCGCAGCGGATTGGCCACCGAGGCGTCCACATTGTGGAAGGTATTACCCTCAAAAAACACGTTCTTGGTGCGGCTAAAGTCCAACCCCGAGAAGCTGGTATCGACCCGCTCGGCCCGGTCAATCGACCCGTTGATTGACCGGAACTTGTTGCCGCTGACCGACACGCCATTCAGAAAATGCCCATTTCCATATGGCTTTAGAACGATGTAGCTGAACCAAGGGGCAACATCTCCAGACAGGAACACATTATCGGTGACCGACAGCGAGCTGAACGAAAAGCCACTGGTGAAATCCGGGGTTGGGTCCAACTCGTTGGTCCACTCGATAAAGCAATTGTCGACGTAGTTGTCCGACACCGTGGTCGAGCAGTAGGTGCTGGCCAGGATCAGCCCCGCCGTGCGCACCCCATTGGCAATTGAATCGCCCTGAAAGAAGTGATTCCCCGTCACAGTGTTGTTGCCTCCCGCTAACATTGCAAAATGGCGAAATTTGGTGACCCGATTGTTGCGCAGCTTAGCGTCATTGGCGTTGACGTTCAGACCCACCGAGCTGCGGTCAGGCACATCTTCCGCCTCTTCCGCTGACAGGAATTGACAATTGTCGATCAGGATGCCCTGACAGCCGGTGCCAATCGACGAAATACCACGGTCCTTGGGCCGCGAGATGAAGCAGCGATCCAGGCTGAACACCGATCCTGCCGGCGACAGACGGATGGCGCTACAGTGCGAGTTGCACTGCAGCTCAACCTCGGTAATGCCAAATTTACTGAGCGCACTGAAGCCACCGAAATCCAGTATGTATTTGAAATCTTTGAAGGTAAACACCTGCGTGCCCGCCGCATCATACAGCGGTGCGCTCAAGGTCAACTCGCTGGCGCCAGTGTTTTTGGATTTCACATAGATCTCACGACCAACGCCGCTGCCTTCGACCAGTGATCCTACCGGGATGTTGGCGATATTGGCCACCGATTTCAGCTTGCGGGAATCTCCGGGGTCATAGGTTGCCTGCGCGGTCACTGTGTCGGTGTCCCAGGCCGCCCCCGATTGCGCCTCGATCTGGCCGTTTCGGATCACCCGGCGGGTCGAATAGCTGGTCTTGTTAGGCACTGCCGCCTGCATGTCCACCGGCCCGCTTAGGCTGATTTTGCGCCCCCCCAGATCCAGTGATTCATGATCTGCATTGTTGATCAACGCCTGAAACGCCTTTTTGAAGCCCAGTTCTTCATTGCCAAAGGCGGCGGCATAGGTAGGGAAATCGAAATTTTTGGTCAGCAGCAGCATTTTGTCACTGGCCATCGTGACAGTGCCCTCAAACACCACCTGATGGTTCAGCGATACTGTGTCCCCCAGATAGAACGTACCGGCTGGCACCAGAATGCGGCGGCCATCCGCGGCATCATCGGCGGCGTCAAAGGCAGGCGCGTCATTGGTGGATCCATCCCCCACGGCGCCAAAATCGGTGACATCCACCAGGCTCAGCATATCGCGCAGATAGGCACTGGTGATGTCGATGATCTCGATGTCATCAATCCGCACCACACCGCCAGTTGCGCCAGTCAAATCCAAGCCCATATGGCCATAGCCGGCATTGCGCCCCCAAGCCATATCCACACCACCGCGCGCACCCGTGCCAACAATAGCGCTGATTTCCACCACCTCGCCGTAACTGGCCAAGGTGGTGCTGGGACCTGTTTCCACCACGCCACTGATATGACTGCCGCCGGACCCTCCGGCCCAAGCGGCGATACGCACGCTGGGCAGTGCACCACTGATGGCTTTGATGCGCACTTTGATCTGCAGATAACAACCGGGCAGCAGTGGGGTTTGCCCCATGTGGCGCAGCTTCTGGGTCGAACTGGTCTTTTGCAGTTCCAGACAACCGCCAAAATCCGCATCCGCCGGCACATAAGCCGCGTTGACGGCTCCGTCATAGCTATCAGACCCCGGTGTGCCATCGCCACTGGACCAAACATCCAAACCATCCGCAAATACGGGCGGCATCAATGCGACGCCCTCGGTGATTGCCTTGTTCATGTAAAACCCTTTCCAACAGCGCCTATGCGTTTGGAGAAGAGGGTTTAAAGCAGCGGCATTAATTCAGCCCCAGTATAGCGTACGCCGGGTGCGCAACGGCACAAGCCCGAACCCGACAAACGGGCTCCGAATACGCGAGCAGTTGACCGAAAGCAGAGCTTTGCTAGGCTGGCGGGTAGCCGGGACGAATAAAGGGTTTCTAATGCGCATTTTTTCAGTGGTCGCCGGAATGGTTCTTATGACCGGACTCGCCAGCCCCGCACAAGCCAACATGAAGGACGATTGCCTTCAAAGTAATAGTCAGGATCTAAGGATCAGCGGCTGCACCGCCGTGATCGACTCGGGCCAGTGGCAAGGCAAAAACCTCGCTTGGGCTTACATCAACCGGGGCCGCGCCTACCGTGTGATTGATGAGTCTTCGCTGGCTCTCGAGGACTTTGATCAGGCCCTGAATTTCGACCCCGACTCATTTCAGGCCTACATGAACCGGGGAAGTGTGCATTCCTATATGGCTCTCTACAGCCGAGCAGTCGAAGACTACAACGAAGCATTGCGGCTTGATCCGATGTCTGTTGCCGCTCTGTCCAACCGCGGCAATGCCTATTCCAGTATTGGCAAACATCTCAGAGCAATCGAGGATTTTGATCATGCGTTGAAACTTAATCCAGATCACATGTTCACTTACAATAACCGCGGCAGTGCCTACACGCATCTCGGTGAGCACCGCCGTGCAATCGAGGACTACAACGAGGCGCTTCAACGCGACCCGTCATATGCGTCTGCGCGTTTCAATCGCGGCAATGACCATAATCGTCTGGCCTGGGCGTTATACCTTGAAGGCCGCACCGCCGAGGCGCTGATCGACGTGGAGCAGGCGCTGCTGGATCGGCCCGGCTACGCTGCCGCTCATGACACTCGCGCCCATGTGCTGGCGGCCTTTGGGCGCAGCGCCGAAGCCTTGACTGAGTTCGAGAGCGCGATGGATGCCGGCAAAGCAAAATTTGTGCGCATATACCAAGAGGCATTGGCAGAGCACGGGTTTTATGATGGCGCCATCAATGGTGTTTACGATGCTGATGTCCGCGCTGCACTGGTTACTTGTCTTGAGGCGGATTGCCGTGTGCTAGAGTAAAGTTGGTAGGGCTAATCAGGCAGCTGCCGCCCATGCAGAACACTCGCATTCAGGGTGGCAGACCTTAAGGGGGCGGCCACCCCTTTCACTCCAAATCCTGCCCCCCCCCCCTAACGGGCAGCGCGGGAGAGTGAATTTAGGACCAAGTATATTGTGAGCTGTGGTCCTTCCAATGTCTGGACTTACTATACGCGCGCACTAGTTTCTATACATCCGCGTATCTTGGGTTCTACGGGACAAGCCCAAGTTGCAGCATTTGTGCTGACTTCTCTGGGTAAACGTCTAGGGAAAGAACACCTCGTACTTCGGTTTTTTGTATACGAGTAAGGAGCATGAATCATGCTGAAGTCTTCGCTTGCATTTTTTCCTCTATTGGCCATTTCAACGTTAACCATGGCGCAAACATATTCCGTGCCTGGCGGGGCCATCACCTTTGACGAAAGTGGCGATTTCGCCGGAACCATCAGCGACATCTCTCCGGTAGCTGGGTATCCCGACGAGTCGGAAATCACCGACATAACTGGAACCGTCTCATCGGATGGAACCATTTCCGGCACCTATTCCGGTGTGGCAAGCTACAATACTGTAGACGGTTCCGGAGATGTCGTCAGTGTAGCAGAGCCATATTCAGGTAGCTTTTCTGGCGACATTGCCGATGGCGGCGATTATTCGGTGTCTTGGGGAGGCGGAGAACCCGGATCAAATACCGGAAACCTCGCTGGTTTCAGCCTGCCCTCCGCCTCCGCTCCCGTAACGACTTCGGCAGTCGGCAGTCTCACATCACCTACAGATGACAGCTTATCCAACTCAACCGGCGACTCGCGTGATTATTACCCCGCGAAAAACCGACGGGCAGCAGCCGCTGTTCAAGATCCGAATTACATAGCAAACAAGCTGTCCGAGATCTCAAGGCTATGTTCCCAAACTGAAGTCTATGTGGTTGATTGTATAGCTGAACGCCTGGAGGTTCTTGAGAACGAGCTCCGGGGCTTACCTGGACAAAGCGAGGTTCAAAAAGTTCTCAGACAAGCTGCCTTAGATCTGCACTCGGTTGCCCGCGAGCATCGTGACCCCGCCACCCCACGCGCCAATGTAAGGACGCAGGACAACAGCTTACAAACCTCTCGCCCCCTAACCGCCATTGCACCCGATCAAAAAGAGGCAGCGCTAGCCAAAGCACTCATCATCATCGAAGAGGCTGAAACTCAATTGTTACGCTCGGCCTCGACCTCTCCACAGGCGGCCCAGTTCCAAGATATTGCTTCTGCTTTGGGGTCGAACAAGGTGCTGCTTCGGGCCGGTTAGACGCCCAGCCTGTTTCACCTTTGTGAACGTCAGCGGCACAACACTCCTGACGTCACAAACAACAAGGGCCGCGAATACCAATCTGGATATTCGCGGCCCAAATGTCTCGCTCAAACAGGTTTAAACCAGCTCACCCGCCAGTGCTTTGTCGATCAGCGCAAGGGTCTCTTCGACGCCGTACAGCGCGATGAAGCCGCCAAAACGTGGGCCTTGTGTCGCGCCCAGCAGCACCTCGTAAATCGCCGAGAACCAGGCGCGCAGAGGATCGAACCCGTGGATCTTGCCGATGGCAAAGACCACCGACTGCAGGAAGTCATCACTGTCAAAGTCAACCTCGGGCAGCGCGTCGTCCTTGCCGTCGATCTCGTTCTTCTTGGCAATCGCCGCCAGCGCTGCCTCGGGCGATTTCAGCGCTTGCGCCAGATCGGTCAGCGCCGCGCGCTCTTGATCTGTTGGCAGACGATAGGTCTTGGCCGGTTTCACGAAGTCATTGAAATAGGCCACGGCAAAGCCCGCCGCCTGATCCAGCGTTGGATTGGCCTCTGGTGTTGCGTCAGGTGCATATTTATTGATGAACCCCCAAAGAGTTTCCTTGTCTTCGGCGTTGGACACGCTGGCGATGTTCAACAACATGGCGAAGGGCACCACCATGTCCGACCTCGGCACGTCGCCACCGTGGATGTGCCACACCGGGTTGTTCAACTGTGCCTTGGCATCCTGTTTTTCATAGGCCCGCAACTGCTGGTGATACTCGTCCACTGCTTTGGGGATCACATCAAAGTGCATCCGCTTGGCCGTCTTGGGCTTGAGATACATGAAATACGACAGGCTTTCGGCGCTGGCATAGGTCAGCCACTGGTCGATCGAAATGCCGTTGCCGCTGGTTTTAGAGATCTTCTGGCCGTTCTCGTCCAGAAACAGCTCGTAGGTGAAATGGTCCGGTGCTGGGTGGCCCAAAATGCGGCAGATCTTGTCATAGATCGGCGTATTGGTGCTGTGATCCTTGCCGTACATCTCAAAATCAACGCCCAGCGCTGCCCAGCGCGCGCCAAAGTCCGGCTTCCACTGCAGTTTCACATTGCCGCCGGTGACTGGCAGCGTCCATTCCTTGCCGTCCTCATCATCAAAGGTGATGCTGTGGGTCTCAGGATCGACCTTTTTCATCGGCACGTACAACACGCGGCCGGTTTCCGGGTGGATTGGCAGGAAGATCGAATAGGTCGCCGCGCGCTCTTCACGCAACGACTTCAGCATCACAGCCATGACGTCGTCGTATTTTTCAACGGCGCGTTTCAGTACTTCGTCGAACTGGCCCGAGCCGTAAAATTCATTGGCCGAGATGAACTCATACTCAAAGCCAAAGGTATCCAGGAACCGGCGCAGCATAGCGTTGTTGTGGTGGCCAAAGCTTTCGTGGGTGCCAAAGGGATCCGGCACCGAAGTCAGCGGCTTTTGCATATGCTCCGCCAGCGCCTCGGGGTTTGGAACATTGCCCGGCACCTTGCGCATGCCGTCCAGATCATCCGAGAAACACACCAGCTTGGTCGGAATGTCGCTGATCTCCTCAAAGGCGCGTTTGATCATGGTGGTGCGGGCGACCTCACCAAAGGTGCCGATATGCGGCAGACCTGACGGGCCATAACCGGTCTCGAACAATACAAAGCCCTTCTCTGGCGCGCCCTTGGCAAAACGTTTGAGCACCTTACGGGCTTCTTCAAACGGCCAGGCTTTGCTCTGCAGAGCGGTTTCGCGCAGTTCGGACATATCGTTCTCCATCGGATGGCCCCAATTGGGCCGCATCGCGTATCCAGCTGCCCTATGCAGCCGACTGGCCCGGTTTATTGTGCCACTGCAGCATGTGTCAATGAACTGCCTCTGCATAGCGGCTATTTACTGGCTTCCTTTACAATCCAGTCCAAAATACTGCGCACATCCTCTCCGGCAGCCAGTCCATCGCGCGCAGTGGCAAAATATCCACGCGATGATACCGCACTTGGCCCATGCAGTCGCACCAAGGCGCCAGTATCCAGAAATGTGTCCAACACGCCGTCCCAGGCCAGAAACACCCCCTGCCCCGCCAGTCCGGCATTCACCAGCATCGCATATGAATTAAAGTCCAACGAACGCCCGGTTCGCGGCATCGTCATCCCAGCCGATTGAAACCAGCTTGGCCAGTCATGCCATTGGCTACGCGCGGCCTCCATCGTCAGCAGGGTCACCTGCGACAGATCATGACTGTCCGCCGTCATGCCACGGCGATCCAAATACATCGGGCTGGCCACTGGGAACACCTCGCCCCCCAGCAAACGGATCATTGCTTCGTCAGTGGCCAATCCAAACCGGATCACCACATCACCGGGCCGCGCCGCTTCTCCATACTCTTGGCTTATGATACGAATCGTCAGATCAGGGAAGCTTTCCTCAAGTTGCCCCAGTCGTGGGATCAGCCAGAACGCAACAAACCCTGACGGCGCGGTGACAGTGACAACCCGCGATTGTGCAGCCTGCCTGATCTGTGCCACGGCAGTTTCGATCTGGCCAAACCCACTGTGCAACGCCTGCAATAGATCCCTGCCCTGCTGGGACATTTGCACTGGTTTTCGACTGCGATCAAACAATGAACATCCCAGATCAGCCTCTAGTGTCGCAATTCGGCGCGACACTGCCGGTTGCGACACATTCAACTCCTGTCCCGCAGCCGTAAGGGTCCCAAGACGCGCCGCAGCGTAAAATGCTGTCAGCCCTGAGAAGGATGGAAGTTGCCGCATATATCATAACTCCAGCGTATATTAGCATTCATCTTTATCCTATTGAGTGGCCGCCGCAAAGGGCTCTAACTGAACTCAGCAAAAGGAGTGCCCCAATGACTGAAATCATGACCAGCTTTGCCAGTGATTTGGCGGATACAGAGATCCTGAACCAGGCCAGCAATCTGCCCAAGGCGCCGCTTTCGGTGGATGCATCCCAGGTTCCTCTGGTTGGCGGCACCGATCCGGCTTATGGCGAAGTCCGTTGGCGCACTCTGATCAACGGCAGCGTGGACACGCCACGCGACATGGTTCTGGGCATTGCTGAGTTCGAAGCCGGTGGACGCCTGCTGCCCCATCGCCATGCCCCGGCCGAATTCTACTTCGGAATCGAAGGCTCCGGTACAGTTACAATTGATGGCGAAGCCCATCACATCAGCCCCGGCGTTGCCATCTACGTTCCCGGCAACGCGGAACATGGCGTGGTGGCTGGCTTAGAAGGTCTGCGTTTTACCTACGGCTTTCCCAACGGACAGTTCGAGGATATCGAGTATCACTTCTCGGCGCAGGGCTGAATATTGCCCAATTGACACTGCGACAGTTGTACCCGCGCCTCTGGCTGCCTATCCTTTCACAGGATATAACCCAGAAGGATACCTAGATGACCGAGCAGCCAACACCTCATCCGCTTACCCCGCAGGATTGCCTTGTCGCAATCATGGTAGCGGTGTCGGCTTCGGACGAAAATATCCGCACATCTGAACTGATCGAAATCCAGTCGGCAGTGAACATGCTGCCGATTTTTGCCAACTACGACATCGACCGGATCAAGCGCATGTCGCAGACCGTGTTTGATCTGTTCGAACAGGAAGACGGGCTTGACGCATTGTTTGGTCTGATCCGTGACAACCTGCCCGAGCGCCTGCACGAAACCGCCTATGCGCTGGCCTGTGATGTGGCCGCTTCAGACGGTAAGTTGGCAGAGTCCGAATTGGAGTTTCTGGCCGAAATTCGCTATGAGCTGAACATCGACCGCCTGCACGCCGCCGCGATTGAACGCGGGGCCCGCGCGCGGCACGTCACATAAATCCATGCAAAACGGCGGCACCCCGATCTGGCAGGCTGCCTGCCACTGCCGCCGCACCCGGTTCGAGGTTCACGCCGAGATCGACCATGCCCGCATTTGCGACTGCTCGATTTGCCACCAGCGCGGCGCCCTGATATTTCGGGTGCCCGAGAACGCGCTGAAGTTAATGACTCCTCTACACGATCTAGCGCTGTACCAATGGGGGACTGGCACTGCCAAGGACTATTTCTGCAAGACCTGTGGCATCCTGCCCTTCCGCCGCCCACGCACCGTCACACCCGAGGAACAGGCCGCAGAAAACTTTTCTGGGTGGGCCGTCAACCTGCGCTGTATTGAAGGGCTAGCGACCTTAAAGCTACCCATTAGGCAGATCAGGGGCCATGAGTTGGCCTTGCCTTAGAGCCGCCGCTCCCACGGTCCAGATTGTCCACCTGGACCCCGGATGCGCGCAACTAGAGGGCGATTTCCTTGGCCGCCCCCTCTGTTTTTAGACACCAACCATGAAAAATTCGGGCCGCTGCGCACAGTGCAGTCACTTTCTGGGTTAAAAGATATCGGCGCGCGAATAGTTCCTTGTCTGGCGGGATCCATTTGCAAAGGTCAGTGTCACGCTGACCGTCTCGACCGAATTCTGCGAGAACGACCAATAGGGCGGATTTGCTTTTGCTGTCCCGCCGCTACAGGCTGAAAACCCTTGCGTTCTTGTCTCGCCGCCATTGACCGAAAACTGCATCGATTTAATCCCACAGGCGTAGGGCGCCACCGATGACAGGTCCAACAAGTCATGCGGCCAGCTTTTGGACCCTGTGGCCCAAGCCGTGCTTGCCTGTTTCAACGTGGCCTGATCTTGCGCAACCCTTGAAGATGACACAGCAGGTGCCGCGGCAGCCGCCGATGGGGTGCTCGCCCGTGCGGCAGATGCTGCAGGTGCAGCCCCAGTCAATTTTGCATTGTTCGCTTCCCAGACAGAGCGAGACGGAAAGGTCAGATGCCCCATCTGAGCAGGATCGTTCCGCTTGGCTTCTTCGAACATAGCCCGACCCAAAGCGTAGTCATCAGTGATGTCCACGCCCGGATATTGTTGCCGGTATTGTTCTTGAACGCGCCGTTCAGCCGCTGAATCAACAGCCGAATAAAATGGATCCGCCGCGCCTGTGGCAATCACTGCAGCAGTACAGGCTGTCTGCGACAGAACCACAGCCAACAGTCCAATCCTACGCCAGCCCACCAATGGGGATTTCCCCTGCGGAGTCACCAAATTTTGTCTAGTCATTTCAATCATATTTGCCGCGTCCTATTAACAGATCGCACAAGTAGACAGCACACCTATCAATAAACGCAATGAATTTCACCAATTGTCAGACATTTACAACTTACGGTAAAAAATACCCCGCTAACGGCGCGATAACTCGCCCTTAAGGAGAGAGCTGCAAGGCAACGATCCTAGCTGCCGTAAACCGCGCCCCAGCGTTCGATCAGCTTTTGCTGCATCTTCTTCGCCTTACGGTTCCAACCTCGCGCGCCTTCTGGCCGCTCACGGTCGGCACGTTTGATCCGTGATCGCGCGCCCTGATCTGCGGCAAAAATGGCAAAGGCTAGTTCGGTCCCATCAGCGGCGGTCATGAACCCACCCAGACCTGAGACAAAATTCAGCGTGCCGGTTTTTGCCTTCACTTTGATCGGGTGGTTCTTGTTCACCTTGCCATTGGCATCACGCATCAGGAATGGCTTCAACAACGGCTTGAGCTGGCCACCTTTACGCGCCGCAATCAACGCGCTGACCAGATCGTTGGGCGTCATCCGTGATGCCTCGCCCAGCCCTGAATGATCGACCAGACGGCTGCCACTCATGCCGTATTTGTTTGCAGCCCAGCGGCTCATCGCCTCGGCAGAGGCCTTAAGCGAGCCGGGTCGACGCCCACCCGCCGCACTGGCAGACATGCCAATCATTTCGGCCATCAGATTGTTCGAGTATTTCAGCATCCCACGCAGCATTACAGACAGTGCCGCGCTGCTATGTTGTGCCAGCACTTTGCCCTGCGGCAGGGATTTCACCACCTTCGGCTTGCTCAACACAATGCCATGCGCCCGCGCCATGGTGCGAAACACGTCGCCAGTGTATTCAGCTGGCTT
Organism: Rhodobacterales bacterium 56_14_T64; assembly: GCA_002162795.1. Classification (GTDB taxonomy): domain Bacteria; phylum Pseudomonadota; class Alphaproteobacteria; order Rhodobacterales; family Rhodobacteraceae; genus Parasedimentitalea. Next base: position 23,502 of record MAAY01000107.1, read on the forward strand.
GCGCACCGGCAACCAGCGCGATCCGCCCTTGCCCAGCGCCGCACTAGCCACAGTCCACTGATCGGCGCCGCCCTTGTCAGCATAAGTGTAAACCGGTGTTTTTCGGTTCACCACTTTCATCCGCGCGGTTGCGACTTCGGGGCGATATTTCTCGGTTCGGGCATCCATGCTAACCGACCAAGCCTGCCCTGCCCGCTTCCATTCAAAATGCACCCGATTATAGTTTAGCGACAGCCCGGAAATTGCCGGGCTATAACCCACATGATCCGGCTGCCCAGAATCAATGGTCCGCACATAAGGCAAGGCCCCGTCCCACAGCTTGAACCCACCCTTGACCTCACGCACGCCTGCGTTTTTCAACGCTTTGGCCAGTTGCGCCAGATGATCGGTGTTCAAGGTGGGGTCGCCGCCACCAACCAGGATCAGATCCCCCTGCACCACGCCGCCTACAATGCTGCCAGTGGCCATAACACGGGTCTGAAACCGGTGCTCGGCCCCCAATATATCCAGTGCATACAACGAGGTAAGCGCCTTGGCGACACTGGCTGGCGGCAGTCCAGAGGCGCCATTTTCAGCCTCAAGCCGCAGGCCCGTTTCAACATCCGCCACCGCACAGGCCACCTTCCCCGGCAGCCGCGCCCCTTGCAGCACGCTCTTGAGCCCGTCAGCGGTGCTGACCTTCAACCCCTCGCGCCGGGCAATAGGCCGCAATGACGTCGCCGGGGCGTTGGCCCAAGCATCACCTGCCCCAATCAGGGCAGAACCGGAAAGCAGAAAAAATCGTCGAGTAACCATATCACGCATAGTCTAATAAAATCATTTCAAAACGGCAAACAAACATACGATTTGGGGTTCTTAGTAAGTGCACTGCCTGTTAGGGGATATCTCATGTTGCAGGCAGTCATTCTCATGTTCGTCGCTATGTCAATGATCCCTGCGGGTGACTTGTGTGGCAAGTTGCTCACCAGCAGCGGCATTGCCACACCTGGCTTTGTCGCCTCGTCGCGGTTTGTCGTTGGCAGCGCGCTGCTGCTGCCCTTTGTGCCGCCACGCGCCTATGCCTTGCTGAAAGACTGGCGCATGTGGCTGCGGGCGCTCTTGCTGGTCGGCGGCATTTTCTCCATTCAGACCGCCCTCCAGACCGAACCGATGGCAGATGTGTTTGCCGCCTTTTTCATCGGCCCCATCATCAGTTACATACTGTCAGCCCTGCTTTTGCGTGAATCGACCACCTGGTTGCGGTCCCTGTTGATGGCGGTGGGGTTTGCCGGTGTCATTCTGGTTGTTCGCCCCGGCTTTGGCGGCTCGATCAACCTGCTGTGGGCGGTATTTGCAGGCTGTTCTTACGGTGCATTTCTGACCACCGGCCGATGGCTGGCGCATCTTGGCTCGCCACTGGAACTCAGCCTGATCCAACTGCTGCTGGCCGCCGTGTTCATGCTGCCGCTGGGGCTGGCAAACATGCCCGATCTGACCCTGAACACTGCCGCCCTGACAGTGGGCAGCGCCGCCTTTTCCATGCTCGGCAATCTGATCCTGCTGTTTGCCTATAGCAAGGTCGCCGCCACCAAACTGGCGCCCATGGTCTATTTCCAACTGATCGCTGCGGTGTCTCTGGGCTGGGCCGCCTTTGGGCAGCTGCCGGATTTTCTGACTTGGATCGGGTTAGCGGTTGTCGTCAGCGCTGGCCTTGGCTCGGCTTTGTTACGACGCTGACCAACCGCCTCGCGCCCGGATCGCCGAGGAGCTTGCCTCGACCATCGGCACATTGATAAAACACCAAGCCGGAGCCTGCGCCCGCGCCAGCAAATGGCGCTCGGCCCCCTTCAACCGGCTTGACGCATAAATGCGCGCCGCCGGCGACAGTCGCGCCGAAATCCGATCACCCGGTCGCGCCAGAACCCCCACCGGCACCGTATCCAGGATTTGCCGCCAGTCTTTCCAGCGGTGAAACTGCGCCAGATTATCGGCGCCCATCAACCAAACAAAGCGCACACCGGGATATCGCCTGCGCAAATGTCGCAAGGTCTGCGCGGTATAACGGGTGCCCAAGCGCGCCTCGGCATCGCTGATATGAATGCGCGGGTGCTGCATGATCGCCTGCGCGGCTGCCATCCGCTGATCCAGCGGCGCCGGCTGATGCGCCTTCAGCGGATTGCCCGGAGACACCAGCCACCACGACTGGTCCAGATCGAAATGCTTCAGCGCGGCCCGGCTGATCTGCACATGACCTTTATGGGCCGGATCAAAAGATCCGCCCAGCAGCCCTACGGTCATACCGGAGCGAAGATATGGAAAACCATGCCTCATCCCCAGCTTGATGCACATATTTGGGAGGGAAGCCAAGCCACAACATAAGGCCCGCGCCTGACCTTGGGGAGGTGCACAACGCCTTCTCCGTTTTGCCGTAGGCAAACCTCCGGTTTGACGGGGAAGGTCAGGCGCGGGCCGGGCCAATGCTTGGCACATCCCAAAGAGAATGAGAACCTGAAGGCTAGAGATTGCCCCCACCCCCGCCATCCGCTATCACTCCTCCCAAATTATATTCCCCCCATCACGGAGCAGTCACATGGCCGCCTATCAATACGTCTACCACATGCAGGGTGTCTCTAAGACCTACCCGGGTGGCAAGAAATGCTTTGAAAACATCCACCTCTCCTTCCTGCCCGGTGTGAAAATCGGTGTTGTCGGCGTCAACGGCTCCGGCAAGTCAACTCTGATGAAGATCATGGCCGGTCTCGACAAGGATTTCACCGGCGAGGCCTGGGCCGCCGAAGGCGCAAAGGTCGGCTATCTGCCGCAGGAGCCAAAGCTGGACGCCACCTTGACCGTGCGTGAAAACGTCATGCTGGGCGTGGCCCCGAAAAAGGCCATTCTGGACCGCTATAACGAGCTGGCGATGAACTACTCGGACGAGACCGCCGACGAGATGGCCGAGCTGCAGGATGTGATCGACGCGCAGGACCTGTGGGATCTCGACAGCCAGATTGATGTGTCGATGGAGGCGCTGCGTTGCCCACCAGATGACGCCGACATCTCCAGCCTGTCGGGCGGTGAGTTGCGCCGCGTGGCGCTGTGCAAGCTGCTGCTCGAAGCGCCAGACATGCTGCTGCTCGATGAACCGACCAACCACCTGGACGCTGAAACCATCGCCTGGCTGCAACAGCACCTGATGGACTACAAAGGCACCATTCTGATCGTCACCCACGACCGTTACTTCCTGGATGACATCACCAGCTGGATTCTGGAACTGGACCGCGGCAAAGGTATCCCCAACGAGGGCAACTATTCCGACTGGCTGGAGCAAAAGGCCAAGCGCCTGGCGCACGAGGCCCGCGATGACAAGTCCAAGCAGAAAACGCTGGAGCGCGAACTGGAATGGATGCGTCAGGGTGCCAAGGCACGGCAAGCAAAATCCAAGGCCCGGATCAACGCCTATAACGATCTGGCCGAGCAGTCCGAGCGCGAGAAGCTGACCCGCGCCCAGATCGTCATCCCCAACGGCCCCCGTTTGGGCAACAAGGTGATCGAGGTTGAAAATCTGGCCAAGCACTATGGCGACAAGCAGCTGGTCGAGGGTCTCACATTTGACCTGCCGCCCGGTGGTATCGTCGGCGTGATCGGCCCCAACGGTGCAGGTAAATCCACCCTGTTCCGCATGTTGACCGGTCAGGAACAGCCCGATGACGGCTCAGTCAGCTTTGGTGACACTGTCAAACTGTCCTATGTGGATCAGTCGCGTGACGATCTGAAAGACGACGAGACCGTCTGGCAGGCGATTTCCGGCGGGGCTGAAATCATCGAGCTGGGCGACGCACAGGTGAACTCGCGCGCCTATTGCTCGTCCTTCAACTTCAAGGGCGGTGATCAGCAGAAACCGCTGAAACTGCTATCGGGTGGAGAACGCAACCGCGTCCACATGGCGCGTTTGTTGAAAGAGGGCGGCAACGTGCTGCTGCTCGATGAGCCGACCAACGATCTGGACGTGGAAACACTGCGCGCGCTCGAAGACGCGCTGGTTGATTTCGCCGGCTGTGCCGTGGTGATCTCGCACGATCGTTTCTTCCTGGATCGGATCTGTACCCACATGTTGGCCTTTGAGGGCGATGCTCATGTGGAGTGGTTCGAGGGCAACTTTGAGGACTACGAGGAAGACAAGAAGCGCCGGTTGGGTGCAGATGCGCTAGAGCCCAAGCGGTTGAAGCATAAGAAGTTTGTGCGGTGATATTAGCTTAAGGCACTTTATCTAGAACTTCTCCAGCAAAACTAGCGAGCTGCTCCGATCCCTTAGCGAGGTTTTGGAGCTCTCGTACCCCTTTGTTTACTTTCGAGATTCCCAAAAATGCTCGGGAAACAGCATTTCCAAGTTTCTTGATAACTCCGTCTTTTTCGTCTTCTCCGTGCACACCGCTTGAAACTAGCACAAGCTGCCCAACCAGACCTTCGAGAACATCCTCAACCTGATCATCCCGATAGAGGTGATAGTGCTCAAGAACTGAAATCAGCTGCGTAGTGCGTTTTAACAGACCACGACGAACGTTTTCCGCCACACTCAGATTTGCTATTCTTTCTCGAATATCTCGAAGTTCTTCGGAGATTTCTTTTGTGGAAACCTCGATATCGTCAGTTTGACTGATACCGGACAAAGCCATATCGATATTCAACAAACCCGTTAGACATTCGGGTTTCAGAAAGCTGTTTCTGCCGGTTTTGATGTCCAGATGGAAATGTGAAAATTCCAGCAACCCCCGAAACGGCGCTATTTGACTATTTGCCAACTTTTTTCGATCGTCTGCGAAAGGCAATGCTTCGACGTCTGCGAACAATTTGACAACCAGCCCATTTACTACTCGCACAGCGTCCGCTTTAGCTGTACCTCCCGACAGTTCGAGGTATTCGACCAGAAAATCGAGAAATTTCTTCGTGTCAGGTTTGGTGCCTTGTGCCACAGTCAACAATTCGTAGAGCGCAGAAGCCGATGTAGCCATAGGAGCAAAAATCCGTTCTTAGAAAAAGTTAGTCCACCTTACGCATGTGATATCACAATCCTTCAGGGTGTGAAATTTCATTCTGCACCCATAAGTCGACTAACAAATAAATAGATTTGGCGCTGCGACTACCCCGAGAAAATGGGCGCATCGCAACATCAGGCCCGCGCCTGACCTTGGGGAGGCGTAAAGCGCCTTCCCGGGGGGAAGGTCAGGCGCGGGCCGGGCCACTGCGTGGCACGTCCCAAGGGGAGTTCCTGATAGCGTAGTTCTTTGATTTTCGATGTCAGGTGCGTAAGGGCTCCGCCCGTTCTTACCACAAACAGTGCCCCGCACTGTTTGCCGCTGCGCGGACCGGTTCGAACTCCACGGGGGAGTTGAGACTGTCTTGGAAATGATCCGGGGGATCATTTTAGGTCGAAACGGGCGGAGCCCAAGGCGCGCGCCGGGCGGCTTTGCCTTACGTCCCAAAAGGGAATGCCTGCCAGCGTTCCGTTTTGAGGCATCTGTTGCAGCGTAGGGCTGCACCTACCCGCTCTTCACTTCCGGCGTAGGGTGCGTGCTTGCACGCACCATCCTCCACCTACCCCGCCGTCACAAGCTTGGCGCCAATCGCATCCACATGGTGATCCACCAAGTCCCGCTGCACTGTCGCCAGCGGCTGATGACGCGGGTATTGTGGGGCATCGCGGTCGTTCAGGATTGGGGCGTCCCAGCCGTCGGTACTGGCAAAAAACGCGGCCACCCCAGCCTCGCCAAACACCTGTTCATAGCCCTGCACCACCACATCCAGATAGCTCAGCAAAATCGGCTGGCGCTCACCACCCAACACCCAGGTGGACGAAGGCACCGCATAGACCGAAATCTCGGGTAGAGCCTCCATTTCATGTTGCACAGCGCCATCCGAAGGCAGTCGATCATAGCCAGTTTCACGCAGGTCCAACGCCTGCCAATCGGCGCCTGGAACCGCCGCGATCAACCCGTCTATCTCGCTGTTGGCGCAGGGCACGCCGGTCAGATAGGAAATGCCACGCCCCGACGTCTGCACCCAGGCGCGCCGCCATCCCTTTAGCCGCGCGGGCTGTGGGTCATAGTAGTCGTGGGTGGCCAGATTCACCAAGCTGCCATAGCCAAAGAAATAGGGATTACGCATCAGATTACGGCCTCATGAACTGTCAGATTGTCATATTGATGTATGTCAAACCGCTTTTTGCCCCGCTGTGCAATACAGAATGCGCCACCCCAATTGGAGTATTCCAGATGCGCATTACCAAAAGAACCAACATCGCAGTTCGGTTGCTGATGTTTTGTGCCGCCAACCCAGACCGTCTGGTGACCAAATCCGAGATCGCCAAATGCTGTAATGTCTCCGAAAACCACCTGGCCCAGGTGATCAACCAATTGGGGCAGCTGGGCATTCTGCACACACAGCGTGGCCGCAATGGCGGCATGAGCCTGGCCCGACCCGCCGCCTCGATCCGCATCGGCGAGGTGTTTCGCCACGTCGAAGGTGACCTACCGATGGTCGAGTGTTTTGCAGACGCCGACAACACCTGCCCGCTGACCGCTGCTTGCCGGTTGAAGGTGGCACTGAGCGATGCGGCGCAGGCCTTTTATGCCTCGCTGGATGACATCACGCTTGAGGCTCTGGTTTGCGACAATTGGGATCTGATGAGAATCCTGCGACCGGTGAGCTGCGGCCGGTAGATCGCAGCTCACCGGACCGAAGGATCAGCAGCCCTTATTCCCGCGATCTCAACTGCCCCGCGGGACGCGCCGCCAGTGGCCGCCAGGCAAAGCCCAACCCCGCCAGCAGGGTTGCCAGTACACCGCCAGTGATGATGGCCAAGGCATTGGGCCAGATCACTTGATAGCTGATCTCGAATACATAGGTATTCACAGCCCAGGCCCCGGCCGTGCCTGCCGCCAACGCCACCAGCCCGGCCCCAGCGCCCAAAATGACCGAACGCAGGGCAAAGCTGCCCAGAATGCGCGCCCGTGACGCGCCCAGAGTTTTCAGCAAGGCGGCCTCGTACCGGCGCGCCGGTTCACCCGCCGCAGCTGTTCCCAGCAACACCAGAAATCCGGTCAGCAGCGTTGCCGCAGCACCATAAGCGGTGGCCGAGGCAATCTGGCGCAGGACTTCCGACACCCGCTCAATCGCGTCGCGCACCCTGATCGCGGTGACATTGGGCATGTCGCGCCCCAGATCCCGCAAGATCTGCCCCTCTGCCTGTTCCTCGGAATAGACAGTCGCAATAAAACTGTGCGGTGCGGCGGCCAGCGCCGCCTCGTTAAACACCAGCACAAAGCCCATGCCCGCACTGGAAAAATCCACCGAGCGGAAGCTGGTGATCGTGGCTGTCATCTCGCGGCCCAGAATGTTCAGGGTCATGGTGTCGCCCAGCTCAATCCCCAGTTCCTCGGCCTCTTCGGCAGCAAAGCTGATCTGAGGTTCGCCGGTGTAATCCTCCGGCCACCACGAGCCCGCAACGACCTCGGTGCCTTCGGGCTGTTTACCTGCATAGGAAATACCCCTGTCGCCACGGACCACCCAGTGGTCACCGGCCACTTCTTTTGCGGGTTGACCGTTGATCTTGGTCACGACCCCGCGCAGCATTGGCGCGCTTTCCATCTTGGAGACAGCCGGATCCTCGGTCACCCGCCGGGTAAAGTCAGGCATTTGGTCGCGCTGGATATCGACAAAGAAATAGGACGGCGCGCGGTCTGGTAAGTTGTCGCCAATGGCGCGGCGCATATTGCCGTCGATCTGGCCAATGGCGGCCAGCACCGTCAGCCCCAGCCCCAACGACAGTACAACCGGAGTGGCGCCATCACGGGCAGTGCCAATCGCAGACAGGGCCCAACGCAGCGCGGGAAGCCCCCGTGCCATTCGAGTCGAACGTCGCGCCAGACTGCTGATGGCCATCGCCGCCAACAGCAGAATTACCAGTGACCCTGCCAGACCTCCAGCAGCCCACAGAGTCAGCCGAGGCGATCCACTGAACCAGGCCGCCGCGCCCACCAGCAGCGCCAGCGCCAGCGCGGTGGCCAGCAAGTAACGCGGTGCAGGCAGCTGACTGCGGCCCGAAAATGCATCGCGAAACAGCGCTGCGGCTCGGATCCGCTCGGCGCGAGCCAGTGGCCACAGCGTAAAGATGAACGCCGTCAGCCCGCCATAAATCGCCGCCTCAGCCAGCGCCGGGATCGACAAAGAGAATTTAGCCGGGAATGGCAGTTGCGCTGCGATCAGTGGCCCCAACAACACCGGCCCCAAGCCGCCGATCACCAGACCAATTGCGATGCCCAGCAGCGCCAGCGCGCCAATTTGCAGGAAATAGGTCAGGAAGATAGTCGAGCGATCAGCACCAAGCGTGCGCAAGATAGCAATGGTCTCGGTCTTGGTGGCCAGATAGGCGCGCACCGCAGCCGAGACACCAACGCCGCCCACAGCCAGCCCCGACAGCCCAACCAAAATCAGAAACGACCCCAGGCGTTCAACAAAATTGGCTATACCGGGTGCTGGATTGCGAGCGTCATTCCAGTGCAGGCCAGAGTCCGCGAAACTGGCCAGTGCCTCTTGCTCCAGCGATGCCAATACTGTGCCCTCGGGCAAGGTCATGCGGTATTTAGTGGAAAACAAAGTGCCGGGGGCCAGCAGCCCCGAGGCTTGCAACGATTGGGTTGAGACAATGGTGCGCGGCCCAAGCGAAAACCCCGAAGCCGCCGCGTCCGGTTCGACCACGAGATCCGCCATTAGCCGGAATTCCTGGGTGCCCAGATAAAAACTGTCACCCGCACTCAGGCCCAAACGAGCGGACAAGGCCAGCTGCATCACCGCACCGGGCAAACCGTCGGCCCCTGCTAGCGCCTCACCCAGTGGCATCTCGGGTGACAATTCAACGGTGCCGGTCAGTGGATAGGCGTCATCCACCGCCTTGACTTGGGTCAGCGCCCGGTCATCACCCACCACCGCCATCGAGCGGAACTCGGCCACTTCGGACACTGCCGTGGCGCGGTCCTCCATCCAGGCGCGGGCATCGCCGTCGGCAAACCGATAGGTGAACTCCATCTCGGCGTCGCCACCCAGCAGCACCGCGCCCTGACTGGACAGCCCGGATTCAATCGAGGCCCGAACCGAGCCGATGGCGGCGATCACCGCTACGCCAAGAGCCAGGCAAGCGAGAAAGATACGAAAGCCGCGCAAGCCACCGCGCAGTTCGCGCCAGGCAAAACGCCAGGCCAAAGACAGCGACTTCATTCTGCAGCCTGTCGCGTGGCTTCTGTGTCAATGCGGCCATCCCGCAGATGCACGACGCGGTCACAGCGGGCGGCCAGTTCGGGCGCGTGGGTCACCATGATCAAGGTGGAGCCGTGTCGATCGCGCAGATCAAACAGCAGATCCATGATGGCGCGCCCATTGGTCTCGTCCAGATTGCCGGTGGGCTCATCCGCCAGCAGAATATCGGGACGCGGCGCCACGGCGCGGGCCAATGCCACCCGCTGTTGCTCGCCGCCGGATAGTTGCGCCGGGAAATGCCCAGAGCGTGCCCCCAGGCCCACGGCCTCCAGTTCTGCCTGCGCCCGCTCAAACGCGTCGGCGTGACCACCCAGCTCTAGTGGAGTGGCGACGTTTTCCAGTGCGGTCATGGTGGGGATCAGGTGAAAGCTCTGGAACACCACCCCCATGTGGTCGCGGCGGAACCGCGCCAGCGCGTCTTCGTTCATGGCAGTCAGATCCTGACCCAGCGCGGTGATCTGCCCGCCCGAGGCCTGCTCCAACCCGCCCATCAGCATCAGCAGTGAGGATTTGCCCGACCCCGAAGGGCCCACCAGCCCCAGCGTTTCCCCTGCGGTGACGGTCAGGTTGATCTGGTGCAGAATTTCCACCACTCCGGTATTGCCATTCAGCGACAAAGACGCATCTTGGAGACGGAGAATTGGGGCGGTGGTTTGTGATGTCATGAAGCCGAGCCTAAATTGTCTATGTGTTCGGATATGGAGGTTCTGACGAAATGCACAAGGTGCTGGCCGCAATGGTCTTTGTATTTTTTTCCAATCTAGCTGTGGCGGATCCTCTGCGTATCACTGCTTTTGGCGACAGTCTGGTGCATGGCTACGGCCTGGAGGCAGGTCAGGGATTGGTGCCGCAACTGGAAATTTGGTTGAACGACAATGGGGCTGATGTGGTGCTGACCAACGCCGGCGTGTCAGGGGATACCACCGCTGGCGGCGCGGCGCGGATTGACTGGACGCTGAGCGACAAGCCGCAAGCGTTGATCGTGCTGCTGGGTGGCAATGACATGCTGCGCGGCATGTTGCCTGCTGACGCCAAGGCCAACCTGGCGCGCATCCTGTCTGCGGCACAGGCACAGGGGGTTGATGTGCTGCTGATTGGGATGCAGGCGCCGGGCAATTTTGGCCCTGAATACAAAGCCGAATTTGAGGCGATCTATCGCGATCTGGCGGCAGAGTATGACAGCCTGCTGTTTAAAGATGCCTTTGCCGGGATCTTGGCCCAGGTCGGCGGCGACCCGGTTGCGGCACAGCAATTTTTGCAGGGGGACGGGATCCATCCAGACGCCCGAGGGGTTGCGTTGAATGTCGAGGCGATGGGGCCAACCGTGCTGGAATTGGTTGCGCGTGTGTCCAGCCCTTAAGCCGACGCCCCAGAAGACAGACCATCCATAGCCTTTTCCAGAATCCCGAACACCTGCGGGTCCACCATCTGGCTGGAATTGAAACGCATGAAATGGGTCATGGACTGGGAAACGCTGAACACATTGCCGGGCGCCAGCACCATATTTCCAACCAGCGCCGCCCGGGCCAGATCAGCCGAGTCAACGCCCTCTGGCAGGCTGCACCACAGGTAAAAACCACCGCGCGGCATTAGCCATGACTCTATCCCCAAAGCTTTCAATTGCACTGCTACCTCGGCCCGACTGGTGTCCAAACGACTGCGCAGAGCCTCCATATGTTTGCGATAGCCACCACTGCTGAGCATGGAATAGATCAGCTCGGTGGCGACCGGGCTGGGGCCGCCGAAATTTGTCGCCACTTGCAGATCCACCAGCGCCTCGATCCAGTCAGGCCGGGCCGCGATATAACCGCAACGAACCGAGGCCGATAGGGTTTTGGAAAAACTGCCCACGCGGATCACCCGCTCCAAACCGTCCATCGCCACCAGACGCGGCGACGGGGTTGGTTCAAAGGTGGCAAAAATGTCGTCCTCGATAATCACCATGTCGTGCGCCGTGGCCAGATTAAGGACCTTGTGGGCGACCTGTGGCGACAGGGTGGCTCCGGTTGGATTGTGCAGTGCGGAATTGGTGATGTAGAGGCTGGGCTTATGCTGGATCAATGCCTGTTCAAACAGGATCGTATCCGGGCCGTTTTGCGTAAAAGGGACAGCGATCAGGTTAACCTGATGCGCCCGCAGCAGCGCCTGAAAGTTAAAGTAACAGGGATCATCCACCAGCACCGTATCGCCCGGACGCAGTAGGAAACGGCAAATCAGATCAATTGCCTGGGTGCCCGAAGGAGTTAGCAGAACCTGATCTGGCCCCGCATCCAGCCCTTCGTCGATGAACTGCCGGGTCAGTAGACGGCGCAGGTTCAAAGCACCTTGAGTGCTGCCATAGTCGGACAGCAGCGCATCCTCGGCGCGGGCAAGTTTGCGCAGGGCCTGGCGCATTTGGCTGTGCGGCATCCAGTCGGCTGGCAACCAGCCGCAACCGGGTTTCAACGTGTCAGCATTTGCATCCAGAGATTGCCGCGACACCCAGAACGGATCCACGGTCCGGTCCAGCTGCGGCCCGACTTCACTCACCGCAAAGGGCTGAATTATTGGTGCTACAAAGAAACCAGAGCCACGCCGCGCGTAGATGGTGCCATCGGCGGCCAGCTGGTCGTAAGCCTCGACCACGGTGGACGCCGAGACCTGCATGGTGGTGGCAAACCCGCGAATGGAGGGCAGTTTTTCGCCCGGCTGCAACGCGCGGCTGTTGATCTTACGTTGGATGGCCTCGACCACCGTGGCCCTGCGCGCGCCTTGCTTCATTCTGTGATCTCCGCGATCTGTACTGCCTGCTGAACCGATACAGTTTGTGAAAATTGTACTGCTCTGTCGCTGTTTTGACCAGCCCATCCCGCCTAGGGTTCTGGCAAATCTCAGGAGACAGACAACGTGCAGACAGTAACAGAATTTGGGCCGACGCGGGGCTGGGGCAACGGGTTGATTGGTGTCCTTATATTCAGCGGATCACTCCCGGCGACACGGGTTGCGGTCAGCGGTTTCGACCCCTTATTTCTGACCTCGGCACGGGCAGTGATTGCAGCCCTGCTGGGCATAACGTTGCTGATGGTATTGAAACAATCTCGCCCCAGTCGCCGAGACCTGCCCTCGTTACTTATTGTTGCTCTGGGGGTGGTTGTCGGTTTTCCACTGCTCACCGCGATGGCGCTGCAATATATCACGGCAGGGCATTCGATTGTATTTATCGGGCTATTACCGCTCACCACTGCCATCTTTGGAGTCCTGCGCGGCAGTGAAAGACCCAAGCCCATGTTCTGGGTATTCTCCTGCGTCGGGGGACTGGCTGTTGCGCTTTATGCCCTGTCACAGCACGCCGAGACGTCTGTGCAGGGTGATCTATTGATGGTGGGGGCGATTGTCACCTGTGGTCTGGGCTATGCCGAAGGCGCCACCCTGTCGCGCCGATTGGGCGGTTGGCAGGTGATCTCTTGGGCGCTGGTTCTGGCGCTGCCAGTGATGGGCACTCTTGCTCTGCTGGTCTGGCCTGACAGCTGGTCTGGCATCAGCACCGCAGCGTGGATCGGCCTGGGCTATGTCTCGGTGTTTTCGATGCTGGTGGGGTTTGTGTTCTGGTATCGCGGGCTAGCGTTGGGAGGCATCGCTGGAGTTGGTCAGTTACAATTGCTGCAACCGTTTTTCGGACTGATGCTGGCGGCTGTGCTTCTTGGAGAAGCCATTGCCCCAACAATGGTCGCGGTGACCCTGTTTGTCGTCACCTGTGTGATTGGGGCAAAACGGTTCGCCTAAATGCAGCATTCATAAACAGCAGGCCCAACAACAAAAGGCGGCCCCAAATGGGGCCGCCTTGGCACCGACTTAAGCCAGTGCGATGTCCACCGCAGACTCGCGGCCATCCCGGCCGGGTTGCAGTTCATAGGTCACTTTTTGGTTGTCGGCGAGCCCGGTCAGACCAGCGCCCTCAACAGCAGAAATGTGTACAAATACGTCACGGCCGCCATCGTCTGGAGCGATGAAGCCGAAACCTTTGGTTGTGTTGAACCATTTGACGGTGCCATTTGCCATCGTCATGTCTCCCAATCGTCTAGTCTGCCCACACCATGCGGCAGGTCGGCAAGGTCAGTGCCAAATCGAAGCCTGAGCCGAAAACGGGCAGTCTATAGTCGATAGCGTAACATCGCGAAATTAGTGTTGTCGGCATTCTGTTTTCGCGCAAGGAAAATTGACAAAATCGGCGAAAATCCGTTGTTTTCAGCCTATCACGGCGCGCCGAGACCAAATGAGAGACGAATCCCTGATCAGGATTTGCGACCATTTTGTGGAACTATTGTTGCTCCGCGCACCCTACTCCGTCAAAGCACCGTAACCACAGTCCCAATCGGAACACGCTGGTACAGATCTATAACGTGATCGTTCAGCATCCGGATGCAGCCGTTTGAGACAGACTGACCAATGGTTTGCGGCTGCGTGGTGCCATGAATGCGGAAATAGGTGTCGACACCATCCTGGAACAGGTACAGCGCCCGTGCACCCAGCGGGTTTTCTGGCCCTCCCGGTTGCACATACTCATTGTCGACAAACCGAGAATAGGTGCGTGGTTCGCGCTCGATCATCTCATCCGTGGGACGCCAGGTGGGCCATTCCTTTTTGACCTCGATCACCGCTGATCCGGTGAATTCCAACCCCGCCTTGCCAACCCCGACCCCGTAGCGCATCGCCTTGCGTTTGTCGGTGACCAGATAGAGGTAAAACGAGCGCGGCAGGATCAGCAACTGCCCCGGCTCGTACCCCTTTTTGATCCGCACTTCTTGCGGGGTTGGGTCGAACACCACTGGCTTGGGCTTGGCGATTGCCAAATTTGGCAGTGACACAGTTGCAGCTCCAACGGCGACGGACCTGACAAACAGACGGCGGGAAATAGGCTGGGAAAACATGGCAACACTCGAACATTGGGAACAATAGCCTCAGTGTCGGTGCAGTGGGCGGCTGGGTCAACGGTTTTGCAACCCTCCCGGATCTGGTTAGCGGTGAACACGGTGACAGTGAATTGATCTTGAGCCTGCCGCCGCAGACCCTATATGGGGACTCGAACATCGAACCGGAGGATGCGCCATGTTGGCCAAAACCCTGACCTGCCTGTCTTGTGCCCAATTGAACCGAGTGCCCGAGGACAAGCTGGGCGCGGCGGCCAAATGTGGCACCTGTGGCGCTGCCCTGCTGCCCGGCAAGCCGATCGATGTGGATCCGGCGATCCTGCAAAAGGCGGCGCAGAACGACGACCTGCCACTGATAGTGGATTTCTGGGCACCTTGGTGCGGACCCTGCAAGATGATGGGGCCTGAGTTTACCAAGGCGGCCAAAAAGCTGAGCGGCAAGGCGCGGTTGGTCAAGCTGAACACTCAAAGCCATCAGTCCACCGGTGCCCGTTACCGGATCAAGGGTATCCCCACCATGGTGGCCTTTGAGCGCGGCAAGGAAAAGAAACGCCAATCAGGCGCAATGCGCGAAGGCCAGATTGTCGGTTGGGTCAAAGGCTAAAGGGCGCCCGCCCCTATTTGGCGATCAGCGCCTCGCCGTCCTTTGCCTTGGCAATCTTGCCACGTGTTTGCTGCAATACGTGGGCAAGCTCGTGCACCAGCATTTCGGGTTTTTTCGCATCACCGGGCCGCATGAAGTACACATTGGGCCCCATGGTAAAGGCCTTGGCCTTTAGCTCTTTGCATATTTCCTTGGCGTTTCCACCAGTATGCACCCGCACTTTGGCCAGCTTAGCACCAAAGTGCTTTTCCAGCCCGTCACGGACATCCTTGGGCAGTTTCTTTTCCTTGGTGTCGGCAGGGGGCGTTTTGACAGCCTTACGCTTGGCTTTCTTACCGCCTAACGCCTCGACCATGGCTGCGATTTCTTCGGGTGACTTTGCCATTGGGGCTCCATTTCCTGCAGTAATACGCGCAGACAGTTTATCATCACTATATGTATCCAGAATAAGCAGGTTGGGGCATCTGTCAAATTGTACACTCGAGAGGTGCGGCATAGCTGCCGACCGCGCAGAGTGAAGGACCGGTCAGCACGGGGCTTCCGGTTGTGCAGCTGCGTTGCTGTCGGATGTTATCCAATCAGGTTATTGAGGTGGCGGCACCGCCAAGGCGGATACGGACGGGAGATCAGTCCCGCGTGCTAAACGTTGTCTCTGCGCGCCCCAAAGTTGCGGGGCCCTGTTCCAAGTGCCGGGGATGTCAGGCCCAGCGATAATCGCGATTGCCAGAAAGATGACCGAACAGAGTAAAGCCCGCCTTACCTGAGCGTTCGGCAAACGCTGCATCAGGCAACAAAAAACCGCGCCCACCGATATGGTGCGCGCGGTTCAGAACTTCAGAGACGAGGTAGATCAGCCGCGGGCGCGAACCACCTGCATCAGTGCCAAAAACGCACTCATGTCGGGGCCACGTTCCAGACCGGTCACCGCGTGGCGCAGAGGCATGAACAGCTTCTTGCCCTTGCGGCCAGTGGCCTCTTTCACCGCTGTAGTCCAGGTTTTCCAGGTGTCCGCATCGTATGGGCCTTCGGGCAGCAGTTTCATTGCCTCGGCAATGAACTCTTTGTCCTCGTCCGCGATCAGTGGTTCTGCGCCATCCCGACACAGGGTCCACCAGCCTTCAAGATCCGCCAGGGTTGTGATGTTCTCTTTGGCAACATCCCAGAAGGCGGCCTGTTTGTCAGCCGGAACACCCAGTACGTCGAGTTCGGATTGCACCTTTTCCAGCGGCAGCGACTGCAGATAGCGGCTGGTCAGCGGGAACAGATCCTGCACGTCGAATTTGGTCGGAGCCGAGCCAAAGTGATTGATGTCAAAGCCTTCGATCAGCTCGGCCATTTCAGAGCGCAGCTCGATCGGGTCGCTTGATCCCAACCGCGCCATCTGTGACAGCAGAGCCATCGGCTGCACACCCTGCTCGCGTAGATCGCGCAGCGCCAGAGTGCCCAGACGTTTGCTCAGCGCTTCGCCCTGCGGGCCGGTCAGCAATGAGTGGTGAGCAAATTCGGGTGGCGTGCCACCCAGCGCCTTGATGATCTGAATTTGGGTCGCGGTGTTGGTGACGTGGTCCGAACCGCGCACAACGTTAGTCACGCCCATTTCAGTGTCATCGACAACGGATGCGATGGTATAAAGCACCTGCCCGTCACCGCGGATCAGCACCGGATCAGAAACCGAGGCCGCGTCAATCGAGATATCGCCCAGCACACCGTCGGTCCACTCGATGCGTTCGCGGTCCAGTTTGAACCGCCACACACCATTGCCACGTTCGCCGCGCAGAGCGTCTTTATCGGCATCCGACAGGTCCAATGCGGCGCGATCATAGACCGGCGGCTTGCCCATGTTCAGTTGCTTCTTGCGTTTCAGGTCCAGCTCGGTCGGAGTTTCAAAAGCCTCGTAGAACCGACCGATGTCGCGCAGTTTATCGGCTGCATCGGCGTACTGATCCAGCCGCTCGGACTGACGCTCGACCCGGTCCCAATGCAGGCCCAGCCACTCCATGTCCTGCTTGATGGCATCGACATATTTTTCTTCTGACCGGTTTGGGTCTGTGTCGTCGATGCGCAGGATGAAGGTGCCGCCGGCCTTGCGGGCGATCAGATAGTTCATCAGCGCGGTGCGCAGGTTGCCGACGTGGATATATCCGGTGGGCGATGGGGCAAAACGGGTGGTGGTCATCACATGTCTCCTGTTGTCCTGCCCATCTCACATAGGCGAAGTTTTGTCCAGTTGATGCGCGGGAAACGCGCCGGTGGCGCGTGCCTGCGGCGCGAGTATTTTGGCAAAAAGAAACCGCGCGGTATCAGGTGCCATCATCCGGCCGGACACGGCTGCCGTCGGTGAAGCGGGACAGGCGAAATGCATAAGGATCCACAACGGGCGCAGTGCCGGTGATCATATCGGCCATCAACCGCCCTGCCCCGGGGCCAATGCCAAAGCCGTGGCCGGAATAGCCGGTTGAGATGAACAGGCCCGGCAAGTCGTCAACGCCCGAGATCACCGGGATGGCGTCGGGGGTCACGTCGATCAAGCCGCCCCAGCTTTGCACCACGTCGGCCTGCTGCAACACAGGAAAGGCCTTTTGGGCGGCAGCCCAGCCGGACTTCAGCGCTGATTGCGAGGGGGCTGGGTCCAGTACCCGGCATTGTTCAAAGGCGGTTTCCTGATCCGCAGACCAGCGCCGCATTTGCGCCGCCTCTTCTGACCAACGGCCCGACAGGCGAAACCGCAACGAGCGCCATTCGCTGAGAAAGGCAGGCAGGAACTTCAGGCCCAAGCGCAGGCTGTCGGGGACAATATCGACCATGTTTTCAGTGCCATTGGCCACGGTATAGCCGCCATCAGCCCGTTTTCTGAGCGCATAGCCATCCGCCCAGAGCGCGACGTCAGGGCCGTCAGATACGGGTGAGCAGCGCAGAACTGAATTCAACACCTTCAACTGCGGCAGCGAAATCCCGGCATTACCGAGGAACAATCGCGACCATGCGCCGCCGGCCACCACAACTGATTTGCAGGCCACCCGGCCGCGTTCAGTGACAACACCTGCAAGCTGACCACCCTGCATGTCGATACTGCGCACGGCGCAGTCTGTCATGATCGTCGCACCCGCGGCACGTGCCCCCATGGCAATGGCGTGGGTGACCCATTGCGGTTCGGCGCGGCCATCCATTGGCGTTGACAGGGCCGAGTGAAACTGGCCCTGATGTCCGGGCAGCATGGCCTGCAAACTGCCGCCGTCGATTATATGGGCGCTGGCGTCAACATCCCGCAGGCTCTGCGTCCAGCGCTGCAAATGTTCGCTGCGCTTAACAGTGTTGGCGGTGAACAGGCTGCCACAGCGGTGGTACCCGGTGCGATGCCCAGTGCGCGCTTCGAGCCCCTGCCACAGCGACATGGCGTGCAGCATCAGAGGGATTTCGCGGGGGTCGCGCTGCGACAGGCGCACCCAGCCCCAATTGCGCGAGCTTTGTTCGCCGCCGATGCGCCCCTTTTCACAGAGCAGCACAGACAGGCCCCGCTCAGCCAGTTCCAGTGCGGTCGAGGCACCGATGATACCACCGCCGATGACAACGGTATCTACTGATTTGGGGAGAAGCTTGTCCGCAAGAAAAGACGTCAGCTCGGGGCCAGGCACAAACGCCTCCACTAGATACTCGTTCAACTAACGGCACTATGGGAGGCTGGAGGTTCAGCGCAAGGGAAACTCCGCTGGTCCGAATGGTATCTGAACGGACTGAGCCTATTGTGGTTTGGCGGCCACTCTTCGCTCGGCCAGAAGGCGGTCAAACGGCTCAACCAAGTCCAGCTCTTCCTGAGGCTCAATTGAGAAGCTTGGCAGATACACCCCTTGGGTCCAGCGGCTGGGCAGACGATCAACCCGTTTTTGTATCCGGTCACTGAAGTCATTGGTCCATGTCAGCACATGGTCCGCCTGAGTTGGCAGCGCCCAACTGAACAGGCGGAAACAAGCGCCGCCCATGGCCCGGAGACGATTTGATCCAACAAGCCAGAACAGAACCAATGCGGCAACTGAAACCAGCGCCAGCGTAAGAGCGACACCAACTGGGCTGTAGATAACTACGGCCAGAGACAGGATCATCAGGTTGTGGCTCCAACAGGGTTGATAGCCGGTGATCTTGCGACGGGTGGCTGCAAGTGCTTCGGTTTTAGGCTCTTTGGCCTGCGGCGCTGGTTGTGTCGGCTGCACGCTGGCCTGCACAACTTCAGGATGTTCGACCTTGTCAGCCATCATGACGTTGCGAACCTCGGCCATGATCTCTTCGTCACTGGCCGCAATACTTTTACCCTGAATCATCTTGCTAAAATCTGGCTGAAAATTCTGTCCCATTCAGCACCTCCGGACGTTAAAAACATAGGTGGCAGGCCGGAAAAAGGTGTCTCCCGATCTTCGCGTAGCAATTTAGCCTATGTCGCCACGATTTTGTCTATTTTGCCTCAAATTTGTCGAAATTGCCGGATGTATGACGAAAACAAGGCAACAATTGAGCGCGCAGAGGGCACTGTCGCCGATCAGGGAACAATGTTGCCAATCGAATCGTTCAGGGGCGGTCTTGGGGAGGTTATGAAAACCCACATTTTCTAAAGCCGCTTTAGAGAGAGGCTGGCATTTGCAGATGTCACGGGTGCTGGTTTATCTGCGGAAGCAGGGGCGCTGCCCCCTCTGGAGAGCCAAAATTTTGGCTCTCCATTCACCCCTGAGGTATTTTTGACAAGAAGAAATAAGGGGGGGGTTAGCTTGGGTCGCGCCATTGGTTGGCGATGGGATAGCGGCGGTCGAGCCAGAAGGCGCGCGGGGTCAGGCGAACACCGGGAGCGGATTGGAAGCGCTTGTATTCGCTGATGTAGAGCAGGTGCTCGACCCGTTTCGCCACGTCCCGATCAAAGCCTGCGTCGACGCAATCGGCGATGGAGCCGTCGCGGTCCACCAGAATGTCCAGAATTGCGTCCAGCTCGGGGTAGTCTGGCAGGCTGTCGCTGTCTTTTTGATCGTCGCGCAACTCAGCCGACGGGGGTTTATCGATCACATTGGGGCGGATTACTTCGCCTGACGGGCCCTTCATCCAGGGGCGGTGGTTGGCGTTGCGCCAACGACAGGTCTCGAACACTCGGGTTTTGTAGAGATCCTTGATCGGATTGTAGCCGCCTGCCATATCGCCGTAGATGGTGGCATAACCAACTGCGACCTCGGACTTATTGCCAGTGGTCAGCAGCATTTCGCCAAATTTGTTGGACATCGCCATCAGCAACAGCCCGCGCAGGCGGGACTGGATGTTTTCTTCGGCCAGACCCTCACCATAGCCTGCGAACAAAGGGGCCAGCGTATTGGCGATGGCAGAGCGGCCTTCGGCGATTGGCACGTAGTCGTAGTGCACAGCCAGTGCCTTGGCGACGGCTTCGGCATCGTCCAGTGACTCTTTGGAAGTGAATTCAGATGGCAGCATTACACAGCGCACGTTTTCAGCGCCTAGCGCATCCACCGCAATGGCGGCGACAATAGCAGAATCAACACCCCCAGACAGGCCCAGCAGCACTTTGCTAAATCCGGTTTTTCGCATGTAGTCGCGTAAGGATTCGACCATGACGCGGTAGTCCTGCTCCCATTCATCCGGCAGATGGGCCTTTTCGCCGTCGACCGCGCGCCAGCCGTCTGGAGTGCGTTCCAGATCCATATGGGTGATGGCCGTATCAAACACCGGCATTTGCAGCGCCAAAGCACCACCGGGATTGAGCACAAAAGAGCCACCGTCAAACATCTGATCATCTTGGCCGCCGACCATGTTGAGGTAGATCACTGGCAGGCCGGTTTCCACTGTGCGGGCGACCATGTGGTTGAAGCGCACTTCTATCTTGTTGCGGTAGTAGGGCGAGCCATTGGGGATCAGCAGGAATTCGGCACCTGTTTCTTCGAGTGTTTCAGCGACATCTTCGTGCCAACCATCCTCGCAGATCGGGCTGCCGATGCGGGTGTCATTCACCACATAGGGACCACCCAAAGGTCCAGAGTCAAAGATGCGCACCTCGTCAAAGACGGTTTCGTTTGGCAGGTGGTGTTTCAGCACCCGGCTGGCGATCTTACCGTCCTTGAGGATCAGATAGGCGTTATAGAGCTTTTCACCTTCGACCCACGGCGCACCAATGGCCAAGGCCGGGCCATCGGCACAGTCGGCCGCTAGTTGCGTCACCTCGGCGATGGCCGCCTGATGGAAGCTGGGCTTGGTCACCAAGTCCTGAGTATTATAGCCGGTGATAAACATTTCCGGCAGTGCCACCAGATCAGCCCCGACGGCGCAGCCCTGTTTCCAGGCCTGTCGCGCCAGAGCGGCATTGCCAGCCAGATCGCCAACGGTTGGGTTCATCTGCGCCAGTGTTATGCGGAAACGATCAGTCATCCAGCTCTAGTCCTTTGAAATTCCACCCCAGCCATTTAGCAGATCTCACATCAAGGGAAAGAGAGCAGGTGCAAAAGACATTGCGACAATTCACCGGCTGGCCTAGCTTTAGGGTAAGTCGTGGCGATGCTGCGACATTGGATTTTGAGCAGACAGAGGTTCCGATGACCCGATTTGGCAGCGTACTCGCATTTTCCGTGGCATTGACGCTGGGCTCGGCAGCACTGGCGCAGGATGCTCAGGTGATTTCGACCCAAGACGAAATCGGTGGCGTTTATGAGGGCACCTTTCGCGGTGGCTTGCAGCATGGCACCGGCACTTACCGGCTGCCCAACGGATATGAATACTCAGGCGACTGGGTGGATGGAGAGATCGTCGGCCAAGGCACGGCCCGCTTTCCCAATGGTTCGGTCTATGAGGGTGCCTTTGCCAAGGGCAAACCCGAGGGCAAGGGTAAGATCACCTTCTCGGATGGGGGCACCTATGAGGGGGACTGGGTCGATGGGATCATCAGCGGTCAAGGCATTGCCATCTATGCTAATGGCGCGCGCTATGAAGGCGGCTTTGTAGACACCCGCCACAATGGCCGCGGGGTGATGCAGAACCCCGGCGGCTATGAGTATGACGGCGACTGGGTGGACGGAAAGAAGCAAGGTGTGGCCACCATCACCTATTCCAACGGCGCGGAGTATAAAGGCGATGTACTGGACGGCAAGCTGCACGGCAAGGGCAAGCTGATCATGCCGGATGGGTTGATCTATGATGGGGCCTGGGCCGATGACCAGATGCATGGCACTGGAGTTTTGACCCAGCCCAACGGCGATGTCTATGAGGGCCCATTGGACGCCGGCCGACGGCAGGGGCAAGGCAAGCTGACCTATGCCAATGGCGACATTTATGAAGGTAATTTCGACAAAGATTTGCGCGATGGTCAGGGCACCTTCAGTGGCACCGACGGCTATGTCTACACCGGCGCCTGGCTTGGTGGGCAGATAGAGGGCCAGGGCCACGTCACCTATCCTGACGGATCGGTCTATGAGGGATTGTTTCGCACTGACCTGGCTGATGGTCAGGGCAAGATAACCTATCCTGACGGATCAACCTATGAAGGCAGCTGGATTGCTGGCGTTATCGAGGGTGAAGGAACGGCTGCTTATCCCAATGGCTTGGTTTACACAGGCAGCTTCAAGAACGCCCAGAACCACGGTCAGGGCGTCATGACTGACACAGGCGGCTATCGCTATGATGGTGGCTGGCAGGAAAGCTTCCGCCATGGTGAGGCAACAGTCACCTATGCAGATGGCTCGGTCTACACTGGTGTTTTTGCTAAGGGTCAGCGCCATGGTAAAGGCAAGATCGAGATGCCGGATGGGTTTAAATACGAAGGGGATTGGCAGCAGGGCAAGATTAGCGGTCAGGGAGTGGCCACCTATGCCAATGGCGACGTTTATGAGGGCCATTTCCTGAACAGTAAACGTCAGGGCGCCGGCACCATGCGCTATGCCACCGGCCAAGAGGCCAGCGGCAGCTGGGACAATGGTGCGCTGGGAACCGAGGCCCAGGGCGCGGACACAACCGACAGCGAGACGCCTGCCTCTGACAACTAGGGGACGCCAAGTGGTGCGTGCAAGCACGCACCCTACACCAATCTTAGCCGATGCGAATGCGGCTGAGGTGGTCTGGCATTACCACGCTTTGCAGGTTCGCCGGATCCGGTTCGGGGTGATGCAGTTGCAGTGACATCGGCACCACGCCGGCCCAGATTGGCAGAGCGTAATCTTCGTCATCATCCACCGGTGGGCCTGTGCGCACCTTGGCAGCGCCCTCAGAGATAGGCATCCGCAGCAGGGCTGTTGCCTTGAGCTCTTGATCCGTCATCGGGCGCAGGCTGTCCCAACGATCGGGGAAGATCATATCGACCATGGTTTTGAGATGCGTCTCTTTGGCAGTCGGGTCGGTCACCTTTTCCGGGCGGCCAAAGATCATCGCGGAACGGTGATTGACCGAGTGGTGAAAAGCCGAGCGCGACAACACATAGCCATCCAGAATGGTGACGGTCATGCAGACGTCTGCGCCGTCCATGGCACGAATGGCCCGGCTGGCTGATGAGCCATGCCAATAGACGTGGTCGCCTTCGCGCCATTGCAGCGTTGGCAACACCGAGGGCGTGCCGTTGATCTGGTATCCGATGTGGCACATCGGCATGGCGTCCAGCACCGCGTACAAGCTATCGCGGTCATAAGAGCCTTTCTCATGCGCGCGGCGTAACCGGCTGCGATCTGTTTTCAATTCGGTATCCTGAGGGGTCTGGGTCATTTGCCTGGGTCTCGTTCACGGTGATTTCGGACTTGACAGGTAGCCCTGATCTGGCCTCTGATTAAGCTCCAGTTTCTGAGTATTTGTGCAATCCAATTATGACCATCCTTGCCCGCCTGCTATCGCCAGATGACCCTACCCCGCGTTACGCACAGATCGGCGACGGGCTGCGCAAACAGATCACCGAGGGGTTATTGCCAGCCGGGACCCGCCTTCCTGCCTCGCGGGCTTTGGCGCAGGACCTGGGGGTTGCGCGATCCACTGTGGTCACCGCCTATGACCAGTTGGTGGCCGAGGGCTATTTGGAAGCCATTCAGCGCGCTGGTATGTTTGTCTGCGACATCGCGCCAATTTCGCCGCTGAACGCCCCGCCGCCTGCCCGATCAACCCGTGCAATACCGCAGGCAGGATTGCTGGCGCCGGGCGCGCCGGACCCTGACATTTTTCCTGTCCAGCCTTGGGCACGCTGCGTCGCCCGAGTGGCGCGCAACACGCCAAGCGCGCTGGTGCATCAGAACGATCCGTTTGGCGATCCTGAGCTGCGGCGCGAGATTGCCGCCTATGCCGGGCGTTGGCGCGGCATCACGGCAACGGCGGATCAGGTCATGGTCACCAGCGGCGCCAGTGCGGGTCTGGAACTGGTAATGGAGCTACTGGTCAGCGATGGACATTTGGCGCTGGAGGCCCCCGGCTATGTGCCCACGCAACGCTTTGCCAAATCCCGTAATTGGCAGGTCAACTGGATGCCCGTGGGATCACAAGGCACGGCACTGCCCTTGCAACCGTCAAAGGTGACTGTCCTGACACCCTCGCATCAGTTTCCACTGGGGGGCAGCCTGCCGGTTCCAGTGCGGCAAGCATTTCTACAGGCTGCCGCCGACTGCGATGGATGGATCATTGAAGATGATTTTGACAGCGAGTTTCGCTATGCCGGCCAGCCGGTTCCGGCGATGGCGGCGCTGGACCGGGACGGCAGATGTATCTATGTCGGCACGTTTTCAAAGACGTTTTCCCATGCGCTGCGGCTGGGCTATCTGATTTTACCAGCCGGATTGGTCAGCCGGTTTCGCACCGCCCTGACCCACCCCGGCAGCAGCGCCCCGGTCACCGCGCAACGACCGCTGGCCGAGTTCATGGCCTCGGGTCAGTACGACCGCCATATCCGGCGCGCCAGACGGCTTTATGCCCAGCGCTATGGCACTGCTGCAGATGCGTTGCAGTGTTGGCCTGCCGAGATGGGGTATTTCCAAAGGCACGAGGCCGGGATGCAAATTGCCTTTCACCTGCCGCCATCGCAGTCAGATCAGGCGCTGTCGGCTGCGGCACGGTCTGCTGGTTTTGCCATTCGCCCCTTTTCGGACAACCACCCACAAGGCAGCACTCAGGGCTTGCTGATCGGGTTTTGCCAGTCGCAACCCGAACTGATCAGCGGGCAGATGGAGGTTTTGCGCAACGTCCTGGAGAGCTGCAAAGATTCTGATAATTGAGGCTTTTCATTTACCAAAGGGAATGTATAAATCGCTGCCATGATCAACCGCGCACATATCCTTTCCTCTGCCGCTGCTTTTTGCAGCGCGTCGCTGCGTGGCCTACTGATCCTAACTCGCCTCTGAGCGTGCCATTCGGCGCGTCCGCTCAGAGGGGATCGCCAGCGCGCCACATGGCTTAGGACAGATTTGAGAGATACCAACATGAGCATTACATCCGACAATAACCGCGTCGTGATCTTTGACACCACATTGCGCGACGGCGAGCAAAGCCCCGGCGCGACAATGACCCATAATGAGAAGCTCGAGATTGCCGGGCTGCTGGACGACATGGGTGTCGATATTATCGAGGCTGGGTTCCCGATTGCATCCGAGGGCGATTTCAACGCCGTTTCAGAAATCGCCAAGAACGCACGCAACAGCCGCATCTGTGGTCTGGCACGCGCCAAGACCGGTGATATTGACCGCTGCTGGGAGGCGATCAAACACGCCGAGAAGAACCGCATTCACACCTTTATCGGTACCTCACCGCTGCACCGCGCCATTCCCAA
>MAAY01000107.1:49121-65923 GCA_002162795.1 Rhodobacterales bacterium 56_14_T64
TGTGCGACAACGTGCAGTGGTCGCCGATGGATGCCACCCGCACCGAGTGGGACTATCTGTGCCGGGTGATTGAAATCGCCATCAAGGCCGGTGCCAGCACCATCAACATCCCCGATACCGTGGGCTACACCGCGCCAGTAGAAAGCGCTGAGCTGATCTCGCGTCTGATCGAAACAGTGCCGGGTGCAGATGAAGTGATCTTTGCCACCCATTGTCACAACGATCTTGGCATGGCGACCGCGAACTCGTTGGCGGCTGTCGCTGGCGGTGCGCGTCAGATCGAATGTACCATCAATGGCTTGGGCGAACGGGCAGGCAACACTGCGCTGGAAGAAGTGGTGATGGCACTGAAGGTGCGCAATGACATCATGCCCTGGAGCACCGGCATCGACACCCAGAAGATCATGCATATCTCGCGGCGTGTCGCGGCCGTGTCTGGCTTTGCGGTGCAGTTCAACAAGGCTATTGTTGGCAAGAACGCCTTTGCGCACGAGTCTGGCATCCATCAGGATGGCATGCTGAAGAACGCCGAGACATTCGAGATCATGCGCCCGGCAGATGTGGGTTTGGCTGGCACTTCGCTGCCGCTTGGCAAACACTCGGGCCGCGCGGCGTTGCGCGACAAGCTGCAGCAGTTTGGCTTTGAGGTGGGTGATAACCAGCTGAGGGATGTTTTTGTTCGGTTTAAAGAGCTGGCTGATCGCAAGAAAGAGGTGTTTGACGACGATATCATCGCGTTGATGCGGTCGGGCGAGGATGCCGAGAACGATCATTTGCAGATCGTGTCGATGAAAGTGGTTTGCGGCACTGGCGGTCCGGCGGAATCCACCATCGAGATGGAGATCGACGGCAAGGATGTCAGCGCCACCGCCAGCGGTGATGGGCCTGTGGATGCGACGTTTAAGGCAATCCGCGAGTTGCATCCCAACACCGCCCGCCTGCAACTGTATCAGGTGCAGGCGGTGACCGAGGGCACCGACGCCCAGGCGACTGTTTCGGTGCGCCTGGAAGAAGACGGTATGATTGCCACCGGTGAGTCAGCAAATACAGATACGGTTGTGGCTTCGGCCAAGGCCTATGTGAATGCTTTGAACCGGCTGATTGTGCGCCGTGAGAAAACCGGGCCCGGCGCTGACGAGCGGGAAATTTCCTATAAAGACGTCACCTGAATTCAGGTTGCTGATGTCAAAGGGGCCATCCATTTGGGTGGCCCCTTTTTTGTTCATTAACGGTCAGCTTAATCGGGGGGCTCCCGCGCCCCAAGCTGTTCCGGCTGCGCCGAACCAGATTAGGGCCTTGGGCGTGGCGCCGCTGCGCGGCGGATAGGTTTGCTGGGGAGGCGTTTCAGGGGCAGGTCTGCCCTGAAAGCGCCATTGCCATTATGGTTTTGAAGATCCCGCCTCAAGGGCAAGCCGTGCTGCGCACGGGCGCTAACGCGCCCCTTGACCCGGAAGTATCAGAAGGCGCGTTTAAGGCCGAGCAAAACCGCTTTCGCTTGTTCGACAACATCACAGTTCAGATCATCCTGGCTCGGGTTCAGCGTCAATCGGCCAAGATCAGCTTGCACCGCCATTCGTTTTTTGGTCAAGGCAGGTCTTACCACAAGGCCGATCGTCCAGTATTTCCACATACCGTCATCCGCATTCAAAATAGATTTGACGAATGGGATAATCTCCGGCCCTGCACCCGACAAAAGGGAAGCCGTCGGCAAAGCAACCGGCCAATTTCCATCCTTTATCCATTCGAGTAAATCGGGAAGAATTGGATTGATCTGGGGAAACCCGGCTTCAACAGCCCGATCAATTGCGGCTAAATCAAACTTGTCCTTTGGAATGCAATCTTTCAGATCCATAGGTCAAGTTGGCATGGAACGGGTGCAACGGCAACCTTGCGCAACGCCGATCAGGCAAGCCACCTGCGCCGCGCAGCGGCGCCACGCCCAAGGCTTTGCCTCTCATCTATGATGAGAGAGCAAAGGCGCGGGAGCACACCGTTAGCCGCGCAGAATTCTGGCTGCCAAAGCAGGCGACAACCGGTTGATCCAGCGCAGCATGCGGGTCTTACCGATCCAGATCTCGTCCACTCCGCATTTGATCCCCTGCAACACTTCTTGCGCGGCCCGGTCCGGGCTGATTTTGCCGCGTCCGCGGCCATGGGTCATATCGGTCTCAACCAGAGTCATGATGCACTCAGACACCTGCAGGTTGGGGGCGACCTGACCCGCCTGATACCGCAGGGCCGTTGTGAAGCTGCGCAACCCGGCCTTGGTCGCGCAATAGATCGGCGCGTCCTGTTTGGGGGCCAAGGCCAGTGCCGAGGTTATGTTGACGATAAAACCCTCAGGACGTTGCGCCAAGAGCGGAGCCAGTGCGGCGCACAGATGCAAAGGCGCCACAAGGTTTATAGTGACCTCCATGTTGATATCCTCGGCCAGTTCGATGTGGCTGGCGGCCAAATAGTCGGCCTCGATCTGAATCCCGGCATTGTTGATCAGCCCATCCAAGGGTGGCTCGGCTTGTTTTAGCGTGTTAATCAGCTGCGCTCTGTCCTTTGCGTTCTGCAAATCGCAGGCTTGTGTCTGCAGTTGCGGCCCCAGCTCCCAAGCCAGCCCAGCCAGTGCTTCGCGGTCCCGCGCCACAGCCAGCACCGTTGCGCCAGCATCGATCAATTGCGCAGTCAGCGCGCGCCCGATACCGCGTGTTGCGCCGGTCACCATGATATGTTTGCCCTCAAGCCACATAGGCGGCCTCGTAGGCGCGAAAGCCGTCTTCATAGCTGGGAATGATCTCGATCAGTTCGAAATAGCCCTCGGTGATCAGAGGCGAATCCCGCAGGGCTTCGATAGCGAAGTAATAGGCTGCCGGATCATTGGCCTCGATCACTGCAATGTCGCTGATGCGGGCGTGAAAGGCTTCGGCATCGAAATGGCGCAGGCGCATGCCAGGCCCCGTGAAGATGGCACCAAGGCTCTTTTCTGTCACTTGTGCCCGCCGGTCCCTTGAGAGCTTTAACCACGAGGCATCGGCCCGGAGCAGCAGAAAGATTGTAAGTTTCATCGATATGTCCAAAGTTAGTTGCGTCTGCCCTTAAAACCTGAATGATTGCTCACATTTCACAACTCGCGTTTCCGGACAGGGCGGCCCCACATGCATCAGCCAAGAAAACAAGCCAGACAGGACCGGTCGCGTGCCACGCAAACGGCGATTGTCGAGGCCACGGCTCGCCTTTTAGAATCGCAGGGGCGCAGTGGCTTGACCACCAATGCCATTGCGGAACGGGCCGGTGTCAGTGTTGGCTCGCTGTATCAGTATTTCCCCAACAAAGAGGCCATTCTGGCGACTCTGATCCGTGACAAGCGCCAGCAGTTGTTAAAACGGATGCAGCAGGCGGTGCTGGACACCTTAGATACATCCCCGGCCACTGCGGTGGATGCCTTGGTGCGGGCTGGGATGATGCATCAATATGAGCGCCCTGCCCTCGCCTTTGAGGTGGAGTACATCGAACAGAACCTGGAATTGGCAGATGAGACAACGGCCCTGGCAGAAGAGATGGCGCAGTTGGTGCTGGATACTGTGCGGCGCCTGCAGCCCCAAGCCGGCTTGCAGGAAGCCCGCGATGTAGTGGCGATCACAAAGGGTCTGATCAACGCTGCCGCCATGGCAGGAGAGCCCGGAGGTGAAGCACTGTACGCCCGCGCCCGACGCGCGGTGCTGGGATACCTGTCTCAAACGGCTGCAGAGGCGCATATCACAGCGCCAGAGGTGGCGAAAAGGCGCTAGTTGGATAGAATAGGCTCTTTCGCGACGCCGCAACGCTGCCTATAAGATCAGAAGCCCGGGATTTGTTTGGAGTCGCAGGCCCTTTTGCAGCACTTACGGGATCCCTCATATATGTCGTTCTTTGGATTTCTATCCGGCTTGTTCACTCAGGACATGGCAATTGACCTCGGTACAGCGAATACTCTGGTCTACGTCAAAGGCCGCGGCATTATTTTGTCCGAGCCTTCGGTGGTTGCTTATCACGTCAAGGACGGCGTCAAGAAAGTCCTGGCGGTGGGCGAAGATGCCAAGTTGATGCTGGGCCGCACCCCGGGTTCCATCGAGGCGATCCGGCCCATGCGCGAAGGGGTGATTGCAGATTTCGACACTGCCGAGGAAATGATCAAGCACTTCATCCGTAAGGTGCACAAGCGTTCGACCTTTTCAAAACCCAAAATCATCGTCTGCGTACCACATGGTGCCACTCCGGTTGAAAAGCGGGCCATCCGTCAATCGGTACTGTCGGCAGGCGCGCGCAAGGCTGGGCTGATCGCCGAGCCGATTGCTGCCGCTATCGGCGCAGGCATGCCAATCACCGATCCCACCGGCAACATGGTGGTTGATATCGGCGGCGGCACCACCGAGGTGGCGGTCCTGTCGCTGGGTGACATCGTCTATGCGCGCTCAGTCCGGGTCGGCGGCGACCGGATGGACGAAGCGATTATTTCTTATTTGCGGCGCCAGCAGAACCTGTTGGTTGGCGAGGCCACCGCTGAGCGGATCAAGACGTCCATCGGTACCGCGCGGATGCCGGATGATGGCCGAGGCCAGTCGATGCATATTCGTGGCCGTGACCTGTTAAACGGGGTGCCCAAAGAGATCGAAATCAGTCAGGCACAGATCGCCGAGGCGCTGGCCGAACCAGTGCAGCAGATTTGCGAAGCCGTTATGACGGCGCTTGAGGCGACCCCACCGGATCTGGCAGCAGATATTGTCGACCGGGGCGTCATGCTGACCGGCGGTGGTGCATTGCTGGGCGATCTGGATCTGGCGCTGCGTGAGCAAACCGGATTGGCGGTCTCGATCGCTGATGAATGCTTGAACTGTGTGGCTTTGGGCACCGGCAAGGCGCTGGAGTTTGAAAAGCAACTGCGCCACGCGATTGATTACGACAGCTAAGGCTCTTACCTTTCGCAAACATATGGTGCCGTGCAGGCCCCCGGAAGGAGCCCCTTGGCCAGAGACCGATCCCAGCGCGAAGACTATACCGGCCCGCTGAAGCGTTTGCTGATTGCGGTGGTCTGTCTATGTCTGGCGGTGATCTTTATCGTTTGGCGCATCGACAGCCCAAGGGTCGAGAGATTTCGGGCTCAGGTCGTAGACGCAGTAGTGCCCAACATGGATTGGGCGATGGTGCCGGTGACTGGGACCATCAACCTGGTGCGTGACTTTCAGTCTTATCAGCGTCTTTCCGAGCAA
The DNA here is from genome assembly GCA_002162795.1 of Rhodobacterales bacterium 56_14_T64. Taxonomy (GTDB): domain Bacteria; phylum Pseudomonadota; class Alphaproteobacteria; order Rhodobacterales; family Rhodobacteraceae; genus Parasedimentitalea. The sequence goes on from MAAY01000107.1 coordinate 54,359, forward strand.
AACCGCGAATTGCGCTCTGAGCTGCGACAGCTGCAGGCCTGGAAAGAGGCCGCTTTGCAATTGGAGCAGGAAAATGCCCGGCTGCTGGATCTCAACAACGTGCGACTGGATCCGCGTCTGACCTATATTACTGGCGTGGTGATGGCTGATAGCGGTTCGCCATTTCGCCAATCCGTACTGCTGAACGTCGGATCACGCGACGGAGTGCGCGATGGTTGGGCTGCGATGGATGGGATTGGTCTGGTGGGTCGGATCTCCGGCACCGGGCGCAATACGGCGCGGGTGATCCTGTTGACCGATGCAGCCAGTTCGGTGCCTGCAACGATCCACCCTTCGGGGCAAAGCGCGCTGATTGCCGGCGACAACACCGCTGCACCACTGATCGATTTTCTGGAAAACCCCGACAAATTGCGCCCTGGCGACCGGGTGGTGACATCTGGCGACGGTGATGTGTTTCCGGCCGGCCTGCTGATTGGCCAAGTGGCCAGCGACCCTTCGGGTCGTTTGCGGGTGCGTCTGTCCGCTGACTATGAACGGCTGGAGTTCCTGCGGGTGCTACGTCACCACGGTTCAGAATCCATTCAATCCCCAGGTGGATTGATCGCCCCGCCCCCCGGTGCCACGTTGCCGCGCGCCCGTCCCGAGAACCTAGGGGCGGATAATGGCTAGCACCTCGCCTGCCCATATCTGGTTTATGCGGGCCGCGTTCCCGGCGCTGGCTCTGCTGATCATTTTTTTCCACCTGCTGCCGCTGGACACAGTCCCGCGTCGCTGGGCGCCACCGGATCTGTTGGTGGCAACCGCGCTGGCCTGGTCCTTGCGCCGTCCGGATTTTGTGCCAACCCTGTTGCTGGCTTTGACCCTGTTGCTCGCGGATCTGATGTTCCAACGCCCCCCCGGACTGCTGGCGCTACTGGTGCTGTTGGGCTGCGAATACCTGAAGCCTCGCGCTCAGAGCTACCGTGACACTGGCTTTGCCGCTGAGTGGCTGTCTGTCATTGCAGTTCTGACCGCCATCACCCTTCTCAATCGCCTGGTTCTGGCTGTTATGGGCGTGCAGCAAGCCGCATTTGGGCTGATCCTGATACAGATGCTGATGACAATTGCCGCCTATCCCTTGGTGGTGTTTGTCAGTCAGTCTATATTGAGAGTGCGCAGGTTGACCCCTGCTGAAGCAGAGACCCTAGGGGCACGGTTATGAGACGCAATCCAAAAGAGTTGGACGGCACCCACCGGACGCTGAGCCGCCGTGCGCTGCTGCTGGGTGGATTGCAGATGGTTTTTGCGGGTGGCCTGGCAATGCGGATGCGGCATTTGCAGGTGGATCAGGCGGATCAGTTTCGACTATTGGCCGAGGAAAACCGGATCAACATCCGCCTGCTGGCTCCGGCCCGTGGAGAGATTTTTGACCGCAATGGTATTGCGCTGGCCCAAAATTCACCCTCGTACCGCATCATCATTGTGCCCGAGGATGCGGGGGACGTGGACAAGGTGATCGCCGATCTGTCGCGGTTGATCAGGATTGGCCCCAAGGATCTGGAGCGGGCCATCGCTGAGATGCGCCGCTCGCCTCCGTTTCTGCCGGTGACGCTGGCGGATCAGATCAATTGGCAGGAGATTTCCAAAGTGGCGGTGAATGCCCCCGCCCTGCCCGGTATCACTCCCGAGGTAGGACTGGCGCGCATCTATCCCCGAAAAGATGATTTTGCGCATGTGGTTGGCTATGTTGGCCCAGTCTCCGACTATGATCTAAGCCAGATCGCTGACCCGGAACCGATCCTGCGCATCCCGCGTTTTCAGATCGGCAAAGTGGGTTTTGAGGCCAAACGCGAAGACGTGCTGCGTGGCAAGGCCGGCGCCAAACGGGTTGAGGTCAACGCCACCGGTCGGGTGATGCGCGAATTGGACCGCCGCAACGGCATCTCTGGCGCGGATATGCAACTGACGGTGGACGCCGAGTTGCAAGGTTATGTGCAGGCGCGACTGGGCAATGAAAGCGCCAGTGCCGTTATCATCGACTGCGAAAGCGGCGATCTGCGCGCCATTTCCTCGGCCCCCAGTTTTGACCCCAATCTGTTTGTGCGCGGTATTTCCGTGGCAGACTACCGAGAGTTAACCGAAAACACCTATCGGCCCTTGGCCAATAAGACCGTTCAGGGCACCTACCCGCCAGGATCGACATTCAAGATGATTGTTGCACTGGCAGCGCAGGAAGAAGGCATAGTCGGCACTGAGGACACTGTCTGGTGCCCCGGCTATCTGGAGGTGGCCGGTCGTCGTTTCCACTGTTGGAAACGTGGTGGGCATGGGAATGTCGACCTGAACACCTCGCTGAAACGCTCGTGCGATGTGTATTACTATGATCTGGCACTCAAGGTCGGCATCGACAAAATTTCTGCCATGGCACAGCGCATGGGATTGGGTGTCCGGCATGATCTGCCAATGTCCGCTGTGGCCGCTGGTCTGACCCCCACTAAGGACTGGAAATCGCGGAACCGGGGCGAGGACTGGCTGATTGGTGACACTGCCAACGCCGCAATCGGTCAGGGCTTTATGCTGGCGTCACCGCTGCAACTGGCAGTGATGACCGCTAGATTGGCCACTGGACGCGGCGTCACCCCCCGGTTGATCAAATCCATCGACGGCATCGAACAACCGGATGGCGCGGGGGTCTCTCTGGGCCTGAACGAAAACAACCTGCGCACCCTGCGCCGTGGCATGTACTCGGTCTCGAATGACCGGCGAGGCACCGGCTATAGGTCGCGCATTATCGATGAAACCATGCAGATGGCCGGCAAGTCCGGCACCAGCCAGGTCCGCAATATCACCGCCGCAGAACGCGCGTCGGGTGTGATCCGCAACAGCGACCTGCCCTGGAAGCGCCGCGACCATGCGCTGTTTGTTTGCTTTGCCCCCTTTGACAAGCCCAAGTACGCGGTCTCGGTTATTGTGGAACACGGTGGCGGGGGATCCAAAGCCGCCGCCCCCATTGCCCGCGATGTCATGTTGCAGGCGCTATACGGCGGCACCCCGCCGCTGGCCGCCTACCCCAAATCGGATCGCAGCCGGATCAAATCGCAGCAAGAGCGGCTGGAACGCGAACGCCCGGCCCGGCAACTAGAGGCGCGCGACCGGGCATGAGTTATCTTGAAATTAATGCCAAAACGACTCCAACCGGGCTGCGCAAGATCCTGTATTTGAACTGGCCGCTGGTGCTCCTGCTGATCTCGGTCGCCTGCATAGGCTTTTTGATGCTCTATTCGGTGGCCGGAGGATCATTCAGCCCCTGGGTCGAGCCACAAGTGAAACGCTTTGGCATGGGGCTGGTGGTGATGATGGTGATCGCCATGGTGCCGATCTGGTTCTGGCGTAACATGGCGGTTGTGGCCTATCTCAGCTCGATCGCCCTGTTGCTGGCGGTGCACTTTTTTGGAACCGTCGGTATGGGCGCGCAGCGTTGGATTGATTTGGGGTTCATGCGGTTGCAGCCCTCCGAGCTGACCAAGATCACGCTGGTGATGCTGCTGGCAGCCTATTACGACTGGCTGCCACGCGAACGCACCTCGCGGCCACTTTGGGTGTTGGCCCCGATAATTCTGATCCTGCTGCCCACATTCATGGTGCTGCGCCAGCCTGATCTTGGCACCTCAATCCTGTTGCTGGCGTCAGGGGGCGGCGTGATGTTTCTGGCCGGAGTGCATTGGGCCTACTTCGCAGCCGTCATCGGTGCAGGTGTTGGCTTGGTCACCGCTGTCATTCAAAGCCAGGGCACGACCTGGCAGCTGCTCAAGGACTATCAGTACCGGCGCATCGACACGTTTATCGATCCCTCAACCGACCCCCTGGGGGCTGGCTATCACATCACCCAATCCAAGATCGCGCTGGGATCCGGCGGCTGGTCGGGACGGGGCTTTATGCAGGGCACCCAATCGCGGCTGAATTTCCTGCCGGAAAAACACACCGATTTCATCTTTACCACCCTGGCCGAAGAGTTCGGATTTATTGGCGGGGTCTCGCTGCTCGGCCTATATATGCTGATCGTTGTGTTCTGTATCGCGGCGGCGCTGGCCACCAAGGATCGGTTCTCTGCGCTGGTGATCATGGGTGTCTCGCTTACCTTTTTCCTGTATTTCGCTGTCAACATGTCGATGGTAATGGGGCTGGCCCCAGTGGTCGGAGTGCCGCTGCCGATGGTGTCTTACGGTGGCTCAGTGATGCTGGTGCTGCTCGCCGCTTTTGGCTTGGTGCAAAGCGCCCATGTGCATCGACCACGCTAGGCTATCCAGTGGAGACCAGCCTCTATTGACCTAATAAAGGGGGGGCGGATCAGCGCCAAGGGCCGTTCAAAAATCGTGACTGGGGGTTGTGAGTCGGCTGGTTCTCGCTATGCGTCTAAGGAAACCTTGGAAGAGAGGACCAGCATGAGCATCTTTCACCTTGCCTATCACGTCGATGACTTGCCCTGTGCCCGCGCGTTTTATGGCGGACTTTTGGGCTGTACTGAGGGTCGCAGCACCGAGACCTGGGTTGATTTCAATTTCTTCGGCCACCAGATCTCGCTGCATCTGGGACCAGTGTTTACCTCTGCCAATACCGGTAAGGTCGGGGATCACATGGTGCCGATGCCCCATTTAGGGGTGATCCTACCGCAAGACGAGTGGCAGGTTTTGGCAGATCGTCTTGTGGCAGAAGGACTCGATTTCACCCTAGCCCCAACCACACGATTTGCAGGGCAACCGGGGGAGCAAAGCACAATGTTCTTTCACGACCCCGCGGGGAACCCGATCGAGATCAAAGGATTTGCAGATATGGCCGGAGTTTTTGCTACATGATCAGAGTCCAGTTCGCTGCCCGCCCCGAGCGTTGGGATGAATACCAGGCCCCGCTGGAAGCCGCCTTTGCCAAGGCCGGGCTGAGCGTGGATCTTCGCAGAGATCATGCACCTGAAACAGTAGGCTACATTGCCTACGCTCCCAATGGGACACTGTCGGATTTCGCGCCCTATACCCGGTGTAAGGCGGTGTTCAGTCTGTGGGCCGGGGTGGAAAAGATTGTCGGCAACGACAGCCTGACTATGCCGCTGTGCCGAATGGTTGACCCGGGATTGACTGCTGGCATGGTGGAATGGGTCACGGGTCATGTACTGCGGTACCACCTGGATATCGATCGTTCGATTGCGATGCAGGACCAATGGGTTCCCCAAACACCCCCGTTGGCCATGCAACGCCCGGTCACAATACTTGGGCTTGGAGCGCTGGGTCAGGCCTGTGCCAAAACCCTTTCGCAGCTTGGGTTCCCTGTCACCGGATGGGCGCGGTCTGCCAAAGACATCGATGGCGTGACTTGCCTACATGGCTGCGACGGCCTGGAACAGGCCCTATCCACTGCCGAGATAGTCGTTCTTTTGCTGCCAGACACGCGCGCAACTGAAAACACCCTGAATGCAGAAACGCTGGCGCTGCTGCCCAAGGGCGCGCGCATCATCAACCCCGGCCGCGGTCCCTTGATCGACGATACCGCGCTGCTGGCAGCACTGGACAGTGGCCATATCGCCCATGCCACGCTGGATGTATTCCGCATCGAGCCGCTGCCCGCAGATCACCCCTATTGGGCACATCCCAATGTCACCGTCACCCCGCATATCGCGGCTGAAACCCGCGCGATCACCTCGGCGCCGGTGATCGCCGAGAACATCCGACGTGGCGAGGTCGGCGAACCCTATTTGCATCAGGTAGATCGCGCCTTGGGATACTGACATCAAAGAAGGCGCCGCGCTGCGCCTTCTTCTTGTTTCAAATACCTCCGCCGGAGGCAGCGCCCGGAACGGGCGCCCTACTTGGCCGCCAGACCCCGCCCATTAAGCAGCGCTTCGACACCCGGCAAGCGACCCCGAAATGACACATACAGTTCGCCCGGGTCCTGGGACCCGCCAGTGGATAAGATGGTTTCCTCCAAGGCCTTGGCACGCTCCGGATCAAAAGCACCACCAGCCTCTTCGAAGGCGGCAAAGGCATCGGCGTCCATCACCTCGGACCACATGTAGCTGTAGTACCCTGAGCTGTATCCGTCGCCGGAAAACACATGCGCAAAATGCGGGCTGGCGTGGCGCATGGTGATGGCGCTTGGCATTCCAATACCAGCCAACACTTCGTCCTGTTTGGCCATCACATCCGCCGGGGCTGCACCCTCGTGAAACGCCAGATCCACCAGCGCCGAGGCGACATATTCCACCGTCTGGAACCCCATATCGAAATTGGCTGCACCCAGCACCTTGTCCAGCATGTCCTGCGGCATCGGCGCGCCTGTTTCGGCATGGGTGGCAAACTCCGCCAAGACCTCGGGCACCTCAAGCCAGTGCTCATACAGCTGGCTGGGCAGCTCGACAAAGTCCCGCGCCACAGATGTCCCCGAGATGCTTTCATAGGTCACATTGGACAGCATCTGGTGCAGCGCGTGGCCAAATTCGTGGAACAGGGTGCGGGCATCATCCCAGGACAACAGTGCCGGATCAGACTTGGCGAAATTACACACATTGATCACAATCGGTGCCTGCACTTCAGGGAACTTGGCCTGGCTGCGCATCGCCGAGCACCAAGCACCGGAGCGTTTTGAGCCGCGCGCAAAGTAGTCGCCGATGAACACCGCTATATGCTTGCCGTCGCGTGTCACCTCCCAGGCCCGACAATCAGGGTGGTACAGGTCCACATCCAACGGCTTGAACTGCAACCCAAACAGGCGGGTGGCGCAGGTGAACGACGCCTCGATCATCCGGTCCAGCTGTAGATAAGGCTTCAGCTCGGCCTCATCCAGATCGTGTTCCACCTTGCGGCGTTTCTCGGCATAGTAGCGCCAGTCCCAAGGCTCCAGATCGCCGTTGATGCCGTCGCTGGCCATCATTTCCGTCAGAATCTCGGCGTCTGCCTCGGCCTGAGATTTGGCAGGCCCCCAGACATCCATCAGCAACCCGCGCACAGCGTCCGGAGTCTTGGCCATCTCAGTTTCCAGCTTGTAGTCGGCAAAACTGTTATACCCCAACAACTGCGCCCGTTCTTGACGCAAAGACAGAATTTCAGTGGCGATGCCACGATTATCCGTCTCGCCACCACCTTCGCCGCGCGCAACCCACGCGTTGAACGCGGTTTCGCGCAGATCCCGGCGGGGTGAGAATTGCAAAAAGGGCGTGATGATCGAACGTGACAATGTCACCACCGGCCCATCTGCACCCTTTTCTGCGCCAGCAGCACGGGCCGCGGCAACGGCGAAATCCGGTAAACCCTCAAGATCTCCCTCACCCAGCGGCATGAACCACTCACGCTCGTCCGCCAGCAAGTTTTGGGTGAACGAGGTGCCAAGGGTCGCCAGTCGCCCCTTGATCTCTTGCATGCGCTTGTCAGCCGCGCCAGTCAGCGCTGCACCACCGCGCACAAAACCGCGATGGGTCAGCATCAGAACCCGCTGCTGTTCGTCGGTGATATTCAGATCCGCGCGCGCGTCCCACACGGCCGCTACCCGCGCAAACAACGCCTTATTGGCTGTGATGGCCGCAGAATGTGCTGCAAGTTTGGGTGAGAAGTCCCGCTGTAGCTCTTCCCGCTTGGGGTTGCTGTCAGCCCCGGCGACGGTGAAGAACACCGACAAAACCTGATCCAGCTCGCGACATGGGGACTCGAGCGCCTCGATGACATTGGCAAATGTTGGCGGTTCGCTGCTGTCAGCGATGGCTGCAATCTGGGCATTGTGGGCAACCAGGGCCTGATCTAACGCAGGCGAAAAATCATCGTCGGAAATAGCCCCAAACGGGGCGATTTGAAATGGAGTATCCCAGCGGGGCAAAAGCGGGTTGGTCATGGCAAAGTCTCCTTTGCCAACAAGCTAGTGCTTTGCCCAACCGGACTACAATAGCTCACCCCCAACAAAGGATATTACCGGTTAAAAATTGCCTACTCGACCTTTTCCTTGTCGCGCAGGTGTCGTTCGAACCGGCGCAAGGCAAGGGACAGACCGATGGTCATGGTCAGATAGATCAGCGCCACCACGTTGTAGGTCTCAAAATAGCGGAAGTTGCCCGCTGCGATGACCTTACCCAATTGGGTGACATCCAGCACACCCAGCACCGACACCAGCGAGCTGTCCTTGACCAGCGCCACAAAATCATTGCCCAGCGGCGGCATGATGGTGCGGATGGCCTGAGGGAATACGATAAACCGAAACGTTTGCCAGCGATTAAGACCCAACGCCTGTGCGGCCTCGATCTGGCCTTCATCAACCGATTGCAGCCCGGCGCGGAACACTTCGGATATAAACGCCGAATAGGCCACCATCAGGGCAATGATCGCCCGCCAGATCAGTGGGAACTGCCGAGTGCGGATCGGATCCAGCCCAATCATATCGCCCAGCCAGTTGCGCAGTTCCACCAACGCCGGTGCCATCGCAAAGGCGACATAGAGCAGTAACACGATGATTGGCACACCGCGTACAACTTCAACATAGAACCGGGTAATCTGCCGCACGACGATCCATTTGGATCCCGCGCCCAAAGCCAGCAGCAACCCCAAAAGCGAGGCCAGGGTAAAGCTGACTAGGGTCACAAATATGGTGGTTTTTATGCCTTTCGACAGGGTTGTCAGGATCTGCAGATACAGATCATCCGACACCACTCGCCAGCCCAGATACAGCCCAATCAGCCCAACAGCAGCCAACCACCAGGGGAAATCTTCTTTGTCGTTTGAGGAAACTGCCATCGTCGTCTTTCAAGAAAAACCCCGGCCCAAAGGACCGGGGAGTATTAAGTGCAGAGCCGAAAGGCTTTACTGACCCAATTTGTAGTTAACGAACCATTTGGTGTTCAAAGCATCCAGCGTTCCATCGGCCTCCATCGACGCAATCGCGGCGTTGATCGAAGGCACCAGCTCGCTGCCCTTGGGGAAGATAAAGCCAAAGTCCTCGGTGCCCAGTGGCTCGCCGACAATTTTCAACCCACCTTCCGAGGCGGTGACATAGCCGTTGGCTGCGGTGCTGTCTGACAGGGCCAGATCAACGTCACCAACGCGCAGTGCCTGAATGGCGGCACCAAAGTTTTCAAACAGCTTGATACGCGGGTTGGCCTCGTCACCGTCCAGAATGTCATAGACAGTCACATAAAACGGCGTGGTGCCCGGCTGCGCAGCGGCTAGGAAATCGCTGTTGGCGGCAAAGCCAGCGGCATCGTCAAAGCGGGTCTCGTCACCAGCAACAATCATACGCATCTGCGAGGTCAGGTATTTGTCGGAAAAATCGACCTTTTCCTTGCGGTCTTCGCGGATGGTAATACCGGTCATGCCCAGATCATACTGACCTTCGCTGACAGCTGGGATCATCGCGTCCCAGCTGCTGTTCTCATAGACCACGGTGATGTTGATGCGCTTGGCGATTTCCGCCATGGCGTCATATTCCCAGCCAATTGCGTCACCCGATTTCGGGTCCATAAATTGCAGTGGTGGATAGGCGTTTTCAGTGGCAACGACCACTTCCTGACCGCCCAGATCCGGCAGATCCGCCGCAATTGCGCCGCTGGCCATTCCAAATACCGCTGCTGCGGTCACTGTGAAAATCGTTTTCATGATATCCCCTCTTACGAATTTTATTTGCAACAGACTTGCCGCGCGCAAGGCCCCGGCGCAAGTCATCAGATGTCGTTATTCCCGCAAACCGGGCATTCTGGTGTAGATTTCAGCTGAATACGCCGCGTTTCGCCATACAGCCCGTCATAAATCAACAGCGCACCACGCAGGCCCTCGCCCGCTCCGGTAATCTGCTTGATCGCCTCTAGCGCCATCATCGAGCCAATCACGCCGGGCAATGGCCCAACCACTCCGGCCTCGGAACAGGACGGCGCCAATCCTTCGGCCGGGGCTTCGGGGAAAATGCATTGATAACAAGGGCCACCGACGCTGGGATGGAACAGGCTCAGCTGCCCCTCCCACTGCGACAAGGCGCCGGAAATCAACGGCTTGCCCAGCGCCACGGCCGTTCGATTGACCATATAGCGGGTCTCGAAATTGTCGGTTCCATCAAGGATCAGATCGAAGTCGGCAAACAAGACTTCCGCATTCTCAGCATTCAGGCGGCGATGATATGGGCGAACGGTGACAAAAGGGTTTTGTGCCTTCATTGCCTGCTCTGCCGAGAACACTTTGGCCATTCCGATATCTTGGTCGCGGTGGATCACCTGACGTTGCAGGTTGGCATTCTCAACCACGTCATCGTCGATCACCCCAATGGTGCCAACACCGGCTGCCGCGAGGTACTGCAACGCAGGCGCGCCCAGCCCACCGGCACCAATCACCAGCACCTTGGCGTTCTTCAACTTTTTCTGCCCCGGCCCGCCCAACTCCCGCAGAACGATGTGACGAGCATAACGGTTCAATTCAGTCTCTGAGAATGTGCCGGTTTTCTGCACCATGGATGTCTCCTCGGGTTGGGCGCGTGCTTTCAAAGCAGCAATAATATGCCCATAGCCCGCCGCCAAGAGAGTAATGCCGCCCATCAGCAACCACAGCGCCAGCGAACCACCAGTGGCCTCGCGCAAGCCATGGCCATCGGCAAGGGTCAGTTGAATGACCAGCACCACCGCAAAAAGCAACACCACCAAGGCGCCACGCAGGGCTTTGGGCAGGCCCAGAAACCGACCGCCCCACCAGATCATAGCCGCCAGAAACAAAATCCGCAGCATCAGCTCTGCCCTGTCGAGCCAAATCCGCCGCTGCCACGCGCTGTGTCACTCAACGCCTCGGCCAGCTCAAAACGGGCCTGCAGCACCGGCGCCACCACCATCTGAGCAATACGGTCGCCATGAGCGATCTCAAACACCTCTTGTCCAGCGTTCATCACAATCACCCCCAAGGGGCCGCGATAGTCGCTGTCGATGGTTCCCGGCGCATTGGGCAGCGTGATGCCATGTTTCAGTGCCAACCCCGAGCGCGGCCGGATCTGCACCTCGTACCCCTGTGGAATTTCGACCCGCAGCCCCGTCGGCACTAACGCGCGCGCACCCGGCTGCAGCACAATTGTGTCACGGCCCGGCAGATTGGCACGCAGGTCCGCCCCCGCAGCGCCCACCGTTTCATAAGACGGCAACGGCACAGCCCGATCCGCACCCGCGTCATACATCACCCGGATTGGGATCATGCGCTTATCCTTTTCTATTTGCTAAAATACTCTCGCCGAAGGCAGCTTTGTCACCTTGTCAGAGCGTTGGCCATCCGCTCAGCCAATTGCCTCGCAACCTCATCCTTGCTCATACGCGGCCAGGCCTCGGCCCCATCTTCCGAAATAAGAACAACAGCGTTTTCACTGCCGCCCATAATGCCGGTTGCCGGCGAAACGTCATTGGCAATAATCCAGTCACAGCCTTTGCGCAGACGTTTGGCAGTGGCGTGGTCGATCACTTCGTTGGTTTCAGCAGCAAATCCTACCACCAATTGTGGCCGTCCTTTTTCCATCTGCGACACCCGTTTCAAAATGTCAGGGTTCTCGGCAAATTCCATCACCGGCAGGCCATCTTTGGATTTCTTCAACTTGCGAGCG
>MAAY01000107.1:65969-101464 GCA_002162795.1 Rhodobacterales bacterium 56_14_T64
CTGCATCCACCGGCAGAGCAGCCTCTACCGCGTCGGACATCTGCTGCGCCGTTTCAACCGCCACCACCTGCACCCCCTCAGGGGGCGCAACCGTGGCCGGGCCCGTGACAAACACCACTTCAGCGCCTAGATCGCGCAGAGCACGGGCCATCGCAGTCCCCTGCGCCCCGGACGAGCGGTTGGCGATGTAGCGCACCGGATCAATCGGTTCGTGAGTCGGCCCCGAGGTCACCAAAATCCGTTTTCCCTGCAGCGGCCCATCCGACAATTTTGCGGTGATCGCCGCCACAATCTCATCTACTTCAGCCAGACGCCCAGGGCCAAACTCACCGCAGGCCATGCTGCCCTCATTTGGGCCGACAAAGCTGACCCCATCCGCTGTCAACGTCTCAACATTGCGCATCGTGGCGGCGTGCTGCCACATACGTACATTCATCGCCGGGACAACCAGCACGGGCGTGTCTGTCGCCAGCAGCAGGGTCGAGGCCAAATCATTTGCCAATCCCTGTGCCATTTTGGCCATCAGATCCGCGGTGGCTGGGGCCACCACAACCAGATCAGCGCTGCGGGACAATTGGATATGCCCCATCTCGGCCTCGGAGGTTAGATCGAACAGATCCCGGTGCACGGCGGTTCCGGCCAATGCTGAAACCGACAATGGGGTGACGAACTGTTCCCCGGCGCGGGTCAGCACCGGGGTTACGCTGGCGCCCTGATCCTGAAGTCGGCGGATCAGCTCCAGCGATTTATAGGCCGCAATGCCGCCACCAATAATCAGAAGAATACGTTTGTCAGCCAGCATTTTATCCGTCCTTGCGCAGCAATCCAATCGACACTACTGCGCCGTAGCGCAAGTGTGAAACGGTTTTCCACACCAGCGCCACAGATCGTCACTCCATCTTAGTTAGATTTCTGGAATGCCAAACAGGGATCCGGACGCTCAATCGGTTCGGCATCCAGGGTCAGATCAAAACTGCCTGAAACCTGCCCGGCCTCGGACTGGCCAAGAGACAGAACAGTCAACTCGGGTTGTGCTTTGGCTAAATAGACAGGCACCCCACGATCTGTCCGCGCATGGCCATTGCCGGTGATCACCGCAACAGGGCCGCCCGTTGCCTGCATGGCCCTCACTATAGCATCCGCCAGTGACGCATCCCGCAGTCTTTGGAATTCAACCAACATCGGCAGCATTTCTGCGGGCATGGCATCGCAATGATTTGCCATCTGATCTGCCTCGCGGGCCTGTTGCTCTGCATCTGGCAACTTCATGTCTAGGCCAAAGGTCGCAGCCTCCGCCCCAAAGAACGCAGCGGCCCCGTTTTGCATGACGTCTCTAGCCACCTCTCGTGGGACCAGACCACCAAACTGCTGCGCGCCCTGCGCAGCAGCAAACACCGGTGCATAGAGCGCAAAGTCAGGCCATCCGGAGTTTTCCCAGTCGAGCTGGGCCGACACCCGCTCCGCATCAGACAATTGGAGACCCTGCAAGCCATCTGCCTGGCTCTGCGTGATCATTTCCCAGACCACCGCCTTGGGGGCCAGAGCGGTCAATAGATCCGCCTGCATCTGGTGGTGGGCGGCATTGTCGTGCACTTCTCCCAGAATAACCACATCCCCGCCCGCCAAAGTGCGAACAACATCAGGATCCGGGCCCGCCGCAGCAGAGCCTGCGCAAGACATTGACAAAATAAAAGCGCCACCCCAGAGGGTAGCGCTATTTCTTACAGTTTTAATAAGGTTTTTCATGCAAGCAGGCTATGCACTTCCCGCGACTGAGTTTCAAGATTTTTCCGCATCTTCAGAAAAGCCGCAGCTTCGAGCTGTCGCACCCGCTCCTTGGACAATCCCAGTTCAGTTCCGAGACTCTCAAGTGTCCGTGGACGATCCCTCAGTTTGCGCTCTTTCACAATGAACCTTTCGCGACCATTCAAAGCCTGCATTGCCTTTACAAGCCAGACCCGCAACTGGCGGCGGTCATGGCCTTTCTCAACCAGCTCCTGCGCTTGGGCACTGTCATCCTCGAGCGCGTCAATCCACTCGCGGCCATCTTCATCCGCCGATTGCACTGCGTTCAGCGAAAAATCTGACCCGGACAACCGCCCCTCCATCATTTCCACATCGCGGATTGGAACGCCAATTTCACTGGCAATCTTTTGATGCAACTGATGGCGATCCAGCTTAAATCCGCGTGTCGATGCCGAGCGTTCTAGCTGGGCCTGCACCCGACGCATGTTGAAAAACAGTGACTTTTGCGATGAGGTCGATCCGGTGCGGACCATTGACCAATTGCGCATTACGTAGTCCTGAATAGAGGCTTTGATCCACCAGACCGCGTAGGTCGAAAACCGAACACCCCGGTCAGGATCAAATTTGTCTGCGGCCTTCATCAGGCCCAGACCCGCCTCTTGGATCAGATCATTCATTGGCGCACCGTAGCGTTTGAATTTGGCCGCCATCGAAATTGCCAGTCTTAGGTAGGCGTTGATCAGACGGTGCAGCGCCGCCTCATCCCTTTGGTCGCGCCAGGCATAAGCCAGCCTGAGTTCCGTTTCTGCGTCTAGCAGTTCTGCCTTCATCGCCTTTTTTGGCAATGGATTATCAATACGTCCTTCACGTGCCATGCATATTTCCCCCGAAAACAGCTACGCCGTCTACGTCCTGGAGCAACGCAAGTTCAGAATGGGCCCAACATGGTGGTGTGCAGATTATTGGCTTAGTGGTATTCTACCACTCGGCAACAGGTCTATGTGTGAATGGGCGCAAAATGCCCCATCCTGTTGTCGGCCTACCCCGGTCATCAGTTTTGACCCGAGGAACTGCCTCTGTTCAGCTTGTTTTAAGCGGGCCCTGCGGTTACCCACAGGCACGGCTTCTGTACTAAAAAGGGTATTAAAATTGTCACCACAAGTCACATTAATTTTAGGTGGAGCCGCCTCAGGAAAGAGTTCATATGCCGAACAAATTTGCTTAAACTCCAGAAAAAGCAGAATTTATTTAGCAACATCACAAGTTCGTGATCATGAAATGCGCGTTAAAATAGACAAACATGTCGTGCAAAGAGGTGATGGCTGGACAACCTATGAGGAAGAATTGGATCTTTCCCCAATCCTAGATTCTTTAAACCAAACTCAAATATGCCTTTTAGATTGCGTCACAATGTGGCTGACAAATCATCTTTTGGCAGGAAATGACCTAATCACCGCACAAGACGGTCTAATAGCTGCTATTTCACGTTGCAATACCGACCTTTTGGTTGTGTCAAATGAAGTTGGTATGGGAATTGTGCCGGATAATGCCCTGGCCCGGCAATTTCGCGAGGCGCAGGGACGGTTGAACATCGCCCTGGCGGCGCAGGCTGATAATGTCATTCAGGTTGTTGCCGGGCTGCCGCTCGTGCTTAAAGGCACGCTGTGACATCCCGTCTCTTTCTGGTTCGCCATGGCCCGACCCATGCTAAGTGCATGGTCGGCTGGTCGGATCTGCCCGCTGATCTATCAGATACTGCAGCCTTGTCGCGACTGGAGCTTGCCCTGCCCCAGGATGCGCTGGTCATTTCGTCAGATCTAAGCCGCGCCGCAGACACTGCCGACGCGATCCAGGGCAAGCGGACCCGCCTGTCTCACAGTTCTGAGCTGCGGGAAATCCATTTTGGAGACTGGGAACTGCGGACTTGGGCAGACATCGAGGCAGAAGACCCCGAGCGGATCAGAGCCTATTGGGAAAATCCCGGCGATGTGCGCCCGCCAGCTGGTGAAAGCTGGAACCAGGTCTGCGCCCGCGTCGATGCTGCAATTGACCAGCTTATTCACACACACGCTGGCAGAGATTTGATTGTCGTTGGGCATTTTGGGCAGATTTTGACGCAACTGCAGCGTGCTGAGCAACTCACCGCTGAGGAGGTCTTTGCGCATAGGATCGACAATTTGTCGGTCAGCGAAATTCGTAAGGACTCGAATGGCTGGAGTATCGGGAAGATCAATCAACTTCCGTGATGGAATTCGTCACAAATATTCGATTTCGGAATATACCATTCACCGCTAGTGTCGCCCCATGACATATGAACTCTATATTGGCGACCGCATGTTTTCCAGTTGGTCTTTACGCGGCTGGCTCATGCTCGAAAAATTTGCAATCCCGCATACAACCCACATGATTGGACTGTATTCCGGTACCATGGCCAAGGATATGGCGCATCTGGCGCCGGCGCGGCTGGTTCCAACCCTGCGCACACCCGAAGGTACTGTGGTCGGGGAAAGTCTGGCGATGGCGGAAACTCTGGCGGAGCGGCACCCCGATGTGGGGTTCTGGCCCACAGACCCGGCCCGACGCGCCACGGCCCGTTGGCTCTGTGCCGAGATGGTCGGCGGGTTTGGCGCCCTGCGCGGTGAATGTGCGATGCAGCTCGGCCATATCTGGGAGGGGTTTCCCGTAACGGATGCGGTCAAAGTGGATCTGGCAAGGATCGAGACCCTTTGGCAGCATGCTCGGAATGTATCCGGTAGCACCGACGGTTTCCTGTTTGGCGCCTATTCGCTGGCGGATGTGTTCTACACCCCTGTTGCGGCTCGCATCATTGGTTATGACTTGCCTGTATCAGAGGCATCCCGGGCCTATTGTTCTGCGCTACTGTCGGACCCGGCGGTGTTGGACTGGCAGGAACAGGCTCGTAAAGCGCACTATGACCCCGAGCCCTATGCGATGGATCTGCCAAAGCGGCCCTGGAGTTTGGAATCCTGACTTCGATTTCATCCTGAATTGACGACGCCATTAACCATACGGAAACCATGACCCCCAACCATCTCAGCCTAGGCTTTTGGGAGCAGGCTGAGATGGTTGCACAGGCATATACCGTTGCGTTTCAGGGCGTCGAGGCCCGCCCGGTTGAGGTGCAATGTGCAGTTGCCCCAGGCTTACCTGCATTTTCGGTGGTTGGCCTGCCGGACAAAGCAGTGTCCGAGGCGCGGGACCGGGTGCGCTCGGCGCTGTCCACAATGGCGATTGCACTGCCGTCAAAACGCATCACCATCAACCTGTCCCCCGCCGACCTGCCCAAAGAGGGCAGCCATTTCGACCTTCCCATCGCGCTGGCCCTTTTGGCCGCAATCGAGATCATTCCAGCCGATGCAGCCTCCGAGACCATCGCGTTGGGGGAACTGTCACTAGACGGCACCCTGGTGCCCGTTGTCGGCGCCCTGCCCGCCGCGATGACCGCGGCCGCAGAACACCGCACCCTGCTGTGCCCGCAAGCCTCAGGCGCCGAGGCAGCCTGGGTCGAGGCAGCCTGCGTTATCGGAGCGGCGAGCCTAGCCGACGTGGTGCGTCACTATACCGGACAGACGCCTATATCCCCGGCCCGTCCCGGCGAGGTGAGCTGTCAGCTTCCAACCAAGGATTTGCGCGACGTCAAAGGACAAGAGCGGGCCAAACGGGCCTTGGAGATTGCCGCCGCTGGTCGCCATCACATTTTAATGGTGGGGACACCGGGGTCTGGCAAATCGATGCTGGCGGCGCGTCTGCCTGGCATCTTGCCGCCACTGACCCCGGACGAGGCTCTGCAGACCTCGATGATCCAGTCCCTATGCGGGCTGATCGAAGAAGGCGGCATCAATCGCACTCGCCCGTTTCGCGAACCGCATCACACGGCGTCAATGGCGGCGATTGTGGGAGGTGGGCGGCAAGCAAAGCCCGGCGAGATAAGCCTGGCGCACAATGGGGTGCTGTTTCTGGACGAGTTTCCCGAATTCAACCGCGCGGTGCTAGAGACCCTGCGCCAGCCGATCGAGAGCGGCGAGGTAATGATTGCCCGTGCCAATGCGCATGTGAAATACCCCAGCCGGTTTATGCTGGTGGCCGCTGCCAACCCCTGTAAATGTGGCTATCTGACAGATCCGTCGCGTGCCTGCTCCCGTGCACCGATCTGTGGCGAGGATTACATGGGACGCATATCCGGGCCGTTATTGGATCGCTTTGATCTGCGTGTCGAGGTGCCTCCGGTAGCATTCAGTGATCTCGACCTACCCGCCAGTGGCGATACCTCAGCCGAGGTCGCCGCCCGTGTTGCCGCTGCCCGCGACGCGCAAACCGCACGCTACCGCGACCATCCCGACCTGCTCCAGAACGCCGATGCCGAGGGGGAGTTGCTGGACCAAGTGGCGGGGCCAGACAGTGAAAGTCGCGCGTTGCTCATGCGCGCCGACGAGCGGTTTGGCCTGACTGCGCGCGGCTATCACCGGGTGCTACGGGTGGCGCGCACCATCGCTGATCTGGACGGGGTTCCGGACATCCGGCGGCGTGACGTGGCCGAGGCGCTGAGTTTCAGGCTGGCGACATCCAATTAGGGTCGTCGGAGTAGTATCGTCACGTGTATACATGAACTTAGGTGCTGCCCGGCCGATAGACCGGGCAGTACTCAGTCAGCTCACAGCTTGGCTTCGATCGCTTCCCAAATCTTCTCGGCAATGTTCACCCCGTCAAACCGCTCCAGCTCTTGAATGCCGGTGGGTGAGGTCACGTTGATCTCGGTCAGGTAGTCGCCGATCACGTCGATGCCGACAAAGACCTGGCCTTTTTCCTTGAGCAACGGACCAATGGCTGCGCAGATTTCAAGGTCGCGTTCGGATAGGCCAATTTTCTCGGGACGTCCGCCGACATGCATGTTTGAGCGGACCTCGCCCTTGGCTGGCACCCGGTTAATCGCGCCCACCGGCTCGCCGTCGACCAGAATGATCCGCTTGTCACCATTGCTGACGTCGGGAAGAAATTTTTGCACAATCAGCTGTTCACGACTAAAACCGGTGAACAATTCGTGCAGCGAGGTCAGGTTGCGGTCGTTGGCATCCAGCCGGAACACCCCAGCGCCACCATTGCCGTACAGCGGCTTTAGGATCACGTCGCCGTGCTTGGCTTTGAACGCCTTGATGGTGTCCAGATCACGGGCAATTGTGGTCGGCGGCGTCAGATCAGGGAAATCCAACACCAACAGTTTTTCCGGGTAATTGCGCACCCAGAATGGGTCATTGACCACCAGAACCTGATCCTTGAGCCGATCCAGAATATGGGTCGAGGTGATGTAGAACATGTCAAACGGCGGATCTTGACGCAGCCAGATCACGTCGAACTCGGACAGATCCACCTCACGCAGCGGTCCCAGCACGGCTGGATCGCCTGCCACCCGCTGTACCGTCATGTCATAGCCACGCGCAGTGACCCGGCCCTCTTGATAGGCCAGCTGATCCGGGCTGTAGTAAAACAGCGTATGCCCACGCGCCTGCGCCTCTTCGGCCAGGCGGAAACTGCTGTCTGCGTTGATGTCCACGTCCCCGATGGGGTCCATCTGAAAGGCGATCTTCATGCGTTTATCCCTTAACTGTCGGCCAAATACATGGCGCAGCAATGGGATATGTTCAATGGGTCAGTCCAACCCAAAAGCGTTTTCGATGATTTCGATCGCTCCCGCGCCGTCAACCAAAGCCACGTCAAAGCGCGCTTCGGTCAGCTGCCCCGCCGGCTCGTTTTCCAAATACTGCCCAGCACTCGCATAGATCCGCCGTGTCTGGGCCTGAGTGATACGGGCTGCGGCGCGGTCGCGGGTTTTGCTGTGTTTCACCTCGACAAAGACCAGCGCCGCACCCTGTCGCAAGATCAAATCAACCTCGCCGCCAGCACCACGCCAGCGCCGCTCTGCAATGCTATAGCCGCGGTGTTCATAGTGGCGGGCCACCAGATCCTCGGCGGCAGTGCCCGCCAGATAGGCCCTTTGACCGCGACCATGAGGATCTCTCGGCCCAGCCATGCCTATTCAGTGTCTTTGGGTAGCTTCAGCGCCAACTGATAGACTTTGCGCCGTGGTAGATCGTGCAGCTTGGAAACGATATCGGCGGCATCTTTGACTGAATTATCCTGCATGGCGGCGCGCAAATCGCGCTCCAGATCCTCGGGGTTGACCTCTTGGGCGCGGGAGCGATCGACCAGCACGACGATTTCCCCCTTCACGCCTTTTTCGGCCAATTGCGCCGCCAATTCACTCAGTGAGGCGCGACGAACTTCTTCGAACTTCTTGGTGATTTCGCGGCACAGGGCGGCAGGACGGTCCCCCAGCACCTCGGCCATATCCGCCAGCGAGGCGGCAATCCGCTTGGGTGATTCGTAAAAAATCAGAGTACCGGGGATTCGGCTGACCTCTTCCAGGCGTTTGCGCCGGGCGCCGGTGGCATTGGGCAGAAAGCCAGCAAAAAAGAACGCATCGGTTGGCAGCCCGCCCAAGGTTAGCGCAGCCAGACCAGCAGATGCCCCCGGTGCCACGGTGACCACATGACCAGCCTCGGATGCCGCGCGGCTGAGGTCATAGCCGGGATCGGCAATCAGCGGCATTCCGGCCTCGGAGGCATAGGCAACTGATTTGCCCTCGGCCAGGGCTGCAAGCAGCCCAGCACGGGCGCCAGCGCCGCTATGATCATGATAGGCAATCACCCGGCGACCATCCAGCGGTACGCCGTGGATCTCCATCAATCTACGCAGTGAACGGGTGTCTTCGGCGGCGATGACTTCGGCGGAGGCCAAAACATCCAGCGCCCTAAGCGTAATATCGCGCGCGGTGCCTATTGGAGTGGCAACAAAGTACAGCCCCGGAGACAATCTGACTTTCTGGTGATTCAACGCTGGACCCGCCTTTATCGTCGTTTATTATTAAACCCAACACCAACACGGCGCATCACCGCCGGATCAGGGAGTTTTAAGTCTATTATGTTTGCTGTTTTCAAGCCCGCCCGCAAGGTCGCACTGGCCGCTATCGTCGCTGTTTCGTCAATTGCTCTGACCTCCTGCGATCCTATTAGCACCGGTGGTGGCCCAACCATCAACACATCCAAGCCGGTTCCGGTGGCACTATTGGTGCCGCGCGGCTCTGCGCAACAGGGCGATGCCGTCCTTGCCCAGAGTTTGGAAAATGCAGCTCGGTTAGCGATTGCTGACTTGGAGGGCATTCAGATTGATCTGAAGGTCTATGACACTGCTGGCAATCCTGAAACGGCGGCTGCGGCTGCAACACAGGCGATCAACGACGGTGCTCGTATTCTGCTGGGCCCGGTTTACGCCGAAGCTGCAAATGCGGCGGGCGTGGCGGCTGCCAAGCGTAATGTGAATGTGCTGGCCTTCTCCAACAACGCCGCCATTGCTGGCGGCAATGTGTTCATTCTCGGGGCCACTTTCGACAATACTGCCCGTCGCCTGTCCAGCTATGCCGCCCGACAGGGCAAAGGTAACATGCTGGTGGTCAGCGGCGACGATGCCGCCGGTCAGGCTGGTCGCACCGCCATCCAAAATGCAGCAGCGGTCACCAGTGCCACTGTTGTCGGCAACGTCAGCTATGAGTTGTCGCAGCAAGGCGTAATCAACTCGGTCCAGACAATTCGCAACTCTGCCTCGGCCAATGGGGCGACATCAGTCTTTATGACCGCCACAACAGCTGGCGCGCTACCGCTGCTAACACAGCTGCTGCCCGAAGCTGGCCTTGACCCGGCAACCACCCAATACATCGGCTTGACCCGTTGGGACATTCCCGCCCAGACCCTGGCCCTACCAGGTGTTCAAGGTGGCTGGTTTGCCCTGCCGGACCCGGCCAAGTCCAACCAATTCAGCAGCCGCTACAGTGCCACCTATGGCGGTGCACCACATCCGATCAGCGGGTTGGCTTATGATGGTATCGCTGCCATTGGCGCCTTGGTTGGTGCTGGCAAATCCGACGCGTTGACCGGGGCGGCCCTAACCCAGGGTGCTGGTTTCCAAGGCGTAAGCGGCATCTTCCGGCTGCGCCCCGATGGCACCAATGATCGCGGCCTGGCGGTTGCAACAATCCAAGAACAGAAGGTGGTCGTCATTGACCCAGCTCCAAGCAGCTTCTCCGGCGCCGGATCGTAATCCGGCGGCTGACGCCGTAACCCGCTTCCCTCAGGCCTCGGGGCCGCTGGTCTGCGATCCGCACGAGATTTTCGACACTGTAAAAATCCGTGCCCGGATCGCAGATCTGGCAGAGGGCAAAGACAATGCCGCCCTGCGGGGCGAAGTTGTGTCGCTCCTGCGAGACGCCAACAAGGCTGGGCGCAAGGTGATTGCCGATGCCTTTGCCAAGGCTCCGTTTGACTCGCGCCCTGTCACCCGGTCTTACACGTTTCTGACGGATGGGCTGGTCACCTCGGCGCTGTTTGCAGCCAATGAATTCATGCACCCTTTGTCCAACCCAACCCGCGGTGAACGCATCGCGGTGATGGCCGTCGGCGGCTATGGTCGTGGCGAAATGGCGCCTGCTTCGGATGTCGATCTGTTGTTCCTGACCCCCTACAAGATCACCGCATGGGCCGAGAGTGTCATCGAATCGATGCTCTATATCCTGTGGGATCTAAAGCTGAAGGTGGGCCATGCCAGCCGCACAATTCAGGATTGCCTACGGTTGGGACGCGAGGATTTCACCATTCGCACCGCGATGCTGGAACACCGGTTTCTGGCTGGCGATGAAGCGCTGGGTGAAGAGTTGGCTCAGCGTCTGACAAATGATCTGTTCGGGGGCACTGCCCGCGAATTCATCGAAGCCAAACTGAATGAACGCGAAGCGCGCCATATCAAGCAAGGTCAGCGCTATATGGTCGAACCCAATGTCAAAGAGGGCAAAGGTGGCTTGCGCGATTTGCAGTCGATGTATTGGATCGCCAAATACCTGTACCAAGTACACGATACCGCCGAACTGGTGCCACTGGGTCTATTCCGCCCCGAAGAATACGAGCTTTTTGCCAAGGCCGACAATTTTCTCTGGGCTGTGCGCTCGCATTTGCATCTGTTGACCGGGCGTGCCACTGAAACACTGTCGTTTGATATGCAAGTCGAGGTCGCCGAACGTATGGGCTATCGCGACCGTGCAGGGCGGCAGGCGGTAGAGATCTTTATGCAGGATTATTTCCGTCAGGCCACCACTGTCGGCGACCTGACCCGCATTTTCCTGACCAAACTGGAGCCCGCCCACCAGAAAGGCGAGCCGCTGCTTGAGCGGTTGTTCCGTCGCCGGCCGCGCACCAAGCCGGGATACAAGGTGGTCAACAACCGGCTTGATATTGCTGATCCTGACGATTTTCTGACTGACAAGCTGAACATGTTGCGGCTTTTTGAGGAAGGCCTGCGCACCGGAATGTTGATCCACCCCGACGCGATGCGTCTGGTGACGGCCAATCTGGATCTGATCGACGACAAATTCCGCAACACACCCGAAGCCCGCCAGATCTTCCTGGATCTGCTGCTGAAACACGGCAACCCGGAACGGGCTTTGCGGCGGATGAACGAACTGGGCGTGCTTGCCGCCTTCCTGCCAGAATTTGCCCCCATCGTGGCGATGATGCAGTTCAACATGTATCATTCCTACACGGTGGACGAGCACACCATTCAGGTGATCTCAAACTTTGCCGCCATTGAGCGTGAAGAGCTGGAAGACGAGCTGCCGCTGAGCTCGAAGATCCTGCGCAAAGGGCTGAACCGCAAAGTGCTGATGGTGGCAATGCTGTTGCATGATATCGGCAAGGGCCAGGTGATGGATCACTCGATCCTCGGCGCACAGATCGCCCGCAAGGTGGCGCCACGGTTGGGACTGAACAAAGCCGACACTGAAACGGTGGAATGGCTGGTTCGCTATCACCTGTTGATGTCGGACATGGCGCAGAAACGCGACATCGCCGATCCGCGCACTGTGCGGGCCTTTGCCAAAGCGGTGAAAACGGTAAAGCGGCTGGACTTGCTGACCGTGCTCACCGTTTGCGACATTCGCGGTGTGGGTCCGGATACCTGGAACAATTGGAAAGCCGCCCTGCTGCGGTCGCTGTACAAGCAAACCCGGGATGCCTTGAAAAACGGCATGGAGGCTCTGAACCGCGAGAACCGTGGGACTGGCGCCAAAAAGAACCTGCGAGAGGCCCTGCCCGAGTGGCCCAAAGCCCTGCTAAAGAAAGAAATAGCGCGTCATTATCCACCGTACTGGCAGGGGCTACACGTCACTGGCCATGTGGATTTTGCGGAAATGCTACGAGAACTAGAGCAAAGCGACGATCCCTCGGGCATTGTCATACGGCTGTTTCCCGACGAAGACCGCGACGCCACCCGTGCCTGTTTTGTCATGCCCGACCACCCCGGTATATTCTCGCGCGTTGCCGGCGCGCTGGCACTGGTTGGGGCCAATGTGGTTGATGCGCGGTCATACACCACCAAAGACGGTTACGTCACCGATGCCTTTTGGATCCAGGACGCTGACGGCCACCCGTTTGAAGCGGCGCGTTTGCCGCGACTGAGCAAGATGATCCGCAAGACCCTGAACGGTGAAGTGGTGGCCGGTGAGGCCTTGAAATCACGCGACAAGGTCAAGAAGCGTGAGCGGGCGTTTAAGGTGCCGACCCATATCACCTTTGATAACGACGGCTCAGAAATTTACACCATCATTGAAGTCGACACCCGCGACCGTCCCGGCCTGCTATTTGATCTGGCCAGGACCTTTGCGACATCAAACGTCTATGTCGCCAATGCGGTGATCGCGACCTATGGTGAGCAGGTGGTGGACACGTTTTACGTCAAAGACATGTTCGGGCTGAAATATCACGCCAAGTCCAAACAGGACTTTCTGGAGAACAAGCTGCGCACCGCGATCACCGAAGGTTCCAAGCGGGCGCAAACATGAAGCCAATAAGATTGCTATCGGGGTTCCTGACCGTCGGGTTCTGGACGCTGGCCAGCCGGGTGCTTGGCTTTGCCCGCGAGATCCTGCTGACCGCCTATGTCGGCCCCGGTCCGATGATGGACGCCTTTGTCGCGGCCTTTCGTCTGCCCAACATGTTCCGCCGCTTCTTTGCCGAAGGCGCCTTTAACGCCGCCTTTGTGCCAATGTTTGCTAAAAAGCTGGAGGCTGGTGTGGACGCGCAAGGTTTTGCCCAAGCGGCGTTCAACCTGCTGCTGATGGCGGTGCTGGTGCTGGTCGGACTGGGCATGGTGTTCATGCCAGGTCTGGTCTGGGCCACTGCCAGCGGCTTTGCCGGTGACGCTCGTTTCGACATGACCGTTGGCTTTGGCTACATCATGTTTCCCTATATCCTGTTCATGTCGCTGGCGGCGCTATTCTCTGGCGTACTGAACGCCACCGGTCGCTTTGCCGCCGCCGCCGCCGCGCCGGTACTGCTGAATATCTTTGCCTGCGCGGCAATGATTACCGGTGCCGTGATCGGTGGCGAAGTGATCAACTGGCTGGTCTGGACCATTCCGGTGGCAGGCGTGGCGCAGCTGGCGCTGGTCTGGCGCGCGGCTGAGCGGTCAGGCATTCGCCTGCGCCTTGGGCGACCGCGTCTGACTCGTGAGATGCGCGGACTGGTGCGGGTGGCGGTGCCAGCAGCGCTGGCGATGGGGGTCACGCAGATCAATTTGGTTGTTGGCCAGTTGGTGGCTTCGGATATCGAGAACGCGGTGAGCTGGCTGTTTGTCGCGGACCGGCTGTATCAGCTGCCGTTGGGTGTTGTTGGCATTGCGGTGGGTATTGTGCTGCTGCCCGATCTGTCGCGCCGTTTGCGCGCCGGGGACGAGACTGGCGCACGAGATGCTCTGTCACGCGCCGGGGAGTTTTCGCTGATGCTGACTATCCCGTCCACGGTGGCCTTCATCGTGATGCCACTGCCGCTGGTGTCGGTGCTGTATGAACGCGGCGCGACTGGTCCCGAGGATGTCGCGGCCATTGCTCTGGCGGTGGCGGTCTATGGTGTTGGCCTGCCCTCGTTTGTGCTGCACAAACTTCTGCAGCCGCTGTATTTCGCCCGCGAGGACACCCGTTCGCCGTTTCGCTATGCGTTGGTGGCGATGGTAGTGAACGCAGCATTGGCCTTTGGCTTGAAACCCGTAGTCGGCTGGATCGCGCCGGCCATCGCCGCATCCGCCGCGGGCTGGGTGATGGTGGCTATGCTCGCCTTTGGCACCCGCAGCATGGGCGAGGTGGCACGGTTTGATGATCGTTTCCGCCGCCGCGCCTGGCGTATTGTTGCCGCCTCATTGGTCATGGGCGGGGTGATTTTTGCCGCCGTTTACGCCTTTGACTGGGCCTTTTCCCTGGTGGGATGGCGCTATCTGGCGTTGCTTGGTCTCATTGTTCTGGGCGCCGTCAGTTACTTCGTTGCTGGTCAGATGCTGGGCGCCTTTCATTTGGGCGAATTCAAACGCGCGCTGCGCCGGGGGCGCCGATCCTAAAGGATCTTTTTTGACCGGATCATCAGCTCGAACACCTAGGGCCTCAGTAAAACGCAAAAGCGCCGCGCGTCAGCGCGGCGCTACGCTCAAGGCCTTGGAACTCATCTTTGATGGGGGCCAAGGGGGCGGGAGCGACGGTTACAATCAGACTTTTCACTCACGTCGGATGGAATTGCGGATTCGGGCCCAGCCGCCTGGGGCTAGGAAAAACGACAGACCAAACCCGGTGGCAAAGCCTGCCAGATCCGCCACCCAGTCTTTTTGTCCGCCAAAAATCAGACCAAACACCAGCTGTATTCCCATCAGAAAGGCAATCAGCGAAAAGGCGCGGCTTTGCTGCGCACCAACCAGAGCCAGCGATCGCCACAGGATATAGGTGAACGCACCGATCAACCCGTACACAGCTGGAAAGCCGCCAAACAGCGGAAACTGCGAGTCGACCAGCACGGCATAGCCCAAGGCGCCGCCGATGCCGGAGAGCAGAAAGATCACCACCATGGCCAGATCGCCGAACACCTCGCCGACCATTTTACCCATGGCCAGCACAAAGACGCAGACAAACAGCGCCTGGGTAAATGCACCATGCACAAAGCTGTACGAAATGAAGCGGATCAAGTGTTCGGTCTGCCACTCACCGGTATCCCACATCCACCAGAAGACACCGCTGGAGAAGCCATAGACCTGCAGCGCCTCGAGCCGCCAGCCCACCGCCTCGGGGCCGCCGATGATACCGCGGGTGCCCAGCGAGAATGTTGCCTCGATCCCCATGATGACCAAAACCAGGGCCACAACGGCAGGTGGCAGCGGGTTCACCGGAGCCGGATTGGGGTTGCTGCTCATTTTTTATTTGCTCCTAAGCCATTTATGGCTGTGTTTATTCATCTCAGACCTTGGCCGCTGTTGACCATGGCTGATCCCATGGGTAAGCCACCGGGGATCGTAATTCCAGACGGGAGTTATCGCCAGATGAGCGAAACCAGTTTTACCCCGCGTGTGTTCTCGGGCATTCAGCCGTCCGGCAACCTGCACTTGGGCAATTACCTGGGCGCAATCAAGCGCTTTGTTGATATGCAGGGCTCGGATTTCGAGACCGTTTATTGCATGGTGGACCTGCATGCGATCACTGTCTGGCAAAACCCCCAAGATCTGATGAAATCCACCCGCGAATTATGCGCTGGGTTCATTGCCAGCGGCATCGACCCCGAACAATCGATCCTGATCAACCAAAGTCAGGTGCCCGAGCACGCCCAATTGGCGTGGATCTTTAACTGCGTCGCCCGTATGGGCTGGATGCAGCGGATGACCCAGTTCAAGGACAAGGCTGGTAAGAACTCACAGAACGCCTCGCTGGGGCTGTTTGCCTATCCGGCGCTGATGGCAGCTGACATTCTGGTTTACCACGCCACCCATGTTCCGGTGGGCGAGGATCAGAAACAGCATCTGGAGCTGACCCGCGATATCGCGGCCAAGTTCAACCATGACTATGGTGTGGACTTTTTCCCGATGACCGAACCGGTGATCGAAGGCGCAGCCACGCGGGTGATGAGCCTGCGCGATGGGTCGAAGAAAATGTCGAAGTCCGACGCATCTGATGCCAGCCGCATCAA
This sequence comes from Rhodobacterales bacterium 56_14_T64, assembly GCA_002162795.1. Classification (GTDB taxonomy): domain Bacteria; phylum Pseudomonadota; class Alphaproteobacteria; order Rhodobacterales; family Rhodobacteraceae; genus Parasedimentitalea. The sequence goes on from MAAY01000107.1 coordinate 81,827, forward strand.
CATGACCGACGATGCTGACACCCTGGCCAAGAAGATCCGCAAGGCCAAGACCGATCCGGACGCTCTGCCCAGCGAAGCCAAGGGTCTGGAAGACCGCCCCGAGGCGCGTAATCTGATCAATATTTATGCTGCGCTGAACGACCAAACCGTAGATCAGGTATTGACAGAGGTTGGTGGCAAACAGTTTGGTGAATTCAAACCATTGCTGGCAGATCTGGCCGTATCCAAGTTGGCGCCGATCGCCGCTGAGATGGCTAGATTGATGAATGAGCAGACAGAGATTGACCGCATCCTAGCACGTGGTGCAGAACGGGCGCGAGAAATCACTGCGCCGATTCTGCGCAAGACATATGACATTGTGGGTATGGTTCCGCCTACCACACTGTAATAACTGAACGACAACAAGCCCTTGCACGTTGCTTGGGCGATATTCTGGAGAAAATCGGATGGCCAACGGCACCGTAAAATGGTTTAACGCAACTAAAGGTTTCGGCTTTATTGAGCCCGAAGCAGGCGGAAAAGACGTATTTGTACACATTTCTGCGGTTGAGCGCTCCGGTCTGAACGGCCTGAACGACAACCAAAAAGTTTCTTACGAGCTGGAAACTGGCCGTGACGGCAAAGAATCTGCTGGTTCGCTGAAACTGCTGTAAGGCAGTTCTGTAGCCTAGCTGCAGCAATTATTAGAGGCCGCCCTTTCCGAAGGGCGGCCTTTTTCGTTTTCGTGTTCAGAAACGGCGGGCGCGGAGAGGTCTTTCAGAGTCCGGTAATGCCGTTCAATGTCAGACTGGCAACTGTGCTGGCATAGGCTTCGCGCGCCTGGGATCCGGCACCCGAATTCCACATGTAATACCAGTTCAGCATGCCAAACACCGACATGGTGGCAGCGCGCAGCTTGGCCTCGTCATCCGCGAAAACCTGCGGCGCGGCGCGGCGTAAAGTGTCACTGAGGAATTGCACTAGCTCGCGCTGATACCCCCGCAGCAGCGCCTGCTGGTCCTTGGGCAGTGCGGACATCGCCCCTATCTGTACCTGGTGTTCGTGATCGGCGCCCTGATAGGCCTGCAAAATCCCGGCCACAATCCGATGCAACTGCTGGTCCGGCTCCAAGTCTAGCAGGTCTAGGCCACAAACCCGGTCGCGCAAGTCGCGCAGGTAACAATCAAGGATGTCGAACAGGATGGCATCCTTGCTATCGTAATAGTGATAGATATTGGCCTTGGAGATACCACATTCGCGCGCCAACTGCGTCATCGAGGCGCGGTCAAACCCCTGATCCGCAAACACCTTGGCTGCGGATGACAGGATTTGACTGCGTTTTTGGTCGTGGTCTTTGGCAATTGTCCGCGCCATATCCTTATCCCTTGCCCCGGTTGTCGATAACCCGAACCGCCTTGCCCTGAGAACGCGCGACAGAGCCTGGGTCGCCCACGAAGATCTCGGTCGACACGCCAACGATATCCTTGATCCGCTTGGTCAACATGCGCGAGGCTGCGGTTTTTGACAGCTCGTCCGCCGCGTCGGGCATGGCCTCGACAAAAACCCGCATCGCATCCATGCGGCCGGCTTTGTACCGCTCGATCTGATAATATGGCGCCAGCCCGCCGGTGGCCATCACCTGTTCTTCGATCTGGGTCGGGAACACGTTGACGCCGCGCAGGATGATCATGTCATCGGACCGCCCGGTGATCTTCTCCATCCGCCGCATGGTCCGCGCGGTTCCGGGTAACAAGCGGGTCAAGTCACGGGTACGATAGCGGACCATCGGCAGGCCTTCTTTGGTCAGCGTGGTGAACACCAATTCGCCGATCTCGCCATCCTCAACGACCTCGCCAGTTTCGGGGTTGATGATCTCTGGATAGAAATGATCCTCCCAGATGTGCAGCCCGTCCTTGGTTTCCACACACTCATTGGCCACCCCCGGCCCCATGATTTCGGACAGCCCGTAAATATCTACCGCATGCATGTCGAACGCCGCCTCGACCTCGAGCCGCATGGCGTTGGTCCATGGCTCGGCGCCAAACACCCCCACTGACAGTGAACTGTCGCGTGGGTCCAGTCCCTGCTTATGGAACTGCTCCAGAATGTTGAGCATATAAGACGGCGTGACCATAATGCCGTCAGGGCGGAAATCGGTGATCAGCCCCACCTGCTTCTCGGTCTGGCCGCCACCCATGGGCACTACTGTGGCACCTAGCCGCTCGATACCGTAGTGCGCACCCAAGCCCCCTGTGAACAGCCCATATCCATAGGCGTTGTGGATCATATCGCCTCGGCGCAACCCCGAGGCCCGCAGAGAGCGCGCCATCAGGTCAGCCCAATTGTCGATATCACCTTTGGTATAGCCCACTACAGTGGCTTTGCCGGTGGTGCCGGACGAGGCATGCAGGCGAATGATTTGATTTTTGGGCACCGCAAACAGCCCAAAGGGGTAGTTGTCGCGCAGGTCGTTTTTGTAAGTGAAGGGGAACTTGGCCAGATCCGCCAGCGTAATCAGGTCATCCGGATGCACGCCTGCCGCGTCGAACCGTTGTTTGTACATCGCCACATTGTCATAGGCGTGGCGCAGGGACCACTTCATGCGCCGCAACTGCAGCTCGCGGATCTCGTCGATTGAAGCGATTTCAATCGGATCGAGGTCTGCCTTGTTCGGGGTCAGATCTTTCATGGCGTCGTCCTCATCTCATTCGTCAAATAACTGGCCCTTGATCGCGCGGGACATACCCCGGAACTCGGCGATCGTTTGGCCCTGTTGATTGGTCACGGTCACATCATAAATGCCGCTGCGCCCACTCAGCGAGACCTCACGTGCGGTTGCGGTCAGCTGGTCGCCCAAACGGCCCGGCGCGGTGAAACTGATCGTGTTGTGCTGGGCCACGGTGGATTGGTTGCGGCTGTTGCAGGCAAAGGCAAAAGCGCTGTCGGCCAACATGAAAGTGACGCCACCGTGGCAAATGCCGTGGCCGTTGCAATGGTTCTCCGCCACGGTCAGCTGCAGCGTGGCGGTGCCCTCATCCATATGGCTGATCGCCATCCCCGCCCATTTCGAGGCGTGATCGTCGGCCCACATGGCCGCCGCAGATTTTTCGGCGCGTTGCTTTGGTGTCATTGTCATTTCCCTTGAAAAACCGCTGCACGTTTTTCCAAGAATGCCGCGACACCCTCGGCATAATCTTCGCTTTCGCCGCAGGTCTTCATCGCATCCGCCTCGACCTCCAGATGGTCGCTCAGGGATTTCACCGCCGAGGCCTGGATGGTCTGCTTGGTCAGCCCCAAACCCAGTGTCGGACCATTGGCCAGTTTTGCCGCCAGGGCGCGGGCCTCATCCATCAGATCAGCGTCGGGATAAGCCTTCCAGATCAGCCCCCAGTCCGCTGCTTTCTCGGCGGGCAATGGTTCTCCAGTTAGCGCCAGTCCCTTGGCGCGGGCTTCACCCACCAGATGCGGCAGATGCCAGCTGCCGCCAGTATCGGGGATCAAGCCAACCTTGGAGAAGGACTGAATAAACTTAGCGCTATGGGCCGCCAGAACAATATCACAGGCCAGCGACAGATTGGCCCCGGCCCCAGCCGCGACACCATTCACTGCACAAATCACTGGGAAGTTGAGCGAGCGGATCAATCGCACCAGTGGCGCGTAAAATGTCCGCACCGTGTTGCCCAGATCCGGCGGTCCGTCCATCTTGGACGGGTCCCGATCACCCAGATCCTGCCCGGCGCAAAAGCCTCGCCCAGCACCCGTCAAAAGGATCGCGCGGGCGCCGGTGTCACGCGCGCCGACGATCACCGAGCGCAGCGCATAGTGCATTTCGTCATTGAAAGAATTCAGTCGGTCCGGGCGGTTCAGTGTAATCTCGATCCAGCTACCGTGGTCCACTGTCAGAATTGTATCGCTCATTGAGCCTCCCCCCAGAAATTGCCGACGCATATGGCGCTCAAACAAATTTCTTGCATAAACCGACCGGTTGGTCAATAAATTCCACACCCTATTTCCGCCTATCCCTCAAGGAGCGCGACATGAGCATTCAACAGGTTTCCAGCTTTGCCTCTGGTCAGTGGATTGCACCCGGCGCTGGTGCGCGCAGCATCGCCAGTGCCATTACTGGAGAGGTGATTGCCTCGGCGGGCAACAATGCTTTGGACGTGCAGTCCATGCTGCAGTACGCCCGCGACGTCGGTGGCCCTGCCCTGCGCGCGCTGACATTCCACGACCGTGCTCGCATGCTAAAGGCACTGGCGGCGCATCTGGGTCAGCACAAACAAGCCCTGTACGAAGCCTCGTTCGATACCGGCGCCACCATGAGCGATCACCTGATCGACGTGGACGGTGGCATCGGCACCATGTTTGTTTTTGCCTCCAAGGGGCGGCGGGAAATGCCGGATGGGCATGTCTTTCTGGATGGTGAGGTTGAACAGCTCAGCCGTAATGGCACATTTTTAGGCCAGCACATCTGCACACCGTTGCAAGGCGTTGCGGTGCATATCAACGCCTTCAACTTTCCGGTCTGGGGGATGCTGGAGAAGCTGGCACCCACCCTGCTGGCTGGCGTTCCGGCAATTGTGAAACCGGCGACCAGCAGCTGCTATGTCACTGAACTGGCGGTGCGGCTGATGCTGGACAGTGGCATTCTGCCTGCAGGCGCGTTGCAACTGGTGTCTGGCGGTATTGGCGACATGCTGGACCATCTGGGGATAATGGATGTTGTCAGCTTTACCGGCTCGGCCCAGACCGCGCTGAAATTGCGGTCCAACCCGGTGATCCTAAAGAACTCGATCCGATTTGTGGCCGAACAAGACAGCCTCAACGGCTCAATCTTGGGGCCGGACGCAGTACCGGGGACGCCGGAATTTGATCTGTTCATCAAAGAGGTTAGCCGAGAGATGACCACCAAGGCGGGCCAGAAATGCACCGCTATCCGCCGCGTCATCGCGCCCGAAGATCAGGTTGATGCGGTCATCCAAGCGCTATCTGCGCGGCTGGACAAGATAGTGATTGGCGATCCGCGCCTCGACTCCACCCGCATGGGCGCACTGGTTTCTGCCGGTCAGAAACGCGATGTGCTGGAACAGGCCGCGATTATTGGTCAGGAAGCCACCCGGGTTTACGGCGATCCTGAGAATTTCGGCGTAGATGGAGCCGATGCCGAGAAAGGCGCCTTTGTGCCGCCGATGCTGTTCCACTGCGCCGATCCTGACAACGCCCAGAGGGTGCATGACACCGAGGCCTTTGGCCCTGTGTCCACCGTGATGGGTTACCGCGATGTGGATCATGCGGTGGCACTGGTCAACAAGGGTCAAGGTTCGCTGGTGGCTTCTGTAATCACTCGTGACCCGGATGTGGCGCGGCAGGTGGCACTGGGGGCTGGCGCCTATCATGGCCGTCTGTATTTCAACAACCGCGACTCGATGAAAGAGAGCACCGGTCATGGCTCGCCCCTGCCCCATATGGTGCACGGCGGTCCCGGCCGGGCGGGCGGTGGCGAGGAATTGGGCGGCGTGCGGGGCGTGATGCACTATATGCAGCGCACTGCCATTCAGGGCAGCCCGGATATTCTGACCGCCATTGGCAAGACATGGGTGCCCGGCAGCCGTGAGATCAAAGGGCCAGCGCATCCGTTTACGCGCAAATTCGGTGATCTGGCCATTGGCGAATCCCTGAACAGCCCATCGCGCATCGTCACTCTGGACGACATTGAAACCTTCGCCAATTTCACGGGTGATACGTTCTACGCCCACATGGATGACGAGGCCGCCAAGCGAAACCCGTTCTTCCCCGGTCGGGTGGCGCATGGCTATCTGCTGCTGTCCTTTGCCGCCGGGCTGTTTGTCGAACCAAACGAGGGCCCAGTGCTGGCCAATACTGGGCTGAACAACCTTCGGTTCATGAAACCCGTTTCAGCAGGTGACGCCATCAAGGTCCGCCTGACGGTCAAGAAAAAGACCCGCCGAAACGAAGACTACGGCGAAGTGCGCTGGCATGTGACCCTGACCAACCAGGACGATGAACAGGTGGCTGAATACGAATTGCTGACGATGAACGCCTATTAGGCCATTGCATGGGCATGAAACCGCGCAGAAAGCGAACAACATCTTGTCATTGCACTGTAACGGACTGGCCTCCCCTAGTCGGGAGACCTACATAGGTTACATGGAACACTCGTATGACCCGTGCTTTGAAACCAGTGTTGACCTGCTGAGCGATCCGCAGAACCAGCGCGTTTGGTCGATCATCATCTCGCTGTTTGGCGACATGGCGCAGCAGCCCAATGACCAGATCAGCGGCAGCGCTCTGACTCGCATCATCACACCGATGGGCATCAAACCCGAGGCGATCCGGGTTGCGTTGCATCGGCTGCGCAAGGATGGCTGGATTGAAAGCTCCCGCTCTGGTCGGTCCTCGATCCACTACCTAACGCAATATGGCCGCGACCAATGCGTGGCTGTCACCGCACGGATCTACGCCCGTGAACCGGCCTCGCCGCAAGACTGGCACGTGTTGATTGCCGCTGACGGGTGTGGTCAGGCAGTGCTGGACGAGGCGCTGCTGCTGCCAGACTATGTTGCAGTCAACCGCACCACCGCAATGGGATGTGGACCTATGCCCAAGAACACCCATGATCTGCTGGCTCTGGACGCGTCCAATTTCTCTCTGCCCGACTGGCTCAAGGTGCAGCTGTTTCCAGCCGAGCTGTCGACATCTTGCGCGGCGCTGTTGAAAGCCGTCAACGCTATCCCCGAGATGACCCAGGAGTTAAGCCCGGTGCAAATTGCCTCGCTGCGCACTTTGATCGTTCACAGATGGCGCCGCGTGGTGCTGCGACACCCAGACCTGCCTGCCAATTTCTACCCGGCGGCCTGGCCCGGCGACGCCTGCCGAAACAGAGTTTTTTCATTGCTTGACCAATTGCCTCGTCCAAACCTGGCCGAACTTGGAGAGCTTGTGGAAGCCTAACACGTCCCGCAACACAAAGCCCGTACATGACAGTATTGAATTCCATTGCCCTTGCCACATTAGCCTTGCCCGCAGCCCTGCTGTCGGCGTCACATTTTAAGACCCGCCGCATGGCGCGCAGGGCCGAGACGCTGGTGCCGCCAGTTGGCCAGTTACAGGCGGTGCCGGACGGCCTGATCCACTATGTGGAAATGGGCCCGGCTGAGGCGCCGCCGCTGGTGCTGATCCACGGGCTGTCGGGGCAGTTACAACACTTCACCTATGCGATGGCAGATCTTTTGGCGCCGGATTTCCGCCTTATTATTCTGGACCGCCCTGGCTGCGGCTATTCAACGCGTGACCATGATCATCTTGCCGTGCTGCCGGAACAGGCCAGAATGATCCAAGCGTTTCTCGACATTCGCAATATCGAGCAGCCCGTCCTATGCGGGCATTCCCTGGGTGGAGCCGTTGCGTTGGCCATGGCGCTGGACGCCCCTGAAAAGATACGTGGATTGGCGCTACTGGCCCCCCTGACCCATCCGGCTGCTGATGCAGGTACCTTCAAGGGGCTGATCGTGCATTCGCCAATGATGCGCCGCCTGATGGCGCAGACGGTGGCCATCCCAGCCGCGCAACGCACGGCCGCAGACGTGTTGCAACAAGTGTTTGCCCCCAACCCCTGCCCCGAGGACTTCCTGATCCGGGCGGGTGCTGCGCTGGGTCTGCGCCCCAAGAGTTTTATTACCGCTTCAGCAGATGCAACACTGGCCGGCGGCGGTATCGCCCTGCAGTCGGCCCGATATGCATCCGAGCTGAAGACCCCAGGCGCGGTGCTGTTTGGCGAAGCAGACGCGGTGTTAAAACCGCAAGCAAACGGCCCGACAATGGAACCCTATGGCCTGCATTGCGAGATGGCAGCGGATCAAGGTCACATGCTGCCCATCACTGCGCCCATGCGATGCAACCAGTTTATCAGAGACACCTTCGCAAAGCTTTCTTAAGTCGCAAGCCACCCCTTTACTCGGCTAGGTGCGGTCAGCTTCAGGTCCCACAAGAAAAACCACTCAGATTATCCCATTGTGCCCTTTTCTCTCTTGACCCCGCCCCGTGAAACTCCTAAATCGCCTGCACATGACGTGGCGGTATAGCTCAGTTGGTTAGAGCAGCGGAATCATAATCCGCGTGTCCGGGGTTCAAGTCCCTGTACCGCCACCAAAAAACCCTTGATACCAATAACTTACATGGCAAGCTTGCCGTACGGGGCTTCACCAGTTGAGCTACTCGCCAAGCGAAGAGCTGCGAGTGCCTGGCAATTCGAAGGGCAAGGTGACCACTCAAACGGCGCGGCTCACTGGCATTACATGTCGGATGCTCGCTACGATTTCATCTGGTCGACGCTGTACTCACCCGATACTTTGGCAATAATTTCGAGCATAGAGGCACTACTCGACATGAAACTAGAATTTCACCACATCAACTTTGTATCACACGACGTAGACAAGCTGCACGACTTCTACACCAAGCTGCTGGGCCTCGATGACGTCCCGCAGGAGGACTTCCCACGCACCGAGGCCAATGCGACACAGGGCTATGACGGCCAAATTCGGTTTGCCACCGACGGCCAAATGCAAATGCACCTCGCAGAGCGTCGGCTTGATGTCGCCTTTACCAATGGGCAAGTAATCAATCCAGTCGACCGAGGCCACATCGCGTTCCGCACGGATGACATCCAAGCATTTCTCACACTTTTAAAAGACAATGATATTCCGTTCTCGGACTATGGCACTTCGTTTGCCAAAGAATGGCATCAGGTGTTTTTTCAGGACCCGGAAGGCAATGTGGTCGAAGTTCACCAACAGGTTCAAAATGAGTGAGGGCGGTGCGCTGGGGTGACTGTGGAAGCCATGGAGCCGCCCCAATTTTGTAGTGAGCGGCCCGTTGCTGGCCCGCCAGTCTGAACAACGCAGCAGTGCAGAACTTGCGCTGCTGGCTCCAACATGACGCAGGCACCAGCAACCTGCACCGATCAAGCCAAGATCGCCATACCAACGCTGAAACAGCGTTCACTATGACCGGTGCCAGTGTCGTGTCACTTCTTTCGATGCAGATGATTGGCTGCCCAGGCAACATTGGTGCGTCACGTTGCTCCGGCTGGGGCTTTGGTGAAGAAATCAGTCCAAAAGTGACAATTTAATTGCGACCGCCTTAGAATGAATTATCTAACCTTGATTCGAAAAGGCATTCCAAAACCCTATGTGAAAGCTATGCGACAGCATCCGAGGCCACATGGCGCAGCAAGGCGTTTCATGATGTGACCGAGAAGGACATTCAGGTCGCACTGCCCTATGTCAAAGACCTGCCGCAGGCAACAGAACCCTTTATGGCCAAGGTAGCTGTAACTGACAAAAACTTCGGTCGCGTGCCCAAAGTCTATATCCGGACTTCCCTAGACAAAATGGTGTCTCCGAAGTTGCAGGAAGAAATGCTGGGCAATTGGGAAGTGGAGCAAATCCACACTTTGCCAGCCGGGCATTTCCCCACCTTGTCACTCCCTGCAGAACTGGCCGAACTACTACTCTGACTATCTGTTCACTCCTTGCGATTAGATCCCTTGCAAGGAGTGGCTCCCAAAATCTGCGTCGAGTAACATCATGATGTTAGATGCGTCCGCTGAGGGCATCAGCGCGGGCGCTGATGCGTGACTTTATGAAATCGGAAAACACCCTGATCCGCTTGGTCTTGCGTGTGTCATCCAAAGTTAGAAGCCAGATCGTTCCATAGTATTCCGTCACGCTACTGGGGACACGTACAAGAAGCGGATCCAGATCGCCAATGAAGCAGGCCAAAATCGCGGCGCCCATCCCTGCTTTTGCTGCGGCCACTTGAGATGCAAGATCATTCACGATGACCGGTGGCAATTCGGCACCGCCCCCCGCGACGGTTGCCCAGTCCGGCGCGGCACCGTCTTCTTCTTTCAGGATCCACCGAACGTTTGGCATGCCACCCGTCTCGATAGTATCGAGCAGTGCTGCTGAAATGTAGACACCACGATGAACATCCTGAAGTCGGGAACCGATCAAATGTTGTGGTAAAGTCATCTGGTCAAAGACCAGCCGAACCGCGACATCCGCCTGTCGAAGGGTTAGATTCACGGTGTCATATGACGAGATAAGTTGCAGCTCGATCGCTGGATGTTGTTTGGCGAAATCAGCCAGGTCCGGCATCAACAGATCCGTTGCCAATGATGGGGGTATCGCAACGCGCAACGTGCCAGACAGGCTTTGGTCGCGCGCGAAAACCTGAGTCTGTAATTGTAATGATGCACGTTCCATTGATCCGGCAAGCTCAAGAATTTCTTCGCCAGCTTGTGTCAAAGCATAGCCAGATGGCAGTTTCTCAAACAGCCGTGCACTCAGATGAGCCTCCAATTGCGATACACGTCGCAGCACAGTTGAATGGTTCACACCCAGTGCAGAAGCCGCCGCCCTTACAGATCCTGAACGCGCAACGGCCAGAAAGAATCGAATATCGTCCCAATTGTCCATCGGTTGATATTTGCACCACCCTTCCGGAAAGATCCAGAATAGTTCCTGTTCTCACCGGCCCCTAACTAGAACCCATCGGTGCTGACAATTGGTTTACGCACCACTTTAGGAGCTATGCAATGCTTGATCTTTACACGGATGCCACACCCAACGGGTTGAAAATCTCCATCGCACTGGAAGAAATGGGGCTCGAATACTCGAGCCATCAGGTGTTTTTGGGCGGAGAGCAGAAAACCCCGGAATTCACCGCGCTCAACCCCAATCAAAAAATCCCGGTTCTAGTGGATGATGGTCTGATTGTTACTGAATCTGGGGCCATCCTCATGCACCTTGCGGAAAAAACCGGCAAGTTCCTCCCCTCGGATCCAAAACAACGCATCGCTACAATTGAAACCTTGATGTTTCAGATGGCCTCGGTGGGGCCAATGTTCGGGCAATATCTGGTTTTTGCCGCAGCCTGGGGCAATAAATTTCCAGATGTCACAGACCGGTATTTCACCGAAGTCAGCCGTATCATGGGAGTGCTCAATACGCGTCTTGAAGGTCAGGATTATTTGGCAGGGGATGAGTTTACGATCGCTGACATGGCAGTGGCGCCATGGATCCGTCTTTGTGGACTTCATCCGGCCTGTGGTGACCTGCCGCTGGTGTCCAATGCAAACCTGAATAATTGGTGGGATCGCGTTGCAGCACGTCCGGCGGTCCAGCGCGGGTTCGAAAACCCAGTTCCCTATGCGCCCGAAAAGCAGTTCAAGGGCTTTGTCGATGCCGTTGTTGGCCTCGGAGAGCTGCACAAGGCGTCGTAGCGCCATAGGGAACATGCTTCCCGCGGCTGATACGTCGAACGACGGGCAGACTACAATCGCCCGGTGGCTGTCTTTCACGATCTAGCATCATGCCGTCGAAAAGAATCTGGCCGCTGGATGTTCTTTCAGCGGCCAGCGAGGTATTGCTTGAGGTGGCAGGCAAGGACACCGCCGTCATAGCCGAAGATGAGGGCGTTACTACGCGTCTGCCAAAATGCGCCGAAGCTCGCTAGTTGGATCTTTAATCGGATTCAAAATATGAACGATCCTGGTCGCGCGACGCACAAAATCAGCCCTTGGCCAATCAAGAATTATCCGGTGTGATTGCAAATTGGAGCACAATGCGGACACGGGCCAGACACAACAAAAAGCGGCTCAGGGCGGATTCCCACTAAGTCGTTGTTATAATTGGCTGTGGGAGGACACAACCAGCGCTGTTGAACAGAACTGAATTGCCAACTGTAAACTCCATTGACATCAACGCGCCTATCGACTTTTAGAGATAGCTATGAAAATCAGTATTATTATCCCTACACGCGAACGAGCGATGTATTTGGGTGCGTCGATCCGTACAGCACTGAATATTGAAGATGACAATATTGAAGTGATCGTCGCCGACAATGCAAGTACCGACAATACCCGTGAAGTCGTCGAGGCGGAAACGGACCCACGACTAATTTACCTGCCATCAGATCGCCGAATGTCGATGCGCGAGAATTTCAATCGTTCAGTTTGTGCAAGCTCCGGAGATTATGTCCTTTTCATTGGTGATGACGATTCAGTGGTGACCAATCAATTCCGTTATCTCCGCCGGATACTGGAAGAACAAAAACCAGATGGCTTTAGTTGGTTCAAGGCCACCTATGGTTGGCCAATACAGGATTTTGGCAATAAAACAGGCGGCCTCCGGTTTTATCGCAAAGATTCCTTTGGCGCCCCTATCTCCTACAATCCGCAAGATGATATTGACGCACTCATGCACTGCAAGCTGGGGCTGCTGAACCCAACTCCCGCGATCTATCACGGTTGCGCATCACGCCAGTTTCTGGACCGGATAGCGCCTGCTCCTGGGGTGTTTTTCGATAGCACCATCCCTGACGTCAATTTTCAGTACCGATGTATCCATCTAGGCGGAAAATTTCTGCATGCCGATCATCCGTTCACAATCAACGGGTATGGCCCTGCTAGCACCGGTGGTGCCCATTCCGCCGTCAAGCCAGACAGCCTCAGCGCCAAGATTGGCCGCTCATTTGCAGCCGAAAATCGGGCTGATCCCTACGAAGATATCATTGATCATGCCTTGACTGTTCAGTTGGTTTTTTTCTCAACACTGGAGACTCTCCGCGAAAGAGGAGGCTTCACTGATCCGGTGCCCCAGTACACAGATTGGTATCAATATGCTCTGAATGCTACTCGGATGAAGCCGGAACATGCTGCCCAGATTGAAGAGACACTGTCCAGTTATGCCAAACGCACTGGCACTCAGGAACAACTGACGGCCGCGCGCGATCGACCGGCTCGCGCCAAACGCACCCTGTCTGAACGGTTGATACGCGCACGGTCTCAGATTAGCAGCTTCCGGCTTTCAGCAGAGCAAGACAGCTTGAATACAGTTCTGACTGCAACCAATGTTTGTGACGCTGTGCTGGGCCAAGATTATGGTGCTGTGCTGGACAAAACTATGTCCACTGCCGACGCTTGGCGAGCTGCCAAACGCCGGGCAAAAGAGTTTACTCGTCAGTTATGACAGACGCCGCAAAAAGCCATCATGGGCGACCGTAATCAACAGTTTGTCGGGAATGGATTTGTCGATCTCGAACTCTGGGTGGGTTTTAAGATAATCCCAAACAGCTGTCTTTGGATTGTCGCCTTTGCCCCATGACCGATTGGGATACTCATCTTCGGCCATATCCTCGATCAATGTATCAAAGACCACGCAATAGCTGTTGACCGAGGTCATTGGCGCATAGGCCTCTAACTCGGCCCTCACATGATCATGCGTGTGATTGCTGTCCAGACAAACCAGTATGGTTTCATATTGATCAGCCACCGCCTGCACCTGTGCGATGATTTCGGGCGCAATACTGGAGCCTTCCATCATCTGGATGCGCGACGCCATCGGATGGGCCTCGATTGCCGAGCGATTATGGGCACGGATGTCGATATCAACACCCAGTACTTTGCGTTTCGATTTTGCAGGGTCAATGGTTTCGCCGGTGCTGATTGCATCGCACATATCCATCATTGCCAGCACCGATGCGCTGAAAATCAGCGAGCCGCCGTGGGCAATCCCCATTTCAATGATCAGATCAGGACGGATGTCCCAGATCAGTTCTTGCATCGCCACAATGTCCTGCGGGTACTGAATAATCGGGCGATCCATCCAATGAAAATTATACGAATATTCGGCCCCGGCCGAAGCCCGCAACATCTCCATCGCCGAGGCTTTGAGTGCAGTGTTTTCATTCATTGCCGCCACACGAGCCGGGATATCAGATTTAAAGTTGCTCATGCGCCCACCTCAACATACGTAAAGACGTTATCAGACATTGCTTTGATTTCCTTAGTGTAATTTGGATTCATCACCAGAATCCGAGTATCCTTGGGCAGAGTTGGCAACAGCTCATCCGGCGCCTGCACCTGCAATCCTGTTCCAGCCAAATACTTGGTTTGCTTGGCTGGATTAATATCAACCACAGCTGCTACGGGATGCCCCGAGCGCTGCCGCAGCATCGAATAGATCAGGCCTTTGGACGCGCCTCCCCAGACCACATCCCGGTTCGTCGCCGAGCTCGAGGACAGGCTGGCAGTGAAGTCCGCCGGGAAATCAACCGAGCTGTCTGCATCATAGGTCGGTTGGCGCAGCGTCGACAGATCACCAACGACGTATAGATACTGACCGCCAAAACAGTTTCCACTTGCCACCACCCGGCCAAATATCCTGTCGAAGTCAGACAGGCGGAAATAGTTCACATGTTCGTAGAAAATGTCGAACCAGGCGCGGTTGTCACAAATCCAGTCGAAACAGGGGACTTCGATATAGATCAACCCCTGGCCACCGTTGGCCTCGGCCAGTTGCATCAGAAAATCGACCGGATCCTGGATATGCTCCAGCACATGGCGCAAGATCAGCCCCTTGGCGTTCATTCCTAATTCCGGGCCAAACAGAGCTTTTTCAATACGCGGATCGTCCCCTTCATATGTCGGATCAAAGCCGGTAATTTTCGCACCACGATCACTGAGGATGTCCAGAAAAGTGCCCTTGCCGCAGCCAACTTCGATCAGGCTGGCGGTCTCCATTGACTGGAAGATCAAGTCTGCAACCCAGTCCAGATGGGTGCGAAACGGGGCCGAATTAGCCTGCTCGTTTTGATAGGCCGCATCATAGACCAGAAGATCAGGATCAAAACTGGCATTGCTGACCAACCCGGTGGTCAGATCCTCAACGATAGTGATCTGCCCGCGTGGACAGGATTGCGCCTCTGCCTTGGTATCATACATGCGGTTTTGAAAGACCGGGAATTCAGATGCCTGATACAACAGCTTTGTCTCAGCACTCATTGTTGGATCTCCTTGTCCCGCAGCCCCACCACACATGGCGGATCAGTCAAATTATCAGCCCGTGCGCCAAAATTCAACAGATCGCGACGGCCATACTCATCGGCGATAGTTTCGGCCAGTTGCCTCACTGTAATACCCTGCCCGCTGGCAATATTGCTGGCACCTTGGCGGTCACTGAAGGCATCCGTCAACAAGAGTGCGGCTGCATCTTCTACATCCATAAAATCACGCAGCTGAGTACCGCTGGTGAGGTCGGCCACCGCCCCTGCCTGCATTTGCTGATGCAAATATGGAACCAAACGGCGGGAGTCTTCCCCCTTGCCATAAAGATAGAACAGACGCGCCCACAGGAACTCGATGTCCTGTAGCGGCAACCATTGGTTCAACGTCATATAAGTCGAGGCCTTAGCCGCTGCATAAGGTGTTACCGGATCAAGACGCGCGTCCGCGGGCAAATATCCCAGGCTCAGATCATATTCAAAACAGGTGCCAACACCTATGATACGGCGCACGCCTGCCTGCGCGGCCCCCTGCGCCATAGCCAAGGTGCCCGAGAGACAGTCGAGATTACGCGAGGACATCAGGTATTTACCCGGTTCCGCATACCATGCCAAGTGGATCACCATGTCGATGTCAGTCAGGGCGTCCCGCCACCATTCGGAGTTTTGGGCGAACAAATCTGAGACTTCAATTATCTGATCCGAAGTCGTCAAATCCGGCAATCTCTGGGCCGAGCCATTACGCACCACACAACGCAAATCCATGTCACGCGATTTGAGTGCCGAGACAACGGCGCGGCCAACAAAGCCAGTGCCACCGGTGACCAAAATCCGCGACATCAGTTGATCTTCAAACTTGGCACTGCAGTGACAAACTTGGTGCCTTGTGCGGCCAATCCGGCATTCTGCGCCCTAATTTCCGTACCAATATTCCACGGAAAGATCACCAGATAGTCGGGGCGGTTTTGCTCCAACGCCCCAGGTTCGCGGATTGGAATGTGGCTGCCGGGAAGCAGTTTATCAATCTTTGATGGTGCTGCGTCACAAACAAACGGCAAGAGATCCGGTTTCACCCCAGCGAAATTCAGCAGTGTATTGCCTTTGGCAGCCGCACCATATGCAGCAACAGATTTACCCTCGGACCGGACCTGCAACAAAAACTGCAGGAAATCATTTTTGACAACCTCTGCCTGTGCCTGAAACGCGATGTAATAGGCGTCATTGCCCATACCCCGCTCGGCCTCGGTGCTCCGAAGATTTGCAACCGAGGGTTGCTCGGCATGATCTGCGGCGCGGTGGCATGCATAAATGCGCAAAGATCCACCATGAGTGGGCAGTTCTTCGACGTCGAACACTCGAAGGCCCGCAGCCTGCATGATTGCCTCGACTGATAGCAAAGACAGATACGAGAAATGCTCGTGATAAACCGTGTCGAACTGGTTGAACTCAACCAACCGCATCAGATGCGGGAATTCCAACGTTATCACACCCTGCGGCTTGAGAGCATTCTTCAAACCAACAGTAAAATCGTTAATATCAGGAACATGGGCATAGACGTTATTGCCGAGGATCAGGTCCGCTTTGGCAATGTCATTCGCCATTTCGGCGCCAAAGAATTCTTGCTTAACCGGCACGCCGATTGCTCTCGCTGCCTGGGCTGTGCTTTGTGTGGGTTCGACTCCAAGGCAGGATATGCCCGCGGAAACAAAGTTCTTCAGAAGGTAGCCGTCGTTGGAAGCGACTTCGATCACGTGACTGTTGCTGGTTAGATTAAGGCGATCAGTGATCATCTCAACATAGCTGGCCGCGTGCTCCAACCAGCTTCGCGAGGTGGACGAGAAATAGGCGTAGTCCGGGGAAAACAAAGCATCCGCAGCGGCAAAATCCTCGGTCTGGACCAAGCGGCAATTGGAACAAACCTTAAGGCGCAATGGATAGCTAACCTCAGGGCGCATCAGATCATCCGGCGACAGATAGGCGTTGGACGGCGGAGCATGACCCAGATCCAGAAAATCCAATGTCAAAGGCGTTTGGCAATGGCGGCAAGTAGGTGTCATAGCGGTTTACACTCGGTTAGAGGAACAAGGTCGCGGTCGCGGTCGGACATAACGGTGGGCGGAAAGGGCCAGGCAATATCTAGCATGGGATCTAGCGCATTGATGCCGCCTTCGTGCCCCATCTGATAGGCGGATGAATGGGAATACTGCAGTTCGCACCCGTCGCTAAGAGTTTGAAAACCATGAGCGAACCCAACTGGAATGTAGATTGAATTGCGCAGTTCACTGTCCAGCACCACAGAGCAATGCTGCCCATATGTTGGTGACCCACTGCGCAAATCCACGATCACGTCGAACACTCGACCGCGCGAACACCGCACCAGTTTCACCTCGGCCGCAGCGTCGCGCTGAAAATGCAATCCTCTGAGTGTGCCCTTGGTCAGGCTGAACGAGACATTCATCTGCACCCATGTTGTGTTCAGCCCATGATCAGAGAATTCTCGGTCACAATAGCTGCGGGCAAAGAAGCCTCGCGCATCCTCGCGCCGTTCAATGTTGATTTCCCAGGCGCCACTCAAAGACAATTCACGAAACTTCATGGCGCACCAAAGCTCCGTATCTGGGCCAGGCTTGCATCCAAAGCTGATGCGCCGCTCTGCACCGAACGATACCAGGTCACGGTGTTCTCAATTGCCTGCTCAAAATCCCAACGCGGCGAATATCCAAGCTCGGCGCGGGCCAGCTCAATGTCCAGACTCAACAGCCCCGCCTCATGTGGCGCGGTTTCATCTGTCATATCGTGCCATTCACCGGACCAATGACGCAAAGCAGCCTCGACCAGATCAACAACCGGTCGCACGTCCTGCGCTTCGGGTCCGAAATTGTAGCTGTCAGAGTGCAGAAGCTGACCACCCGCCAATGTTTCGGCCAACCGTATGTAACCCGAAAGCGGCTCCAGTACATGTTGCCAGGGACGACGCGCCAGCCGATTGCGCACTGGGATCGGCTGCTTGGCAGCCAGCGCGCGCGCAATATCGGGCACAATCCGGTTTTCTGCCCAATCGCCACCACCAATCACATTCCCAGCACGGGCCGAGACAATTTGTACTGGCGAGCTTGCAAAAAACGACTTGCGATAGCTGGCAATGACCAGTTCACAGGCGGCTTTGGACGCACTGTAGGGGTCATGGCCGCCCAACCGGTCACTCTCACGATAAGGGTGCACCCACTCGCGGTTCTCATAGACTTTATCTGTGGTGATCATCACTGCCGAACACGGGTGATCCAGATCGCGCAACGCGTCCAACATATGGGCGGTGCCCATCACATTGGTGTTCCAGGTCACCAGCGGGTCGTCATACGAGGCCAGAACAAGCGGCTGCGCCGCCAGGTGGAACACAACATCCGGTCGCACCTGCTGCACACGATCGCGCAAAACCCCAGCGTCTCGGATGTCGCCAATCTGATGATCCATCCGGTTCTTCAGGCCGAGTTGGTCAAACAAGGAAGGATCAGTGTCCGGCTCAAGCGCCAGCCCGAACACCTTGACGCCCAGATCTTCCAGCCACAGCGACAACCAGCTTCCCTTGAAGCCGGTGTGACCGGTCACCAAAACTCGTTTACCCTGCCAGAATTCCTTCATCCGCGCATAGGCTCCCAGATCTTCCAGGGCGCCTTTCCTGCAGCCCACATGTCTTCCAGCTGTGTCTTGTCGCGCAGCGTATCCATTGCCATCCAAAACCCTGAGTGCTTCCACAGGGCCAGTTGCCGATCCCGCGCCAGTCCTTCCAGCGGGCCCTGCTCAAAGATGGTTGTGTCATCCTCAATCCGCTCCAGAACCGACGGTTCACACACCATAAACCCGCCATTGATCCAACGATTGTCGCCCTGCGGTTTCTCTTGAAAGCTGGTCACTCGGTCACCGTCGATACCCAGCGCACCGAAACGGCCAGCTGGTTGGATCGCCGTCACCGTTGCCTCGCAGCCTTGTGCTTGGTGAAACGCCACCAGACCGGCAATATCAACATCACTGACGCCATCGCCGTAGGTCAGGCAAAACGTCTCGTCCAGAAATTCACTTACCCTGCGGATACGGCCACCGGTTTGCGTCAACTCACCTGTGTCGATCAGGGTGATCTTCCAAGGCTCAGCACTTTGATTGTGGATCTGCATGTCGTTGTTTGACAGATCAATCGTCACATCAGACATATGCAGGAAATAGTTGGCGAAATATTCCTTGATCATATAACCTTTGTACCCGCAGCAAACGACGAAATCGTTGATGCCGTAGGTGCCATACATCTTCATGATGTGCCAAATAATTGGCCGCCCACCTATCTCGATCATCGGCTTGGGACGCAAATGCGATTCCTCGCTGATGCGGGTTCCTAGCCCCCCGGCAAGAATGACTGCTTTCAATGAACTGCCCCGTTCCGGTTCCAGATTTACAAAAAATTTATTACACCGGAAAGAGTATTGCTACAAGCGAATGGAAACGCGTCCTGTGGCAATCATGCTCCGACCTGTGTTTTGGATACAGATACTTACAGAAACCAGAAAGTGGTGGAATACCTGCGCGGGCGGTTCTGACTGTTACGAATTTCGGGCGAACGCGAACCAATGAAGCTGAGGTCGACAAGCTGTATTCTGCCAACCGGCAATGGATGCGGAGGGGTTCCTGTATCTCAGCCTAACTCGGACCACTAACGCTCAATGGGAAACCGTATCGGGGCATGAAATTGGGGCGTTTCGGGCATTTCAGGAGATCCAGCTGCTTAGTTTACTATGGCAGGAGGTG
>MAAY01000099.1 GCA_002162795.1 Rhodobacterales bacterium 56_14_T64
ACACGCTTCGCACGTGCCAGGGGAAACGACACTTCAACTGCTTCCGGATGGCAATTCACAACAGTGAAGTTCTGCGACGAGCCCCATTACGGCATCTTTGCAAAGTTGGGTCCGCCGTCAAGAAAGCCCTCGCTCAAAAAAAGGGGAGGGTTAATGTGCGGTTGCATGAGATATTTCTCGAAAATCAATATGGTTCCCAACGTAAATCGAGACAAGATCAAGTTAACATGTGAGTTCCTTTGAAAACTGGTTATAAAAACTTACCAAATTCGGCGACGTGAGTCGCTTTAGTTGGACATTGCGCCAAACAACTGTTCTCGGGAGGAACAACATGACGATCAAAATACGTGCCGCTGTAGCCGGACTTGCCTTGATGGGCACCGCCGTCTCGGCTCAAACAACTATTGAAATGACCACTGCTTTTGGTCAGAACCTGCCGATTCTCGGCACAGCCGCCGTGGATTTCACCACTCGGCTCAACGCGATTTCCAACGAAGTTGAGATCGAACGGTATGACCCCGGCAAATTGGTTCCAACGCTGGAAGCACTGGATGCGGTTGCCAATGGCTCGGTTGATGCGGCTTACGCGACGACAGGCTACTGGCAGGGCAAACTCAATACTGCCTCGCTTTTTGCGGCTGTGCCATTTGGCCCGGAAGCTGGCGAATTCCTGGGTTGGATTCTCTATGATGACGGCGCCAAATATTGGCAGCAGATGTATGATGATGCTGGCTATAATGTTCACGCCATTCCGTGTGGTGTGATTGCGCCGGAAACCTCGGGCTGGTTCAAGAACGAGATCAACAGTGTTGAAGACCTCAAAGGTCTGAACATGCGTTTCTTCGGCCTCGGTGCCAAAGTGATGGACAAGCTTGGCGTTTCGACCTCGCTGCTGGCCGCTGGCGACATCTTCCCAGCCCTAGAGCGTGGCGCAATTGACGCGACTGAGTTCTCGATGCCCCTCATCGATGCGCGTCTTGGCTTCCACAAAATCGCCAAGTTCAACTACTTCCCCGGTTGGCACCAGCCCTCGACACTGTTCGAACTGCTGGTTAACGGCGACGTTTGGGGAGATCTGGACGAAACCCAGCAGGCGCAGATTGAAACCGCTTGTCTTGCCACTATCACCACCAACCTCGCCGAAGGCGAAGCCTCGAACTATGCCGCAATGGTCGACAACGTTGAAAACAACGGCGTGACTATCAAGCAGTGGTCGCCAGAGATGCTGGGAGCTTTTGAAGGCGCTTGGGACGAAGTGGTAACTGAATTGGCCGCAGACGATCCGTTCTTCCAGGAAGTCTGGGCTGATCTTCAGGACTACCGCGAAGGCTATAAGGTCTGGTCAACAATCTACCTGCCACGCAACTAATTTCTGGCACCTTGAACTAATTGATGGCGGCTGCCTAACGGTGGCCGCCGTCGCATGAACAAAGGGAAGAAAGTCATGACCGGGGCTAATATCGACGTCGAGCAAGTGCTGAAGATCACCGATCCAGGTGAAATGAACCGCTCGGAACATCTGTGGGGAGACAGGCTTGTGATCAACCTGGGCAATGTTATTGCCTGGATATTTCCAATCCTGATACTGGCAATCGTCACACAGGTGATCATCCGAAAGATGGGCATGAACCAAGCTTGGCTTGATGATTTGCAGTGGTGGCTCTACGGCATCGCCATGCTTTCGGCTTTTGGCTATGCGATCACCACCGACAGCCACGTGCGGGTGGATATTTTTCACGCCAATTACTCCAAGAGCAAAAAGGCGCGGGTTGAAGTATTTGGACTTGGCTGGCTGCTATTGCCGTTCCTTTTGATCATGACAGACGTGCTGACGCACTATGCGTTCTCATCGATCGCCGCGCGCGAGGGCTCTGACAGTCCGAACGGGTTGCACGGCCTTTTCCTTTTGAAATCTGCGCTGCCACTTTTGTTTGTTGTGGCAATCATTTCAACGGTTGCGACACTGTCGCGCAATCTTGCCAAACTGAATGATCCTGTGCTCTGGAGGATGATCCTCGGCGGGCTGCCAGGTTTCTGGTTTATGGGCGAGCGGGCGGTCTACTACGCTCTGTGGTGGATCATACATCTGTCTAACCCTGAGCTCCATATCCGAAAAGTCGGGCGTGAGCCCATTTTCGACTACACGGTCTGGTACGGTCTGGGCCTCATAACCATTATTGCCGCAATCAGCTTTGTGCTGAGCCGCCGCGCCGCTTCTGAGGCCTGATTACATGGAAATTCTCTCTGCCCTTGGCATGTTGATGGATCTGAACCAGTGGCTGGTTCTGGCCATGTTCCTGACCTTCATCGTCATGCTGTTTCGTGGCATCCCGGTGGTCTACGCACTGGTTGGTGTCAGCCTGATCTTCTCACTCCTTGCCTTCCTGGTGCTTGATCCCAACAAGACGTTGATCAACGAGTATATCGACTTTCACCGTACAGGCGTTTCGTATTTGAAACTGCACGTCAACGCGGGTCGCTTTTTCGGCGGTATCATCAAGAATCCCATCCTCGTCGCACTACCGATGTTCATCTATATGGGGCTAATGCTGGATCAGTCAGGCGTCGCACAAAAGATGATGCGCTCGATGCAGGTGCTGTTTGGCGCTCTGAAAGGCGGGTTGGCGCTGACCGTCATGCTTATCGGCATCATCCTGGCGGCTTCGACCGGGGTGATCGGGGCGTCGGTAGTTTTGCTGGGCGTCATGGGTATTCCCACGATGATGGACCAGGGGTACGCAAAACCCATTGCGACCGGCACCATTGCCGCGTCTGGTACGTTGGGGATCCTTATTCCACCGTCGATCATGCTGGTGATCATGTCGGATCAGCTGGCGATCTCGCTGGGTGATCTGTTTATGGGCGCTCTGTTTCCCGGGCTTTTGCTTGGCGTGCTCTATATCGTCTACATCATCGTCTATGGCCTGATTTCTCCCAGTTCGATGCCGGTTCCGGAGGATCGTGAACCGATCAGCATGCAAGTGGTCAGGGACGTGGCTCTTTCAGTGATACCGCCCTTTGGCCTCATCATTGTGGTGCTCGGGTCTATCTTTTTCGGGTTGGCGACTCCGACCGAGGCATCAGGTCTTGGCGCGCTTGGCGCGACCCTACTGGCATTGGCATCGCGCAATCTCAACTTCAAGGTCTTCAAGGATGTGATGCGCCAGACTCTTAACACCTCGGGCTACATTGTCGGGATTTTCATCGCTGCTAACTTCTTCTCATATATTCTGCGTCGTTTCGGCGGTGATGAGATCATCGAGAACATGGTTCTGGGCAGTTTCGACAACCCTTACATGGTTATTGCTTTCATTCTGTTCATCATCTTCCTGCTCGGCTTCCTGTTGGACTGGATCGAAATTACCCTGATCATCATGCCATTGATGCTGCCGGTAATTCAGAGCCTGAACATCCCGGTTGAAGGCTATGGCGTCGTCGACAACCCTTCGGTTGTCTGGTTTGCCATTCTTGTGGCTGTAACATTGCAAACCTCGTTCCTGACGCCTCCGGTCGGATTTGCACTGTTCTATCTCAAAGGCGTTTGCCCGCCAGGTATCAGCCTAAGCCACATCTATCGCGGTATTATCCCCTTTGTTCTGCTTCAGATCTTGGGCCTTTTGATCGTGTTCTTTGTTCCGCAATTGACAACTTGGCTTCCGGCTGTTGCCTACGCAAACTAAATCGCCTTGCCAAAAAGCTGTATCTAAGCCTTTTGGCAAGGCACCCGAAACACTCTTGTAGAGTGTAGTGTCGCGCCCTATTTTAGGTATAGGGCGCGACGCGGTCATACGGGGCCAAGCCCCAAACGAAGGCCAGACGGCAAAGCGCGAGTTTTACCCATTTCTTCTGTCTGACAAGACACAACGGGCTAGAGACGTTGTGGTCTCAAAGCACCGGCAGGGCGTTTCCAAGCATGTGTAACGGCGACCCGTTGTCACATCCCCGCACTGCAGTCGTTGGCGTGCGACGCAACGAATACCCGCATTCCGCTCTTCTAGTTTATATGTAGATGGTGCAGCAATTGGAACACTCCACGCGCCCATTCGACAGAGGTGTTCGCGGGATTTCGGACCCGTAGCTATGGCGGATGGCCTTCGAGGAATTTTCGCGCTTGGCCAAACAGGGCGACTCAAACGCCCAGCATAACTTCGGGGTCGGTTACCGCGACGGAGAGGGGGCTCAAGAATGACGAAGAAGCGGCGCGGTGGTTTGGGTTGGCCGCCGACCAGGGAAACGCCGTGGCCCAGGCAGTGCTCGGAATTAGTTGCCCCGAAAGAAAAAAGGTGTTCCAGAAGGCCGTATCAGCGCCCAAATGTGGCTCACGATCGCGGTTGAGAGTGGATGGGAGAAGGCGCGAAAAGATCGCCTAGCTATCGAAGAAAAGATGACGCCAGCTGAAATTTCCGAAGCCGTGAGCGCTGCCCGATTCTGCATGGCCTTTAGTTACCAGAACTGCAGATAAGGCCTGAATGGTTCACGCCAAGCGACCAGCTCCAGCTATGGTGTCCAGGCAGGTCAACTCTTCTCCTCCGCTTGCAGAGAGCCTTTTCAATTGGCTGCGTCCACCACAGCCCAACCACTCCGAGCGCGTCCGTACCCGAGCCTGCGCAACGACTGCTCAGGATGTTGTCAACAAGCCCCGAAGTGCTCCTCAATCCTCACCAAGTTGCTTGGGGCAGGCTGCTCCCCCACAGTCAGTGCTGAATACGGATGAGGTTTCGGATTCTTTGCCTCGCGTCCAAAGTCTGTACACATTGCCAGATCGCCGGGTTCATTGTCCTAGATTGTCACCCAAGCGCTGCTAACCTCGCCAGCATGAGCTACGCATTGCATATCTCATGTGTACTGCCTCTGTGTACTAGTTGAGGCGGCGCATGCCTTTGATAGGCAATTATATATATGCAAGTTCATTGAGGTGACATGGTGGGTCGTGAGAGGCTCGAACTCCCGACATCTTCGGTGTAAACGAAGCGCTCTACCAACTGAGCTAACGACCCGCTGAGCCGGGATTTAGACAATGCGCGCGACCGGCGCAAGGGCTCAAATGGATTTTTCTTCACTTATTTCATTTATCAGCACAGCACCTGTTCAGAGCCTGCGTCTAACAGGTAAAACAATCCTGTTCATTCACCAATGCCGCGATCTCATGCCGCTCTACTCGATGCGCTATTTATCGCATTGTTTGGCCCCGCAGGCCTGCGAGATCCCCAAAGGATTGTGCTGCGAGCCCAACGGCCCTTGAATGCACCCTCCGGCATTCTATTGGGTCTGCCCATGTCGCAGCAGTCAAATCTTGAGGTAGGCCTGAGCACTTTTGATGTCATATCTGGATGTAACCATTGCCCTGAAACGAAAAGCCAGCCTGCTGGCTGGCCCTTCGATAAACGGTTCGGGTTTGAGATCAGATGAGCGGGATCAGAAATCCTCCCAGATCCCGCCGCCTCCACCTGCTATTTTTACAGGTTGCGGGGTGGTTTCATTTACTTCCCAATCGTCACCATGAGCAGAAGGGGCCGGTGAGATATGGTTCTGATCGGCGCTGAATGCGTCCTGTTGAACCGTCATGCTGCCACCGTCTCCGATGTTGAAGTGGGCTACCAACGCAGAGAGTTTGCCCGCATCAGTGTTCAACAAATGGCTGGCTGCAGTGGCCTGTTCGACCATGGCGGCGTTTTGTTGCGTTACCTGGTCCAACTGGGTCACGCCAATGTTGATCTCGGCCAGACCGGTGGATTGATCTGCTGAGCCGACCGCCATTTCCGATACCAGATGGGAAATATTGCTTACCCGCTCGACGATGCTGTTCAGGGCTTCGCCAGCCTTGCCAACCAAATCGACACCTCGATCCACTTGTTTTGAACTGTCGTCGATCAGCGCTTTGATTTCGGTTGCCGCATCTGATGAGCGCTGTGCCAAAATGCGTACTTCTGATGCCACCACGGCGAATCCGCGACCTGCGTCGCCTGCGCGCGCCGCCTCTACACCAGCATTCAGCGCCAACAGATTTGTCTGAAAGGCAATGTCGTCGATCACGCTGATGATCTGCGAGATGTAGCGTGCCGAGCCCTCAATTTCTGTCATCGCAGCGACGGCGTTTTGTACCACCTTGCCGCTTTCCTCGGCCTCTTCCTTGGCTTCGTTGACTATGTTTTCAACACTGCGCGCACCTTCCGCTGCTGATTTGACACTGGTGGTCATTTCTTCCAGTGCGGCAGCTGTCTGTTCCAGGGTGGCGGCTTGGCTTTCGGTGCGACGGGACAGATCATCCGAGGCCTGGCTGATTTCAGTGGCGCCATTGCGGATGCTCTCCGAGGATCCAACAACTTCAAAGACGGTTGTCCTCAGGCTGTCCAGCGTCTGATTAAAGTCATCGCGCAGCTTGGTATAGCCCTCGCTCATCTCCTCATGAATGCGAACGGTCAGGTCGCCTTGTGACAGCCGTTCCAGGCCCTCTCCGATGGCTGTGACGGCTGCAGTCTGTTCTTCTTGGCGCAGCTGCCGTTCAGCCTCAACCGCCTCGGACATTTCTTGCTTTTCGACCAGCCCATTGCGGAACACCGATAGCGCCCGTGCAATGCGGTAGATCTCGTCGCTGGCCCGCTCAAACCCGGTGACCGGGCTTAGATCGCCTTCGGCCAAGTGTTCGGTGGTTTCACTGATCTTGGCCAGGGGGCGGGTGATCAGAAGCTTGGTTAGCAGCAGTGAGAAGACCAGCACGGCGCCGGACACGCCGAGAAGGATCTGCATTTGCTGCTCAGCGTCGCGCACATCTTTTGTGACTGCTACAGCCATATCAGCAATCGCCCCTTGGCTTTCGCCGCTCAGAGTTGCCGAACGATCTGAAATTTCCGACACTGCTTGGGCCGCAGCTTGAGAGACCTCAATCGTTTTTGTTTGTGCCTGGATTGTTGCAATGCGCGAGGCAGCAAGACCATTGTCAGGGTTTGCTTGGTCAGCAATTCCCTGAATGTCCGCGGCTAGAACCCCGTCTTGAAAATCAACAAATCCCCCAAGAGCATTGGCGGCAGTATTTAGCGGGTCGGCAGCGATTGTGACCTGCTCGACTTCATCTGCGGAAACCACGCGCAGAGCAGCCACTTGCAGGCTGTTAATATGCGTATTCATCTCCAGTAATTGGTTTAGAACGCCAACTTCGTTGTCCAACAAGTTTTGCACGGCATCACGGTTGGTTGTGCTGCTTTCCTCGGCTGCCATGGTCAAGTCAAAGATTGTGTCATCAATCGCGATCGTAAGCACCATGGCGCTGGCCTCGCGCGCGGCCAAGGCGTCTCCGCGCAGTGCCTTTTGCTCAGACCGTTTGGCGGACAGCATTTTCTTAAACACTTCAAATGCGTTCTGGATTGTTTCTACACCCTCTGGATCTATCCCAAGCTCTTCCATGTTTCTTAGAAATGTTGAGAGGCGCGCGGTAGAGCCGACGGCTGCTTGCGTCATGATCTTTTTTGTGGGCACATCCCGCACGAGACCCAGGCCAAGCGACATTCCGGCCAGTAGATTGATATCGGCCTGTGCTTCCAGCAAGCTTTGCAAAGCGCCGAACTGTTCGTCGATCAATCCTGTCAGGGTGCTTTCAATAGAGGAAATTGTATCTTCGCCGCCTACAGTCAGGTTGAAATAGGCTTCATCGGCAGCTTCTAGAAGAAGATGCTGCAGGCTGCGGCTATGGGTCTGCATGGCGGTGATCTGTGCATTGATCTGAGCATCACTTGCAAAAACAGATTCGCGTGCAGAAAGCAGTTCACCAAGGCTCTGAGTTGCGTTTTCCGCAAGGGTCGCAAACTCGGGCTGCAAGGTCTCAGGTAGGCTTTCGATCCCGTCGTGCAGCTGCTTGGCGGCTTGCTCGGCTTGGGTCCGGCCCTGTGTCAGCGCGGCACTGTCGCCTGCCAACAAAATACCAGTCATCGAATCCCGTGTGAGACCGGCGGCATCCGTCAACACAGCGCTATTTTCCAATTGTGGCAACATATCGCGCGTTAACGTCGACATATCTTCTGACACGCGGGAAAACACCAACGACACCAGCACCCCAACCACGGCAGATGCAGCGCCCATGGCAAGTAGGATCAAAGTGATCTTAGCCCCAATACTGGAAAAGGGTCTGTAGCTGCGTTTTTGAGGGGGAGAAGCCTGTGCTGTCATGATGCCACCTGAATATTCTCGTTATTTCTTTGACCTGCCCAAGATCTAAGGGCAGGTCGTTACTTCTCGGACGTAACGGGTGGGTTAGGAACCGCCGCCCGACACAACGGGTTGAAAGCCGCCGTCTTGTGTGATGCGGGTCAAGAACACATCATCCATGCCCTGGTTGTCGTCAGGACCAAAGGTCATGGTCACGCCGCCAAAATCTACGGTGCGCAGACCTGCAAGTGCTGCAAGAAAACTATCACGGGTCAGGTCAGTGCCGGCGTCTTCCAGTGCCTTGATTGCCAGACGACCAGTCAGATAGCCTTCCAGAGTGACAAAACCAGGGTTGGCCTCGGCGTTTATTGCAGTGAGCGCAGCCTGATACTGAGCAACCACTGGAACCGATGCATCCCATGGGAATGGAACGACCTGGCTGATGATGACATCTTCACCAGCATCGCCCAGTTCCTGAGCCAGTGCATCGGACCCAACAAACGAGATATTTACAAAGGTCGGGTTGAACTTGATCTTGCGCGCCAGCTTGATGAATTCAGCCACAGGTTTGTAGGCGCCAACCATGACCACCGCATCAGGTTTGGCCTTTCGGATGTTCAACAGAGCCTTTTTCACCGCAGTTGTATTCCGGGTATAAGTCCCTTCGGCAGACAGTGTCATGCCGCGCTTTTCCAAAGCAGCAGTTACGCCTGCCAGTCCGACGCGGCCAAAACCGTCATCTTGATACAGTAGGGCAATCGAATCCATGCCTTGCTCGTCGACCAGATAAGCAATCCAAGCCTCGGTCTCGGCGAAGTAGGTTGCGCGAACATTGAAGATATTTCCGTGGCTGGCGTCCCGCAGAAATCCAGCGCCGGTGAATGGGCCAATAAATGGCATATTGGCGGCCGTTGCGACGGGTTGCGTTGCCGATGCCGTAGGGGTGCCCACTGCGCCGATCAGGCCAAGATGGTTGTCGCCATCGATTACTGCTTTCACATGAACAACCGAGCGGTCAGGCTCGTAACCGTCATCTAGGCTGTCCAGAACAATCTGACGTCCATGAACGCCGCCATTATCATTGGCTTCTGCAAAAGCCGCCTGCATGCCCAATTGCATTCCCTGACCCAGCGCACCGGCTGGACCGTCAAGTGCTGCCACCTGCGCAAATGTCACCTGAGTGTCGGTGACACCCTGTGCTGCCGCTGCCAAATTTGGCAACAGGGCCACTAAAGCCGCTGCTATAACTGATTTACCACTGTACATCTAATCTCTCCGAGTTCCCGAATGTCATTGGACAGATGGAGGAGAGGGGTTAACAAAGGTGGAAATCGACAGTCTATGTATGGAAACTTTTAGCTTACATTGGGAATTTAGCAGTTTTCACTTCTCTATTACGTTGTTTTTATGTCGTGTTCTCTGCTGGGTTGTGTCGTTGAAGATATGAGAACCGCATAAAGCCACGCTGCGCGTTTGTTCGGAAAGCATTTCTTTGAATCTGAACAACGGATGACACGCCCTCTCTTTCCTGAGGGGCCGGTTTCAAGGATTCGACATGAACGGCCCTGAAATCGCCTGACAGGCGACAGTTCCGTATGACAACAAGTGCAGCAAGGTTGTGGATAAAGGGTCGCTAAATGGCCAAAGCCCCTTTCTGAGTTAGCCTTAGATCATCCCTTTACCCTTGCCATACCAATTGCCTTGCTTGACCTTGATCGCGCTGTCCAGCATCGTGGCAAAGGCCTTGGGGTCTTGACTGCCGCCATCTCTACCGCGGTAGTGGTAGGGGATCACAACAGCAGGTTTGAAGTCTGCCACCGCGCTGGCTGCCGCCTGAATGCCCATTGTGAAGGGCAGGTTCATGCATAACAAGGCGACATCAATGTTCTTCAGTGCCCGCATCTGGGGCACGTCTTCGGTATCCCCCGACAGGTAGACGCGGGTATCTCCGATATTCAGGACGTAGCCATTGTCACGTCCCTGAGGGTGAAACTGCAGCCGGTCTTGGGTGGTGTTATAGGCCGCAATCGCCTCGATCCCGATGTCGCCAAAGCTGGTTGTCTCGGCATTGCCGATAACCTGTGCGCGCGTCGCGAGATCCGCAGTCATCTTATCCTGGGCACCTTTGTTCGAGATCAGGGTTGTGTTGTCCCCCATTAGGGCCGTTAGCGTTTCATTGTTGAGATGGTCGCCGTGATGATGGGTGATCAGCGCCAGATCAGCAGGCGGAAGGTCCGAGTATTGAGCTGGGTCACCCACAGGATCCACGTAGATCACGCCTTTGGGGGGCTCAATAACAAGCGAGGCATGGGCACGTGACAAGGTTTGTCCGGGGATCGAAACAGATGTCCTGACGTTTTGAGGACGTTGGTCCCATTTTCAGGCGAGCGGCTTTAGTAAATGGTCTGGGTTTGCCAAGGCAACTGGTCTCATAAAGAAAGTCTAGGCAATGCGCTCAATAAGGCGCAACCATAGTACAAATTTCAGTATTTCGATAGCCTGTTCGATTTCCGATAATTGGGGCGGCGAAGGATTATCTTAAAACGCTGTTTTTGCCAATAATCCACAACGCGGGCAAAGCTGTCAGTCCTATAAAACAGGCGCAAACAGGCGGGCAATCGGAGCACCGACACGGATGCGCCAAGGTTGCTCCTTTAGCATCTTGCCAAGCAACAAGGCGCGTTCGAAGTCCTTTTCCAGCATGCTCGCGGTGGCGTCTGCGGGGCGTGGGTCGAAAAAGGCGGCCATGGCCTCGAAATTCAAGCGGAACGAGCGGTTGTCCAGGTTGCTGGTGCCGATGGCGGCAAAGTCATCATCCACCAGTACCACTTTTTGATGCATAAAGCCGGGCTGGTAGCGCCAGACTTGCACACCAGCGGCCCGAACTTCGTCAAAATAGGCAAAGGCTGCGAGCCAAGGGATTTTGTGGTCAATGATCTCGGGAACCAGGATGCGCACATCCAGCCCGCGCAGGGCTGCGTGCTTCAACGCCGTTAGGACGTCGGTGTCGGGCACAAAGTAGGGCGATGCGATCCAGACCCGCCGGGTTGCCGCGCTGATGGCTGCAAAGAAGAACAAAGCCCCGGTTTCCATCTCGTCGCCCGGTCCGGTCGGCACGATCATCGCGGTCATGTCTTCGGCGGCGTGGGGGGCTTCCCAGATCAGATCTTCTGTTAGCACTTCAGAGGTGGCCCAGTGCCAGTCTTCCGCAAAGACCAACTGCAACTGCGAGACAACCGGGCCCTGAAGCTGGACATGGGTGTCGCGCCAATTGCCGAATTTTGGGTTCAGGCCCATATATTCGTCGCCCACATTAAACCCACCCGTGAAGCCGACAGTTCCATCGATCACAACCGTCTTACGGTGATTGCGCAGGTTGATTTGGAACCGGTTTTTGGGGCCACGGGTCTTTTTAGGGTCGACGGCATCTACACCGGCTTCCCTCAGGCGTTGGTGATAGCTGTGCGGCAGTTTGGTACTGCCAACGGCGTCGAACATAACCCTTACAGTGACACCGCGCTTGGCTGCGGAGATAAGATGGTTTGAGAGGGCTTGGCCCAGTTTATCGTCATGAATGATGTAAAACTGGACCAAGACATAGGTCTCGGCGGCATCAATAGCGGCAAACAGGGCCTCGAATGTTGCGTCACCATCAACAAGCAGCGTCATGCTGTTGCCGCGCACTGCTGGCAGTTCAGAAATCTTCTCAAAAGCTTCTACTGGAAAGCTGGGCTTGCTGGTGGGGGCATTGGCGTCTTTGTAGGTCTTCACACCTTCGACAATGTCTTCGCTGTCGCGTCGGGCAATCAAGTAATGTTTGAATTTATGATGGCCCAGAAACAGGTATAACGGCACGCCGGCATAGGGGGCGGCAATCAGAAATATCACCCAACCAATGGCGCCCTGCGAGGTGCGGGCTGACGAAATGGCCCGCCAGGCAAACCAGACGGCGATCATTTCAAGGGCGGCGAATACCAGCAGGGCAATCTGTGCAACCATGAGTTTTCCTCCGCCAATGAGCCTAGAGCCAGTCATTTGAATTGCCAGAAATAACTGGATTACTTTGCTGAGGTGGCGGAGAATAAATGCCAATACCCCAGATTATCGACCAATTGAAAATTGCTGGCTGGCACGGACAGTGGCGGCAAAAACAAAGCGGAGCCTATGGAAACTGAGCCTTTTTCCCTGCCAGAACCGGCCGTGAAGCTTGCAACGCGTTTTACAAACTGGCTGGCCTCGATTGATCCAACCAGTTTTGTTCTGATGCTGATATTCATTCTGGTGATTTGGTTGGCGCGCGATGTGATCGCGCGTTGGGTCTTGGGGTTGACCAACAGACTACTAAAACAAATGTCCGTGGAATTGCCCGAGAGGATCAGAAATGAGCTGGCCACCACCGCCGCCATTCTGGTGGTGGTTCTGGCCCTGTTTCCGGCGCTGGGCGTTCTGAAGCTACCCGGTTTTGCCGACGCATTCCTGCACAAAATCCTGTCGTCGGTTGCGATTATTGCGGTTTTTTCTGGCTGGTATAATCTGAGCGGTCCGTTTGTTTCACTGTTGCGTAACGACCGGTTTAGAAAAATCCACATGGAAGCTGGCTGGATGGAACGGGTTGCGCAATTTGGCGTTCTTCTGTTTGCCATCACATCACTGTTAAAGGTCTGGCAAGTTGACATCACTGGCGCGCTGACAGGGGTCGGCGTGCTGGGGGCTGGCATTGCAATCGCCACCCAGGATCTGATCCGCAATCTGATCGCGGGCATGAATAACATGAGTGAAAAGCGGTTTGCCGTTGGCGACGTGATCCAGATCGAAGGCGTTCTGGTTGGGACGGTGGAGAACATTGATCTCAGATCGACCTTGATCAAGGGATTTGACCAAATCCCGCGGTACGTCCCGAATTCGGACCTGTCCAACGCTGTTGTGCTGAACTTCACCCATCGCACCAATCGTCGTGTCTTGGTGAGCATTCCCTTGGTGCTGTCGAGCAGCCCATCACAGATCACCCAAGTGCGTGATGCGTTGCGCCGCTATCTGTCCGAAAGCGGTGATTTTGAATTGTCCGAGGATGCGCCGCAGCACGTGTATGTCGAGGCTCTGTCAGACAGTGCCGTGCCGATTATTTTCTATGCCTGGACCAAAGACCCTGATTATGCCCATTCGCTGCAGATTACCGAACGGTTGTCGCTGAAAATCCTAGAGATCGTCGAACAGGCCGGGACAGCACTGGCCTATCCAACGCGGACGATAGAGGTCAGCAACAACAGCGACGCCAGTGCCGTCAACTCTTCAGGTTCTTGACGACTGCTTTTGCGACTGCGCCGGCCACGCCGGGGGCAATCAGGCCCAGTGGGTCGTTCGCCATGCGTTTTATGCCGTCCACCGCCGTCTTGGCCTCGTCAACGACATGTTGGAATTCCGCCTCGAGGTCCTCCATCGCCAGATCCCGCACCTCGGCCACCGGCGCGGTTTCCGCCTCGGCATTTGCGTTGCCTGCCAGGGACGCGAGGATCCCGGCCAGCACCAGATTAACGGCCGCCACGATCAGGGCGGCGAGAGCGGGTGATACCACGTTCGAGAGAGCGAGATACCCGGCCATGTTCAGCATAATGATGCCCAGACCAGCCACCAATCCCGCAGCTGCCATAAGTCCGGTCTGACGCCGCAGAATTGCCAGATGGCGTTGGGCAATCAGACGTTCCGCGCGTAAAATTATAGATATATTTCTGGAAATACGTTTCATGGTTTCGGCTCCTATCTCGACCGTCCGATCATATACCCCAGCGCCAAGGCGCCCAAAGCAAGTAACAGTGGTTTTTTATGAGGCAGGTCTTCGACCTCTTTCAGGACCTCCTGAAGCTGAGTCTCCCAGTCTTGGGTGTCGGCATCCGCATCTGGATCGGCAGCGTCCCCGCCGTGGCGCTCTGCGCTTTTAGCAGGGTCTGCCTCAGATACGCTGTCTTCTCTCTGGGCCTGCTGCGCAAGCTGCTGTCTGAGCTTGGCAAGTTCTGCTTCAAGCTGTGCTTTTGTTGCCAATAGCCTTACTCCTCTTGCACCGTTTCCGGTGTCTCTTTGGTTGGGCGTGGCGGCTTTCCCGGCAAGTTGTCTGCATCCTCCGATGTGCTCCGCATCAGCTTGCCGTCGCCTGACATCAAAATGGCCAGACTCTGCGTCGCGGGGATGTGCGACATCACAATCAATGCACAAACGGTGATTGGTACACTCAGCCATGCGCCGGTTATCCCCCAGATCGCAGTCCAGAAGGTGAGGGATAAAACCACCATCAACGGTGACAGGTTGAGCGAGCGCCCGGTCAGCGATGGTTCCAGAATGTTTCCAACGACAAACTGAACCAAACCGCAGCCTGCAACGATGATCAGGAATGGGGTAAAGGTGTCGAATTGGACCAGCGCCACCAGCGCGGGCAGGGCAACTGCCATGATCGAGCCAAGGGTTGGAATGAAGTTCAGCGCAAAGGCGAGAACGGCCCATGTTTCCGCAAAATCCAACCCGACCGGACGCATGACTGCATAACTGCCCACCCCGGTCAAAACACTAACAGAAGTCTTGATACCCATATAGCGCTGTAGGCTTTGGGAAATACTTGCGAGCACGCGGCGCAGATCGGCGTTGAATTTCTTGTCGGGGGAGGCCAGTTCGATCTTCGCCCGCATCGGCGCCCGCTCCAGCATCATGAACGGGATATACAGTAGCACCAGAAAAAACGCGCTGAGGAATGTCCCGGCGGAGGCCAGCAGGCCCGAAGCAAATTCGGCGATGTTCAGGTCATTCAGAGCGGACTGCGCAGCCGCGTAATTTGTATCGCCCACCAGCGCGACAATACGGCTGGTAATGTCGGCAAACCGCTGCTCGTATCGTGGAAGCGCGTCAGAAACATCGCCTGCTTGGTTGGACAGGATCGATAGAATGCCGAGCAGGCCCAGCAACACCAGGGCTATGCCCAGAACATGAGCCAGCCAACCCGGGACCTGGCGACCGTTAATGTCGATCTTCCTGATCCGGTCAATGATTGCGGTCAGCAGGACAAACAGTAGCAATGCCACCGAAAGAGGCGCCAGAACATTTGCGGCCAGGACAAGACCAGCGACGGTCAAGAACACCACGACAACAAGGCGATGCCAGAATGCCAGGTCCAAGCTTACTTTGCCTGAATTGGCTCCGGCGGAGGGCTCATCCATAACCGGGGATCTCTTGGGTCACGGTCAGGCGCTTTTCTTCATGCGATCATAGGCGGCCTTCATCTTCAGGCCAATTTCCTTTGCCGCGTCGCCCACGTCTTCGGCAGATTTTTCGAATTGTGCGTGGGACAGGAATTTGTCCCATTCACCTGTCAGTTCTTCCCATTCATCTTCGGCGTCCTTTGACGCGAGATGCAGTTGCAAACGAAGTTCATCACGACGTTGCTTCAAACCCGCCATGATATCAATCAAATCAGTCATTTAGAAACCTTTCGAAAACTTCCGCCGGTTCATCGTGGCGTTTGAAAAATTTTCCCAATTTATAGAAAGCTAATTTAAATCGACATATTTCAAGCTCTTTTGCCTTAGTGTCCTTCTCTTTTATGGTGGCAACGGCCGTCAGGTATATTGCTGGCGAGCCGAATTCAGTTCCGAGCTTAATCTAAAACGCCCTCCGACGCTAGGTGGGCGCAATTTTTGAGCAGAAGGTGTTCAGTCATATAATGTTTGCCGACTATTGAGAAAGGCCAGTCTTCCAGACTGGCCCCTCTTATTATTTGCCTTTAGCGCGCAGCACCGAGGTCAGCCGTAGTGGGTCACCGGAGTGCCCGCAATGGCTGCCATGTTCAGCAATCCGCGAGCCGTGATCGAGGGCGATACAATATGAGCGCGGTTGCCCATGCCCATCAGGATCGGTCCGACCTCAAGCCCGCCGGCCCGCATTTTCAGGATGTTGCGTACACCGCTGGCGGCATCGGCGTGGGCAAAGATTAGCACGTTGGCCGCGCCTTCCATCCGTGAATTCGGGAAGATCCGGTTGCGCAACTCGGCGTCCAGAGCAGAGTCGATGTTCATTTCGCCCTCATAGACAAAATCCCGCGGCTTATCGTCGAGGATCTCCAGCGCGGCGCGCAAACGGGCGCCTGTATCGCAGTTGGTATTGCCAAACTGGGACTGCGAGCACAGGGCAATCTTGGGTTCCAGACCAAAGCGCCGCACGTGGCGGGCAGCCCCAATCACCGATTGTGCGATCTGTTCTGGCGTCGGTTCGACCCGGACATGGGTGTCAGCAATGAACAGAGGACCGTCCTCCAGGATCATCAGCGACAATGCGCCATGTGGCTCATAGCTGCTACCGCCCAAGATCTGAGATACATAGTTCATGTGCCAGCGATACTCGCCGAATGTGCCGCAGATCAGGCTGTCTGCCTCGCCGCGTTGCACCATGATCGCGCCGATCGCTGTCGAGTTGGTGCGCATGACGGCCTTGGCAATATCAGGGGTGACGCCCTGACGCTGCAACAGGCGATGGTAGCTGTTCCAGTAGTCATAATAGCGTGGATCGTTCTCGGGGTTGACGATTTGAAAGTCGTTGCCGGGGCGGATATCCAGTCCTAGCTTTTCACAGCGAGCGTCAATCACCTCGGGGCGCCCGATCAAAACGGGTGTTTCTGTAGTTTCTTCCAGGATCGCCTGAGCGGCGCGCAGCACCCGTTCATCCTCGCCCTCGGCAAAGACAATCCGACGCGAGGCGACGCGGGCGGCCTCGAACACTGGTTTCATCAGCAAAGCCGATTTGAACACCGTCTGGTTCAGCTTTTGCTTATAGACTTCCATGTCGTCGATCTGACGGGTGGCCACACCAGTCTCCATCGCTGCCTTGGCAACAGCGGACGACACGACACCAACTAGTCTTGGATCAAAGGGTTTGGGGATCAGGTAGTCGGCCCCAAAGGTAAGTTGTTCCCCTTTGTAGGCAGCCGCAGCTTCGGCAGAGGTGGTGGCGCGCGCCATTTCGGCGATGCCTTCGACACAGGCAATCTGCATGGCGTCGTTGATCTCGGTTGCGCCAACATCCAATGCGCCGCGAAAGATAAACGGAAAACACAGCACATTGTTGACCTGGTTGGGAAAATCGCTGCGCCCAGTGGCGATGATGGCGTCGGGTTTTACCTTGCGGGCGACGTCTGGCATGATCTCGGGGTTGGGGTTAGCCAGTGCAAAGATGATCGGGCGATCCGACATCTTGGCGACCATTTCGGGCTTTAAGACGTTAGGGCCGGACAGGCCGAGGAACAGATCTGCACCGTCAATGACATCATCCAACGTGCGCAGGTCCGAGGCTTGCGCAAAGGCGGCCTTATGCGGGTTCATGTCTTCGGTTCGGCCCTCATAGACCAACCCGTGAATGTCACAGAGCCAGATGTTTTCACGCTTCACGCCCAGTTTCAGCAGCATGTTCAGGCAGGCAATCCCCGCCGCGCCACCACCGGTTGAAACGATTTTGATGTCTTCAAAGCTCTTGCCTGCGACATGCAGCGCATTCTTGGCGGCTGCACCTACAACAATGGCGGTGCCATGTTGGTCATCATGGAAAACCGGGATATTCATCCGCTCGCGACAGATCTTCTCGACGATGAAACAATCCGGAGCCTTGATGTCCTCAAGGTTTATGGCACCAAAGGTCGGCTCCAACGCGCAGACAATGTCGGCCAGCTTCTCAGGGTCGCTTTCGTTCAGCTCAATGTCGAAACAGTCGATGCCGGCAAAGTTTTTGAACAGAACCGCCTTACCCTCCATCACCGGTTTCGAGGCCAGCGGCCCAATGTTGCCCAGTCCTAACACCGCGGTGCCATTGGTCACCACGGCCACCAGATTGCCGCGCGACGTATAGCGGGCCGCATTGGCAGGGTCGGCCTTGATCTCGAGGCAAGCCTCGGCAACACCGGGGGAGTAAGCGCGGGCCAGATCGCGACCGTTGGCCATCGGCTTGGTTGCACGGATCTCCAGTTTCCCAGGCTTGGGGAACTCGTGATAGTGCAGGGCTGCCTGGCGGAGGTTCTGAGTGTCGGACATTGGGCGCTCCAAAAATATGTAGTTTAGTGTTAAACCAATTCTTACGTAGGGGAAATGGTTGAATTTATGCTATCCATCTTCCGCGCGACTTCTTGCACATCTTATCTAATGTGCTCACTCTGCTGCAAAAAGCTAGGGAGTTTTGGATAATGGATACAATAGCTGAAATGCGATTGCCGACGCAGGAATTGCGCAACGATATTCCGTTTTATACCAAGGTTTTGGGGATGCGGATGGATTCAATTTATCCGGCAGATGATCCCAGCGTTGCGGTGTTTTCTGGCCACGGGCTGCGCTTGCGCATTGAAAAAGGCGCGCCAGAAGCTGCAGGAACATTGCGCATTTTAACCGAAGACCCAGATGCATTTGCTGATGGTCAGCGTCGATTGACCGCCCCAAATGGCACCTTGATTGAAATCGACGACCGCCATCCGCCGCTAGTGATGCCAGAAACCGTGCATTCTTTTGTGGTACGCAGGCTCAAGGATCAGGCGCCCTGGATCATTGGCCGTGCTGGCATGCATTACCGCGATCTGGTGCCGTCGCGGCTGGGTGGCTCGATCATTGCCAGCCACATTCGCATTCCCGACGGTGGCCCGGTGCCGGACATGGTGCATTTCCACCGGGTTGGGTTTCAGCTGATCTTTTGCATCCACGGGTGGGTTGATGTGGTTTACGAAGATCAAGGCCCTAAGATGCGCCTGACCGCTGGCGATTGTTTCATCCAACCGCCCGAGATCCGTCACCGCGTACTCGAGGCTAGTGATAATGTGCAGGTGATCGAAATCGGCGTGCCTGCCGAACATGTCACTGAAATCGACCACGATATGATCCTGCCAACGACAGATTTGCTCCCAGACCGCGAATGGCAGGGGCAACGGTTTGTCTACAACCAGGCCAAAGATGCCGAGTGGCAGGATTTCCGTCTGCCGGGGTTCATTTGCCGCGACACCACCATTGCCGCCAATACCAAGGGAGTTGCCGGGGTGCAGGTGGTGCGTAAGGGGCAGGGCGACAGTCCTTTTGCCAGCCACGACACCGATATCCTGTTTGCCTTTGTGATGACGGGGCAGGTGACCTTGCACGGTGAGGGGCGTGAGCCATATAGTCTTGAATCCGGAGACGCTTTTGTTATTCCGCCCGGAATGAAAACCCGACTGTCGGATGCATCGGATGATCTGGAACTCTTGGAGGTTTGCTTGCCGGGCACCTTCGCCACCAGCTTGGAGACCACATGAGCCTGAAAATTGCCGCCACTGCCGTGCGCCTGAACGCTCACGCACCCTACTCGAACTTCCTGGTCGGGGCGGCGATCCGCTCTGCATCCGGTGCAATTTATGTTGGCTGTAACGTTGAAAACGTCGCCTACCCCGAGGGCACCTGTGCCGAGGCAGGGGCGATTGCTGCCATGGTGGCGGCAGGTGAGACACGTTTGACTGAAGTCTTTGTCATCGCGGATTGCCCGTCACCGATCCCACCTTGTGGCGGTTGTCGTCAAAAACTCGCGGAATTTGGCGCGGGAAATGTTACGGTGACATTGGCCACGACAGACGGGCATGAACAAGCAACGACAATTGGCGATCTGCTTCCCGGCAAGTTTGACGCTAGCCACATGGATCGGAGCTAACAGGATGGACGCCCGTGCGATCATTGCCGTTCTGCGTCGGGGCGAGACCCCAAGCGAGGATCAACTGCGGTGGTTTGCTCAGGGGCTGGCAGACAACACCGTCAGCGACGCGCAGGCCGGGGCCTTTGCTATGGCCGTTTGCCTGCGTGGGCTGGGCCCCGAGGGTCGGCGTGCCCTGACCCTAGCTATGCGCGACAGTGGTGAGGTTCTGAGTTGGGATCTGGATGGCCCGGTGCTGGATAAGCATTCTACCGGCGGTGTCGGTGATTGCGTGTCCCTGCTGCTGGCGCCTGCCTTGGCTGAATGCGGGGCTTATGTGCCGATGATCTCGGGGCGCGGGCTGGGCCACACAGGCGGCACACTGGACAAGATGGAGGCCATTCCCGGCGTCACAACTCAGGTACCTCAAGATCGGTTGGTGCAGATTATGTCTGAGGCCGGATGTGCCATTGTCAGTGCTACGGCCCAGATTGCACCGGCGGATCGGCGGCTTTATGCAATCCGTGATGTGACCTCGACAGTCGAGAGCCTGGATCTGATCACCGCCTCGATCTTGTCCAAGAAGCTGGCTGCCAGCCCAGATGGATTGGTGCTGGATGTTAAGGTCGGCTCGGGTGCTTTTATGAAAACCATCGACGAGGCAAGGGCGCTTGCTTTGTCTCTCAGCGAGACCGCCAATGCTGCGGGGTGCAAAACCTCGGCAGTTATTACGGACATGAACCAGCCACTGGCCTCGGCGCTGGGCAATGCGCTGGAAGTGGCTGAGGTGATGAAG
Organism: Rhodobacterales bacterium 56_14_T64; assembly: GCA_002162795.1. Classification (GTDB taxonomy): domain Bacteria; phylum Pseudomonadota; class Alphaproteobacteria; order Rhodobacterales; family Rhodobacteraceae; genus Parasedimentitalea. The sequence continues at coordinate 20,597 of MAAY01000099.1, forward strand.
GTGCTGACTGGCGAGGTGGCTGGTCCATTGGCCGAGATCACTGCAGTGCTGGGCGGGATGCTGTTGGCGGATGCAGGCATGGTCAAGAGTGAGCAGGAAGGGACCAAGAAAATTGCCGAGGCCCTGAGCAGCGGCCATATGGCCGAGCGGTTTGGCCGAATGATTGCCGCCGTTGGTGGGCCGCTGGAGTTTGTCGAAAATTGGCGCCGGGTCCTGCCGGAGGCCAACGTAATCCACGAGGTCACCGCCAAACAGTCCGGTTTTGTCACCGCCATCGATGGCGAGGCGCTGGGGCTGGCGGTGGTGCGGCTGGGGGGCGGCCGGATGGTAGAAAGCGATCAGGTAGACCCTTCGGTTGGCCTGTCAGGACTGGTGCGTCTGGGGCAGAAGGTTGAGGTGGGTACGCCACTTGCGATGATCCATGCCGCCCGCGAGGATGCAGCAAGCACCGCCGAGTCGGTCTTGCGCACTGCCATCACCATTGCGCCCGAGGCTCAGTCCGTGCCGGATTTAATTCACGAAAGGATCTCCTGATGTCGCGTGCGTTTCTGGTGGTAATGGATTCCGTAGGCATCGGCGGCGCACCGGATGCCAGCAGTTTTTACAATGGGGATCTGCCGGATCTGGGGGCCAATACGCTGGCCCATATTGCGCAGGCCTGTGCAGAGGGGCGGGCTGAGGAAGGGCGCAGCGGGCCTTTGACCCTGCCCACGCTTGAAAAACTGGGTTTGGGTGCGGCGATGCGGTTGGCCTCAACCGTGCCGTTTCTGGGTTTGGATGCCGCACCGCAAGGACGCTGGGGCTGCGCGGCTGAGGTGAGCCGGGGCAAGGATACGCCTTCGGGGCATTGGGAGCTGGCTGGCTTGCCAGTGCCCTGGGACTGGTGCTTTTTCCCGGATACCGTACCTGCGTTTCCTGCCGATCTGAGCCGATATGTGGCCAAGGCGGCGGATACGGATGGTATCC
>MAAY01000005.1 GCA_002162795.1 Rhodobacterales bacterium 56_14_T64
GAAAACCTCCAGAGACAAAAATCAAACAGATGCGCCAATCTCTCAGCGCGCCCGCCTAAATCTAACCTCCAATCCCCGTCTCTCCGAGGCGTCCAGCTGTCTCTCCAGCCCGTCCCTCCGTCTCTCCGGAGCGTCCCCACCAGCGCATCTGCGCCGCCGGTAGGGGGGTTCTAGGGTTACTTCACTGAACCCGCAAGCGATAAATGATGGAAATACGAAGGTTTCTTAAAACACCACGGTAATGTAAACAAATACAACGGCTTAGGCCGAAACAAAGTCAGCAACACTGCCTCAATATCCCGGCATTCAAGCGCCAAATCAGCAAATCCCAACACCCCATCGCAACCATATAGCGCAATCCATGGACTTACCCACAGACTCAACAAGGAAAACAACAGAATCAAAGCATCCTATCGACTCGTGGTTGGACCTTTTTCTATCTCTTGGACAAATTCATTCAGAAACAGTCCAATCTTCTGCGCACAGTCCTGCCCCTGTAGAAGTTTGCGCACCTCTTCTGGGCTTTTGGTCATCAGTGGAAGTTGCAGAAAGATGTCTTCCCTGAACTGCTGCGTCACCGTGGCCAACACCAAACGCAAAGCGGCCAACATATCGTCACCGCGGTGCGAGGCATGGGCCAGTACAACTGGCTTACCAATGACCTCTTCACCGGATACCAGCCAATCGATGGCGTTTTTCAATCCACCTGGAATGCCACGAACATACTCGGGGCTGGAAATGATGATACCGTCAGCCTGGCGCAGGGCGTCGAACAACTCATGCACCACCATTGGGGTGTTAGCTCCCTCCCGGTCTGGCGAGAATACCGGCAAGTCGGCCAGACCACGATAGAGGGATATCTCTACTCCGGCCTGTGCTTGGCGGCAAAAGCACTCCAACATGGCGGTATTGGTTGAGTCCGCGCGCGGACTGCCTGAAATGGCAAGCAGCTTCATGTTGCAAACCGCCAGCTCGTGAGTGGAGCCAATTGGCTATCAAAACTATCTGTCACGACAAAGTCCTCTGGTGAAACACAACAGGCGAAACGCTAGTCAAACATCGCGGCAAGATCAAAGCGAAGTAAACAGGTCTGCGTACTGCTTGAACCACGGTACCAACAGGTCCTTAAAGGCGGCCACTTTACGCGCATGTTGCAGATCCCGGTGGCTCAGCATCCAAATTGGCGCATATGGCGTGGTCGCCACCTGGGGCAGTGGCACCAGTCCCGGTGTCGAGCGTCCCAGAAAGACCGGCATCCGCAGGGCCCCCATTCCGACACGCGCCGCAGCCACCAGCGCCACCATGTCATCAAACCGGGCACGGACCCGCGCGTTTGGATATTGCGACAACGCTGCTTCGGGCGGTTTGGATTGTTCGCTAAATAGTACCCAGTCTAACACAGCCATAGGATCAGCGGCGGCACGTTCCGCAATTTCTGGCGTCGCAAAACAACCGCTGCGCTGGGTGGTCAGCTTGCGCCCCACAAGTGTGTCGCCAGGATCACTGCTAATACGCAGCGCCAGATCGGCCTCTCGCCGGTTCAGATCCAACCAGTCGTTGGTCGCTTTTACTCTCAGTTCAACCTCGGGGTACCTATTCGTGAACTCCAATAGCAGCGGGGCCAGATGCGCTTGGATCAAAAGTTCCGGCGCCGTCAATGTGAATGCCCCAGTCAGGCTCTGGTCTTGTCCGGCCAACTGACGCAACAACTGGTGCTCTTGCTGCTCCATTTGTTTGGCGGCCGCTGCTAAGTCATGCGCCTCGGCTGTTGGGATATAACCTTCTGGATGGCGCTCAAACAGAACATGCCCAAGCATGCCCTCGGCACGCTGTACCCGCCGCGAGACTGTCGTGTACGAAACGCCCAAAACCTCAGCCGCACCAGCCAGCGTTCCCGCCCGCACCAGCGCCAGCACCGTGCGCATATCATCCCAGTTCACTTGCATCACATGCATTTACGCACGGCTCATGTGCAAATGCACGTGTTTTCGCGCGGGCCACCTCCCGCCATGTATCCCTTGTCATTCAAACACGGAGCTTCACAATGATCTACGCCTACGCAAATATTATCGTAACCGCCCCTGAATCCCTGGCTGCCTACCGCGACATGGCCGGTGACGCCCTGGCCAAACACGGCGGCCGTGTTGTGCAGGCCAGCCCTCAGCAAACCGTCCTCGAGGGCAAGCGCGGCGAAACCGGCATCGGCGTCATTTTGGAATTTGAAACAGCCGAAGGTGCAAAGTCCTGGATCAACGACCCCGAACTGGCAGAAGTCCACGCCCTGCGCTGTGGCGCCGGTCAAAGCACCATTACCTTGTTGGGTTAATCAGCGCGATCTGCTGGCGGGTCAATGACGGCCAAGGGCCGCCGCGCGCAGACGCGGGCGCAGCTCATTGACGCGTCGGCAGATCGCCATACACTCAGAGTAGCGATTTGAGGGGCGGACTTGCCCCTCAAATCGCTACTCAGCAAGTCCTATTACACTTCAAAACATAAACGCCGTCGCTCCAGCCTGACAAGGCTGGCCACCACCACGCCGCGCGTCAGCGCGGCGCCACCAGAAACACGGGCGCGGAACCAAAGGTTCCGCGCCCGCCCTGTCTCATCTAACCATCCTGCAGGTCACTCCGCCGCAATCTGGCCTTCGATCTTCTCAACCCGCACTGCGGCGAATTTAAACTCGGGGATCTTACCATAGGGATCCACCGCCGGATTGGTCAGGATATTGGCCGAGGCCTCGACATAGGCAAAGGGCACAAACACCATATCCACCGCAATCGCCCGATCTGCCCGCGCCATGATCACAATCGAGCCCCGCCGTGTAGTCAGCCGCACCATCTCGCCCGGCTCAACTCCCATCAGTTTCAGAGTGCGCGGGTTGAGCGAACAGTTGGCTTCTGGCTCAACAGCGTCCAGCACCTTGGACCGGCGGGTCATCGACCCGGTATGCCAGTGTTCCAGCTGGCGACCGGTGGTCATGATCATCGGGTACTCAGTGTCTGGCGCCTCATCTGGCGCAATAACGCTGGCTGGAGTGAATTTGGCACGCCCCGCTGCGCGCGGGAAGCCATCGCCAAACACAATCGCCTGACCCGGGTCGGTTTCATGCAGCGACGGATAGGTGATGGTTTCGGTCTCCAGCCGCTCCCAAGTGATGTTATCCAGCGATTTCATGTTGAGCTTCATCTCGGCAAAGACTTCGCTGGCATCCGAATAATCCCAGTTCAAGCCAATCCGCTGCGCCAGCTCGGTGGTGATTTTCCAATCCTCACGCGCCTCTCCCGGAGGGGCCACAGCGGGACGTACGCGCTGCACCTGACGGTTGGTGTTGCTAACGGTGCCGTTCTTTTCATACAGCGTCGAGGCCGGCAGGATAATATCGGCATAGTTGGCAGTCTCGGTCAGGAAGATATCCTGCACCACCATCAGCTCCAGCTTGGCAAAGGCATCCCGCGCGTGCTCCACATCTGGATCCGACATCGCCGGGTTTTCACCCTGAATATACATGCCCTTGATATTGCCCGCATAGACTTGATCGACGATCTCGGTCACCGTCAACCCCTTCTCGTTCGAGAAGTCATCGCTGTCCCAGACATCAGTAAACGCCTTGCGGATACCGTCATCCATCACCGATTGGTAATCTGGCAGGAACATCGGCACCAGACCAGCGTCGGATGCGCCTTGCACGTTGTTCTGGCCCCGCAGTGGATGCAGGCCAGCGCCGGGCTTGCCAACATTGCCGGTCATCAGCGCCAGCGAAATCAGACAACGTGAATTATCGGTGCCGTGGATGTGCTGCGAGATGCCCATGCCCCAGAAAATCATACCTGCTTCGGCATTGGCAAAGATACGGGCAACGCGGCGGATCTGTTCGGGGTCAATGCCGCAGATATCGGTCATCTTTTCCGGCGAGAACGCGCGCAAATGTTCTTTCTCAGCCACCCAATTCTCGGTCCAGCGATGGATGTACTGGCTATCGTACAGCTCTTCCTCGACGATCACATGCATGATTGCATTCAGCAGTGACACATCGGCGCCGGGACGGAACTGCAGCATCTCAGTCGCAAAGCGCCGCATACCGACACCGCGCGGGTCGATCACAATCAGCTTGCCCCCGCGTTTGGTGAATTGCTTGAAATAGGTCCCTGCAACGGGGTGGTTCTCAATTGGGTTCGACCCAATAATGATCGCCACATCGGCGTTTTCGATCTCGTTAAAGGTGGCAGTTACCGCGCCGGAGCCAACGTTTTCAATCAGCGCCGCCACGGATGAGGCATGGCACAAGCGGGTGCAATGATCGACGTTGTTGTGCTTGAAACCCTGCCGGATGAACTTCTGGAACAGGTAAGCCTCTTCGTTGGTGCATTTGGCCGAACCAAAGCCCGCGACAGAGCGACCTCCGTCAGTGTCTTTCAGATCCACAAAGCCTTTGGCCGCCAGATCCAGTGCTTCGTCCCAAGTCGCCTCGCGAAAGTGGGTACCCAGATTACCAGGATCAACGTTCAGCCCTTTGGCGGGCGCGTCGTCGCGGCGGATCAGCGGTTTGGTCAAACGGTGCGGGTGATGGATATAGTCAAAACCAAAGCGGCCCTTCACACACAAACGGCCTTCGTTGGCCGGGCCATTGATGCCCTCAACCGACTTGACCTTACCATCCTTGACCTTCAGCGAGACCTTACAGCCGACGCCACAAAACGGGCAGACGCTTTCAGTCTCAGAGTCGAAATCTTTTGAATCGCCCTGCCCTGCGTCATCCAGTACCGCCGACGGCATCAGCGCTCCGGTTGGGCAGGCCTGCACACATTCGCCGCAGGCCACACAAGACGACTGGCCCATGGGATCCGCGACATCAAACACCGGATAGGCATCATGGCCGCGCCCGGCCATGCCGATCACATCATTGACCTGCACTTCACGGCAGGCCTGCACACAGAGGTTACAGGAAATACAGGCATCCAGATTGACTGACATGGCAACATGGGTGTCATCCAGCAGCGGAATACGGGCTTTTTCCAGCTTAGGGAAACGTGACTCTGAAACCCCGTTCAGCTCGGCCATGTCCCACAGGTGGCTGGATTTATCGTGCGCCTCTTCCTGTTTGGGTTGGTCGGCGACCAGCAGTTCCATCACCATCTTGCGGGCATTTTCGGCACGCGGGTTATTGGTGGTGACAACCATGCCCTCGGCAGGTTCGCGAATACAGGACGCCGCCAACACACGTTCGCCCTCGATCTCGACCATACAGGCGCGGCAGTTGCCGTCGGGGCGATAGCCCGGAGCTGGCTTGTGGCACAAGTGCGGGATGACCAAGCCACGGCCATTGGCCACTTCCCAAATGCTCATGCCTGCTTCGGCGGTGACTTCTTTGCCATCCAGGGTAAAGGTGATCGAATTGCTCATGGCTTATACCTCATCCGGGAAGTGTTTGATGGTCATTCGGATCGGGTTCGGCGCAGCCTGTCCCAACCCACAGATCGAGGCATCCACCATGGTTGTGCTCAGCTCTTCCAACAGTTCCTGATCCCATTTCGGCGCACTCATCAATTTGACCGCCTTTTCGCAACCGACCCGGCACGGGGTGCACTGGCCGCAGCTTTCATCTTCAAAGAAGCGCAACATGTTCAGCGCCGCGTCGCGGGCAGAGTCCTGATCGGACAGAACCACCACAGCGGCTGATCCGATAAAGGTGCCATGCGGCTGCAGCGTGTCAAAGTCGAGCGGCACATCATGCATCGAGGCTGGCAACAGACCCGAAGATGGCCCGCCCGGTTGGTATGCCTTGAACACGTGGCCGTCCAGCATTCCGCCGCAGGCCTCAATAATATCGGTGATGGTTGAGCCTGCTGGCAGCAGATGCACGCCCGGTTTCTTGACCCGGCCAGACACTGAATAAGACCGCAGCCCTATGCGGCCGTTTTTTTCAACCGAGTTCAGACACTCTGGGCCTTCACGGCAAATCCGCGCTACCCATTTCAGTGTCTCAACATTGTGCACCAGAGTCGGGCGACCAAAGATTCCCACCTGCGCCACAAACGGCGGGCGATGGCGTGGCATGCCGCGCTTGCCTTCGATGCTTTCAATCATCGCGCTTTCTTCACCGCAGATATACGCCCCTGCCCCACGGCGCAGATCGATATAGCCCGGCTCAACAATGCCAGCTGCTTCCAGCGCCGAGATCTCATCGGCCAAAATTTTCAGAACAGCTGGATATTCATCGCGCATATAGATGAATGCTTTTTCAGCCTCGACCGCCCAGGCCGCAATCAGCATGCCTTCCAGGAACAGATGCGGCGTACGCTCCAAATAGTAGCGATCCTTGAACGTGCCGGGCTCGCCCTCATCGCCGTTCACCGCCAAATAGCGAGTGCCTTCGTTGGCGCGCACAAAGCCCCATTTGGTGCCGGACGGGAAACCAGCGCCGCCAAGACCGCGCAAACCGGCCTCTTTGATCTTGGCCTGAACCTCTTCCCAGTCACCATTGGCCCGCAAGGATTTCAAAGTGCCATAGCCACCCTCGGCAACATAAGCGTCATAGCCCTCATAATCGGGCACATGAACATGGGTGTCATCCGCAGCAATCGCTGCCTGCACTTTTTCTGGCGTCGCGTGATCGATATGGTTGTGACCGATTTCCAGCACCGGCGCGGTATCGCAACGGCCCATACAAGGCGCGCGCAGCACCCGAACCTGACTTTCGTCCAACCCGTCCTTCAACGCCTGCTGCAGCTGTTCGGCACCAGCCAGCTCACACGACAGCGAGTCGCAGACCCGAATGGTCAAGGCAGGCGGAGGCGTTTCATCTTCGCGCACCACATCAAAATGGGCATAAAACGATGCAACTTCATAGATCTCGGCCTGACCCGTGCGCATTTCCTCGGCCAAGGCCCGGATATGCGCCGCGCTCAGGTGGCCATATTCATCCTGAATAAGGTGCAGAAATTCGATCAGCAGGTCGCGGCTGCGCGGGCGATCACCCAGCAGGGCCTGAACTTCGCTCAGCGCGATGTCATCAACTTGACGCCCCTTGGGCGTTTTGCGGCCCTTGCCCTTACCGGACTTCCAAACGCCTTTGCCTTGATCCAATGGTGCCACGGTGATCTCCAGTTCGCACGAGTCTTTCCAAGCGGAATGTCATCAGGAATGAATATCGTCAAATTCGAATATCAGAAGGCACGATAACGAAAACTTATCGCAGAAAACCGGCAACCACTGTTTTTAAGGCCCGCACTGTGGACAGTTCGGGATTGCGGTCCAATGTAGCCATACAGATCAACCGCGCCTGCTCGGGCTCGACCAAGGCCAACACCCGGGTTCCGCCCAAATCCCCTAGCGCATCGATCAGCGCCCGAGGAATAATAGTGGCAGACGATCCAAGCCGCGCCATCACCATCGCCGCCATGAAACCATTGCTTTCGGAGATGATAGTAGGCTTCACACCCCGGTCTTCAAAAATCCTGTCCAAAATCCTGCGGTTCTGCATCTGGTTGTCGAGCAGGCAGAGCGGCAGTTCAGCGGCTTCGGCCCATGTGATGCTGTCCTCAAATTCGGTAACCATGTCCTGCGGCGCCAGCAGCACATAGGTCTCATCATACAAAGGCTGCAGGGTAACCAGCCCCCGCCCCAAACTATCGTCATAGGTAATGCCGGCATCAATGGTGCCCTCATACAGCCGCTGCTGGATGGCCAAAGACGTTGTAACATCAATGCGTGGCAGAATACGCGGATGGGCCGCCAACACCTGATCGACCAGCTTGGCGGCATAGGCCGTGGCAGTTGGAACCACCCCCAGCACCAGCGTCCCCGAAACCTCGCCCCGGCTGGCGGCGATCTCTTGTTCCAGCGCTTTGACCTCGTCCAGAATTCCGCGGGTGCGCTGCAGGATCATCATGCCCTCTTCGGTCAACCCCTGAAACCGGTTGGCGCGGCGCACGATCGAAATGCCCAGCTTGTCTTCCATGTTGCGTATCCGCATGGAAAAGGCCGGTTGTGACATGCCACAATCCTGCGCAGCCTTGGCAAAATGCTGATGCCGGGCCAGAGCAGCCAGTAGTTGCATGTCTTTCAGTTCGATCATCTTGGCGCCTTTGACCCGAGTTCTTGAAACACATCTTGGCGATGGGTCCGGGAAAAGAACAGGCCAAAGGCGACACGTTCCGCCCAATGAAGGATCCACATGCGGCGCAGGTCTGCGACCTAGGTGCAATTTGACGCTGCTGTCGGTTTTGCTAGTCTGCCCCAGCAAGGAGCCCCCAGCATGACCCAACTGGCAGCAAAAATCGAACCCATCGCCTTTAGCTCGGCATTGATCATTGATGACCACCCGCTGTTTTGCGATGCGTTGATGATGACACTGCAGTCGGTGGCGGGACTGCAAGACATAGCCACAGCGCCTTGCCTGCAAGACGCGCTGCCGCAATTGGAACAGGCGCCAGACCTGATCCTGCTGGACCTAAACCTGCCGGATGTGCAGGGGCTGGAAGGATTGAAACACTTACGTCGGTTGACCAAGGCCCCCATTCTGGTCATCTCATCAATGGCCGACAACCGGGTGATCAGTGCCGCCTTGCACGGTGGCGCCGCAGGGTTCATTCCCAAACACAGCCAGCGCGATGTGTTTCGCGCCGCCGTGGATGCCCTGCGCCGGGGTGAGCGGTTCTTGCCTGCTGGATATGTGCTGTTGCCCGAAGTTCCGGCCCCAACAGGAAATGATGCCGCTGTCCGCGTGCGCAGCCTGACCCAGCAACAAACCCGTATTCTGCGACTGATCTGCGAGGGTAAACTGAACAAGCAGATCGCCTATGACCTGACAATTGCGGAAACCACGGTAAAAGCGCATGTCACTGCGATTATGCGTAAATTGGGAGTGTACAGCCGCACTCAGGCGGTTCTGCGGGCGAAAGACGCAGGATTCCACTAGGTTCTTGCTCATCTGCTGTGACGCTGCCTAGGATGCCGGGACAGCATCTTTAAGGAAGGCCTTGTGCTCTGAACAACAATCCCGAAAACGCGCCATCACTGATGCGAACGGCCCATGTCGATTGCCGCCACCCCAAAGCTGTTGCGCAGCTGGTACAAGGCTTGGCCCAGCAATCCAGCAACGGCGCAGGCCACCCCGCTGAGGACTTGGAGTTGGTGCTGCTGTTCGTCTCGCCGCAGGGGGACATCGCCCAGATCGCCGTCGAGATGCAGAAACAGTTTGATCCGGTGCCGGTGATCGGTTGCACCACTGCCGGAGAAATCTCTCACAGAGGATATGGCGAAGGCGGCATTGTCGCAATTGGCTTTCCAAAATCCCATTTCACCGCGCGTTGCACTCTGATCGAGGATCTAAACACCCCGGACGTACAGCCCGCATTGGACCGGATCATCCAGAACCGCCATCAAATGGCACTAGCGACCCCGGGCTGGGACTCGGAGTTTGCATTCCTGATGGTCGATGGCTTATCGCGCCGCGAGGACGCGCTGACCGCAAAATTGGCGGCAGGATTGGGGCCGGTGCCGCTGTTTGGGGGATCAGCCGGGGACGGCGACGCCTTTGAGCATACCTTGGTGTTCTTTGACGGTGCTGTTTATGAGAACGCCGCGGTGCTGGCTCAGATCAGATCAAACTGTCCGGTCAAAGTGTTCAAAACCGACAATCTCACCCCAACCGAAACCCGCATGGTGGTCACCGCAGCCGACCCCGGCCAGCGGGTGGTGCATGAGATCAACGCCGAACCCGCCGCGCGGGAACTGGCACGCATTCTGGGCAAAGACCCCGAGCAACTGTCCACCTTTACCTTCGCCGCCCATCCTTTGCTGGTCCGACTTGGCGACCAACATCACGTCCGCGCCATCCAACGGGTCGCCCCCGACGGCGCATTGGTGTTCTTCTCTGCCATCGACGAAGGCATGGTTCTGGCGCTGGCCGACCAACAAGACATGGTGGAACATCTGGAACAGGAGATGATGGGGCTGAGTACCCCAGTCGCGCCTGACATGGTGCTGGCCTGCGACTGCCTGTTGCGCCGCATAGATGCCGAGCAAAAACAGCAGGCGACTGCGGTGTCCTCGATCCTGTCGGCCAACCGGGTGTTTGGCTTTTCCACTTATGGCGAACAGGTCAATTCCATGCATGTGAACCAGACCCTGACCGGAGTTGCGATCTACCCGCCACCTGCGCCGGATTTGGCCAAGGTCGACAAGGCATGAGCCACACACTGATCAACACCACTGACAGTCTGGAGCGCCAAAACCAGAAGCTGCTGAAAATCGCCGAGACGTTAATGCGCCGGGTCGAGCAAAGCCCATCGGAAACCGGGCTGGCCTATGCCCAGTTTGAACGCGCCGCATTGCTGGAAGAAGAGGTTCGCAACCGCACCTTTGACCTGGAACAGGCGCTAGATCAGCTCAACCTGACCAATAGTAAACTTGCCCAGGCCAATGCCGCAACTGAGAGCGCCCGCGCCGACCTGAGCAACGCGATTGAGACCATTCGCGATGGATTTGCCTTGTTCAATGCCGGTGACGAACTGGTGATGTGCAACAGTCGCTTTGGCAAATGGATGCCAGACGTCCACCCGCAGCTGATACCAGGGCTCCATTTCAAGACCTATGTGCTTTTGGTCTCGCGCAGCAGTTCACTGGCGCTGCCAAAGGGGATATCGCCCAGTCACTGGGCCAAACGCCGCATGTTGCACCACCGGGACAAACATGCAGTGTTCAACACTCGCATCGCCGGACGACGCTGGCTGCAGGTCAGCGAACAGCGCACCTCTGACGGCGGCACCGTGATCCTGCAAACCGATGTCACCGACATGATGCGGCTGGAACGGCGCGAGCGCGACCGGCTACTGGACGACCAGGCCCGCCTGATCCGCGCCACTCTGGATCATTTGGATCAGGGGGTATGCATTTTCGACAACCACAATCTGTTGGCCGGCAGCAACCAGCGGCTTGGCGAACTGCTGGCAATGCCGATGCACCGGCTGACTTTGGGCAACCGTGCCGAGCGGCTCTACCAGTTGATGCGCAGTAATGGCCATTTCCCCGACGACGCCTCGGCAGATAATGTGCAGGCTTGGATGGTGAGCAAAGACGCCCGCGCCCCCCTGTCGTTTGAAGTGTCGGTCGGATCGCGCAGCCTGACTGCCTTTGCACAGCAGATGCCCGGTGGCGGCTTTGTGATATCCTTTACCGACGTCACCAAGGAACGTGCTGCGGCACAGGCGCTAGCCGAGGCCAACGAAAGCCTGGAACGCCGGGTAACCGAGCGCACGCTGGAGCTAGAGGCTGCATTGGCGGATGCCGAGCGGGCCAATGCCTCAAAATCTCGATTTGTCGCCGCCGCCAGTCACGACTTGCTGCAACCGCTGTCGGCAGCCAAGCTCTATATGGCGTCGTTGGCCGAAGGCATCAGCACTCCACATTTGCTGGGGCACCTCGACAAGGCCACCAATGCACTAGCCGGAGTCGAAGACATCCTCGAAGCCCTGCTTGATATTTCCAAACTGGACAGTGGCCGTGTCGCCGTGGATATCACCGATGTGGCGCTAAGCGATATGCTGAGCCAGCTGCGTGATGAGCTGGCCCCACTGGCAGCGAAAAAGGGGCTCGATTTGCGCATCGTTTTGCCCCGCGCCACCGTTCGCAGCGACGCCACCTTCCTGCGCCGGATCCTGCAGAACCTGATATCAAACGCAGTGCGTTACACCAACTCGGGCAAAGTTCTGGTTGGTGCCCGCCGCTGCGGCGACAGCCTGCGGATCGAAGTGCATGACACCGGCCCCGGCATTCCCGAGGACCAGCATCAGCGCGTGTTCGACGAGTTTCACCGCCTCAGCACCCCGTCCCGACCAACCGAAGGCGTGGGTCTGGGCTTGGCCATTGTCAAACGCGCCTGCGAATTGCTCGATCACCCTTTACAGCTGCGCTCAGAGTTTGGGCGCACCATGTTTTCCATCGTATTGCCAACTTCTAACGCGCAGCAAACCATGGACCCCGTGCCGCCCGTCGCCCGCAGTCAAACCGCGCTGCCCCCCGCCATTGTACTGCTGATTGAAAACGACGCTGGGTTGCGCAGCGCCTTGACCGTGACGTTAGAGACCTGGGGTTTGGACGTCTTTGCCTGCGCCACCGAAAGCGAGGCAATGAGCCTGCTGCAAGAGGTGGACATCGCCCCGGACATGGTGATTGCCGACTACCAACTCGATGACGATTTACTGGGCAGCGATGCCATCACCCACCTCAGGCAACGGCACGGTCCCCTGCCCGCCTGTCTGATCACTGCCAACCGTGATCCCGAAGTGGTGGCTCAGTGCAAAGACATCGGAGCCGATCTATTGCACAAGCCGATCGATCCAACCGACTTGCGCATTGTGTTGCTAAACCGCCTGCCAGTCACGCAGGTCTGAGACGCTTAGAGAGCGGCAGTGACCAGAAATTCGACCAGAAAATCGGGGCGCGCCAGCTTGGCCTCGCCGCAGGCCCGCGCCGGGGTGTGACCCTCGGCCACCCAACCGTCCCAAACCGCGTTCATTTCGGCGAAATCAGCCATATCGGCCAGCCAAATGGTGGTCTGCAGGATACGCGTCTTGTCCGATCCCACTTCGCCCAGCAAGGCGTCGATCTTTTCCAGACAGCTGCGAGTCTGGTCAGCAACGCTGTCACCAGCCGTGCCAACCTGCCCCGCCAGATAAATTGTATCGCCATGCATGACAATCTGGCTCATACGCGCGCCAGTGTGTTTACGGATAATCTCGGACATTTTGTACCTTCCAGGAAAGAGCATCGAGACCAGCTAATACGCTGACTCCCATCCTTTTTTCTTACGGCATCGCTGTGGGTGGCAGCAAGTCTTTCCGCGTGGCTCCGTTCGTATAACGCCCAAAGATCGCGCAACAAATCCCACTCCATAAAGTTTTAGACAGTATCCAGGTGCGGATTAATCCACCGTAAATCTCCTGACCTCAGGTTTGGCCCACCCTCATTCACTCCGAGGGTACTAAACGAGGGAACGTTTAATGAAATTTACTACACTCGCTGCTTTGGTGGCACTTACGCCTGTATTTGCAACACCTGTGTTTGCCAATCAGTATACTCCGGCAATGTCCGCCTATCTGGAAACCGAGATCCGGGATTGGGCCCAATCTCAAATCCTAGTGGACGCTATCAACGCACAGAACGCACAAACCAGTGGTTATGATCAGGGGATGATCGACCAGCTGGACCTGGCGTGGCGCGCGGAAATTGGCACACCATCCATGCCAACTATCACTCCTGTTATTGAAAACTCTGCTGCTGACTTCCTTCGCAGTCAGGTTGCGGCCTCCGGTGGTCGTGTCACCGAAGTCTTCATCATGGATGCCCAGGGCCTGAACGTGGCTGCGTCCAGCACAACTTCGGATATGTGGCAGGGCGATGAAGCCAAGCACTCGATGACTTACAGTGTTGGCCCGGATGCCGTCCACTTCGGCGATGTCGAACTCGATGAGTCGACCCAAAGCTATCAAGGTCAGATCTCGCTGACGATTACAGACCCGGCAACAGGTCTTGCCATCGGCGCCATGACGATCGGCATCGACGCGGAATCCTTGATTTAAAACAAGGCGCATTCGCTAGGGCTAAACACAAATAAGGCACTCACATGAAAATTCGCAATCCACTCAAGTCCATGTTCAACGGCATGTCAGTTTTTGTCAAATGTACCTTGCTGATGACCGCAACGACATTGATCGTGGCTGCCATCTTGATGTTTCAGTCCCAGCGAATGGTCAACGGCGCCATTGAAGATGGCATTCTGAAGCTGGCCACCGAAATCACCCAAACCGCAGGTGCCCGCAATGGTGGCGCGATGCGGTTTGGCGATGCCAGTGGCGTTCAGATTGCCATCGACCGTATATTGGAAGAATCCGAAGGCCGTGCAGTCTACGCGATTGCCACCAACAGCTCGAACGAGGTGATCGCAACCTCAGGAGTTGCCAACGAAGATGAGGCCAGCCAACTGCAAGTTCTGGCCTCAACGTCCTTTGCGACGGGTGCCGGAGAAACCACAGGCGACGGTTACTTTATCGCCATGCCCGCCACTGCAGGCGCCAAGGGTGACAGCATTGTCGGTTCCATCGCCATTATCTGGTCTCCGGATCTGGCCTTTGCTGAAGTCGCCAAAGCCAAAATGATCTCTTCTGCTGTCGCTGGTGTCGCCTTCTTGATCATGTGCGCCATTTCAACCTTCCTGCTGCGCTCGATGATGTCACGTCCCCTTCAGGACGTTGGCAAACTGATCGATGAAATTTCCGATGGCACATACGATCAAGAGCCGATCCACCTCGAGCGCGGCGATGAAATCGGTGCTATTGCACGCACCGTCGAAAATCTGAAATCTCAGCTGACGCAAGCCCGCGATGTGGAAGAGCAACGCATCAGCGCTCAGGAAGAACAAACCCGAGTGGTCGATGACCTGACCGGCGCGCTGCAGCGTCTGTCCGAAGGTGATCTGACGCAGACCATCGACCAACCTTTTGCTGGTGAATACGAAGCGCTGCGCGAAAACTATAACCGCACCATTGAAACGCTTGTGGGCATCATTGACTCGGTGATCGGCAACTCAGAGAAAATCCGCAGCAGCTCGGAAGAGATCAACCAGTCCTCTAGCGATCTCTCGCAGCGTACTGAAAGCCAGGCTGCAACGCTGGAACAGACTGCCGCAGCGCTGGACGAGCTGACCGCAAGCGTCCGATCAGCTGCTACCGGCGCCAAAGAAGTCGAAAGCATCGTTGCCAGCGCCAGCTCTACCGCAGAACAAAGTGGTGTTGTTGTCCGCGAAGCCGTCGATGCCATGTCGCTGATTGAAAAATCATCGGTACAGATTTCGCAGATCATCTCGGTGATCGACGACATTTCGTTCCAGACCAACCTGCTGGCGCTTAATGCCGGGGTTGAGGCGGCACGGGCTGGCGAAGCTGGCCGTGGGTTTGCGGTTGTTGCTTCCGAAGTGCGGGCTCTGGCTCAGCGTTCATCAGACGCGGCGCAGGAAATCAAACAGCTGATCAGCGACAGTTCACAACAGGTCAACCACGGTGTTCAGCTGGTAGACCGCACCGGTGAAGAGTTGCGCAAGATCATCGACAGCGTTGGCACCATTTCCAGTCATGTGATGGGCATTGCCTCGGGCGCCGAGGAGCAGTCGATTGCATTGGCGGAAATCAACTCGGGTGTATTGCAGCTGGATCAGGTGACCCAGCACAATGCCGCCATGGTCGAAGAATCCACCGCTGCCAGCCAGTTGTTGCGCAATGACGCCAATGAGCTGGCCCGCCAGGTCTCAGTCTTCAAAACCGGCAACAGCAGCAATGTGGCCGCGTTTAACCCGGCACCAGCGGCCCCCATGCCGAGCTCTGATTTCTCTGCACATGAGCCGGATTTCTCCACACCAGAGCCGCGTCGTGCTTCGGGCTGGGAAGACTTCTAAAGGCGAAACGGCAAACGCCTAATTTACTGTAGTCAAAAAAGGCGCGGTGTTTCTCAGCACCGCGCCTTTTTGTCTCTATATCTAAATCAACACAGCACAGAGTCTCTCAGCCAGACTAGCAGATCAATTTGATCCTCGGTTATATCCAGCCAGCGCAAGTTCCTGCCGCCCCTGATTTTCCCCCATGACTGGAACAGTTGCCCCGTCGCGGTCCAGAACCTGAGTCATGTTTTCAACCAACTGCTCGGGGGTGTCTTCGCCGTTTCCTAAGAAAATTCCCGGTGTCAGCGTGATATGCGCGGCGGAAAAGGCCCCCGCCCCGGCACAGATGATTTGCCCCGTCGGCGCATCCGGCCCGGCCAAAGCAATCACTGCGGGGCTGACGCGCTCGGGCTGCAGCAGGTCCAGCTCTTCCTGCGGCAACAGACCTTCGACCATCTGTGTCGCAGCCGTGGGCGCCAGGCAGTTGACTTTGACGCCATAACGCGCGCCTTCCAAAGCGATGGTATTCATAAAGCCAACCAACGCCATTTTGGCGGCACCATAGTTCGATTGGCCAAAATTACCAAAAAGCCCAGAAGACGACGTGGTCATGATGATCCGGCCATACGTCCGCTCGCGCATGTGGTCCCAGACGGCTTTGGTGCAATTGACGGCCCCCATCAAGTGCACGTCCATGACCAAACGAAAATCCTCTAGATCCATTTTCGCAAATGTCTTGTCGCGCAGAATGCCGGCGTTGTTGACCAGAATGTCAATCTGCCCCCATTGATCCAACGTCTTGGCAACCATGGCCTCGACGTCACCCATTTCGGTCACCGACCCGGCCACTGGCATTGCGGTGCCGCCTGCCGCCTCGATCTCGCTCACAACCGACTGCAGGGTCTCAAGATTCAGGTCCGTCACCACCACCTTGGCGCCGTGCTTGGCCAGCAAAATGGCATGAGCACGCCCCAATCCACCGCCAGCACCGGTCACGATGGCCACTTGGTTTGATAGATCAATCATGCAGGTATTTCCTAGTTTAAGAGGTCGAGTGTTGCGCCGCTGGAGCAGTACCCGGCTCTATCGAACCAAGCACTATTGCGAAGTATCGGCGAGTAGACCACAGCGACGAAAGATGTGTAAGCACAAGATTACACGCCAGCTTAGTGGAACGTCACAGGGTCTCGACGTCGCCACAAATACTGATGGCCTGACTCGAGGTATTCCCACCTGCTGGCGAGCACAAATGCAGTGCCATGCTGGCAATATCTTGAGGCTTCACCATGCGACGCAGTGAAATACTCTCAAGGTAAGTTTCCCGCATTTCCTCAAAGGACACACCGGCACTTTCAGCGCGGGCCTTGATAACGCCCTCCATGCGTGGGCCCTCGACGATGCCAGGAAGAATAGCGTTCACCCGCACCCCAGCTGGGCCCATTTCCTTGGCCAAACTGTTGGTCAGCCCGACAATCGCCCGTTTCGACGCTGCATACGGCGTGCGCATCGCATAGGCCAGACGCCCGGCGACTGAGGAAATATTGATAATCGAGGGCGTGTCACTTGCTCGCAGCAGCGGCGCGGCTTGGCGAATAATTCGCAAACGGGCTCATCAAATTGATGTCCAACGTTCTTTCAATATCTTCAAGTGCCAGGTCTTCAATTGCCCCGGTTGGACCTGCTATGCCGGCGTTATTGACCAAAACATCCAAGCCACCCAACGTGGACCTGACCTGTTCGAACATCCGCTCGACAGCAGCACTGTCCGAGACGTCTGTTTTGACCGGGTGAATAGAAGGTTGGTCTTCGCTGCAGCGCGCAAGTGCTGCCTCGTCAACATCGCAAATCATCACCTGTGCGCCCATTTCGGCAAAGGCCAGCGCAATAACCGCGCCAATGCCAGGGGCCCCCGCCGCCACCAATACCTTCAGCCCCTTCGGAGGCCTTATCTGTTCAAGATAGCTCATCTGTCTTCCAGTCATCGTCTGCTAACTGGTTGGCTTAAAAAGCGACTTTATCGGCACCCTTGGCCTGCAAAAAGGCCCGCGCTTCGGCTGGCGTGGCCACCTCCAGCGACAGTTCCTCCAGAATGCGACGGATTATCAGCACCTGCGACGCACTGGACTGGGCCATCTCGCCACGGTCCAGGAACAGGCTGTCCTCAAGACCGACACGGACATGGCCGCCCATCAAGGCGCCCATCGTCACCAGTGGCATTTGACGGCGCCCGGCACCCAGCGCACCGAGAACTCATAGCCGTCACGCCCAAACAGCCGATCTGCTGTGCTGCGCATCAGGAACAGGTTTTCTGGATCGCCGTTCAGCCCGCCAAGACCACCCAAAACCCATTGCAGGAACAGCGGCCCCAGCACCAGGCCCTCTTCCACCAGATAGGCCAGGTTATACAGATGGCCGACATCGTAACATTCAAACTCGAACCGAGTGCCATAGGCCATTGCCCAGCCTGGGCAGAACCGATTTCATGTCGGCAAATCTATTGCGGAAAATCTGATCCTCGGTGCCCTCGACATAGGGCTTTGCCCAGTCGGATTTTCACTGCTGAACGCCGCGCCCGGCCCGGTGAAAGGCAAAGTTCATTGACCCCATGTTAAGCGAGCACAGCTCGGGCTGGGCAACCAGCGGATAGGCTAGACGTTCATCCAGCGTCATCCGGGTACTGCCGCCGGTAGTGATGTTGATAATCGCATCTGTATTGGCAGCAATCTGCGGCATAAACTGCTCAAATACCGTTGGATCCGGGCTGGGCCGACCATCTTCCGGATCGCGCACGTGCAAATGCAACACCGATGCGCCCGCCTCGGCTGCGGCTATGGACTGCTCGGCGATTTCGGCAGGTGTAACCGGCAGATATTCTGACATCGACGGCGTATGCACCGCCCCAGTCACTGCACAGGTGATAATGACTTTTCTACTTTTGCCCATGCAAAATGCCTTCTGTGAAAATGATCCTTAAGCCCAAAGCTTAGCATGAAGGATCTGAAAACAGGAAAACTGAATAGCCGCTAGTTTATTAGACGCCGTACACCGTCACACAATGTTCCTTTTCTGGACTTAGTCTACCCGACTGCATTTATTGCAGAATGCCCGCTCTGAGTTCACATCAGTGTTATTTGTGCCAACGATTATTGCCTACTCGCAGCGGCATAATTACTTGAATGCTTTGAACAATGCTAACGGAGGCGACATTGAGACAAGAAATCACTTTTGCCAGATTACCTGAGATCGCCCCGGGCGAAATCATTGCTCACATGTCCGAACCTCGCGTTGCAGAGCACATGCCACTTTTGACCTTCAAATGGGACGGGGAGGCTGTCGCCAAATTCATCGCAGCCAAAGAACAATGCTGGAGTCGTGATGGGCTCGGACATTGGGCTATAATGTCTAACGGAAAATATGTCGGCTGGGGCGGCTTTCAGAAAGAAGGTGACGAGTGGGACTACGGCCTAGTCCTAAAGCCGGACTCGTTTGGACTTGGAACACGCATATCAATGAAGGCAATAGCTTTTGCCGTCGCTGATAAACGCATCCCATTTGTTACGTTCCTTCTACCACCGTCACGCAAAAACCTGCGAGCGCTTGAAAGGCTTGGGGCAAGGTTTGTCGATGAAGTGGAATACGATGGCGCAAAGTTCCTAAAATACCGACTTGAAACAGAATGACGGCCTTGTCCCTCAGTTCCACACTCCTTGTTCCGGCTTCAATGTTTCATTCTCAGCGCTTGGTAGAGCGAAATGCCAAGGGCCAAAACTGTCAGCAAAAGCCAGACTTGCCCTGATTGTTCTAGATATACGGTTCCTGTTTCACCGTCATAGCATCGACCCAATTCATTAAAGCACTTTCGCCACTTGAAGTGCTGAACGTAGAAAAAGAAACAGAATATGGCCGCCAATCCAAGGAACACCAAAGAAATCAATTTCCTGAACACGAGTTCTCCTTTGTTGAATTAGACCCAGATTGCCAATATCTGAAAAGAAAACCCCAAAACGATTAGGAATGGAGCAAGCCACGACAAGCCATAGTACAGGGCGGCGTCACTTTTTTCAGACTGGTCTCCTCGCTCCAAAATCAAATATTGGCTCATAGCAGTTAAATGCCGATGGAGCATAAGTGTGCACGAATCACGTTTTCTTGCCAGATAGATCCTCAAATTATTGCAATATTTTCAGTGCCTTGCTGAAATATCATCATTCGACATTATTCCATAAGCATGCACGAATGAAGCATAAGCGTGCATCCGTTCACCTGAGCAGCCCCACTTGCGTGGTCCAAATTGAAAGTTAGTGCATGGTTGGCCTTTGGTCCACCGGGACGATGGCCTCAGGCGCGGGTGAGCGGTAGCCCAGAGCACTGTGTGGTCGTTTGGTATTGTAGTGTTTCCTCCAGCTTTCGATGATGATTTGGGCTTCGCGTAGGGAATAGAATATCTCTCCGTTGAGCAACTCGTCTCGTATTCTCCCGTTGAAACTTTCGCAGTATCCGCTCTCCCAAGCACTGCCCGGCAGAACATCGCACGGCGATGTCCCGAGAGGGGGGCCCTGGCCCGATATTGGCGGTCTTCGCCCCAATGGCTTTGATCCAGTCCCTGACCGCCTCAGCAATGAATTCTGGCCTGTCGCCCACTGGGCTCGAACCAATGGCGCCT
>MAAY01000017.1 GCA_002162795.1 Rhodobacterales bacterium 56_14_T64
GCCTTACCCCTCTGGGGCTTCAAATTTGGGAGAGAAGATTATCCAATTTTAGCTGAAGCTGACCGGCTGGAAGCCGGTGGATTTGGACCTAAGAATGGAAATTAAAAGTGCAAAAACCACAGAGGCAAAAGACGGCCGACCCAAACTTCTTTTTGCCAAAATACTCAAATAGCAACCGCTGGATCAACGCGACGATGGCGGCTCCAGCCCTGCAGACCCTATAGATCAATCCGATCCAGCTCATTCAGCAGATCCAACAGCGCCTCATAGCGCTCTTCACCCATCTTGGCACGGGTCTCCGCCACCAGCGCCAGGCTGGCCTCCAGATTATCCAGTATCACCGCCTCGCCATCCGCAGTGATGGTGATCACCTGCTTGCGCCGGTCCACCTGGTCCCGCGCGCGGCTGATCATCTGCTTGTCTTCCAGCTTTTGCAGGATCCGGGTCAGGCTGGGCAACAAAAGGCAGGCCTGCTCGGCGATCTGGGTCGGGTCGATGGCGCCGCTTTCCTGCACCACCCGCAACACCCGCCACTGCTGTTCGGTCAGATCCACGTCGCTGAGCAACGCCCGGATTGGCCCCATAACCCGCTCGCGCGCACGTAGCAGCGCAATGGGCAAAGAACGATTGGTGGTTGGCATAGACTTTTTCATGGCTAATTATCACCTTACCGCGGAGCAAAGGCAATTGCAGCCGCAGGATTTCCATACTTGACCGCGCATCCGCGAATTGCTACACAAGTTAAGTAATTTTCTGGACTTCAAAGCCATGCCACATATCACCCTGGACTACTCTGCCAATTTAGAGCCTGATATAGATATAGCAGGGCTTTGCAACCATCTGCGTCAGGCTGCGATTAGCACAGGTGCCCTGCCAATGGCCGGCATTCGGGTACGTGCCTTTGCGGCCACACATGTCTCGATTGCCGACGGCGATCCCAAACACGGCTACATTGACATCTCGGTGCGACTGCGGGCTGGCCGCGATCTGGCCACACGACAAGCCGCCACCAAAACCATCTTTGACGCGGCCCGCGACTTTCTGGCGCCCGTGATGCAACGGCGCTCTTTGGCGTTGTCGTTTGAGATGCGCGACATCGACCCTGCAGTTTCGCCAAAATGCGGCACCATCCGCGATCACCTGACAAAGGATGCGCCAAATGACTGATCTGAGCACAAATATCGCCAAGCTGGACGGCTATCTGGAGCGTTTCCGCAAAAATGGCATTCAGAATTTGATAGGCGGGAAGAGCACTCCGGCTCTGTCTGGCAAGGTCTTTGACACTATCTCGCCCACCGACAAAAGCGTGATCTGTCAGGTGGCCCATGGCGGTGCCGCCGATATTGATGCCGCCGCACAGGCCGCTAGGGAAGCCTTTCCCGCCTGGCGCGACATGCCGGCGCTGCAGCGCAAGAAAATCCTGATCCGCATTGCCGAAGGTATCGAGGCGCGCGCCGAAGAGATTGCGTTCTGCGAATGTTGGGACACCGGTCAGGCGTTGCGCTTCATGTCCAAGGCGGCGCTGCGCGGGGCCGAGAATTTTCGCTATTTCGCCGATCAGGTGACAGCGGCGCGCGACGGCAAGAATCTGCAATCGCCCACCCTGATGAACGTGACCACGCGGGTGCCGATTGGGCCGGTTGGCATCATCACTCCGTGGAACACGCCGTTCATGCTATCGACCTGGAAGATTGCGCCGGCGCTGGCTTCGGGCTGTACGGTGGTGCACAAACCGGCCGAGCTGAGCCCGCTGACTGCAAGTATCCTGGCCGAGATCGCCCATGAAGCCGGACTGCCTGCTGGCGTGTGGAACTTGGTGAACGGTTTTGGTGAAGAGGCTGGCAAACGGCTGACCGAACA
Source organism: Rhodobacterales bacterium 56_14_T64 (assembly GCA_002162795.1). Classification (GTDB taxonomy): domain Bacteria; phylum Pseudomonadota; class Alphaproteobacteria; order Rhodobacterales; family Rhodobacteraceae; genus Parasedimentitalea. The sequence continues at coordinate 1,861 of MAAY01000017.1, forward strand.
CCCCGCGATCAAGGCAATTGCCTTTGTCGGGGAAAGCCGCACCGGATCGCTGATCACCAAACAAGGGGCCGATACCCTGAAACGGATGCATCTGGAACTGGGTGGCAAGAACCCGGTGGTGGTCTTTGATGATGCTGACCTGGACCGAGCGCTGGATGCAGTGATTTTCATGATTTATTCGATCAACGGCGAGCGCTGCACCTCGTCCTCGCGTCTGTTGGTTCAGGACAGTATTGCAGAAGAATTCCAGGCAAAGCTGGTGGAGCGGGTCAACAACATCCGCGTCGGCCATCCGCTGGACCCCAAAACCGAAGTTGGGCCGCTGGTCGCACAGGAACATTTTGACAAGGTGAGTTCGTATTTCGAGATCGCCAAGCAGGACGGTGCCACCACGGCGGCGGGTGGAAAGGTAGTGGGCAATGAGGGGTATTTTGTGCGCCCGACCCTGTTCACCAATGCCAGCAACCAGATGCGCATCGCACAGGAAGAGATCTTTGGCCCGGTGCTGACGGCGATCACGTTCAGAACCGAAGAAGAGGCACTGGAGATGGCCAATGACACCCAATACGGGTTGACCGGCTATGTCTGGACCAATGACCTGACCCGCGCCTTGCGGTTCACCAATCATCTGGAAGCCGGGATGATCTGGGTGAACTCGGAAAACGTGCGCCACCTGCCAACCCCGTTTGGCGGCGTCAAAGCCAGCGGCATTGGCCGGGATGGTGGCGACTGGAGCTTTGATTTCTACATGGAACAAAAGCACATCGGCTTTGCCCTTGGTGAGCACAAAATCCCGCGCCTTGGCGCCTGACCTGACATCGAAACGCGCGCTTTCGGAGGAGACCCTAATGCCCATTCCCACCGCCAACCTGTACCCGCCGTTCAACATCGTCCGGTTGTCTCATGTTGAATACATGGTGACTGACCTGGCCGCATCGCGGGCGTTTTACGTCGACACGCTGGGCCTGCAGGTCACCCAGGAAGACGATCAACGCATCTATCTGCGCGCCATGGAAGAACGTGGCCATCACTGTATTGTACTGGTTCAGTCCGACAAGGCCGAGGTCGGTGTGTTGGGGTTCAAACTGTTTGATGACCCGGATCTCGACAAGGCAGCCGAGTTTTTCGCGTCGCGAAACTTGCCTGTCGAATGGGTGGATCGCCCGCATATGGGTCGTTGCCTGCGCACGCAGGATCCTTGGGGTATTCCGCTGGAGTTCTACGTCAAGATGGACCGGCTGGCGCCGATCCATCAAAAGTACAAGCTGTACAACGGCGTGAAGCCGCTGCGCATTGATCACTTCAATATGTTCAGCGCCGATGTGGATGCCTCGGTTGCGTTTTACAACGACATCGGGTTCCGAGTGACCGAATACACGGCGGATGATGACACCGGTAAGACATGGGCCGCCTGGATGCACCGGAAGGGCGGCGTGCATGACGTGGCCTTTACCAATGGTACCGGCCCTCGGCTGCATCACACCGCATTCTGGGTACCAACGCCGCTGAACATCATCGACCTGTTGGATCTGATGTCGACCACTGGATACGTGGACAATATTGAACGCGGGCCGGGGCGGCACGGGATTTCAAACGCGTTTTTCCTGTATGTGCGCGACCCGGATGGGCACCGGATCGAGATCTACTGCTCGGATTACCAAACCTGTGATCCGGATCTGGAGCCGATCAAATGGTCGCTGACCGACCCGCAACGCCAGACCCTGTGGGGTGCCGCCGCTCCGCGTAGTTGGTTCGAGGAAGGATCGACATTTGCCGGGGCCGAGACAAAGCCAAGTGCGTTGACCGCGCAGCCGATTATTGCACCGTAACAACGTAGGGCTGCGCCCGACACTGGGTGGGTGCGAATGCGCCCTCCCACTTTGCCAAAGGCAAACCTCCGGTTTGACGGGAGGGTCGGGCGCGGCCCGTGCCACAGGCACGGACCAAAGGATAAGATGATGAAGTGGGATGAGTTTTCCGAGTGGGGCCGCCGGGTGGCGGACTGGACACAGGACTATCACCAAACCGTAGGGGATAAGCCGGTCCGGGCGATGACCGAGCCGGGAGATGTGCTGAACGCCCTGCCCGCCACCCCGCCCGAATCCGGCGAAGGGATGGAGGATATCTTTCGCGATTTTGAAGAGATCGTGATGCCCGGCATCACTCACTGGCAGCATCCCCGGTTCTTTGCCTATTTCACCTCAAATGCCTCGGCCCCGTCAGTATTGGCTGAATTCCTGACCAGCGCCATCGCGCCGCAGTGCATGCTGTGGCAGACCTCGCCTGCCGCGACCGAGATGGAAACGAGGATGATGGACTGGCTGCGGCAATCGCTGGACCTGCCCGAAGGATTCGCCGGGGTCATTCAGGACTCGGCCTCATCCGCGACATTGGCCGCCGTGCTGACCATGCGGGAAAAGGCGCTGAACTGGCAGGGCAACCAACAGGGGTTGTTCGCGCAAAAACCACTTCGCGTCTACTGTTCCTCTGAGGTGCATACATCGGTGGATCGCGCCATCTGGGTGGCCGGGATTGGCCAGCAGAATCTGGTGCGTGTGCCGATCAAAGGCGACTGGCGCGGGATGGATCCGGTGGCACTGGAGGCCGCAATTGAGGCTGATCTGGCGGCGGGGCTACAGCCGGCCGGAGTTATCCTTTGTGTCGGTGGTACTGGTACTGGCGCCACTGATCCGGTGGATCAAATCCTTGATGTGGCTGAGAAATACGGGCTTTACACCCATGTGGATGCGGCCTGGGCCGGGTCAGCGATGATCTGCCCTGAGTACCGCCATTATTGGCCAGGGATCGAACGAGCCGACAGTATTGTGTTCAACCCACACAAATGGCTGGGCGTGCAGTTCGACTGCTCGGCGCATTTCCTACGCAACCCGGATGATCTGGTGCGTACGCTGGCCATTCAGCCGGAATACCTGAAGACGCATGGCAAGGATGGCATCATCAATTACTCGGAATGGTCGGTGCCGCTGGGCCGCCGGTTCCGGGCGCTGAAGATCTGGTTTGTGCTGCGCACCTATGGGCTGGAGGGATTGCGCGAGAGGCTGCGCAATCATGTGAGCTGGTCCAATGCGCTGCATGACAAGCTGGCCAGCACACCGGATTTTGAGATCACCACCCCGCCAATGTGGTCGTTGTGGAGTTTTCGTTATGCGCCGGAGGGGGCAAAGGATCTGGATGATTTGAACCTGCGGCTGGTCAATGCGATCAATGACGATGGACGGATTTACCTGACCCAGACTCGTGTGGACGGCGATCTGGTGATCCGTTTTCAGGCTGGCCAGTTTGAGACCACCAAAGACGACGTTATGATGGCCCATGATGTGATCACCGAAATAGCCGAGGGACTGACCTGATGCGCTTTGCCACTTACTCTGCCGATGGCCAGACCTTTTATGGCGCGGTCACTGACGAGGGCATGATTGCCCTGTCGCCCGAATTCCCCCAGTGGCCAACCCTGCGTGAGGTGATCGCGGCAGAGGGGCTGCATGAACTGGCCATCGCAGCGCAAGACAAACCGGTCAGTCACGCCAACGGCGGCTTTCAATATCAGATCCCGATCCCCGCGCCCGAGAAAATCATCTGCGTTGGCGTCAACTTCCCGGCCCGCAATGCCGAGTACAAAGACGGTCAGGACGCGCCGCCCAATATGTCGCTGTTCATCCGCTTTCCCGGCTCGTTCACCGGTGCGGATCAACCATTGATCCGCCCGCCGGAAACGCCGCAACTGGATTATGAGGGTGAGATTGCCATTGTGATCGGCAAAGGTGGGCGGCGGATTTCGCAGGCGGACGCCTATGATCACATCGCCGCCATTACCCTGTGCAACGAGGGCACTCTGCGGGACTGGGTGCGCCATGCTAAGTTCAACGTCACTCAAGGCAAAAACTGGGATCAATCCGGTGCTATGGGACCGCATTTGGTGCCTTTTACCGCGGCGGCGCAGCTGGATGACATCCGCCTGACCACCCATGTGAGCGGAGAGTTACGGCAGGATGATCGCACCAGCCGCATGCTGTTCCCGGTACGGCGACAAATCGAATACATCTCGACCTTTACCACGCTGAAGCCCGGCGACATTATTGTGACCGGCACCCCGACTGGCGCAGGGGCGCGGTTCGACCCGCCAAGGTTCCTGCAGCCCGGCGATGTGATCAAAATCGAGGCCGAAGGCATTGGCACCTTGATCAACACAGTAGAGGACGAGGCATGACCCCGGACCAGCACGCAGAGGCCGCAGAAACGCTATTTCAGGCCGAGGTGAGTGGTGAGCAATGCAGGCTGTTGTCGTTGCAATACCCGGGCATGACACTGGATGATGCCTATGCGGTGCAGGCGGCGCTGGTGGCGCGCAAAATGGCGGCAGGGCGGCAGCGGATTGGCTGGAAGATCGGGCTGACCAGCCGCGCCATGCAGGATGCGTTGAAGATCGACACGCCGGACAGCGGTGTACTGTTGGACGATATGTTGTTTGAAACGGGCGACACGGTGCCAGCAGGGCGGTTTATTCAGCCACGGGTCGAGGCAGAGATTGCGTTTATCATGAAGGCTCCGCTGGCCGGGGTTGATTGCACGCGCGCGGATGTTTTGATGGCAACCAACTGCGTGGCGCCATCGTTAGAGATACTCGATACCCGCATCCAGCGCGCGGACGCCGCAAGTGGCAAGGCACGGATCATCACTGACACGATCAGCGACAATGCGGCCAATGCTGGCATTGTGTTGGGAGCTGAACGACATGCGATCGATGCCCGTGATCTGCGTTGGACCGGTGCAATTGTGTCGCGCAATGGCACGGTTGAGGAAACCGGGTTGGGGGCCGGAGTGCTGAACGACCCGGTGACATCGGTGTTGTGGCTGGCGCGACGCATGGCCAGCTATGGACAACAGATCGAGGCCGGGGATATCGTCCTGTCAGGGTCGTTCATTCGGCCGATCGAATGCTCACAAGGATCTGAAATATCTGCAGATTTCGGTCCCTTTGGCTCTGTCGACATCAACTTCGCATAAAGGTCTTTTTGCCATGCCAGCGCCTAAGAATGAATTCAAACAAGCCCTTGCCGACGGTCAGCGCCTGATCGGCTGTTGGCTCAGCTTTGCCGAGGGATCGGTTGCGGAAATGATGGGAACCACCGGGTTTGACTGGTTGGTCATTGATGGCGAACACGGGCCCAATGACATCCGATCGATCCGCGATCAGTTGATGGCGTTGCAGGCGTCAAGCAGCCATGCGGTGGTGCGGGTGCCGGTGGGGGAAACCTGGGTCATCAAGCAGGTGCTGGATGCCGGGGCGCAAACGGTGCTGGTGCCGATCATTGAGAGCGCCGAACAGGCGCGCGAGATTGTGCGGGCCTGTCAGTACCCGCCACATGGAACCCGAGGTGTTGGGGCCAGTGCCACGCGGGCCAGCCGGTTTGGATCGGTCACGGAGTATATTCCGACAGCAGATCAGGAAATCTGTGTGCTGCTGCAGGTGGAAAACCGCGCCGGGATCGATGCGCTGGATGAGATTCTGGCGGTTGAGGGCGTCGATGGCGTATTCATTGGCCCGGCGGACCTGTCGACCGATATGGGATTTCAGGGCGATTCGGCTCATCCTGAGGTGCGCAAAGTTATTGCCGACTCGATGGCCAAAATCGCCGCCTCGGGCAAGGCGCCGGGCATTCTGGGTGTCAGCGAGGAAGCAACGCAATCTTATCTGGATATGGGCGCGCAGTTTCTGGCCGTGGGGCTGGACGTGATGCTGCTGGTTAAGTCGGCCCGTGCATTGGCGGCACATTGGAAATCCAAGTAGGGATCGCGCCCGGCGGATCTGCCGGGCGATACCTCGGTATACGTTAATGTAGTTCCATGCCTTCGGGCCAGCTAAGCGTGGTTTCTAGCTCGATCTGGCGGCGCTCCCCGGGGGCCATTTCCAGCTCCCAAGCCAGAATGCCACGGCGTTTGTCGAGGTTTTCCTCGCTGGGCTGTGGCGTGGCGGTCCAGGTGATCTGCAGGTCTTCCTGTTCAGTGTAAGGCACCCGGTCGCGGAGTTGCAGCGGCCAAGTTTCACCGGTCAGGTTTTCGATTTCAATCTCAACCTTTTGGACCTGCTGGTTACTGCGCGAGATAAGACCGCGACCGCCTTCGCTTTGATCCAGGGTATCGCGGCGGATTTGCAATCCTTCGATGGGGCCAAAGCCGATTTCACCCTCTTCACCTGCGGCAAGGGAGCTGAACTCTGCGATCCCGATGAACACACCATCAATGTAACGCGAAGCATATTCTGCTTCGAGCAGATCCTCGCCCGATGAATTGGTGAAATGAACCACCCGATAGGCTGTCTCGTCTCTCATTGGGACCGCTCGGGCCATGATCTTGCCCGCCTCGGTCAGAACACCCAGTTCAAGGCGCAGCATATCTGCCCCCGAGGTGATGGATACGGGTTCGCCATACGAGTAAGTTACACCAGGACCATCGGTACCGACATTCCACATGGGGGCTGCTTCTTCGATGATAACTGGGTATTCGACCACGGGTTCGTTGTAGCCTCCTGCTCTGGAATCCAGCGCCACTGGTTCAGGTTCTGATATGCCCCGGTATCGCGTGTGTAATGAACTGGGCTCTACCTGACCAATTGGAGAAACCGTAGACAAGTGAAGAGTAATATCGCTCCAGTTCTCGCCCGTGTCCTGCTGCACAAAGGCACCCCGCTCGATTTTCAGTTGAGGGTTTTCCCCTGTTTCCAACTTCAGATCATAGACCGGGATCCAGAAACTGTCCGCACCGTCCAGGTAGTTCAGCACGATGGTGCCATCACTGGCCTCTTCGGCTTCAACCTCAACCGCGATATAAAGGCGCTCTTCGCTCTCGAGGTCGATTGCCTCCAACGCCTGCTTGGCTAATTCCAGTTCATCCTCAAGCTCCTGCAACTGGCGCTCGATTCGGCGTGCTTCGATCTCGGCGTCCAATGCAGTTTGCCCTGCGGTTTCGGCTTCTTGAGAAATCATCCGGGCAATGTCACGCAGGATGTCGGGGGTCGCATCGGCCAAGCCTTCGTTCTCGCCCAATTGTTGCAGAAATCCGATCGACACCTCGGCGGCTGCGCCTTTTAGACCTGCCCGCGTGGCATCATCCTTGACCGCCTGAATGCGCTGCTCGATTTCGTCAATGCGCGCCTCGGCCTCTTGAACGCGTGGATCATTGAATTCACGTGGAGGAGTGTATTCGTTGCGGAACACGGTTCCGATCTGTCGCGCACCGGTTAGGTCAATTCGCAGAAGTTCCAAGATTGCTGTGTCTGGCACGCCCTGCAGTACCAGCCGGTGTTTTCCTGCTGGGATCTGAAATTCAGCGGTCCGTGTGATGGCTGCGCTTTCGGGGTACATGGTGACCTCGGTCACCTTGCTGGAAACGGGGATAGTGTCAGCCCAAGCTGCGGATGCAGACAATAGGGCGAGCAGGGAAAGGCAATTTCGCATCAATGTGACCTCAAAAAAATATCTAAGGTGAGCTTTGCAAGGTCCCATAGCAAATACAAGGGCGGCTAAGTCTGCACCGCGTCAGATTATGTTTGGGGTGAGGACCGCAAAAAACCACTGCCCGGACAAGAAGAAGCCCAAGGAAGCAACCCGAAAGCTTCCCTGGGCTTGTTTGCCTGAACCTGACCGCCTGCTCTTTTTTTATTATTAGCCTGCTTTTGTTTTTGTTGGCCTGTTCAAGTAACCGTCTGTCTCGTTGTCTTTTTTCTTACCGGTCTTTTGATCCGCCGGCTTTGAAAACTCGTTAGGAGGTTGTGGCTGCTCTTATGTCTGCAAATTTGGTGGTTAGCTCGGCTGAAGGAAAGCCGAGACGGCGGCAAGAGCAGATATCGACATTGCTGTAGGCGTCTCTTAGGCGGACGCGGTCGTCTACTTGCTTGAGATAGAAACCCTTGCTTACAAGGCGGCGACGCAGATCTAACCAGCTGCGTGCCTTGGAGAACTCTTCGTAAAGGTATGTCCGGAGAGAAACTTCCATTTCGGTGCCCCAGCGACCGGTAACCCGGGCGGTGGCCCATGCGGACTGCTTGTAGGTCACGTCTTGTAGTTCATTTTCTATACTGTGCTTGGCAAACATGACGTGATCCTCCGCATTTGATGTTGTTCGATGTCTATTAATTTACCGTGAAATGCTGATTCTGATCCATGGGTGCAAAGGGTGCAGTGGCCCCTCTTTCGCGAGTCCTCCTGACCTAAAGGATAGTTTTGGATGTATCTTCATGAGGGCCCCGACTCGGTACACCTCCACTCTCGCACTGTTCTTCGTGCCAAACATGCCGACCAAAGACCGATGTTTTTATGCTCAGTTCTGGATGGGTTCACCCATAACTGATGGATAAGAAACACACCTGTGACAAAGGAAAAGCACAAGGAAGCAACCCGAAAGCTTCCTTGTGCTCATAATCTTGAACCTGACTGCCTGCTCTTGTTTTTGTTATTAGCCTGCTCTTTTTTGTGGTCGGCCTGTTCAAGTGTCTGTTTGTCCCGTCGCCCATCTTGATACCGGTCTTTTTGATTTGCCGGCTTGAAGGATCTTTAGGCTGCTGCTGGTGCGCTCTTGTTCGAAAATCGTGAAGTGAGTTGGGCCGAAGGAAACCCAAGGAAACGGCAGGAGCAGATATCTACGTTGCTGAAGGCGTCTCTTAGGTGGACGCTGTTTTCTTCTTGCTTGAGATAAAAACCCTTGCTGACGAGGCGGCGACGCAGGTCTAGCCAACTGCGTGCTTTGGTGAATTCTTCCCAGAGGTACATCCGGAGAGAGACTTCCATTTCAGTGTTCCAGCGATTGTTGCTGCGGGCACTGGCCCAGCCTGACTGCTTGAAGGTTACGTCTTGTGCTTCTTGCTCTATGGCGTGTTTGGCGAACATGACGGGCTCCTTCGGTTTGGTGTGTGTCCTAGTGTTTGTCTGTAGGTAAAATTTACATCAAATTGCATGTATTCGTCGAGACGTGCAAAAGACGAAGGGGCCCCTCTTTCGAGGAGCCCCCTGATCTAAAGGATAGTCTTAGATTAACCTTTCTTGAGAACTTCACGTCCCAAGAGTTCAGCAATCTGCACTGCGTTCAGGGCTGCACCCTTGCGCAGGTTGTCCGAAACACACCATAGATTCAAACCGTTATCGATTGTGCTGTCCTGACGGATGCGGCTGATGAAGGTGGCAAAATCGCCAACACATTCGACCGGTGTGACGTATCCACCGTCTTCACGTTTATCGATCACCATGATTCCCGGCGACTCGCGCAGGATGTCGCGGGCCTCGTCCTCGTCCAGGAAGTCTTCGAATTCGATGTTGATCGCTTCGGAGTGGCCCACAAAGACCGGCACCCGCACACAGGTCGCGGTGACCTTGATTTTGGTGTCGATGATCTTCTTGGTCTCAGCGACCATCTTCCACTCTTCCTTGGTCTCACCAGAGTCCAGGAACACGTCGATATGCGGGATCACGTTGAAGGCGATCTGCTTGGTGAAGGTTCTGGGCGGCTTGTTATCGGTCGGGTTGTAGATCGATTTGGTCTGATCCCACAGCTCGTCGATGCCCTTGCTGCCGGAACCGGAAACGGACTGATAGGTCGAGACCACCACCCGCTTGATGGTGGCGCGGTCGTGCAATGGCTTCAGCGCCACAACCATCTGCGCAGTCGAGCAGTTGGGGTTGGCGATGATGTTCTTCTTGGCATAGCCGTGCACGGCTTCGGGGTTTACCTCGGGCACGATCAACGGGATGTCCGGATCGTAACGGTACAGCGACGAGTTATCGATCACCACACAGCCGACAGCTGCTGCTTTGGGAGCATAGATTTTGGTGGCATCTGAACCAATTGCAAATAGCGCAATGTCCCAACCGGCAAAATCAAACGTGTCCAGATCGGTGGTTTTCAAAGTTCGCTCACCAAAGCTGACCTCAGATCCAAGTGATTTTCGGCTTGCCAGAACGGCAATCTCATCAATTGGAAACTGGCGCTCAGCCAGGATGTTCAGCATCTCACGGCCCACGTTGCCCGTGGCGCCGACGACGGCGACGCGATAACCCATAGTGTCTCTCCAAATTAGAGCCGATCCCATGACCGGCTGCGGTCTCATATCGGGAAACGGCTCTGTCGGAAAGGTCAGAACGCTCGCAGGTCCGTGCTGGGGTGCAGATATATAGCCACATGCCCGGTTTTTCGACTGAAGCGGGATCGCCGCCACAGCAGACATATGGACCTGCAGGCGAAATCCGCTAGTTTGCTCGCAGTAGCTGATGGCATGGGTAATCTATGGAAACGCACACATTCTATGAAGACCTGCCACGCGGAGACAGGTTCTCTGACTTTGCCCAACCCAAAAACTACACGCCGCTGCCTGCGGATTGGCTGGTTGGGTGCTGTGATATTGTCGATTCGACCGGGCTGATTGCCGCTGGCCGCTACAAGACTGTGAACATGATTGGCGCCTCGGTGATCTCGGCGTTGACCAATGCCATGTCGGGGCGGGCTTTTCCTTATGTGTTTGGTGGCGATGGCGCGTCCTTTGCGATTCCACCCTCCGAGGCGGATTTATGCCGCGCCGTGCTGTCGAACCTGCGCAGTTGGGTGAGTGCTGAATTTGGCGTAGACCTGCGGGCGGCCCTGTTGCCGATCGAGTGGATTCGCGCCGAAGGGTTAGAGGTTCGGGTGGCGCGCCATGCGGTCTCCTCGGGCGTGGATTACGCCATGTTCAATGGCGGCGGCCTGGCCTGGGCGGATCACCAAATGAAGGAGGGCGGCTTTGCCGTGGAGCCTTCGGAATACATCACGCCACCGGATTTAACCGGGTTGTCCTGCCGGTGGAGCAACATCAAGGCGCGTAATGGCACCATACTATCCTTGGTGATGCTGCCCGCCGGCGATGGCGAAAGCCGCGCCTACTCCGAGGCCGTCAGTCAGGTGCTGGCACTGTCCGCACAGCTGGAGCGCAGCGGTCACCCGGTTCCGGGGAATGGTCCGCCATTGGGGTATCCTCCGCCAGGCCTGACGCTTGAGGCGCATGTGTCGCGCGGAACAGGTCCACTGCTGCTGCGCAAAATCCGGTTGCTGGTGAATACGGCTGTGACGGGGCTGATGATGTGGAGCGGGCGGCGGTTTGGTGGCTTTGATCCGGTTCACTATCGCGCCACGCTGAGCGCCAATGCCGACTTCCGCAAATTCGATGACGGATTGAAGATGACCCTCGACTGTGACCCGACCACTCGCAACCAGTTGGTCGACCTGCTGCAACGCGCCAAGGCTGCGGGTCACATCCGTTATGGGCTGCATGAACAGGACGAGGCGATGGTCACCTGCATCGTGCCCTCGGCCACGCGCGATGATCATGTGCATTTTGTCGATGGCGCGGCGGGGGGCTATACCAGTGCCGCCGCACACATCAAGGCCGAGGACCGGCAGGTCAGCACTCAGACCTGAATGAACAGTTCCAGCTTGGGATCGTAGCACTGCAACCCGCCTTCGCCGATGTCGGTCCACAAGCCGTGCAGGCTCAGCTCGCCATCCTTGACCGCGGCGTCGACAAAGGGAAAGCTCATCAGGTTTTCCAACGAAGCCACAACCGCCTGCTTTTCCAACTGGCGCAGCTGCTCTTCTTTGTCCTCGATGTCGCGCACCAATTCATACTTGGGTTTCAGGATGTCCATCCAGCGACCAACAAAGCTATCTTTGGCCTCCAGTTCGGGGGCATGGCCATTGCACATGTCGATACAACCCTCGACTCCGCCACATTGTGAATGACCCAAAACAATCAAATGGGACACCTTTAGCACCGTCACAGCGTACTCCACAGTTGCACTGGTGCCGTGATGATCGCCATCTGGCTGAAAAGGCGGCACCAAATTAGCGATATTTCTATGGATAAAGAACTCACCCTGGTCGGCCCCGAAGATCGAAGTCACGTGCACCCGGCTGTCGCAGCACGAGATAACCATGGCCCGCGGGCGCTGTCCTTCGGTCGCCAAACGGCGGTACCAGCCCTTGTTTTCCTGGTAAGAAGTGGCTTTCCATCCGTGATAACGGGTCACCAGATAACTCGGCAGAGGCTTGGCAAATTCCATTTATCGATCCCTGAGTTGATAGTCCGCTGGGCTAATACCCTGCATTGTTAGCAAATTCGAGAGATATGATCACCCCGAAGTTACCTTTTGAAAACCAGTAAGCGTACATGTTGGTCCCGTGCCGTGGGGGTACAGATATTTAGGGTGAACTCTGGTGGCGAATATTCTTACAGTAATGCACAATGAAACGGTCCGGCTTGACCCGGGCAAACTGAGCGAACTTTATGCTCAGTTGGGCGAGGCAGGCGCTGAAGACGTCGTCTGCCGCGCTATTGAAGAGCTGGCCGTGCGACTGTCGCATTGCGAGCGATTATGGCGGCAAGACGATATTCCAAACCTGCGCAAGAGCGCACGGTCGCTGATTGCCATTGCTGAACAAATTGGCATGACCGCCATGGCGGGTATCGCACGCGACGTGACCGAAGCGATCGATACCGATGACCAGGCCGCGGTTGCCGCGACGCTGTTCCGGTTGCTGCGGGTTGGCGAACGGTCACTTACCGCCGTTTGGGAACAACAAGATCTATCAGTCTGATTCTTCAGGGCGCAGTTTCGTAAGCAGGGCTTGCAGATAGCGTGGTGCCAGATACTCTGGGGCGATATTGTCCCCACATCCGGAGTATCGTGATGCCGCCTGTCTTTGCCCCGTTTACAGATGCTGCTTTGCCACTGCATGTCATTGATCAGGATGAATGCGCAAATTGGCTGCAACAGCGGCCTCAGCAGGTTTCAGATTGGGCGCAGGCGAACAGCTTTACGGCCGCCTGTGGTCAGGTCCTGCTGGTTCCCGGTGACAATGGCAAACCTGATATGGCTTTGGTTGGATATGGCACCGCTGCGCAACGGGCGCGGCGGCGGTTTGTACTGGCAGGGGCAGCTGAGAAACTCCCCAAGGGCGTTTACACAATTGCCTCGGGGCTGGACCAGTCAGCCTTGGCGATGGAGTGCCTGGGTTGGCTGCTGAGCAGCTATCGTTTTGACCGCTATCGCAATCAGGGTGAAATGAAAGCGGGCCTATTGGCACCAGAAGGGGTTGATTCCGCTGCTGTTGAATCGCTTGCTGCTGCAGAATGCCTGACCCGCGACTTGATCAATACGCCAGCGTCAGACATGGGCCCGGATGAGCTACAGGCGGCGGCTGAAGCGTTGGCCACGCAGTTTGGCGCATCCATATCGATGACCGTGGACGAGGCGTTGTTAGATCAAAACTTGCCGATGATTCACGCAGTTGGCCGGGCCTCGGACTGGCGTCCACGACTGATTGAGATGAACTGGGGGACATCCGGCCCCAAGCTGACCTTGGTGGGCAAAGGCGTGTGTTTCGACACTGGTGGGTTGAACCTGAAACCCGGTGCCAGCATGGGGTTGATGAAGAAGGATATGGGCGGTGCAGCTGCCGTGCTGGGACTGGCCCGGATGATCATGGCTGCCGAACTGCCGCTGCAACTGCGGGTGTTGATTCCAGCGGTAGAAAACTCAGTTTCCGGGACTGCATTCCGGCCCGGCGATATTTTAACCTCACGCAAGGGGCTAACGGTAGAGATCAACAATACCGATGCCGAGGGCCGTCTGGTGTTGGCCGACGCGCTGGCACTGGCGGATGAGGGAAAGCCGGATTTGCTGATCTCGATGGCGACGCTGACGGGTGCTGCGCGGGTGGCGGTTGGACCTGATCTGGCCCCTTTTTATACGGATAACGAAGGGGACGCCGCTGCGCTGGCGGCTGTGGCCAATGGCAGCGCTGATCCGGTCTGGCGGATGCCGTTTCATGATCCTTATGAGGCCAGGATCGAGCCGGGCATTGCCGATCTGGACAATGCACCTGCGGGCGGATTTGCCGGCTCGATCACCGCTGCGCTGTTCCTGCGTCGATTTGCAGGCGAGAGCCGCTATATGCATTTTGATATCTACGGCTGGAACCCAACCGCCGCCCCTGCCCGGCCCAAAGGCGGCGCAGGCCAAGGTGCGCGCGCGCTGTTTGCTGCCCTGCCCGAGATGCTGAACCTATGAGACAGGCCCAAATCATCCGCCCGGTTGTTGACCTACTGAGCCGGCCCGATGGGCCAAGGGAGCGTCAGCTGATCTGGGGGGATGTGGTCTCGGTTGAAAAAGAACAGAATGGCTGGGCGCAGGTCACATCGGCAAAGGACGGCTATGTCGGTTCTGTGCCATCAACCGCGTTGGGGGCTTTGGTTGAGGCCACCCATTGGGTGAGCGCTGTGGCGACTCACGCCTATACGCAGCCGGATTTCAAATCCTCGGACCTGCGCAGCCTGAGTTTTGGCAGCCATGTGCAGGTCTTGGAGCAGGATGAACGATTTGCCGAAACTCCGGACGGGTTCATCCCCGCACCGCATTTGGCCCCAATAGACAGCATGCCGAGTGACCCGGTTGCTGTGGCCGAATTGTTCCTGGGCACACCATATTTATGGGGCGGCAACAGCCGGTTGGGCATTGATTGCTCGGGGCTGGTGCAGGCGTCTCTGCTGGCCTGCGGTATCCCCTGCCCCGGTGACAGCGGACCACAAGAAAGAGCCTTGGGCAATTATGCCCCTCCTGTTGCATCGGATTATAAGCGCGGAGATCTGTTATTTTGGAAGGGCCATGTTGCGTTTGTACGCGATAACGAAACGCTGATCCATGCCAATGCTTTCCATATGGCGGTGGCGCTGGAACCGCTACACCCCGCGATCGACCGTATTCTGGAGCAGGGCGATGGGCCGGTGACGGCGCATAAGCGGCTGACCTAGGGCGTGCGATTGCGACGGTAGCCAAAATTTGCGCAGATTTTGTGCCGGAAAATTCGAATTTTCCGGAGACTGCCGCTACCTCACCGCGCGGATCAACTGGCGGTCCAACACTCGGAGCACGGTTTTCAACTCGTGGCCCCGTTTCAGGATCTGCCCGTCCATACCAACCACCGAATACATCCCCTGCCGTTGACGCAGTTTGGGGCGTTTTTCGATCCGGTACAGTGGATGTTCGGCGGCATGCTTGAACACCGAAAACACGGCCAGTTCGCGCAGGCAGGAAATTCCGTAATCGCGCCACTCGCCGGCCGCCACCATGCGGCCATACAGCGACAGGATCACCGAGAGCTCGCGTCGGTCAAAGGCAACCTGTAGGGGGGCGGATGGGCTTGGAAACGACGGGGAGTGTTGAAAACTCATGGCGCAAGACTCGCCTCAATCGCGAGAAAAATCAAGTCTCTTTGCACCGTCAGCTGGGCGGCGAGCGATGTTCTTCCGGCACCCAGTCCGGCGTTTCTCGGTTCCAGAACCGGTACGGATTGCCCTCGTCCATGCCCCAGATGTGACGAGTTCGCAGGGCGGGCAACAGCTGAATCACCGGCTCCTCATAGGGGTGGCCGCATCTACCCTGTCAGATCAATAACATATTGACTTAATTTATTTAAATGACCGAACCGCATCACCAAGTGCAGCGCACGGGCACACCCCGGACACACGACGCGGCAATCCTTTGGGCACGACATAGGCAGGCAGATCCGGCGTGACAGTGCGTTTTACAATCTAAAGGGCCCCCAAGGCGATCGAGACGCTGGTGCGACCTATGCGATCGGCTTGGGCCCGCTTGTGAGCTCGATACTATTTGGCTGGCGCGTTAGTTGGATGATTGGCCGTTTCGGATCCTTGCACATGTTTCGTTAGGAAAACTCGTATGAAACAGGAGCGTAACGTCGAAGTAGTAAAGGCAGACCGGATTGCTTCGTGTAGAAAAAGGGAGGTCAAAATCCAGAACAAGATGCCGGGAAAAGGCGGCTATTCGGGACTTTCAGAACTTCGCTCACGATAGGCCAATTGGTACTTTCGGCCGAGGCTGTGTGAAAACTCAATTCGGTCGCGATTTCCAGGAATAGTATTCCAGTATCTTCTTCTCTGGAGATCATATTACCGATAGTGCTGAGGTATTGATGCGTACTGAGAATATCCTCCCGCGAAATTTTCGAAATACCGAGTTTTCACACAGCCTCGGCCCTCCGCTGCCCTTGTTGCTAAACACGTCTAATGGCAGCTTCCAGCAAATATCAGACACGCTTTCGAATGCTGGATCAGACGAAAGTGAACATTCAGGATGCTTGACTGAACTGGCATTTACCCACACTTTTCAGGCAATCATTGCTGCCTCACAGGCGCGGGCATTTCAGGCACTAAAGGCTTGCAATGAAGCGGCTCTGCAAGCGGGGATGTGGGGCTATTATGGATAACGTCTTGGAGACTGGTTTGAGTAGATTTATCGCAGTCGGTGCGCGCTTGGGTTTTTCAGGTAAATTTGCAAGCCTTTTGGGCGCGCTGTGGCTATTGGTGCCTTCTTTGGCATTGGCTTTTGAAGGCGAAGAACAACAACTGTCGGTAATGGCCAAGAGCGATTACGGCGTTTCTCTGTTGGTGGAATATGACGTCAAATGGAAAATTGATACGCTGCTCGGAGAGCCTATCCGCAACTTGAAGATCCGCTGGCGGTTACCGGAACAGTCGGTTTTGAAATTGAATGGAATTACGAACTTTGGCGATCTGCCTAATGACATCCGGATAAGCGAATTACCCCCTGAAATCAGAGAAACAATCCGACTGTACGACGTCAACGTGTGGGTCGGGTATTACGATGCGCCTGTCACCACGCAGATTCTTGCAAACGGATATGTCAATTTTGATGCCGGAGCGCCTGCAACAGAAGGAGATGAGTGGAGTTTTAACGTTCCGGGGTCGCCCGACTGGTTAGATTTCATGACCGACCACAACGGGCAACCGCTGAGCGAGGCCGACGCCAAATCCGTCATGGCCAGTCTAGATCTTTATGGAGACGTGCAAGAGATTGGCGTTACCGCCAAGGTCGCCTTGGGTGACGTGCTGCGTTGGATGTCTAGCGAGGCAGACAAAAATACGGCTTGGGCAATGCTTGGCTCGGCGGTTTCCCAAGTGAATAATCTTGAAAAGACGCTGGGGCTGCCCATTGACGAGATGATGGCTGATTTGGACCGACTGTCATCCGAATTAGAAGTCGCTTCGGATATCGGTGAAATCAAACGCATTAGGCAGGAATTGCAAGAAGGTCTGGAGAAGCTAGAGTTCGGTGTTCCACGCAGCTATGTGCCCGCCAGCAAGGCCGATGCGTACGACACTGAAAGAGCATCGATCGCGGCAAGGCTAGAGCAAATGTTGATACTTATGGTTCCTGATGAAAGTGCACTAAATGCGGAAGAGCGCGCATATCAAGATTGGCTGAAAAAACAGAAGCTGGTATTCGAAGCGAAGGAAGCTGTAGTGGCGGGGATTGCGGCGAAGCGGGTCGAACCAGAACTGGAATTTCCTTTTGGGCGCGTTCAGGTTTCAGATCAGAATTGCATAAGAGACACGCAGATCAGGGAGCACAGCCCTGCAGTCAATAACTATCAGGCAGACTCTTCGAGCGTCCGATTTGGAGGGTTGCATTTGCGTGGTTTCAAACCAGGTGGGCGGACGAAAGACGAGGCGTGGGATGCCAAGGAGGGCGACAATTGGGTCATTGCGCCGAGATATATACATGCTCGCGACTTCAATGACGATGGTATTGCAGTGGTCACTATATTGTTGAGCCGCGAGTGCAGATTTTCTCGCGATGAAGAAGAAGATGTATGGGTGTTTAAGTTCTTCGACGTTGCCATCGACCACGACGAGCGACAACAGTTTTGTGTCGAGAAGCA
>MAAY01000039.1:0-8198 GCA_002162795.1 Rhodobacterales bacterium 56_14_T64
TAGCTGTCATTGTTATTTCGTCTGAGCTCCCAGAGCTTCTTTGTGTGAGCGACCGAATTGTAACGATGTGTGAAGGCCGCAGCGGCGAAATACTGAATACAGTCGACACGACTGAAGAAATCCTGATGCGGCGCATGTCTGGGCTGTGAAGATACCTACAAAAACCTTGAGTAACGGGAAGAGACAAATGTTAAACGAGCAAACCACACAGATAAGTGCGCCGAAGAAGGCGGCAAAGACCGAGTTCGATGTCATCGGGTTCTTTGCAAAGTTCGCCCCTTTGATCTTTTTGATCGTCTTGATAATTGCATTTGGCTTGGCAAATGAACGGTTTCTGTCGCCGCGCAATATCTCGAATATCCTCACGGAAGTTTCGATTTTTGGCCTGATGTCTATCGGCATGACATTTGTGATCCTTACAGCGGGGATCGATTTGTCGGTTGGGTCGACACTGGCCTTGGCCGGTATGATGGCGGCCTTCGTCGCGACAGGCGGAAACTATGAGGGCGCGGCCACGGACTCCGCTACAACTTGGTGGGGGTTTGCCTTCTTAACGGCAATTGGGGTCGGAATCGCGGCCGGATTGCTGCAAGGGTTCACCACAAATTGGTTCGGCGTCCCTCCTTTTGTTGTAACACTTGGTGGTATGACCATTTTTCGCGGAATTACCCTGTTGGTGGGCGGCGGCGGCCCTATTAGTGGCTTTGACGCTGGCTTTCGGTGGTGGGGTCGAGGGGATATTTTCGGCGTCCCCGTTCCCGTATGCCTCTTTGGTTTCTTTGCTGTCGTGGCTTGGGTTACCCTCAAACATACAAAGTTTGGCAGAAACGTGTTTGCCGTGGGCGCAAACCCAGAAGCGGCACGCCTCTCCGGCATCAACGTCAAATTCGTTATTACGGCGGTTTACACGATCACTGGTTTTTTTGCTGGTCTCGCGGCGTTTGTTCTGGCAGCACGCCTAAACTCGGCCGAGGCCGTTGCAGGCATGTCTTTTGAATTGCGCGTGATTGCCTCAGTTGTCATTGGCGGCACCAGCCTATTTGGCGGAATCGGCGGTGTGGCAGGGACAGTTGTTGGGGCTTTGTTGATCGGTGTAATGATGAATGGCCTCGTTATGCTGAACGTTCAATCTTTCTGGCAACAGATTGTTATTGGGGTGATTATCGTATTGGCCGTCGCCTTTGACACGTACGCAAAATCCCGCCGCAGCAGTGCTTAATCCGACATGGCTCCGCGCATAA
Source organism: Rhodobacterales bacterium 56_14_T64 (assembly GCA_002162795.1). Classification (GTDB taxonomy): domain Bacteria; phylum Pseudomonadota; class Alphaproteobacteria; order Rhodobacterales; family Rhodobacteraceae; genus Parasedimentitalea. The sequence continues at coordinate 1,242 of MAAY01000039.1, forward strand.
ACAAAAGCAAAACAGTCAGTAGGGGGAAATAGTTTGTACATCAACCGATTAAGTCTAAAAGGTAAAATCGCCGTTATAGTTGGCGGATCACAAGGTATCGGTTTGGCAGCCGCACAGGCACTTTCTGAGTTTGGCGCGACGACAGTGTTGGCTGCAAATAATACTGCTACTGGTGGCGCAGCCGTTGAGCATCTCAACGCATTGGGCCATCCCGCAAGTTTCCTCGAAGTTGATGTTTCGGACCCGGACGCGATAGCCGATCTCATGGCGACAGTTGCAGCCAAGCATGGCAGAATCGACATACTTGTTAACAGTGCGGGTGTCGCCTGTCACGGCAGCTCTCTCGATCTGCCAAATGGGGAATGGCAGCGAATTCTGGATGTGAATTTGAGTGGTGCATTCTGGGCCGCGCGAGAAGCAGCTCGGCAAATGTTAAAAACCGGCGGTGGCTCAATTGTTAACGTTGGTTCGATTTCAGGTCTTATCGCAAATATCCCGCAAAATCAGACGGCTTACAACGCTTCAAAAGCAGGTGTTCACCTAGTGACGAAGTCGTTGGCGAGTGAATTTTCTGGATCAAACATTCGCGTTAATGCGGTCGCTCCCGGATACGTTGAGACCGAATTAACACGTGGTGGCATCGACGATCCAGATTGGTTTCCGATCTGGCGCCAGAAAACACCATTGGGCCGAGTCGCGCAGGTTGAAGAGATTGCATCGGTCATTCACTTTCTTGCTTCAGACGCAGCCAGCTACATGACTGGTTCGATAGTTGTCGTCGATGGCGGCTACACAGCAATCTAGGGGGTGGTGTCATGTGTGGACGCCCCCTGTTATGCAAGGATTAATTTGAGTTGACTTTGATCGTTGCAGGTTGCGGTTCTCTGTCCGCGGCATAGTCAAGAGCCGGATGGCGCAGTCCTTCAGGGGCATGGTTCTCTCCGAGGTCGGCCGCGGCCGCCTCACTAAGGCGTTCGGGGCTGATTGTCTCCAAATGTCATGTGCGGGGTCATCAGGCAGTTTGCTGTCAGCCCCAACCGCACCCACGAGATCAATCTGGCTCCGTCCCATTGGGACCTTGCTCCCGGCCTCTTCCCCAGGCGGGATTTCGTCGTATCGTATCAGGTCGTAACGTTCCCTTTCCAACAGAATTCGGTTTCATTTTTCCAAAGCGTCAGCATTAGCACAGCCATTTTTCGGGCTGTCGCGGCTGCGGCCTTTTTGAAGCCGTTTCGCGCGGCAAGCCGCACAGCCCATGACTTCAAGTGCGAGAACCGCTTAACCAGCCGGATCAGGCAGGTCGCGGCCTCAAGCAGATTCCCTCTGACACGCCCTTTGCGGTGAAAGGCCTCTTGACCTCCTAAAGTCTATGAAATAGGTCCTAAAACTGTAGAGCGGGCGTTGTGTAATGGTAAGACCTCAGCCTTCCAAGCTGATGACACGGGTTCGATTCCCGTCGCCCGCTCCAAATAATCACTTCCGACAAATCGCCTACAAAAGCTGACTACCCATTCCGGTATCTGGTTGAAAATATAGCGTAATTTCAACTTTGGACACTAGACTTCCAAGCTGATGACACGGGTTCGATTCCCGTCGCCCGCTCCAAGAACTCGACCTCCCTCCGTTCCAGCATGATACGCTGCATGGTACCGCCATTGCGCGGCACTTGGCCGCTTGACGCGCCGCCGTTGCAGGGTCATGAACCTTGGCCATATGCAGTGCATTGAATGCCTGTAAAAGTAGACAGATCAAAGGATCCGAAATGGCGCGATCGCAAGCAGCACCACATGCCAATGAAGAGCGTGACAGCTCGAAGAAAATCAGCGTGCTTGGGGCACTCTGGCCATTCATGAAGCCCTATAGGTTGCTGATGTTGCTGGCGTTTGGCGCGCTGGTTCTGACCGCCAGCCTGTCACTGACACTGCCGCTGGCTGTGCGCCGGGTGGTGGATAACTTCCGGGTCAGCGATACCGAATTGCTGAACCAGTATTTCCTGGCGGCGATTGGAATTGCCGCCCTGTTAGCAGTGGGCACTGGGCTGCGTTATGCGCTGGTGACCCGGCTGGGTGAACGGGTGGTAGCTGATATTCGCATGGCGGTGTTTGACCGTGTGATCGGCATGAGCCCGGAGTTCTTTGAAAAAATCATGACCGGCGAAGTGCTTAGCCGGATCACCACAGATACCACTTTGATCCAGTCTGTGCTGGGGTCTTCGGTGTCAATTGCGCTGCGCAATCTGCTGCTGTTTGCAGGCGGCATGGTGTTGATGTTGCTGACCTCGGCCAAGCTGGCCGGGCTGGTGCTGTTGATTGTACCAGCGGTGATCGTGCCGATCCTGGTGCTGGGACGTCGCTTGCGGGTGATCAGTCGCGAAAATCAGGATTGGATCGCTGCCTCATCCGGCCAGGCCGGCGAGGCGCTGACCGCTGTGCAGACGGTGCAGGCGTTCACCCATGAGGTGGCAAGCCGGGCGCAGTTCGCCGAGATGACCGAGACCTCGTATGATGTCTCTCAACGACGGATCAAAACCCGTGCATTCCTGACTGTGATTGTGATTTTCTTGGTGTTCTCGGGCATCGTTGGAGTGCTCTGGATGGGCGCCATCGACGTGCGCGCCGGATTGATGAGTGAAGGCACCCTGATCCAGTTTGTGATCTATTCGGTGCTGGTGGCCGGTTCGGTTGCGGCTCTGTCGGAGATCTGGAGCGAGTTGCAGCGTGCTGCTGGCGCGACCGAGCGGTTGATCGAGTTGCTGAACGCGCATGACAATGTGATTGACCCTGTTGCGCCCAAAGCTCTGGCCAGCCCGGTCCGTGGCGAGATTACCTTTGACAATGTGTCGTTCCGCTATCCAGCGCGCCCTGAAACTTCGGCGCTGCAGGACGTGTCTCTGACCGTATCTCCTGGCGAAACGGTCGCCTTTGTTGGCCCTTCGGGGGCGGGCAAGACCACCATCATCCAGCTGATTCAGCGCTTCTATGATCCCAGCGAAGGTGTGGTGAAACTGGACGGGATTGCGCTGCCGGATCTGCAGCGTGATGAATTCCGCAAGGTCATTTCGATGGTGCCGCAGGATCCGGTGATCTTTGCGGCCTCGGCCAGCGATAACATCCGCTTTGGCCGCCCTGATGCCACAGATGCCGAGGTTGTGGCCGCTGCTAAGGCTGCCGCTGCACATGACTTCATCTCGGCACTGCCAGACGGCTACGATAGTTTTGTCGGCGAGCGCGGCGTGATGTTGTCGGGCGGGCAGAAACAGCGCATCGCCATTGCTCGTGCCATCCTGCGTGACGCGCCGGTGCTTTTGTTGGACGAGGCGACCTCGGCGCTGGACGCCGAGAGCGAACGTCTGGTGCAGGCGGCAGTGGACGAGCTGAGCCAGGGCCGCACCACCTTGATCGTGGCGCACCGTTTGGCAACTGTGAAAAAGGCGGATAGGATTGTAGTGCTGGAAGACGGGGGCATTGTGGCCACTGGCACTCATGATCAACTGGTCTCTGAAGGTGGGCTTTATGCGCGTCTTGCCCGGCTGCAATTCACCGAAGGGTTGGCGGCCGAATAACTCGCATCCTGTGGAACAGGTGAAAAGCCCCGGATTGATCTCCGGGGCATTCGTTTTGAATCAAGACGGATACCTGAACTGACCCAATGTTGGGCTACATCGGACTGGTTGGCATCCCCACCTGAACACAGTTATGATATCTACATTTGCTATGAATTGATTTTGAAATAGACAGAAACAGATTATTGCAACGCACCTGAGAGTCTGGATTCATGTCGTTGTTTCCGCTACCTGAGAACATAACTTTAGAAACTCATGGATTTTGTTGATGATATTTTATTGCGCACGAAATTTTTGGCCCCGTTCATTTCTGAAGCCATTGATGCTGGTTGGGGCTGGGGTTTTGGCGGGATGCAGTGGCAACCCCGGACTCTCTGTCCCCCACCAGCCCGGAGCGAACTTCTCTGCGGCACGCGCTGCGGTGCTGAGCTGCTCTCCACATGGGCCAAAAGGCGGCGAAAACGCTCTGGTGGGCAGCTACATCGCCGGAGTGTTGCTGGGAGGGCTCGTTCTTGGTCCGGCGGTGGTGTACTCGACGCGGCACGATATTCGCGCCAGCGGCGCGGTGAGTGCCGTGGACAGATGCTTGGGGGATCTTGGCTATACCCGGCGCGAACTGACTGCGGAGGAGATCCGAGTTCTGAACACTACCTCTGGGGAACGGCGTCGATTGCTATTGGATCATCTGGTTGTTGGTGGCTCGGTTGAAACCTTTGGAGGGGTTGGTAGCTGATCTCATCAGGGCAAGCGGTGATTTCTGGATCGGTCGTGACCGGGCTATTTGTACCTGTGTTGACAGTGCCGCCCGCTCCCCTATGGCGTGAGTAATGCTTTTTTTGCGGTCGATGGCGCAAATGGCGCAGCGTCATAACGCAGTTGCCTTTGGGTGAACTATTGCCGACGCTTGCGCCAATGTGCTTTTCCCCGCATCTTGGGTCAAAGCACAAAACAGGCCCAAATCAATTGGGCTCCAGGGAGGGATGTCATGGCGTTTGCCGGGGTTGAAGATCGCAATGCAATAGAAAATGAGATGCCGTTTGAAGAGCGGGATTTACCTGCCACTTTGTACGGACTTTTGTCGCGGACAGCTGAAAAACACCCAAGCAGTAACGCAGTGAGCTATCAGCTTCTCTCTGGTCCGACAGACAAAGCGGAAACCCTGACCTGGAGCCAGGTTAAGGACAAGACAACCCAGGCCGCCAACCTGTTTCGCTCGCTGGGTGTCGGCGAAAAGGATGTCGTGGCCTATGTGCTGCCAAACTGTAGCGAAACCATTTTTGCACTGCTAGGCGGCGCGGTGGCGGGCATCGTCAACCCAATCAACCCATTGCTTGAGCCCGAACAGATCGCGTCCATTCTGCGTGAAACCAAAGCCAAGATTGTGGTGACGCTCAAGCCGTTCCCAAAGACGGATGTCGCCCAAAAGGTAGCCGAAGCCGTGCGTCATGCCCCAGGTGTGAACACCGTGCTCGAGGTGGACCTGAATCGCTATCTGACACCGCCAAAATCTTGGATCGTACCTTTCATTCGTCCCAAACTGGACGGCAAGGAAAAGATCGCTCATGCCGATTACAAGTGCTTCACCAAAGAGCTGAACAAGCAGCCTACCACTCTCAGCTTTGCTGACAGCACCGAAGATCGCGTAGCCTGTTACTTCCACACTGGCGGCACAACCGGCATGCCCAAGGTGGCGCAGCACAAATACTCGGGCATGATCTACAATGGTTGGTTGGGTCATAAGCTGCTGTTTTCCGAAGCAGATAATATCATGTGTCCGCTGCCGCTGTTCCATGTGTTTGCCTGCCATGTCATTTTGATGCCAGCCATTGCATCAGGCGCGCATGTGGTGTTCCCAACCCCGCAGGGCTATCGTGGTGAAGGCGTGTTCGATAACTTCTGGAAACTGATCGAACGCTGGAAAATCACCTTCATCATCACCGTTCCCACGGCGATCTCGGCCAAAATGCAGCGCCCGATTGATGCGGATGTCTCGACTGTGAAAACCGCGTTTTCCGGCTCGGCTCCATTGCCGGTGGAACTGTTTCACCGCTTTGAAAAGGCCACAGGCATCACAATTGTCGAAGGCTATGGCTTGACCGAAGCAACCTGCTTGGTGTCCTGTAATCCCACAGATGGCGAGAAGAAAATTGGGTCAATTGGTATCCCGTTCCCGCATACTGACGTCAAAATCGTCAAAGGGACTGCTGACGGTCCTGTTGAAACAGCCATGGACGAGATCGGCGAGATTTGCGTGTCCAATCCGGGGGTTTATGCGGGCCACACTTATACCGAAGCGGCCAAAAATGATGATCTCTACTACTTCGACAAATATCTGCGCACAGGCGACTTGGGTCGCATCGATGACGATGGGTACCTGTGGATCACAGGCCGCGCCAAGGATCTGATCATTCGCGGCGGCCATAATATCGACCCTGCCGAAATCGAAGAGGCCTTGTTGGGACACGAGGCGGTGGCTTTTGCTGGTGCCATCGGGCAGCCAGATGCCCATGCAGGTGAGTTGCCCTGTGCCTTTGTCGAGCTGGTGGATGGGGCCTCGGTTACACCTGAGGAGTTGATGGAATTCTGCAAACTGCACGTCCACGAGCGCGCCGCCATTCCCAAGCACATGACAATTCTGGATGAGCTGCCCAAGACGGCAGTCGGTAAGGTGTTCAAACCGGACCTGCGCCGCAATGCGATTACCCGTGTTTACAATGATGCCCTGCTCAAGGCCGGGTTGGCTGCGCGAGTTGAAAATGTGATCGACGACAAGAAGCGCGGCCTGGTGGCTCAGGTCGAGGCAAACGGCATTGACGAGGCCAAGATTGCAACTGTTTTGGGTGGGTTTACGCGTCCTTGGGACCCGATGCCTGCGAAATAGCCATAGGCTTGTTTGAACACTGGAAAGCGCCCTTGGGCGCTTTCTTTGTTTGTGAAACTCATAAAACCTGTTCTAGTCTCGAAAAAACTCAGCAGGGGATCTGAGATGGATTATGAACGGTTGATCGACGCCGAGACCTGGGCGTTTATTCGCAAGACGGGTGAAAGCTATGCCGATGACGCGGTCGAGCTGAGCATCGCGGAACAGCGTGACATCTACGATGCCATGTGCCGCGATTTTCACGTCGCGCGCCCGGCCATAGTCCAGACCGAAGATCTTTCGGCAAATGGGGTTCCGGTTCGACACTACTGGGCAGGTGACCCCACGCGCACGGTAATGTATTTCCACGGCGGCGGTTTTGTTGTTGGCGGCTTGGACAGCCACGATGACATTTGCGCTGAGATCTGCGCGCAGACCGGGTACCGCGTGGTGTCAACGGATTACCGGCTGGCGCCCGAGCACAAACACCCGGCCAGTTTTGACGACGCCTGGACCGCCACCCAATGGGCGGCTG
>MAAY01000039.1:8294-17767 GCA_002162795.1 Rhodobacterales bacterium 56_14_T64
TGCTGGGGCAGGTCCTGATCTACCCTGGATTGGGCGGAGATGCGAGTTCGGGGTCTTATATAGAGCACGCGCAGGCTCCGATGCTGACCCGCGATGAATGTCTGTATTACCAGCAACAGCGTTGTGACGGGTCCTTGCCGCAGGGGGATCCGACCTTTGCCCCCTTACAAGACAGCGATTTTTCCAACTTGCCGCCGACGGTTCTGGTGACTGCGGATTGCGACCCGGTGCGGGACGACTCGCGCAATTATCGCGACAAGATCCAAAAGGCAGACGGCAAGGCCCATTGGATTAATGAGCCGGGTCTAGTGCACGGATATCTGCGCGCCCGCCATTCCGGCCACCGGGCCAGAGACAGCTTTGAGCGAATCTCGGCGGCGATCGAAGCATTGGGGCAGCAGATCTGGTCTTACGATTGAACGCAAGCCAGGGCTGCTTGCTTACAGTCTCACCAGAGGAAAGGCTCGGCCTGCATTGTTTCTGCAAGCGGTGCGCCCATACGTGACAGAATTGTAGGCGCGATTTGCAATTGGTCGATAACGAAGTCGCTGCTCGGCCCCTGTGCCTCTCCAAAATAATACAGTGCGGTTTCCTGTTGCAGCGGATCCCGGCCGCCGTGATGGCCGCGCGCATCCTGGCCGTGGTCTGCGGTGACAATCACCTCATAGCCCATCTGCCGCCAGCGGGAGATAAACGGGGCCAGCATCTCGTCCATCGCAAAACAAGCGTGGTCCATTTCCTGACAGTCGTGAAAATAGCGGTGGCCCATGCTGTCCAGCGTGCAGGTGTGCAGCATGCCGTAATCCAACCCGTGGCGCAGGCACAGGTTTGTCAAACTGGCAAACAGATCAACATCCGACGGCGTCATCTGATTGTGGTGGCCATAGCCGGCCATCGAATGAAAACGACCATGGTTGATGGTCTGGCTTTCGGGCTCATCATACTCAACGTCGCGCACATGATCAAAAGGGTGCCGGTTGAAAAACTGCGACCAGAAACTGTGCGCCACACCACCTGTGATAGCGCCGCCCTTGCGCACCTGGCTGAACACGTCGTCCTGGCTGAGCCGGAACACATTGGCATTGCCAGTGCAGCCGTGTTCCTGCGGTGATACCCCGGTATGGATCGATGCATAACAACTGGCTGAGATTGAAGGCAGCACGGCGCGATGTTTCCACACCCGAGCCTCGCCGCTGTCGACCCAACCTTCGAGATTGCCGAACAGGCGGCGGAAATTTCGCCATGGAACACCATCCAAAATGATCAGAAGCAGTTTGTTGTCCATGGGGCTCTCCGCACAAGATAACCGTTGTTCGGTCTTCCAGATACAACACCAATTATGTGACAGGCTTGTATTGTGCGATTGAGACAAATCCGGTTTGAAAACGACATCAAACCGGATCTTTGTAATCGTAGTGCGCTAATCAGCGCTTGGGCCGGTTCTTTTTCAAAACAGATTCAATTTGGCTTGCACTGAGAGAGCTGTCAGCTTTTTGCAGGCATTCCGATACCTGGCTCATGTCAGGGCGCGCGGGTTTTCCGCCACTGCCAGATTTCTGCGGTTTTGGAAAACAGTTTTCAACCTGAAGGTCTGACAGGCCCAGGTCCGATCCGATGGCTGCAAATGGCGGTTCTGGGGGGCGTCCCTGACCCTGTGCCGCGCTTTGGCCAGCGATGAATGTTGTCAGGGACAGGCCGCCAAGCGAGGCGACGATCACAAGTTGTTTAAAGGTCATTTCGACGTTTCCTTTGTTCGTTCGTGCAGGTGAAACGTCGCCGACATCTATTTCTGTCGCGGAGATTTGGAATTTTGTTGATTGGCAGCTTCATGCAAGGCAGTCCGGTTGTTCAAAACTACCAAAGGTCTATTGCTGAGCCGCTAAATAGCCAATGCCGCCTGCAATAATCAGCCCCACGATTACAGCTCCAGCGATCTTCCAGGCGGAATAGGGGCGTTCGCCCTGTACCCGACCAGATTGGCCATTGACCACAAACCGATAGGTTTTGCCCCGGTATTTATAGGCTGCCAGCCAAACAGGCAGCAGCACATGCTTAAAAGTCACATCCGCAATGGCAGTGTTGATGTCATGGATACGCTGGCGGTCACCACCGATGTCAAAGCGCACATCGCGTTCAATCACCCGGTCCATCTTGGCGCGCGCCTCGCCATAGCCCTCCTGTAACTCTACCGTATAGGCCTCGGCCCGGAACCCAGCTAGGTATTGTGGCTGATAGGGTTCCAGTGCCGACAGATCCCAAGGCTCCAGTGCTTCAGTATATGACTTAGGCAGGCTTTTGGAGGCCAGCACCAGCACATCGTCAAACCAGCGTTGAACCCGCCCCGAGGCCGCACGCCAGCGTACCTTGGCAACCTGATGGCTCACGGTCTTACCGTCGACCACTCTCGTTTCGGTGACATAATAGACCGTGCCGCGCTGGCCGGAGTAGCTGGATTTTGTATCCGCATCAAAGGTCCAGTAGGGCATATAAATCCCCTGCATCTTGCGCCCCTTGCGCGCATATTCCTTCAGCCCGTTGGGGGCGAACCACAGACGCCCCAGCCAGCTGCTCATCGCTTTGTGGGCGCTGCGTTCGTCAACTCCAAAGGGCAGCACGCCTTTGGGTTTGATATGGCGGTTCTCGCCGGTGTCCACGACCACTGGCGTGGCGCAGAACGGACATTCCTTGGCATGCGTGGTGGGGTCGAATTCAACCTGTGCGGCGCAATTTGGACAGGTCGATACCCGGGTGATCTCAATCTCGGCCTCGGGCAATTGTTTTGCAATGGCGGCGTCGAAATCCAACTCGCGCAGGCCGCTGCTTTGCCACGGCCCGCCACCGACCTGCTCGCTATGGCCGCAGTGATCGCAAATCAAGGACTTGTTGTCTGGGTCATAGCGATAGTCGCTGCCGCATTGATCGCAGGGAAAGCGATGGCCTTCATCTGGAGTGGCTGGTGTGGACGGAGCGGGCGGTGGTGGCGGCGGGGATGTGGTCACGGCAGGGCTCAACTCTGGAACAGGTCAATGAATGGGTTTGCCCGCCGCAGGTAACTGAAGCGGGCAGAAGGACTTAAGCCGCAGGTGCGGGCGGCGGAGGTGGCGGAGGCAGAATGGTGAACAGCTGCGCCAGCTCAGTGACATCTCCGGCGCGTTTCCAGCCATCCTGACCTGGGGTCCAGACATGGGTTTCGCGGCTCAAGCCTCCCTCGGAAACCATACGTCCCAGACGTGCCTTGGAATAGGGCCCCGACGTCGCGCCATTTTCCGCCAGATGCCAGACATGCTCCACCGGTGGTGGCGGTGGCGCAACTGGTGCAGCGACTGGAGCCGCCTGCGCAACAGGTGCGGCAGCAGCGGGGGCAGGGCGGGCGCCCCAGGGACCAGCGGCCTGACCCGCTGCCATCGATTGCGCCATGCCCATACCCATCCCCATGCCAAGACCTGCGCCCATGCCACCGCCCGGGTTTTGCGCAGCGGCGGTCATCGCCTCGGCGGCTGAAAACTGCGTATAGCGGCCCAGATCGCCAATAATGCCCATTTGGGTCCGCTTATCCATCGCCGCCTCAACCGCTGCTGGCAGCGAGATGTTTTCGATATACAGCTCGGGAATTGACAGCCCGTATTCCGCGATGGTGCTGGAAATCTCGGCTGCCACCAGCTTGCCCAGATCGGCAGTATTGGCGGCCATATCCAGCACAGGCAGGCCGGATCCGGCCACCACGCGCGAGAATTCCTGCACGATGATATTGCGCACCTGAAACGAGATCTCGTCCATGGTGAATTCGCCATCGGTGCCGACGATCTCGGTCAGGAAACGGGCCGCATCGGCGACCTTGACCGAATAGGTGCCAAAGGCGCGCAACCGGATCGGGCCGAACTCGGGATCGCGACAGATGATCGGATTCTTGGTGCCCCATTTCAGGTCATTGAAACGGGTGGTGTTGACGAAATAGATCTCGGATTTGAACGGTGACTGAAAGCCATGATCCCAGTGCTGCAGGGTTGTCATTACCGGCATGTTATTGGTCTCAAGCATATAAAGACCGGGGGTAAAGACATCGGCCAACTGGCCCTCGTGGATGAACACCGCTGCCTGGCCTTCGCGAACTGTCAGCTTGGCACCGTACTTGATCTCGTGATCTTCGCGCTCAAAGCGCCAGACCATTGTGTCGCGAGTATCATCGGTCCAATGAATGACATCGATGAATTCACCGGTCAGAAAATCAAAAATTCCCATAAGTCAGGTCCTTCTATTAATAGGCGCGGGGCAAGTCGTCTAACGGCTGCCCCATCAATTCATAAGCAATGATACGGGTGATCGGGCGGGCTTGGGCAGCGCTCATCCCTGGTTGCAGCCGATCATCATATAACATGGTGAGCAGTTTTTCGTCATGGCTGGTCAGCAGGGCAAACTCGTCATCATCGTTAAAGATCGAAGGCCGCGCCCGAGGGCTGTCATTGCGCAGCCCCAGCCCCTGCGCGACTTCCTCGTGCACGCAGCTTTGGCGTACTAGGTTCGGGTGCTCGGCGCGGATCAGGGCAACGCCTCGGGTATAAGACAGTGGGTCCTGCTGCGGCCCGCCAGCGAGCACCAAACAGTAGAAACTGCGCGGTGGATTGGCAAAGACTTCCAGGTTTTCAGCACTGATGTTGGGCAGGATCTGTTGCACACGGGTGCGGATGAAATCGCTGTCATCATAGCCTGCATAGATCACGTGGAAATTGCCGCGTGTGGTTGTGGTGCTGACAGAGTGCCCGGTGGTGCGCGCCAAACGATCCGCGTAGTTGGCCAGGAATTTACTGTCTGCATGGCGTTGATCCTGGGGCACCGAAGGCCCAAATTCAGCCTGCAATCGTACCGGGCCAGTCCAGCGGCTAAGGCCCCCAGCACTACCGCTGCCGCTTCCGGCATATTCATCGTAAAATGCGATGGCCTCAAAATTCCTGACCAGTTTATCCGCATCGTAAGGTGTATCTGGCCCGCCGCCGTCGGTGCGTAGCAAACCCCGTGTCAGCAGATCTTGCTGCAAGACGGCATAATAGTGGGCCAGTTGCTCACTTTCGGTTGAACGCGGTGGCGGCGCCAAATCCTCAGGGCGTTGTGGCGGGACAAGCGAGTCCTGAGGTGGTCGTGGGGTGCAGGCGATCAGCGCTGCCAGCCCAACCAGACCAGCAACCGCACGTGATGCTCTTAGCAAATGATCCCCACTTTTTGCCATCGGTTAGCCAGGAACCGAAGTCGCAGCCGTGTCGCCAACCCCGTCTTTGCGCGCCTTGGCCGAGGCCAGTGTATCGCGCAACTCGCCTTCCATCTTCTTCAGATCTTCCTCTGCGGCGGCACGTTGAGCCTTGCCTTGATCGGCAATCGCCAGACTGTCCTGAATGGTGCCGATCAGGTCGGCATTGGCCTGTTTGACCGCTTCGATGTCAAACACTCCGCGCTCCATTTCCTCACGAATGATCTTGTTGCTACTGCGCAGGTTGGCGGCATTGGCGGTCAGCAGCTCGTTGGTCAGATCATTGGCCTCCCGCACTGCCGCTGCTGCCTCGGCGCTGCGCTGAATGGTCACCGCCTGCGCCAGCTGAGTTTCCCACAAAGGCACCGTGTTCACCAAAGTCGAGTTGATCTTGGTGACCAGCGACTTGTCATTCTCCTGCACCAGCCGGATCGAAGGCAGCGATTGCATGGTGACCTGACGTGTCAATTTGAGGTCATGCACCCGGCGTTCAAGATCGTCGCGTGCTGAGCGCAGGTCGCGCAACTCCTGGGCTGTCATCACCTGACCGCTCTCAGCCGCAGCGGGAACTTCAGCCTCTTTGGCTGGGATGGTCACACTGTCCAGCTCGCTCAGCTTTTCCTGTCCGGCAGCAATATACAGCCCCAGCTCGTCATAGAACTCCAGCGTTTTGCCATAGAGCATATCCAGCGACTTGATGTCTTTCAGCAGCGTGTGTTCGTGGCTCAGCAGGTTGTCGGTGATCTTGTCGATTTGGCCCTGAACGCTTTCATAGCGGGCGGTGAACTGAGCAAAAGGCGCGGCCTTGCCAATCATCCGCTCCCAGAAACTGGGCTTGCGGCGCACATCCAGCTCCGAGACCGAAAAACCACGAATGGCAGTGACCATGTCGCGCAGAGAGTCCCCAGCCGGGCCGACATCTTTGTTGCGCACATCCGCCAGCATCGCCTGGCTGATCACCTGCAATTCTGCCTGCGCCGCCGATCCAAACGAGATGATCGAGTTGCTGTCGCCCATGTCGATCTGATCCATTCGGGTGCGGATGGCTTCGCTTTGGGGCGCGTCGGCTTGCTTCAGAGTCTGGATTTTGGCAATAGGCTCGGGCAGAACGATGGCGGTGGTTTCCTTGACCAGCGCCTCGGCCTCGATTGCTTTTTTGTGCACGTTCTCGGACATAAAGGCTTTCCTCGTAAATATCAGGTCAGGTCCAGATGGACCCCTTCGCGCTGCAACCGGTCGCGCAGCACGTCAATTTCAATGGTCAGATCACTGCGGTCTTCGAGCAGCATCTTGCGGTTACGGGCGGCAAAGTTCTTCTCTAGATCGTCCAGTAGCGACAGATAATCTGCACGCGCCTGAGCATCGCCGCTGCGGCCATAGATATCGGCAAATTTCACCGTCGCATCGCGCGCACCCTGCAAATAAACCGTCAGATACTTGCGCGCAGCAGTCAGATCGCGCGGGTCTTCTTCGACGGTGCGAAATAAGTCGCGGGCGACGGACTGAAACTGTTCAACACGGGTCTCGATCTGGCGATCCTGCGCGCGCAATGCGGCATCACGCATCGCGGTCAGATAATCCTCGGCGTCGTCCACCACCCGGGCAACACGGGACTGTTGAAAGTCATCAATGCCTTCAACGCCTTTGTCCTTCATCGGATCAAATCCAAAGGCGGCAAGATGCAGGCCCAAAGCTGCCGAGCCATAGACAGCGGCAATCAGCAGCCCCGGTTCGGCTTTCCAGGCGGCCAGCGCGCCGCCAACCCCAGTCAGAAATGCGGCTGCCAGTTTACGTGGCAGGGCAGGGCGACGGGCAACTCTGCGGGCATCATATGCACTTTCGGCACGCAATCCTTCGCGCAACATCCAAGCCGCAGCGGTCCAAAATCCGCCCCCAATCAGCCCCAGTGCAAGACCGGTGGCACCATCCATCAGCGAGAACAACACTAACACCGCAGGCGGAACGAACATCAGGTTCGAGCGAAGCCCAATTGGGTCCGGTTGGGCGTTTTTATATGGGTTTTGTTGCGGAACAGAGGCATTCGATTCGGCCTCGGGGCTGTAGTGCCCGCCATATCGCTTGGCCATGTGCTCAGACCCCCACAATCCAGCCAGTGCTGAGACCGAACATCAGGATCAATAGGGCCACAAAGGCAAATTTTTGCACGCGGGTTCTCCCGAAGACGCTGTTTCGCCTTAGAATTTAGGCGATAGCAGGCAGTCTGACTAGGGGGAACTCACGTGCAGCAAGGTCAACGGCGGGGATTCTTGCCGACCGGCTTACCGCCTGGGCGGCCATCAGGGCGACGCCCAGGCTTGCCTCCGGTGGGTTTTCCACCGGTGCGGCCAGCGGGTTTGCCACCCGTGGACCTGCCGGGGCCTTTGTTGGAGTACCCGCGACCAGCAGGCCGGCCGGTTTCCTCGGGCTCTTTGGGGCGGCCAGGTCTGCCTGCCATCGTGCTGGGCTTCTTGCGCACCACACGCCTTGATTTTGCGGGCTTTTCCGGTTCTGGCTCTGCTTCCAGTCCCAACTGATCACGCATCACTTTGCGTCGAATCTCTTCGACCGCGCCGACTTTCAACTGGCCCAGCTGGAACGGTCCGTAGGATACCCGCAACAGGCGGTTCACGGTAAAGCCAATGTCCTCGATCGCGCGACGGATCTCGCGGTTCTTGCCTTCGCGCAAACCAATAGTCAGCCAGGCATTAGCACCTTGTTGGCGGTCCAGCGTCACTTGCATCGGCTGGAAACGCTCGCCGTCGATCACCATGCCCTTGCGCAGAGTGTCAAAATCTTTTTCTTGCGGGCGGCCATTGATCCGCACCCGGTATTTGCGCAGCCACCCGGTCGAGGGCAGCTCAAGCTTACGTTTGATGCCGCCATCATTGGTCAGCAGAATCAACCCTTCAGAGTTGATATCCAGCCGGCCCACCGTCATCACGCGCGGCAGATCCTCGGGCAGCTTGTCAAAGATCGTGGTCCGACCCTTTTCATCGCTGTTGGTGGACACCAGCCCCGAGGGCTTGTGATAAAGCCATAACCGTGCCGGTTCGGGCTCGCCTACCGGTTTGCCGTCGACAATGATTTTGTCCTGCGGTGTCACGTTCAGCGCCGGGCTGTCGATTACTTCGCCGTTGACGGCAACAAGGCCAGCTTCGATCATGCGTTCTGCCTCACGACGCGAGGCAACACCAGCACGGGCCAGAACTTTGGCGATCCGGTCGCCGGGCGGGGGAGTCTGTGATTGGGTCATATCTGGCCCTTAGACCATTCTGAGCGGTTGCGAAAGCAGGCATTCCAAGGCAATTTGCAGCATGGAATTCAAATCTCATATGGAACAGGCGCTTAGCGAAGCGCGCGCGGCAGCAAAACGCGGCGAAGTGCCGGTGGGCGCTGTGCTGATTGATCCGCAGGGGCAAGTGGTGTCGGTTTCGGGTAACCGCACCCGTGAGCTGCACGATCCCACGGCCCACGCCGAGATTCTCACCATCCGCGCCGCCTGCGCTGCCGCCGGATCCGAGCGTTTGGCGGGGTATGATCTCTATGTCACGCTGGAACCCTGCGCTATGTGTGCCGCGGCCATTGCCGCCGCGCGGATTGGGCGGGTGTACTACGGGGCCTCTGATCCCAAATCGGGCGGTGTTGCGCACGGCGCACGGATTTTCTCGCACCCGCAGGCGCATCACAGCCCAGAAGTCTATGATGGCATTGCTGAAGATGAGGCCGAGCAGATGTTAAAAGAGTTTTTTGCGGCGAGGCGATAACCTGCGAGGCCACCCTCTGGGACGCTTGTCCTAATTCTTGCTTTTCACATTAGGTCGCATGTCCTAATGTGTTTCAAGAATCAGGCCGGGAGATCAGTGATGGGAGCACAGAGCACGCGCGATCGCATCGTCGAGGCAGCGGACTGGTTGTTTTATCGGCGTGGCTTTGATCAATCCTCCTTTGCCGATATTGCTGATACCGTCGGGATTTCGCGGGGCAACTTCTACTATCACTTCAAAACCAAGGACGAGATCCTGGTTGCAGTAATAGATCTGCGGCTGGCAAACACCCGAATGATGCTGCACGGCTGGGATCAGGACGGGCAGGGGCCAAAGGATCGGATAACCTGTTTCATCCAAATCCTGATCGCCAATCGGGTCGAGATATTGCGCTATGGCTGTCCCGTCGGTGGGCTGGTGACCGAGCTGGCCAAGCTGGATCACGCAGCACTGGATCAGGCCAACGCGAT
>MAAY01000039.1:17974-45468 GCA_002162795.1 Rhodobacterales bacterium 56_14_T64
ATTTCAGGAGAGAAAATGTTTATCGTGTTTCTTAAACTCGCGAACAAAGACGGAATCAGCGCGCATATGGAAGGCCATAAAAAATGGCTTCAGCGCGGTTTTGCGGATGGGGTGTTTTTGCTGGCGGGCAGTTTGGCCCCGCAGGCGGGCGGTGGGTTGCTGGTCCATGGTGTTACACAGGATGAGTTGCAGGCCCGCCTTGATGACGATCCATTTGTTGCCGAAGGCGTTGCCACAGTTGAAATCACCGAGCTTGCACCCTCTCGTGCTGATGAACGGTTGGCCTTTCTGGTCGAGTAATTAAGGACGCAGACGATGAGCAATATCACCACCGGCCCGGATGGGTTGAGCCGTTGTAGCTGGAGCGGGTCAGTACCCGAATTCCTGCCCTATCATGACAATGAATGGGGCTATCCAGTCGCCGACAACACGCGGCTGTTCGAGAAGGTCTGCCTGGAGAGCTTTCAGTCGGGTCTCAGTTGGCGCACCATCCTGAACAAACGCGAAAATTTTCGCGCGGCCTTTGACGGGTTCGATTATGCCAAAGTCGCGAAATACACCGAGGCGGATGTCGAACGATTGTTGCAGAACGCGGGCATCATCCGCCATCGCGGCAAGATCAACGCGGTGATCAACAATGCCGCCCGCGCACTGGAGCTGGAAGCCGAGGCCGGATCATTGGCAGCGTTTTTCTGGAGCTTTGAACCGGATCCTGACACCCTGCCAGAACCGCAGTCCCAAACCACCAGCCCAGAATCTGTGGCGCTGTCCAAGGCGCTGAAGAAACGCGGCTGGAAATTTGTCGGCCCGACCACGGCATTCGCCTTTATGCAGGCGATGGGGTTGGTCAATGACCATGCGCGGGGCTGTGTTTGTCGGGAGAAGGCCGAAAGGGCGCGGGAGGAGTTCGAGGTAGAAGGTATCAATAGTTTCCAATGTAAGTAATGGTTTCTTCCAAAACAGAGTCCGAAATCCTGTGAGGATAGCAGTGATCAATTAGTGCGGAGCGCAAGTCATCAGGTGACTGGAGATAGCTCGGATCCCGATTTCGTTCGAATGCGAATGCATCTGCGATATCTTTGATGACCTTGAATTCGCTGTACATGGGCCGCAGGTCGAAATTGTCATAATATTTCTGTATCGTCTCATCTTTAAACCCTTCGTCGAGATACGCTTTGATTATTTTGTTGACGATGTCAAAGCAGCGGATTTCAAAAGATTTTTCGGACAAAAATTTTGCATTGAGCAGAATGTAAATATGTTGGTGTTTTTCGAGGTCTGTTAATTCTGGCATTTTATCTCTCTAGAAAAGTTGGTGAAAATAGCTACATTTTGTTGTTAGGGCAGCACCCACCGTGGGTGCTGCCCTAAATCTCTATCGCCAACATCACTTCCGGCTCGATCACATCCACATCCGGTAGTGCATTGATCAGCTCTTGGGCACTTTGCTCCAAAATGGGAAAGCTCTTGTAGTGGCAGGGGATCAGAGTTTTGAAGTTGAAGTACTTCTTGGCGGCAAAACCCGCGCCGCGCATGTCCATGGTGAAATGCCCGCCCGCGCTTAGGATGCCAATGTCCGGCTGGTAATACTCGCCTATCCAATCCATATCCGCCATTATATCGGTATCACCTGACACATAGATCATATGCCCCTCGGCAGCGATCATGAAACCGCATTCACTGCCTCCGGCGCGAGGGCCATTATCCGTCGCAAAGGTTGAAGAATGCACTGCATTGACCATCGAGACCTTGACTCCGCCCAGATCAACAGTCCCGCCTTTGTTAAAGCCAATCGTTTTGATTTCTTCGGTTTCAGCCCAATAGCCCATCAAGTCATACTGGCCGACAACTGTGAGGCCGAGTTTCTTGGCCAGCGGCAGAACGTCCACCACATGGTCGAAATGCACATGGGTCAACAGGATATGGGTTGCCCCCGCAATCGCCGCATCGTGGGCGAGTTCGGGCAGCACCGGGTTGCCGGTTAGCCAGGGATCAATCAGCAGCACCTTGTCGCCTGTTTCAATTCGGAATGAGCCATGGCCCAGCCAGATGATTTTCATGTTCAATTCTCCCATTTCCAATTTGTGTCCGCAAAACTACTGTTTTGCAGGGTCCTCCCCACAGGAGGGTGCTTTTGCAACCTTCCACTGTCAGGCGCGGCCCTTTACAGTACTACGTTAGTCGCCTTCACTCACCTGATGGACTTCGATGACATTGCCGTCGGGATCGTAGAAAAAGATCTGACGCCAGCCCTCGACCGCCTGATTGCCCCAATCAGAGTACCGAATTCCTTGCTCGTCAAGATGCGCAATAAAGCTGTCCAGATCATCGGTGCGATAGGCAATGTGGCCACGCGACACCGGATTGACGAACTGTCCGCTGTTGAATCCCGCCATCATGTCCTTTTGCGCCAGATGCATCTGGATGTCGCCGTCCGAGACAAAAGCCACATTGCCTGCATATCCCTGCTTCTTTTCCAGCACCGGCAGGCCTTGGACCTTGTCGCTCAATCCCAGCACGTCTCGGTAGAACCCGTTCAAACGCGTGACGTTTTCAGTGGCCAGATTGATGTGGTGTAGTTTCAACTTCATCGCGGAGCTCCGGGTGGTAAATTCACATGTTAATGGTTGCATGGTGACCGCAGGTTGGCGGCGCAGGCAAGGCAATTTTGATCAAAGGGAGATATCCGCTCCGCCTAGGCTTGCAGCAAGGCCTTGGGGGCGGTAAATGCCAAGGCAACGTATATGAGGTTCCCATGTCGATTGACCAAAGCACCGCCGCCAAAGTGGCCAAACTGGCCCGGATCAAGGTTGAGGACGACGCCCTGCCGGCGCTGGCCTCCGAGTTCAACACCATCCTTGGCTTTATCGAGCAACTCAACGAAGTGGATGTCGAAGGGGTCGAACCGATGACCTCGGTCACGCCGCAGCGCCTTAAGCGCCGTGAAGATGTGGTCAACGATGGCAACCAACAGCCCAAAGTGCTGGCCAATGCCCCTGACGCCCGCGAGGGTTTCTTTGCAGTTCCGAAAGTGATGGAATAAGATATGAGCGATCTGAACAAACTGGGCCTGGCCGAGGCCCGAGACCTGCTGCGTAAGGGCGAAACCACGTCCGTAGAGCTGACTCAATCCTGCCTCACTGCCATTGAGGCTTCGGGTGCGCTGAACGCCTTTGTGCATAAAACACCTGAACTGGCGCTGGAGCGTGCCAAGGCCGCTGATGAGCGTCTGAAAGGCGACGATGCGCCTGCCATGTGTGGCTTGCCAATTGGCATCAAAGACCTGTTCTGCACCAAGGGCGTCGACAGTCAGGCCGGCAGCCGCATTCTGCAGGGCTTCAAACCCGAGTATGAATCCACAGTCAGCCAGAACTTGATCGACAGTGGTTCGGTGATGTTGGGCAAGCTGAACATGGACGAGTTTGCCATGGGGTCCAGCAACGAGACTTCGGTTTATGGCGATGTGGTTAGCCCCTGGCGCCGCGAGAATGACACCGCCGATCTGACACCGGGTGGGTCGTCCGGCGGGTCTGCTGCTGCAGTTGCGGCTGATCTGTGTCTGGCCGCAACCGGCACTGACACCGGCGGCTCAATCCGCCAGCCTGCAGCCTTTACCGGCACTGTTGGCATCAAACCTACCTATGGCCGTTGCTCGCGCTGGGGTGTGGTTGCCTTTGCATCCTCGCTGGATCAGGCCGGACCGATGACCAAATCGGTACGCGACGCAGCCATCATGCTCGAAGCAATGTCCGGCCACGATGCCAAGGACAGCACCAGCGCTGATCTGGCTGTGCCGAATTTCGAGGCCATGCTGACTGGCGATATCCGTGGCAAGAAAATCGGCATCCCCAAGGAATACCACATGGATGGTATTCCGGCTGAGATCGACAAGCTCTGGGCCGATGGGACTGCCATGCTCAAGGATGCAGGGGCTGAGATCGTCGATATCTCGCTGCCGCACACCAAATATGCGCTGCCGGCCTATTACGTGATTGCCCCGGCCGAGGCCTCAAGCAACCTGGCCCGTTATGACGGCGTACGCTACGGCCACCGCGCTACGCTCAGCGCAGGTGACGGCATCACCGAAATGTACGAAAAAACCCGCGCCGAGGGCTTCGGCCCGGAAGTACAGCGCCGGGTGATGATCGGCACCTATGTGTTGTCGGCTGGTTTTTATGACGCCTACTACAACCGCGCCCGTCGTGTGCGCACCCTGATCAAGAAAGATTTTGAGGATGTCTTTGCCGCCGGTGTTGATGCGATCCTGACGCCGGCCACTCCGTCGTCGGCCTTTGGTCTGGGTGAAATGACCGATGCTGATCCGGTGCAGATGTATCTGAACGACGTGTTCACTGTGACAGTCAACTTGGCAGGGCTACCTGGCATCTCGGTTCCAGCTGGTCTGGATGCACAAGGTCTGCCGTTGGGACTACAGCTGATCGGCAAGCCTTGGGAAGAGGGCGATCTGCTGAACACCGCCTATGCACTGGAGACTGCCGCCGGGTTTGTGGCCAAGCCGGGCAAATGGTGGTAACTATCTCCGCAAACAAGAGCAGTAGCAGCAGGTAAAAATCATGCGTGGAATTGTCTCCCTCATCTCTGTGGGCAGTGTGTTGGCCTTGGCCGCCTGCACGCCGCCCATTCCGGACAGCGGTGCCGAGGCCGGGTTTGACACCAGCCCGTTTGACGCTGCTCCGCCTGCGGGCACAACGATCCTGGGCGATCCGCTGGTGCCGCCAGTTCGGGTCGACAGCACGCCACTGAGCGCTCTCACACCTGCTCCACGCAGCCCGGGCAGCACCTCCAGCGCTGGTAGCCTCAACAGTGACGATATTGCCAGTGAAACCGCAGCAGCCTTGTCGGCGGCGCAGGTGAATTCTGGTCAGGCCCCACTCGAGGCAAGCCCGTCGAACCCGGCACCTCTGGTTGTTGGCAATGCTGGAATTTCAGATGAAAACGACTTTGGCGCAGTGTCTTCGCGGCAAAGCATTGAAAGTGACGCGGATCGGCTGGCTCAAAATCGCTCGCAATATCAGCAGATCGAACCCACGGCAGTGCCTACACGGCAGGGAACTGCAGGACCAAACGTAGTGAGTTACGCGCTCGCCAGCACAAACCCGCTGGGCAATCGCATTTACAGCCGCACCGGTCTCAACCTGCGCGCCAAATCTTCGCGCAATTGCGCCGGCTACCGCTCCTCCGATCTGGCGCAACAGGCCTTTCTTGAGGCTGGCGGCCCCAAACGCGACCGCTTGTCACTGGATCCGGATGGTGACGGCTATGCCTGCGCCTGGGATCCTCTGCTCTTTCAGCACGCGGTGCAAAACTGAGCGGCGAGGTAGATACCGCCGCCGCTCTGTGGCATCCCAGCCCAAATTTCGGGCCGCGTCGCGACGGGCTGACGCCTTCACTGATTGTTATCCACTATACCGCGATGCATAGCGCACAGGCCGCCCTGGAACGCCTGTGCGACCCAACAGCCGAGGTGTCGGCTCATTACCTGATCGGTGGTGATGGCACCTGCTGGCAAATGGTGGGTGAGGACCAGCGCGCCTGGCACGCCGGGGCAGGGCAGTGGTGCGGTCAGGGTGACATCAACTCACGCTCCATCGGCATCGAGCTGGACAATCGCGGCGATCACCCCTTTGCCGAACCACAAATGGTGACACTGGAAACCCTGCTAGCCGACATCATGGCACGTTGCTCCATCCTGGCGCAGGGGGTGATTGGCCACTCCGACATGGCACCCGGTCGCAAGATTGATCCCGGTTCCCATTTTGACTGGGCGCGCCTGGCGCATCAGGGGCTTGCAATTCAACCCGGACAGGATGTCGACACCAAGACCCCAACAATTGAGAACTTCCGCTCATTGGCGCGCGCCGCTGGCTATACCTCGCCGGTGGACGACCAAATGCTTCTGGACGCGGTGCGTCTGCGCTATCGACCCTGGGCCAAGGGCGCACTGTCCCCTGCAGACATGATCCCTTTGCAACCTCGCAAATCCTAAACTCAATGCGGTCCCCCAAGCCCTTCTTCTTGTCCGAAAATACCTTGGGGTGAATTGGCCGCAGGCCAAGAGGGGCAAAGCCCCATATCCCCGCAGCCACTTGACGCCAGATTTACAGCGGCGTAGTGCCTGTGCGCGCAGAGGGCTGGATGGCCGCGGGGGGCGCAAGCCCCGCGAGGAAAGTCCGGACTCCATAAGGCATTGGTGCCGGGTAACGCCCGGGCGGGGTAACCCGACGGATAGCGCCACAGAAAATAGACCGCCGCGTCGTGTCCAGGGTTCGCCTTGGGCAAAACGCGGTAAGGGTGAAACGGTGGGGTAAGAGCCCACCGCGCCGCTGGCAACAGGGGCGGCATGGCAAGCCCCACCAGGAGCAATGCCAAATAGGACCCCCGCGCGGGACTGGTCCCGGGGTTTCCTGGGATACCGCCGCTAGGCTTGCTTTAGCCAAGAGGGGTCGGGTTGGCAGCTTGAGGTTCGCAGCAATGCGCGCCCTAGAGGAATGGTCATCGAAGGGGCAACCCTGGAACAAAATCCGGCTTATAGGCCCTCTGCGCATTAATACCCCCCGATTGCTATTGACTCGGGCACTGGGGCAGGTACAAGCCGGGCTCAATTAGGAATTTACCGGAAGGCCCCCTGCCTTTTCGGACGCAGGAGAATACCATGGCGAAGCCTACCACCATCAAAATCCGCCTGAACTCGACCGCGGGCACCGGCCACTTCTATGTGACCAAGAAAAACGCACGGACCATGACCGAAAAGATGGTCATGAAGAAGTACGACCCCGTTGTGCGTAAGCACGTCGAGTACAAAGAAGGCAAAATCAAGTAAGCTTTCTTGTCAGGACTGACACGCAAACAGGGTCTCGCAATTGCGGGGCCCTGTTTTGTTTTGGGGCCACCTTATGAGTTTCATCGTACGACCCTCCGTCAAGACAGATCTACCAGCTGTGGACGCCCTGTTGGCCCGCAGTTATCCAAAACTGCTCAAGGCGGACTATCCACCTTCGGTGCTGGTGACGGCCCTGCCAATCATTAGCCGCGCGCGACCTGAACTGATCGGCTGCGGCACTTATTACGTCGCCGAGGAGGCGGGCCAGATCCTAGGCGCTGGCGGCTGGACCCGGGATCGGATGCGGGCAGACAAAGGCCACATCCGCCATGTGGTGAGCGATGACCGGGCGCTGCGTCGAGGCGTTGGCCGGGCCATTCTCGAGCTTGCGATTGAAACGGCGCGCCAGTCCGGAGTGGTCGAGCTCGAATGCGCCTCCACACTAACGGCGGTTCCGTTTTACGAGGCGATGGGGTTTGAACGTGAAGAGCTCCTCGTCATTGACTTGGCCCCTGGCATCCAATTTCCTGCAGTGCGCATGCGACAAAATCTAAAGTAGCTAAGCGCCATACTGATGCCGCAGTTATCGCACAGCTTAGGGTAGAATTTTTTGGAAAGAGATTTGCGATGAAATTGTTCTGTACGCTGGCATTTACTTTAGCAATTGGCCTTGCCGGATGCGGGCCAGCACCCAAAGGCGTCGGGTTTACGGGAGTTGGATCTGAACCCGCCGCTGGCCGGTCAACATTGCAAACGGTGCCCAACGTCAGTTTCAGACCCTCCCCCAACGAGCTGGTCACGCGCCGCACAAATGCAAATGGATCTACAACGGAAACATACACCTATGGTGGATCGCGCAGATGGCGTGCCTCAGAGTTAAGCTACCAGCCAAAATATAGGGGGCGTGTTCCTACAGTGTCGGTCTCGTCACCACGGTTGAAGCAGTCGGGCCAACCGCTGCGCGGAGAAAAAGCAATCAACGCAGTCGCATGGTCGCAAACTGCCGGGATCCAGGGTGTTCCTGTCGAACTGGGTGGTGTGAGAGGGCAGCTGCGGCATGTGAAATTTGATGGTCAGGATTATGGTGTAGTTGCCCATGTGAAGACAGATAAGCCGAGTCCAGACTGGAAGTGGTCGGGAGTTGAAGCCAAGCTGTCCCGTATTGCTATGAGCGAATTATCCTGCACAGCACAGAGCAACATGGAGGGGAAAAAGATCGATAAAGGTTTCATCTTTGTTTTTGTGTTGCCTCTGTCCTGCGGTTGACTGCAGCTAACATCGGCTCTGACAGCGCCTTGTTCTGTAGGGCATCCTGAAGACAAACGGGGGGTCGTCATTGATCGGGCCCCATGTCTTCACTTTCCAGCGGTGCGCATGGGGAAATTCCCAGCGTGAAGGCGCGCCCCAATGGCGCCCCATTTATTTGATAGCCTGTTCCTATTCGATTGCAGCCCGATAGGATCACCATGACACGTGTATTTGCTCTGACTTCGCTGACTGTTCTTGCGCTTTCCGCTTGTGGGCCTACCCCACAGGGGGCCGGGTTTACCGGAGTCGGCAATGAACCGGTAGGGATCACGCGGGCAAGTCCCGGCCCGGATGCGCGCATGGCGGCCGCTCAACCAGTCTCAGGCGGCAACACTTTGCCTCTGCATCAGGTCAACAGCCGCTCTCACAGCCAATCAGCGCTAGCAGCGCAGGCGCTGGCCGCAGGGGGGCGCACCTCTTCAACCGCCAGGCCAGTTCAACTTGCCGGGCACCAAGTGATGGCAAGCCTGGCTGAAGTCGGTGGAGAGATGTTCTTGGTTGCACGGCTGCCAAAATCCCTGGGCGCCAATGCACTGGTGCCTGGGACCGACAAGGCATTGATGGGCGCGGTGCCGCAGCTGACCGGCTGTCACCATCAGGGCAAAATCTACCGTGCCGGTAAATCCCAGATCCAGCCCGAGGCGCTGGCGATCCCTCTGTCCTGCGGATAGATAGCGTTCGACCATAGGGCTTTGCTCGTATTTCGTCTCTGCCACCGTGACGTGACCGAGCCATCATGGCGCCGGCATCATTTCTTCTCAAGTCTCAAACCTCAGGCGGCTGGTGCCTGAGACGAAACTATGTGGTTGGTGGTTTCGAATACAACTGCCGACCTTAACACTCCCCCACTCTTTTCTTCATAGGCTTGAATTGAGCGTGTCCAACAGACGCAACTCAGACTTCGGACTGCTTGGTTCAGGCGAATACTCTTAGGGGCAAAAGTGGGCACTTGTTGCGCCTCAATAATACCGCAGTGGTTTGCTATAATTAGTCGAAACTTCTGTTGTACTTTGGACCCTAAATGTCACGAACCTTCGCCCTGACCACAATGACGGCTATAGCCTTGTCTGCCTGTGGTTCTGCTCCAATGGGGCAGAAGGTCATCGGGGTGCGCGGGGGAAGTGGTGGGGAAATCCAATCTGAGTTTGCACATGAAGACCCTTTGAGCCGCTCCCAGAACTGGGAGCCAGGCGCGGCTCTGCCTCTTGTTCATATCCGGACGTCACTTAGCCTGCCGATGCTTGCCAGACAGGCTTTGGTTGCTGGGGGACGTGTGATGACGTCGGCCAAGCGCGTTGAACTTTCGGGGCACAGCATCATGGTCAGCCTTACGAAAGTTGAAAGAGAGTTGTTCCTAGTGGGGCGTGCCCCAAGTTTGGATGAGACCCCATTTTTGATGCAGGGTGTCGAAAGAGCCCTGCTTGACGCAGTGCCGGATCTTACAGGTTGTCGTCATCTGGGACAGGTCTATCGGGCAGGCGAATCCCGTGTCGAATACAAAGCGCTGGCGATCCCTTTGTCCTGTAAATAGGCAACGTCATGGCCACAAAACCGCCCGAACTTTAAACAAATTACTAACAATCACCGAACCTCTGCTGGGGTTCCGGCCTCTTTCTGCCTTGTTTGACGTGCAACCTCTCATTGAGTTGGAGGTGAGCTATGTACTTAATGATGCGAACGGCGACCGTCCTGGGGCTGGCCGTGCTGGTTTTGGTGATTGGAGCGATGCAATTCGATCCAATACCTGAGGCCACCCAAGTTAGCGCACCACCCGCGATAGAAACGCAGGTTTTAGGGCGGCATGGTTAGGGCGCAATTCAATCGCGTGGTGCGGTATCGTTCTTGGTGTGCAATGCGACGTGTCGGGGGCTCCGTACAATCCGCTTGATATTCCAAACGATGAACTGCTGTCTAAAGGTCAGGCCCGCCACTCGGCCACGGTCAGCACGGGCGTCAATCCCATACCTGTCATCAGCGCCGCAGAGGCGGCGTTGAAGGGGGCATAGGTGGCGGTGATGATCTCAATCCCCTGGGCGCGCACCTTGGCCTTCATCTCGGCGATAAGAGCCTTGCCCACTCCCATGCGCCGCCAGGCTTTTTGCACTGAGATGTGATGCAGCATTGCGCGGGTTTCGGCTGCGCGAACGGGCAGGGCCTCGCGGTGTTCGACCTGGAATATCAAATAGCCCAGCAGGGTTTCCTGCGGGCTTTCGGCTCCAAGCGCATACAGGCCCTCAGCCGCCAGCCATTTGCCCAGCCAAACCGCCAGATCTTTGTCGCAGGGGTCGGCTTTATGGCGGTCTGGCTGGTGGGTCACATGCAGCGCATGCAGGTCTTGCAACAGCGGGACCAGTCGCGCGGCGTCGGATGCGGGGATATCAATGATCTTCATGATACAAACTCACTTGTTATTAAACGCAAAAGGGGCGGATCTTAGTGATCCGCCCCTTTCTGAATTTGGTATGTGGTGGTGCGGTTATTCGCGGTTACCAAACAGGTGGAGCAGGAACATGAACATGTTGATGAAGTCCAGATAGAGGCTCAACGCGCCCATGATGGCGGCCTTGCCCAACCATTCGCTATCACCCGAATGGGCCATCTGCAGATAGGTGGTCTTGATCTTCTGGGTGTCATAGGCGGTCAGGCCAGCAAAGATCAGCACGCCAATCGCCGAGATGGCAAACATCATCGCCGTGGATTGCAGGAACATGTTGACGATCATCGCCACAAACAGACCAATCACACCCATGATCAGGAAAGTGCCCATCGCGGACAGGTCCTTCTTGGTGGTATAGCCATACAGCGACAAACCAGCAAAGGCGATCGAGGTGATCAGGAACACCTGAATGATTGATTGACCGGTATACACCAGAAAGATCGAACTGATCGACAGGCCCATGGTGGCGGCAAAGGCATAAAATACCAGCTGCGCGGTGGCTGCTGACATCTTGTTGATCATCGCGGACAGGCCAAAGACAAAGGCCAATGGTGCAAACATGATGACGTATCTCAGGCCCGAGCCATAGATCGCGTTACCAAAGGAAGTCAGGTATTTGTTCCCCATCTGCACCACTGCGGCGGACGGATCTGTGGTCACTGCCAAGCCAGCAATGGCCCAGGCCGCTGCAAACGTGATCAGCATGCCCACCGACATGGTGCCGTAGACTTTGTTCATATGGGCGCGCAGGCCCGCATCAATCTCGGCGCTGCGGGTACCCGCAGCAGATCGAATGGTGTCAAATTGTGCCATGTGTCATGGTCTCCGTTAAAATCTCTTGCATCGCCACTTGTGGCTGCGCTCCCGCTAAATATCGGGTGAACCGGGAGATTATTCAAGTATTTCGTCAAGGATAAGGCGTAAAATTGCAAAAGGACGAGTGGCCTGATGCCATCTCGTCCTTTTTACTCAGTTTTTGGTCGCTGGGCGTGGTCTAGTAGCGCCAAGTCTCGGGAGCATCCCAGAAACTGCGCTTGCCTTCGCTGTCAGCTTCACTTCGGGTGACACCGATATCTTCAAGCGCTTCGATGTCTAGGGCTAGCAACGCACGACGCTGCTTCCAGACTGCCAGGCGGGCTGTCAGGCCAGAGAACAAAGTTGGGCGACTCGGAGCGGTGGCGCAGGGGCTTGTGATGTAGGTCATGGTGCTTGTCCTTTCCGGAATACTTGATGCTTGTAGGCTTGTCGATCAATTCTGTTGATGTGTATGGCAAAGTATGATTGATATTGAAAACGAATGTTTTTGAACTGACCCATCAAGGATTGTGATGATGAGAAATCTAGATATCACCACCCTGCGATCATTTGTGGCTGTGGCAGATAACGGTGGTGTGACACGCGCCGCGGGTTTTCTGCATTTGACCCAATCCGCAGTATCGATGCAGCTGAAACGACTGGAAGAGCTGTTAGGGCTGCAGCTGCTGGATCGTTCGGGCCGCACCATTGCGCTGACGGCATCTGGCGAGCAGTTGCTGGCCTATGCCCGCCGTATGGTGACACTGAACGACGAAGTCATTGGACGGTTGACCGATCAGGTCTACGAGGGCGAAATTGTACTGGGCGTGCCGCATGACATTGTCTATCCGGCGATCCCTTTGGTACTACGCCGCTTCAATGCCGCCTATCCCCGGGTTCGGGTGCAGTTGGTCTCTAGCTATACCCGGTTGCTGAAAGAGCAGTTTTCAAAAGGCGAGATTGATCTGATTGTCACCACTGAAAGTGCCGGGGCAGAAGGCAGTGAAGTTCTGGCCGAACGTCCACTGGTTTGGATTGGTGCGCCGAACGGAACAGCTTGGCGCCAACGCCCCTTGCCGCTGGCCTATTGCCGCCATTGTGCCTTCCGTCCCAGGGTGGTGGCCAAGTTAGAGACGCAAGACATCGCTTGGGACATGGTTGTGGAAACAGAAAGCGATCGCACTGTAGAAGCCACAGTTGCGGCAGACTTGGCGGTGCAAACGATGATCGAAGGCACCGAGCCACCGCATCTGGTGCAGATCGACCATAGCGGCAGCCTGCCAGACCTGCCAGTGCAAAAGATCAACCTTTACGGCGCCGATTCCACCGGTTCGCATATTGTGGCTGAGATGTCGGTGTTCCTGCGTCAGGCGTTCACCAGCATTTCGACGCCGCTGACTGCGGCGCAGTGGCATGCGGCCTAGGCACCGTAACAATTTGCTCGCCCGACCTATCGGCCGGGCAATTTGGCCGGCGGCTAGGCAGTCGACGCCGGCATGGTGATCACAACCTTGCCAGTTGATTTTCGACTGCGCAGCAACTCCATGCCCTCGGCAACCCGCTCTAGCGGCAGAGTGTGGCTGATGTGCGGGGATAAGCGCCCGTCAACATACCACTCCAGCAACGTTTTCAGCGAGCTGCGGACCATCTCGGGGTGGGACTTCATGTAGCCACCGATATAGAAGCCAATCACCGTCAGGTTCTTGACCAGCAGGTGATTGGCCGGGATCTGCGGCACCTCGCCACTGGCAAAGCCAATCGGCAACAGGCGCCCCCCTGGATTGGTGGCCCTGAACGCTGCTTTCCACAGATCACCACCAACCACGTCATACACCACATCCGCACCCCCCAGCGATTTTACTGCGTCGCGCAGGTCCTCATTGGCGTCGATCAGATGATCGGCACCTGCAGCGCGCGCGATCTCCAGCTTCTTGGCCCCGCGAGCCTGGGCAATCACCCGCGCCCCCATCTGCTTGCCGATCTCAACCGCCGTCAGCCCGGCACCGCCTGCTGCACCGGTGACCAGTAGCGTCTCTCCGGGTTGCAGTCGGGCACAGTGCTGCAATGCGACATGACTGGTACCATAGGCGATCTGGAAGGCTGCAGCGTGTTCAAAGCTCATCTGGTCAGGGATTTTTACGGCGCGGTTGGCGTCAAAGGCACCGAATTCAGCCAATCCTCCGTGGCCGCAGAAAACCGCCACCCGGTCACCCACCGCAAAACCTGCAACTTTTGGCCCCAAGGCCGTTACCACGCCCGCAATTTCCATTCCCAGGGTGAAGGGCGTCGCCGGGGTATCCTGATATGTCGAATTTTGCATTAGTAGATCTGCGAAATTCAACCCACAGGCGAATATTTTAATTTGAATCTGGGTTACTTCTGGTTCCGGGCACTCGATTTCTACCAAGCGGGCTGCGGAACCAGAGGCGGGCATATTATAGGTGTGCATACTAAAAATTCCTGTATTTCCGTCACTAAGGGGAAATTGATGGAAACTGTCAAATCAGAATCATCAATTTTTTGCCTCGCTATTTTAGGGGAGGAGTGACAGGGTCGGTTTACCCCAGAAACGTGAATAAAAATCTCGGTAAAATCAGGTATTTGGAATAAAGCCACCGGAAACCGGGTGGTGCTGGGGTTGAATTCAACCAAGAAGAGCGTACAATTAAGCCAGTGGTGAAGTTCGGAGTGTTAGATGGGGATGAACTGTGTAGGTCGCGGCAAAAAATCGCGCTTTGGTGCAGTTCATATTTGATGGCCCGGACTTGTAACCGATAAACTGTATGAGGAGAGAGGCATGGCTCATCCCGTAGACGTGCATGTGGGGAAGCGGATCCGGCACCGCCGGTGGTTGACTGGTATGACCCAACAGCAGCTGGCCGAACAGGTTGGCATCAAGTTTCAGCAAATCCAGAAATATGAGACCGGGGCCAATCGCGTCAGCGCGTCTCGCCTTTGGGATATTGCTGACTCGCTGACTGTTCCAGTAAGCTTCTTTTTTGAAGGCCTGGAAGGCGCAGATAAGACCAGCTCCGAAAAATCATCGGTGCCGGCTGATCTGATGGGCGACAAGGAAGCACTCGACCTTGTGCGGTCATATTATGCTATTCCTGAAAACCAGCGCCGCCGCCTGTTTGAACTGGCCCGCGTGCTGAGCGACGTCGCCTAACAGCGACTGGCCTTTAGGCTTGCAAAAGACGCGGTTGAGTGGCACCCGATGGGGATGACCTCAACCGCGTTTACCGATCTTCAGATTGCCCATATGTTGGCGGACGCCGCTCGCATTGCAATCCTGCCTCATTTCCGCCGTCCCGGACTAAGTGCCGAGAACAAGCTGAAAGATGGCTTTGACCCCGTCACCATTGCCGACCGCGATGCCGAAACCGCAATGCGGGTGATCTTGGCTGAGTACCGGCCACTGGACGCCATCTGGGGCGAAGAGTTTGGCCAGACGCCGGGGCAATCCGGGCGCACTTGGGTTCTGGACCCGATTGATGGCACCCGTGGCTTTATCAGCGGCACCCCAACCTGGGGCGTGCTGATTGCGCTGTCCGACCGCAATGGCCCGTTTCTGGGTATCATCGATCAGCCTTATACCGGCGAACGTTTTGTTGGGGCCGCTGATGTGGCAGAGATGACCGGCCCAATGGGGCGACAGCTGCTGCAAACCCGCGCCACAACAGATCTGGCCCAGGCGATCCTGTTCACCACCTTTCCCGAAGTTGGCAGCCCGCAAGAGCGCGCCGGGTTCGAGAGTGTCTCGGCGCAGGTCAAACTGACCCGCTATGGCATGGATTGCTACGCCTATGCGCTGCTGGCGGCAGGGCAGGTCGATCTGGTGATCGAGGCCGGCTTGAATGCTTATGACGTTCAAGGTCCCATCGCGGTGATCCAGGCGGCTGGCGGTATTGTTACTAACTGGCAAGGCGAACCAGCGCATGATGGCGGCCGGGTACTGGCGGCTGGCAATGCGCAGATCCACGCGGCAACTTTGGCGCTTTTGAAAAAGGCTTGAGGCGGGCCAGGCTCTCGGCTACCTTTGGTAGGCCGAGTCCTTTGCTCCTTCTGTCGGCACATTTCACACTTCGTACCGAAGCGAGCCTATAGCGAAGTGTGAGGGGCCAATGCCTGAAATTCTAATCCAAAACGCCGATACCATTGTGACCATGGATGATGGCGCTCAAGTGCACCATTGCGCCGACCTGCTGATCCGCGATGGCGTTGTCGCAGCACTGGGGCAGGGGCTGAAAACCACCGGCGAGGTGATCTCGGGGCGCGGTTGCGTCGTCACACCGGGCCTGGTGAATACCCATCACCACCTGTACCAAAACCTCACCCGCGCCGTGCCGGGGGCTCAGGATGCGCTACTGTTTGGCTGGCTGCAACGGCTCTACCCGATCTGGGGTCGCTTTGGCCCCGAGGAAATGTTCGTCTCGGCGCAACTGGGGCTGGTCGAACTGGCGCTGTCCGGCTGCACCCTCAGCTCAGACCACCTGTATCTCTATCCCAACGGCTCCCGGCTCGAAGACACCATTCACGCCGCGGCGCAGGTTGGTCTGCGCTTTCACCCCACCCGCGGTGCCATGAGCATTGGCGAAAGCGCTGGAGGGTTGCCGCCAGATTCTTTGGTCGAACAAGAGGCTGCAATCCTCAACGACATGATCCGGGTGGTCGATGGGTTTCACGACCCTTCCGAAGGCTCGATGTGCCGGGTGGGCCTGGCGCCTTGCTCCCCCTTCTCGGTCAGCCGCGAGCTGATGCGCGACACCGCACTGCTGGCCCGTGACAAGGGGGTGATGCTACACACCCACTTGGCCGAAAACGACGAGGATGTGGCCTATTCGATGGACCAGTTCGGCTGCCGCCCCGGCCAATACGCCGAGGATTTAGGCTGGACCGGCGATGACGTCTGGCACGCCCATTGTGTGAAACTGGACGTCGTTGAAATCGACCTCTTTGCCCGCACACGCACGGGTGTCTCTCATTGCCCCTGCTCCAACTGCCGCCTCGGCAGCGGCATCGCCCCGGTGCGCCAGATGCGCGATGCCGGTGTCCCGGTTGGTCTAGGTGTCGACGGCTCGGCCAGCAATGACGGGGCCAACCTGATCGGCGAGGCGCGCCAGTCGATGCTACTGCAACGGGTGCAAAACGGCGCCGACGCAATGAGCGCTTACGAGGCGCTGGAGATTGCCACCCGCGGCGGCGCTGACGTTCTGAACCGCCCCGACTGTGGCCGATTGTCCCCAGGCAAGCGCGCTGACATCGCCATGTGGGATACCACCGGTGTGTCCTCCAGCGGCAGCTGGGATCCCGCCGCGCTGTTGCTGGCAGGCCCCACGCAGGTGAAACATCTGTTTGTTGAGGGTCGTCAGGTTGTGCGCAGCGGTGAGATTACTACTCTGGACCTGCCCCAGCTGCTGCAACGACACAGTGCGCTGACGCGGCAATTGATGGAGAGCTGAGGATATGAAACGGCTGAGTATTTTCCTGATCACTATGATGCTGGCGGCCATGCCTGCCTCAGCTGGAAATGTGGACCGCACTGCGGCGTCCAATAGTATCAATGCCTTGCGTGCGGACAAGAACCTTGCAGCCCTGCAATATTCCACCCAGCTAGAGAAAACGGCCCGCGCCCATGCCGACGACATGGTCCGCAACGGGTTCTTTTCCCACACCGGCAGCGATGGCTCCAGCATTGGAAAACGCCTGACCCGCAGCGGATACGGTTGGTGCACCGCCGCCGAGAATATCGCCTCGGGTCAGACTAGTCTTGCAGCTGTCATGAGCTCGTGGACCAAATCGCGCGGTCACCGCAAGAACATGCTGAACAGAAAAGTCACCGAATTTGCACTGGCGCGCGGCACCGGCAATACTTGGGTCATGGTGCTGGCGCGGCCCGGCTGCTGACCTCCAACCGCCACCTTCTTCTTGTTAAAAATACCTCCGCCGGAGGCCCGCCCGCGTCAGCGGGCGGCAGTTAAACCGCCTTGCCGCCAATCCAAACCTCGGCCACCGCGCGGTCGTCGCCCATCATAATCGTGGCAAACACTGCGTCCCACAGATCCGTTGCGTCATGGCCGCGTTGCGCAATCGCCGGAGTCGAAGCCAGATCCAGCACCACCAGATCCGCCTCCATGCCCGTGGCGACATTGCCGATCTTATCCTCCAGCCGCAGCGCAGCGGCGGACCCTTGGGTAGCCAGCCACAACAGTTGCGCCGCATGCAGCGGGGTGCCGCGCAGTTGGCCAACTTCATAGGCCGCCGCCATGGTGCGCAGCATGGAAAAGCTTGAGCCGCCGCCCGTATCGGTGGCCAGACCAATGCGCTGACCCTCAGCCATCAGACCATTCATGTCGAACAACCCCGAGCCGATAAAGGTATTCGAGGTCGGGCAATGCACCAGCGCCGCACCAAAGTCGCGCAACCGGTGGCGTTCGCGTTCTTCCAGATGGATCGCATGACCGAACAAACCACGCGCGCCCAGCAGGCCAAACTCCTCATAGGTATCCAGATAATCGCGCGCTTGCGGAAACAGCGATTTGACCCATTCGATCTCATCCACCTGTTCACTCAAGTGCGTCTGCATCAAACAGTCCGGGTGCTTGGCCCAAAGCGATCCCATGGCGTCGAGCTGTTCTGGCGTCGAGGTAGGGGAAAATCGAGGGGTGATCGCATACTCGAGCCGGTCCACTCCATGCCAGCGGGCAATCAATGCGTCGCTGTCGTCATAAGCAGACTGGGCCGTGTCGCGCAGACCGTCGGGCGCGTTGCGGTCCATACAGGTCTTACCCGCCACAATGCGCTGCCCACGCGTCTGAGCGGCCGAGAAGATGGCATCAACGCTTTCGGGGTGGATGGTGCAAAAGGAACAAACCGTGGTGGTGCCATTGGCAGCAGTCAGATCCAGATAGCGGTTGGCCACCTCATCGGCATAGTCACGGTCGCCAAACCGCATCTCTTCAGGGAACGTATAGGTATTCAGCCAGTCGATCAGCCGCTTGCCCCAACTGGCGATAATGGCAGTTTGGGGATAATGCACATGGGCATCGACGAATCCCGCCATGATCAGCTTGTCGCCGTGATCCACCAGTTGCGCCGATGGCAGCAACGCCTGCATATCGCCAAGCGATCCAGTACCAGCAACTTTCCCGTCGCGAATGGCAACAGCTTCAGTGACTTGCGCGGCATCCCAAGGCGCCCCCTCATCAAAAGGTGAGCGGGAGAAAGACAAAACCAGCCCCTTCAGGATAAACTCTGTGCTCATGACGCGCGCCCTTTCCTTGCCAAACGGTGTCTCACAGGATAGCCGCCGCAGCAGTCGCGGTAAATTAAGCCATTGTCATTGTTTTCCGGTAGCAGCTTCTTTTAGTCTGCACTCAATCAGGCGGAGGTCAGCCCATGAGCGCAGGCAACGATCACAATAGCGGCGATCTGCACCGCGACGGTGCATATAAGCTGGACCGCAAAGCGGTGGCAGCCATCCTCTATTCGGTTGATGTGCACGACAAGGACCAGCTGACCAGGTTGATGCAGCCCCTGCACGCTGCCGATATTGCCGACCTTCTGGAACAGATCAACGCTTTTGATCGGGCCCAGCTGATTCATCTGTATGGACATGAATTTGACGGCGAAATCCTGTCGGAACTAGAGGAATCAGTTCGCGAAGAAGTGCTCCCGATTCTCAATCCGCAAGTTCTGGCCGAAGCGGTACGCGATCTTGAAACCGACGATGTGGTTGATCTGGTCGAGGATCTGGAGGAGCCCCAGCAAGAGGCGATTCTTGAGGTTCTGGAAGATGCCGACCGGGTTGCGGTCGAACAGGCGCTGGCCTACCCGGAGAACTCAGCCGGGCGTTTGATGCAGCGCGAAGTGGTGATGGCGCCCGAGCATTGGACCGTTGGCCAGGTGATCGATTTCATCCGCGACGCAAAAGACCTGCCCGAGCAGTTTTACCATGTGGTCTTGGTTGATCCACGGCTGAAGCCAACCGGCAACGTCACCCTTGGGAAATTGATGGGTGCCCACCGTGAGGTAAAGCTGATCACCCTGAAGGAAGAGATTTTTCAAGTGATCCCGGTTGATCAGGATGAAGAAGACGTCGCTTATGCCTTCAACCAGTACCACTTGATCTCGGCCCCGGTGGTGGACGGTGAAGGCCGATTGGTCGGCGCCATTACCATTGATGATGCCATGGTGGTGCTGGATGAAGAGCACGAAGAAGACATTTTGCGCCTCGCCGGAGTGGGCGAAAGCGCGTTGTCAGACAGCGTCGCCGAGACCTCAAAAAAGCGCCTTCCCTGGCTGGGAGTGAACTTGTTCACCGCCATTTTTGCTTCCTTGGTGATTTCGCGGTTCGAGGCCACAATTTCTGAGCTGGTGTCGCTGGCCATCTTGATGCCCATTGTGGCCTCGATGGGCGGCAATGCCGGCACGCAGTCGCTGACCGTGGCAGTGCGTGCACTGGCGACCAAGGATCTGACCGGTTCCAACGTCTGGCGGGTGATCCGTCGTGAATTGATGGTGGGCCTGTTGAACGGGCTGACCTTTGCGGCTGTTCTCGGCGTGGTTGGTATGCTGTGGTTCGACTCGCCCATGTTGGGCGCGGTGATTGGTACGGCTCTGGTGTTCAATATGATAATTGCCGGATTTGCCGGCACCGTGGTGCCGGTGACACTGGATAAGCTGGGAATTGACCCGGCGCTGGCCTCGGGCACTTTTGTCACCACCACCACCGATGTGATGGGTTTTTTCATATTCCTGGGACTGGCTTCAAAGGTATTGCTATGACGGATTTGACCGCAATTAAAGCACAGGCCCGCAAAGCGGGTTTTGCCCGTCGTAAAGAGGCCCACGGGATGCATAAACCGGGTGTCGCTGGGCATCTGTCCGAAGTTTTGGCTGGTTATCGCGGTGTACCGCTGTCAGGTTATATGCCGATCCGCACCGAGATTGACCCTGTGGCTGCAATGGCCGAGGCAGCAGCCCATGGCCCAGTTGGGGTGCCGGTGATCATGTCGGCTGGTCAGCCGTTGAAATTCAGCCGCTGGCAACCAGAAGCCCCGCTGCGCGATGGCCCATTTGGCGCAAAAGTGCCCGAGGTGGACGATTTCTTCGACCCCGAAATCCTAATCGTGCCGTTGGTGGCTTTTGATGCCCAAGGCGGTCGTCTGGGCTATGGCGGCGGATTTTATGACCGCACTCTTGAGGGCCTGCGCGCCAAACGGCCAACCCTGGCCATTGGCTTTGCCTTTGACGCGCAGGAGGCGCAGGATCTGCCATTGGAGCCGACCGACCAACCGCTGGACATGCTGATCACCGAAAGCCGGGTGCTACAGTTCCAACGCTGACCAGATTTTTCGAAAAATCTGGAACATTTTTTTCGAAAAAAATGGCTATGCCCGCTGAGGGCTTGCCCTGTCTGGCTGTGCAGCCTAGGAGAGCGGATGCGAATTTTATTTCTAGGCGATGTGATGGGCCGCGCCGGGCGCAAAGCTGTCACCGAAAACCTGCCACGTCTGCGCGACGAATGGCGGTTGGATTTTGTTGTGGTCAACGGCGAGAACGCCAGCAATGGCATGGGGCTGAGCGGCGATCACGCCAAAGCCCTGCTTGATGCCGGAGTTGATTGTCTGACCCTAGGCGATCATGCTTTTGACCAAAAGGACATGCTGCAGTTCATTGAAAAAGAGCCACGTATCATCCGGCCACTGAACTATGCCAAGGGTGCTCCGGGCAAGGGGTATCGGCTGTTCAACGCGCCGGGTGGGCGCAAGGTTCTGGTGTTGCAGGCGTTGGGGCAGGTGTTCATGAAACGCGCCTTTGATGATCCATTCTCGGCTGTGGAAAATGTGCTGAAGGCGCATCCGCGCGGGGGGCTGGCGCAGGCGATCATTGTGGACATGCACTGCGAGGCAACATCCGAGAAGATGGCGATGGGGCATTTCTGCAATGGCAAGGCCTCGCTGGTGGTGGGCACCCATACTCATGTGCCAACGGGTGACGCACAAATTCTGGAAGGTGGCACCGGTTATCTAACGGATGCCGGCATGTGCGGCGACTATAACTCGGTGATCGGCATGGAGAAAACCGAACCGATGCGCCGCTTTATCACCGGCATGCCCAAAAGCCGCTTTACCCCGGCAACAGGCGAGGCGACCCTGTCGGGTGTGTTTATCAACACGGATGACCGCACCGGCGCTGCCAAAGAGATCCACATGATCCGCAGTGGTGGGTTGCTGCAGCCGTCAACCCCGTGATCCAACTGCCATTCTTGGCAGCCACGCTTGCACCTGTCGCCAAAGCGGGTCAGGGTATAGTGCAATACAGGTGACGGACGGTGTGATGAATTTACTGGCTTTTTCTGAAACCGGCGGTGCGGTTGTAACTCTGGTTGTTGTGGCAGTGATGTTCATCCTGTTCATGCGTGAAGCCTATCCAGCCGAGGTGGTGGCAATTGGTGGCGCCGCCACAATGCTGGCCTTGGGCGTGTTGCCCTATGAAGATGCCCTGCATGTTCTATCCAACCCAGCCCCCTGGACTATCGTGGCAATGTTCATCGTCATGGGCGCTCTGGTGCGCACCGGGGCGCTGCAATGGTTCACCCAATATGCCGAAGCGCAGGCTGACACACGCCCTGCCGTCGCCATAGGCTCACTGATGGCCTTTGTAGTTGTAGCCTCGGCCTTTGTTAACAATACACCTGTTGTGGTGGTAATGATCCCGGTGTTTGTCCAGCTGTCACGAAAGCTGAATATCTCGGCCAGTAAAATGCTGATCCCACTTAGCTATGCCGCCATTCTGGGCGGCACGCTGACCCTGATCGGCACCTCGACCAACCTGCTGGTGGATGGTGTTGCGCGGGCCAATGGTATGGAGCCCTTTACTATTTTTGAGATCACCCCGCTGGCGATCTTCCTGGTGGCTTGGGGCGCGATCTACCTGCGTTTTGTGGCACCCCGCCTGCTGCCAGATCGGTCCAGCATGGCGACTATGCTGTCGGGCAAACACACAATGAAGTTCTTCACCGAGGCAGTGATCCCCCCAGACAGCAACCTGATTGGCCGCGAGGTTACGGGCGTACAATTGTTCAAACGTGCCGGTGTGCGTCTGGTTGATGTGATCCGAGGCGATGTCTCACTGCGGCGCGATCTAAAAAGCGTCGAATTGCGGGTCGGCGACCGGGTTGTGTTGCGCACCCAGATGACGGAACTTCTTGGCCTGCAGCGCAATAAGGAACTGCGCCGGGTCGATCAGGTCTCGGCGGTGGAAACCTCGACTGTTGAGGTGCTGATTACGCCTGGCTGCCGGATGATTGGTCGCTCACTGGGTGCCATGCGCCTGCGACGTCGCTACGGTGTCTATGTCTTGGCGGTGCACCGTCGCAATCAGAATATCGGTCAGCAGTTGGATGATCTGGTGGTGCGGGTCGGCGATACGCTGCTGCTCGAAGGTGGTTCGGATGACATCCAGCGGCTGGCAGCTGATATGGATATGGTTGACGTGACCAAACCGACTGAGCGTGCTTATCGCCGCAGTCACGCCCCCATTGCCTTGGCTGCGATTGCAGGCATTGTGATTTTGGCAGCGCTGGGCGTCGCGCCGATCCTGTTGCTGGCCGTGCTGGCCATGGCCGCCGTGTTCCTGACCCGCTGTATCGACAGCGACGAGGCCTTTTCTTTCATCGACGGCCGTCTGCTGGCGCTGATCTTTGCCATGCTGGCCGTGGCAACGGCGCTTGAAACCTCGGGCGCCATCGATCTGATCGTGCATGCCTTGGCCCCCTTGATTGGCGACCTGCCACCGTTCTTTATTGTCTGGGCAATCTACCTGCTGACCTCGGTGCTGTCCGAGATGATCAACCACGCGGTGGCGGTGGTGCTGACCCCGGTGGCGATTGGCCTGGCCTTGTCGATGGGGGTCGAGCCGAGGCCGCTGGTGATCGCAGTGATGGTGGCCGCCAGTGCTACCTTTGCCACCCCGATCAGTTATCAAACTAACATGATGGTCTATGGCCCCGGCGGCTATCGCTTCACTGACTTCATGCGGGTTGGTATTCCGTTGAATCTGTCGATCGGTTTGCTTGCCTCGGCCCTGATCCCGGTGTTCTGGCCCCTGTAATTCGCCGGTAATCCGCCTGTGACGCGGCGTATTGTTGCCGATCTTCAGGGCACTGTGATGCAATCGGTGGCTCGATCCCTAGATGACAAGGGATCGAGTTTTTCCAAGGGCAGTAAAAATGGATTTCAAACGTGGATTTATGACCATGGTACTTGCGGCCTCCACCGCAATAGCAGGTGTTTCTATGGTACGGGCAGGAACAGTCGACGGCAGCGTGACGTACCTTCAGCGCATTGCGGTGCCGCCTGACGCCAAACTGCTGGTGGAACTGCGCGATGTGTCACTGATGGATGTTGCCTCGAAACTGGTAGCCTCACAGGAATACGATTTGACCGGAGTGCCGACAGACTATGAACTCAGTTTCCTGAACAGCGAGATCCTTGCCAACAACAGCTATGCGGTTTCGGCGCGGATCACCCAAGGGGACAAGTTGCTGTTTATCACCGACACGGCCTATCCGGTGCTGACACGCGGCGCTAGCGATACGGCGGATATGATCGTCATACCGGTTACATCCACGGCAACAGAGCAGGCGGATCTGCAATTGGACAACACCAACTGGACCCTAATCGAGCTGAACGGCGCTGCGGTGGACAAAGGCCGCGACCCGGGGTTTGTCTTTGCGACAGCAGGGCAGTTTTCGGCCTCGGGCGGCTGTAACCGGTTTATGGGGCAGGCAGAGCTATCCGGCAACGAGATCAGCTTTCCCGACCAGATGGCGGGCACGATGATGGCCTGTGCACCAGAGCTGGATACGCAAGAGAATGATTTCCTAGCGGCCCTTCCAAAGGTCAAAACGATTGATCGTCAGGGGCCGCTACTGCAAATGATCGCCGAGGATGGCACGGTGTTGATGGGACTGACGCTAGATAACTAGGGCGTTTCAAAAAGACGTAGATCTAAGAAAAATTAACCCGCCCGGCTGGCAAGTCGAATTGCGCCTGACCTTCGGTGCTTTGCGCGTCCCCAAGGTCAGGTGCTACCCTGAGTATTGTACAATTTTCATTCTTACCACCCTACGAAATGGTGTTGTAATTTATTCACCTTTTGGATCATCGAAGTAAGTTCTAACAGTTCTCAGAAACGAGAAAATCATGACTGGAGGAGCTATCCAAATCAGAATGGGAGTATATCTACTGGATAAACTTTTCTGATAGTACTCTGGTTGGTACAGCTCATAGAGAACCATTATGATCTCTCCCAAAAAAATGAAGGCCAGTATGAAATACCAAGACTTTGCTTCGTGGCTCTGTTTCATGAATTTCAATATTTGGGAGAAACTAGGCATGCAGCACTCTTATTGTTAAAGCGAAGATCGACAGGATCTTTTTTGAAATTTTGTCCTACTTTGTAGTAGTTATTGACGTTCTACCTAAGTGGCAAACTGTCTCTGCCGTTGCCCATGTTGACTAGTTCTGGGTGCTTGCAACGTTAATACTCCCAACCTGCTCACCCCGATAGCTGTCAACGTTACAGAATTAGTGGATACTTCTAAGCGATCTTGCCAGACCGCCCCGCATTGCGCCCTGAGAAAATGCACCCGCCTAGAAACGAGCCTTCCAGCGCGTTGTAGCCGTGATAACCGCCGCCGCCAAACCCGGCAGCCTCGCCGACGGCGAACAAGCCCGGCACCACCGCACCATCCTGCCCAATCATCTGGCTGTCCAGATTGGTCTGTAGGCCACCTAAGGTTTTGCGAGTCAGGACGTTCAGCCGAACCGCGATCAATGGCCCATTCTTTGGGTCCAGAATCCGATGCGGCTTGGCAGTGCGGATCAAGCGGTCGCCGCGATAGTTGCGGGCGGCGTTGATAGCGATGATCTGCGCATCCTTGGCAAAGGGATTGTCCACCTGACTATCCCGCGCC
This sequence comes from Rhodobacterales bacterium 56_14_T64, assembly GCA_002162795.1. Classification (GTDB taxonomy): domain Bacteria; phylum Pseudomonadota; class Alphaproteobacteria; order Rhodobacterales; family Rhodobacteraceae; genus Parasedimentitalea. Next base: position 43,340 of record MAAY01000039.1, read on the forward strand.
TCGATCTGTCGGCGCAGATGCGACTCAATCAGCGGCACCTCGGCAATTTTGTTCATGCCCGCAACCAGTTCAGTCAGGCCCTCGGCCACCACAAAGTCGGCACCGTGTTTCTTGAACGCCTCAACTGGTCCCGGGGCCTGTCCGCGCGACAACAACCGCGCCTTGATTACCTCCAGCCACTTGCCCGAGGTCAGATCCGGGTTCTGTTCCGACCCGGACAGTGCAAATTCCTTTTCAATGATCTTCTGCGACAGCACAAACCAGCTGTAGCCATGCCCGGTTTTCAGGATTTCCTTCAGCGTCCCCAGTGTATCAAACCCGGGCAGACAGGGGGCGGGCAGGCGGTCGCCGTTGGCATCAAACCACATCGACGAGGGGCCGGGCAGGATGCGGATACCGTGGTTGGGCCAGATCGGGTCCCAGTTCCGCAGCCCCTCGCAGTAATGCCACATGCGGTCGCCGTTGATGACATGGCCACCCGCGGATTCGGCAATTGGGATCATCCGACCATCCACATGAAACGGCACGCCTGAGACCATATCTTTGGGCGGCTCGCCCAGACGCTCACGCGGCCAGTTCCTGCGCACCAGTTCCAGATTGCCGCCAATCCCGCCCGAGGCGACAATCACCGACGGCGCATGGACCTCAAATGCGCCAATCTCTTGCCGGTTGGTCTTGGCCCCTTGAACCGCATCATCCTGCGCCAGGATTTCCCCAGCAACCCCAGTTGCCGCCCCGTTCTGAGTGAGAATGCGGCTGACCTGATGGCGGCTGCGCAGCTCAATCAACCCTGCATCAATATGCGCGCGGACCCGATTGGCAAACGGCATGACCACACCGGGTCCCGTGCCCCAGGTAACATGAAACCGAGGCACCGAGTTGCCGTGGCCCTCAGCAGTCCCGCCACCCCGTTCAGCCCAGCCCACCACAGGAAACCAGCGCAGGCCCATGTCATGCAACCAAGGCTGCATTTCACCTGCGGAAAACTCCAGATAGGCCTCGGCCCATTTGCGCGGCCAGTGGTCGTCATCGCGATCAAACTGAGCACTGCCCATCCAGTCACGCCGGGCCAAATCCAGACTGTCACGAATGCCCATGCGACGTTGTTCTGGCGTGTTTACCATGAACAGCCCGCCTAGGCTCCAATGGGCCTGACCGCCCAGAAAATGGGCAGGTTCCTGATCCAGCAGGATGACTTTCTTGCCGCGGTCGGCCAATTCGGCGGCTGCGGCCAGTCCGGCCAGCCCGCCCCCAACAACAATCACATCTGCGGTTTCAACCATGATAGGGGCTTCCTTATTCTTGACGGCGGAACCAAAGCACAAAGGGCAGGACGACCAGATACATAGTGATCGCATAGACCGCCGAGGGCAGAGCCATTGCGCTAAAGCCCTCTGTGACTCCGGTGATAAGCCCGGCCAGCGTGATGCCAAGCGTTGAGTTTTGAATGCCGGTTTCGATAGATATTGTCCGAACCTCAGGTCCGCTAAGGCGCGCAGCACGACCCAAAGCGTATCCGACAAGCAGCAGCAGCAGGTTCAACGTGATCAAAGTCAGGCCCATGATGGCGACATTTTCGACGAACGTTGACCAGTTCGCGGTCAGGACAATGGTGACGATCAGGACCAGCAGTCCAACCGAGACCCGCGACAATCCCTGTTCAATGCGCAGGGCAAAGCTGCGCGCATAGTGGCGGATGGTAATGCCGACGAGAACCGGCAAGGTGCCGATCAGGAACAACGCAATGGCCAGCCCTGTGATGCTGACCTCAGGGGCCGTGGACCCCATGAAATAGGTGACCGACCAGGCTGCAAAGAATGGCACTGTCAGAATGCTGAGCAGGCTGATCACCGCGGTCAATGAGACCGAAAGGGCAACATCGCCGCCAGAGAGTTTGGCCAGAATATTGCTGGTCACACCCCCAGGACAGAACGACAGCAACATCACCCCGACCGCAAATTCTGCCGGTAGATCAAACAGGGCCAGGACTGCAAATGCGATCAAAGGCAGGATAACAACCTGACTGATCGCACCGATGGTAAAGGCCAATGGGCGGCGGGCGACACGATGGAAATCGGTCAGCTCCAGGCCAATGCCCAAAGACAGCATGATGATCGCCAATGATAGCG
>MAAY01000039.1:45552-52232 GCA_002162795.1 Rhodobacterales bacterium 56_14_T64
AGCGCAATACGCTTGATTGCCGCGAGGTTATCCACAGGAGAGCGGTCAGCGCAGGGGCGCTGGTCTTACATCGGCCAGAACACCAGTATCGCCGGGATCGAGGTGGCGACGATCAGCACTTCTAGCGGCAGGCCAATACGCCAATAATCGCCAAACTGATAGCCGCCGGGCCCCAGGATCAGCGTGTTATTCTTGTGTCCAATCGGGGTGAGAAACGCAGCCGAGGCCGCCACCGCCACTGCCATCAGAAACGGATCAGCCGAGACCTGTAACGTATTGGCCATCTGAATGCCCACCGGTGCCGCCACAATGGTGGTGGCTGTGTTGTTCAGCACATCTGACAGTGTCATCGTCACCACCATCAGCACTGTCAGGATGGCCCAGGCGGGCAGCCCTTGCGTCAGCCCAATTAACGCATCAGCTATCAGCGTGGTCCCGCCTGAGGTCTCCAGCGCCGCGCCCAGCGGGATCATCGATCCCAGCAGCACCACCACAGGCCACTCAATATGATCATAGATCTCGGCCACCGGCAGTATCTTGGTGAGCACATAGCCCACCACCACCAGCCCCAGCGCCACCGGCAGGTACAATAACCCAACCGAGGCCGCCAGCACCGCCGCGCCAAACATCGCAATCGCCAGCCAAGTCTTGTCATTGGCAGTGACGGCCAGCCCGCGGGTTGCCAGCGGCAAACAGCCCAGCCATTCGGTGACATCAACCGCCCGATCACGCGGGCAGAGCAGCAGCAGGATGTCTCCGGCTTCGATTTCGGTCTGCCGGATATGCTTGGTCAACTGACGGCCCTGACGGGACAGCCCCATCAACACGGTGCTTTGGCGCCATGCCAACCCCATGGATTGCGCGGACCGTCCGGCGATGCGGGCGGTTTCCGGCACCACCACTTCGACCACTTCCAGCCCGTCACCCTCGGCGGTCAGCTTCTCTTGCCGCGCTTGATCGGAAAAATCCAGCGATAGCGTTGTGCGAAACTCGTCCAGCGCCTCGGGGGTGGCTTCCAGCAGTATCGCGTCACCCGATTGCAGCACAGACCCAGCAGCCAGACCATAACGGCGGCGGCCGTCGCGGATCAGGCCCAAAATAGCGACATCGGCTTTCTCGGCTTCATCGTTTAAGTCTCGCAACCGCTTGCCGATATGCGGCGAGCCTTCGGGCACCGTCAGCTCGGCGATATATTGCGCCAGTTGCGATTCCGATGATCCGGCGTCATCGCGGGTGGGGATCAACCGCCAGCCAACCAGTGCCACAAAGGCTAACCCGGTAATGGCGGCCACGCCTCCCACTGGGGCAAAGTCAAACATGTGAAACGGCTCGCCCAGGGTTTCGGCGCGGATCGAGGCTATGATGATATTCGGAGGCGTGCCAATCAGCGTCACCATGCCGCCCAGAATGGTGGCAAAGGACAGCGGCATCAGGCTCAATCCCGGCGCGCGACCTGCCTTGCGGGCAGTCTGGATATCCACTGGCATCAGCAGTGCCAGCGCCGCCACGTTGTTCATGAAGGCCGACAAGACAGCGCCAATGCCGCCCATCAGTGCGATATGACTGCCTAAGCCCCGTGAGGCGTCTACCAGCGTACGGGTGATCAGAAACACAGCGCCAGATCGAACCAACCCGGCCGAGACAATCAGCACCAGCGCCACCACCAGCGTTGCCGGGTGGCCAAAGCCGGCAAAGGCATCTTTGGTGGGAACAACGCCAAGCACCACGCCGACCATCAGCGCAGAAAACGCCACAAGGTCATAGCGATACCGCCCCCAAACCAGCATGGCAAAGACGGCAGTGAATAGCGAAAACAGAATAATTTGATCCAATGTCATGCGGCTACTCTAGCCGCTGAGGTGGGTGGAACAAGCACGGATCGACCGCCAGTGCTTGAAAGCCCCCACCAGACAAGGCTATATGTGCGCCAAACGTGTAATTAACATAGGGATGGACCATGGCAGGCCACTCAAAATGGGCAAACATCCAGCACCGCAAAGGTCGCCAGGACGCCGTTCGCTCGAAACTGTTCTCCAAGCTCTCCAAGGAAATCACCGTCGCCGCAAAAATGGGCGACCCGGATCCAGAGAAAAACCCGCGTTTGCGTATGGCTGTCAAAGAAGCCAAGTCGCAATCCGTGCCCAAGGATGTGATTGACCGCGCCATCAAGAAATCGGCCGCCGGTGAAGGCGACGACTACGAAGAAATCCGCTATGAGGGCTATGGCCCCAATGGCGTCGCTGTCATCGTCGAGGCAATGACCGACAACCGCAACCGCACAGCATCGACCGTGCGCTCCACGTTCTCCAAGAATGGTGGCAATTTGGGCGAAACTGGTTCGGTTGGCTTCATGTTCGACCGTAAAGGTGAAGTGACTTATGGCGCTGCCGTGGGTGATGCGGATGCCGTTTTTGAGGCCGCCATCGAGGCCGGTGCCGAGGACGTTGAAAGCTCGGACGAGGGTCACACCATCTATTGCGAAGATAGCGATCTGAACGACGTATCCAGCGCACTGGAAGCGGCGTTGGGCGATTCTGTAAGCACCAAGCTGGTATGGAAACCCACCACCACCACCGAGATGGATCTGGTTGCCATGCAAAAGCTGATGAAGCTGGTGGATGCACTGGAAGATGACGATGACATTCAGCGCGTCACCACCAATTTTGAGGCCTCGGACGAGGTGATGGAGCAGCTGTAAGACTGTTTCTCTGCAAATTGCAAAAGGCCTGCCGTTTTGGCAGGCCTTTTTTGTTTGGCAATGAGCAAAGCAATTCGCCAGTGCCAGACGGGCTTGGCGTTCACGGTTCCATACCTTAGGTCAGTGCCCGTTTCCGGTCACGGACTTTAGATTGCGGCGCCAGGCTGGCTGCCAAACCTTTGATACTCGGGCGTAATCAACGACCTCGGAACTGCTTCCGAAATCGCCTCGCTCTGAAACACGGGTTTGTCAAAGCTAAACCCCCGCAACAATCTAAACAGCAACCGCCGTCGCAAAGCGGTTTCCTCGTCGTGTATTCCATCAAGCATAGTGTTCTGACCCCACGTCTCACCGGACATGTGTTTGCCTGAGAAATACGAATATTTGGTTTCGGAATTCCCCTCGATAGTTCTAAAATAAGCGTTGTATTTTAATGTGTTGAGGTGAGTTGTTGCAGTGTATTATCCGTCTAGGGACGTATCAGCCCGGCCTGTCGTGCCTCGGTTCGGCCGGGATACCACAGGTCGGTGCTGGGCTCGTCGAACATCCGCTTCAAAAAGACTTCGCTAAGTCCCTGATCCCGAAAAAACAAACGGTCTTTCTCTTGTTCCTTCTGCAGATCGACGTTGGGGAGTGCACTGCCATATTCCAGCGCATAGCTGTGAAACCCCAGTCGCGCATCAGGGGCCAGACTGCGCTGAACGCCCGCCACAAACAGCAATGTGCAGGCCGAGCTGCATTCGTTCATGACGTATGTATCCAAACCGTGATCACGGATCTGGTAGGCAAAACCGCGCGCCTCGTAGATGTGGCCGCCGGGGCTATTCAGCGTGACAGTTCTCATTTGCGGATTTTCTTGCAGCAAAACGCGGGCGCGCTTGCTCAGGCCGTGGGTAACGGTGCCGCTGAAAGTCAGAGACATCCTGTCTTCGGACAAGAGCAGCTCATATTCAGCCGCGTGCAGTCGATCCATCCGGTCAGTGAACAATTCGGTGGTTTCTGGTGGGGCGGCAAACAAAAACGCCCCCCACCACAATGACGCAGATGCAAACCCGGCAAACAGTAACGCCAGATAGCCACCCCAGATTGGAGTCATGCTGCCCATGCCGCGCAGATGGTCGTCGGCGCAGGCCTGAAACTGTAGGAATTGCCAGACGAAAAAGGCTCCGTCCGCGGCCAGCAGAGCATAGAGTAGCGGCACCGGAGCCACCAACAGGCTGCCAAGGGCGATCAGCACCAACAATACAGCGGCGCGCGGCAACACCAGATGCAACCAAAAGCTATGGGACAGGGGCAGGGTGGTTTGATCCGTCATAGCGCCAGCTTTGACGATAACCCTCGGCGGATCAAGCTTGGTAGCCTCGATTTACTCTTGTGACAGATGACGCCGCCCCGAGCTCAGCACTGCACGGGTCACCTGCGCGAGTGCCGGGGCCATCACCCGGCTAACTTGCCAGGTCAGTGGCACCATCAGCTCGGTCTGCGGCAGCAGAGGCACCAGTTTACCCTCGTCCATCAGGGGGCGCACAAATTCCAGTGGGTTCATGCCCCAACCCAAACCGGCCACAGCCGCATCGACAAAGGCCTGTGTGGAGGGCAGAAAATGCGTCGGAGGGAACAGTTGTGGAGCAACATTCACCTCCATCCAGCGGCGCTGCAGCGCGTCTTTGGCATTGAACACCATACAGGGCGCACGGCTGGTGGCTTTGGGCGTGATCCCATCCGCAAACCAGCGTTGCATATAGACGGGACTGGCGCAGGCAACATAGCGAAACGCGCCCAGTGCATGGGCGTCACAGCCGGTGACCACCTTGCCATGCGCGGTGACCGCAGCCGAGACCTCCCCCCGTTTTAACCAGTCAGCACTGTGATCCTGATCGTCGATCACCAGATCAAACAACACACCATCGGACGCGGCCATGGCCTCGACAAACCAGGTGGCCAGACTGTCAGCATTGACCGCCACTTTTAGGCGCGCGGCCATAGGATCACGATCCAGTGCCAACTCGCGGGTCAGCTGCGCTTCCAGCAGGCCGATATCCTCGGCATGTTTGGCAATTCTCAACCCAGCCTCGGTGCCAGTGCAGGGCGGGCCACGCTGTACCAGTACCGTGCCAGTTTGATCCTCCAGCGCTTTGATACGTTGCGACATAGCTGATGGTGTGACAGAGAGCTCAGCCGCCGCCGCTTCAAAGCTGCCGAGCCGCAGAACCTGCGATAGGGCGGCCAGGTGATGTGGATTGAATTGCATTAGGAAAACTTAATCTGGATTACCATCTTTAATTGGATTACGCCTTTGCGGCGGTGTAGTCAAATCCAGACAGACAAAAGGAAGACCCATGCCCCCCAGCCTATTCGCCGGATTTGCCCTTGGTTTCAGCCTGATCATGGCTATTGGCTCGCAAAACGCCTTTGTGCTGCGCCAGGGGCTACGCCGCCAGCATGTGTTCTGGATCTGCCTGACCTGCGCCACCTCGGACGCTCTGCTGATCACCGCCGGAGTGATGGGGTTTGGTTCACTGGCGTTGCTCTGGCCCTGGTTCGAACAGGCCATGCGATGGGGCGGCGCGGCCTTCCTGCTCTGGTACGGTGCGCGCAGCCTGCTGGCGGCCTGGCATGGGGCCGAAGCTTTGGATGCCGATAGCAACACAGGAGTGGGCGCGGCGCTGCTGCCCGTCCTTGCCACAGTCTTGGCGCTGACCTGGCTTAACCCGCATGTCTATCTGGATACGGTGGTTCTGCTGGGCGCCATCTCGGCGCAATATCCCCAGCCACTGGTCTTTGGTCTGGGTGCAGCAATTGCCAGTTTTACCTTCTTCTTTTCACTGGGTTATGGCGCCGCAGCGCTGGCCCCATTGTTTGCCCGCCCACGGGCCTGGCAGATACTGGATGTGCTGGTCGGCCTGACCATGTGGGCCATCGCGGTCAAGCTTTTGCTAACGTAGCGCACAATTTCTGTGCGGTCCTGCCGGTTGGTTGATTTGCTTTTGCTGCCTAGCTGTGGGTTCATACCCTTAGGAGGACCAGTACATGAGTTGGAATCCAAGCCTAGAACCACAGTGCCCCGATGCTGGCGATCTGGACGCTATTGAAACCGTGATCATCCCGCGCGCCCGCGATTTGGGCGGGTTTGAGGTCCGCCGCGCCTTACCTGCGCCGCGGCGTCAGATGGTCGGTCCTTTTATCTTCTTTGATCAGGCGGGACCGGCTGAGTTTTTGACCGGGCAGGGCATCGACGTGCGCCCACATCCGCATATCGGGCTTGGCACCGTGACTTATCTGTATGAGGGCGAGTTTGAGCACCGCGACAGTCTGGGCACCCATCAAATGATTTATCCCGGCGAAGTGAACTGGATGGTGGCCGGGCAGGGGGTGACCCACTCGGAACGCACCTCCGAAGCAACGCGTAAGGGGCAGAGCAGCCTGTTTGGTATCCAGACCTGGATTGCGCTGCCAGAAAGCCACGAAGATACCGCCCCCAGTTTTGAACATCACGGCAAAGAGGCTTTGCCGCTGCTGGAAGGCGAGGGCAAGCAGGTCCGTCTAATTCTTGGTACTGCCTGGGGAGAAAAGGCCCCAGTGACGATGCATTCCGAGACGTTCTATGCGGATGTTATCCTACAGCCGGGTGCCAAGCTGCCGCTGCCGGATGACCACGAGGATCGTGGGCTCTATATCTCCCAAGGCTCGGTCGAGATTGCCGGTGACGTTTTTGACGCGGGCCGGATGATGGTGTTTCGCCCAGGCGATGCGATCACAGTGACGGCGGGGGGGCAGGGTGCACGGTTGATGGCGCTGGGCGGCGAGACGATGAATGGGCCGCGTCACATCTGGTGGAATTTTGTTGCCTCGTCCAAAGAGCGGATCGAAGAGGCCAAAGCCGCCTGGGCAGCGGGCGATTGGCAGCAGGGCCGGTTTCAGTTGCCACCCGGGGACGACCAGGAATTTATACCACTGCCTTAACCGCTTTGCAGGGCAGGCC
>MAAY01000039.1:52261-89403 GCA_002162795.1 Rhodobacterales bacterium 56_14_T64
GCAAAGCGGCGGGATGGCGGGGGCGACTTAATTGTCATGTGAAGGGTTGTGCCCGCTTCGGTTTGGGTGTTGTGTCCATCACATGAGCCAGCCTCCACAAAGCCAGCCCCTGAAAGGGGCAATTTGCATGTTGCTCACCGGCCTGTGTTTCGTTGCGGTAACGGCGCTGGTGAAAACCATGGGCAGCGGCCGTCTCCCACCGGCCGAGATGGCCTTTTTGCGCTATCTTCTTGGCCTGGTCTTCCTGCTGCCGATGCTGGGCGCGGTGCGCCGGGCACGGGTGAGTGCGCGGATGTGGGGGCTGTTCGCCACTCGTGGCATGGTGCATTCGGCAGGGGTGATACTCTGGTTCTATGCGATGACCCAGATCCCATTGGCTGAGGTTACCGCGATGAACTACCTGTCACCAGTCTATGTCACACTGGGTGCGGCATTGTTTCTGGGCGAGCGTTTGGCCGTGCGACGCGTAGCGGCGGTTGGTGCGGCGTTGATCGGCGCCTTGATCATTCTGCGCCCCGGTTTTCGCGAGATCTCTCCCGGCCATATCGCCATGTTGTTCACCGCCTTGGCCTTTGGTGCTTCGTATCTGCTGGCGAAATTCACCGTGGATGGCACCAATCCCACGGTTGTGGTGGCGATGCTGTCGATTTGGGTGACGCTGGGTCTGGCACCTTTTGCACTGGCGGTCTGGGTGACACCCACCTGGGGCGAGATCGGCATGCTGTTTGGGGTGGCCTGCTTTGCCACGGCCGGGCATTATTCAATGACACTGGCCTTTGCCGCTGCACCGCTGACAGTGACGCAACCGGTGACCTTTTTGCAGTTGGTCTGGGCCACCGCCTTGGGCGCGCTGGTGTTTGCCGAGCCGGTGGATATTTGGGTTGTTTCAGGTGGTGGGGTGATTCTGGCAGCGGTGAGCTTCATCACCTGGCGCGAAGCGGTGCTGAAACGCCGCGCCATTACCCCACCTGAGGTGGCCACCAAGGTTTAACAGTCTGGTGTCAGAGGCATCAGGACAGTGCTAGGTCCACCACCCGACGGGCTGCAGCGCGGGCTGCGGCAGGATCCACGGATTGGTCCGAAAGCGCCGCCTGCAACCAAGCTCCATCCATGTAGTTCTGTAGGGCTTGGCGAGCGGTCTCGACGCCCTCGGCAGGCAAAAGGCGGCGCAATTCGGCGCGAAAATGACTGCGCACCCGGGCGCGGTTCAGGTGGTGCAGACGCGCAAGATGCGGTGAATACGGTGCACTGGCCCAGAACTGCATCCAGATGCTGCATTGTTCCACCGTAAACAACTGATCCGAGAAATTGGCATTCATCACCGCATAGAGCCGCTCGGTTGGGGAATTCGCCGCGCTGTACCCGGTGATCATGGCGGCACGAAGTTTGCGCAGCAGATGGCGCATGGTGGCCTCCATCAGGCCTTCTTTGGAGCCGAAATAATAGTTGATCGAGGCAGCCGAGGCCCCAGCCTCGCGGGCAATGTCTGCCATTGTTACAGCACCATAGCCATGCCTGTGCACGGCCACGATGGTGGCTTCGATCAGCTCTTCATTGCGAATGTCACGGATGCGTTTTCTGCTCATGCTGCATATTTGCCCGACCCGCCTCTGGTTGCAACTCCTGTTGTTGGTGCAGGAAAAACTTGAATAGTCATTCAAAAAATTGTTTCTAGCATTAAGAAGCGCTGAGCGCGGCTGGCGCCAGCCGGTTTTGAAACACAGCAATGCGGCCGGAGACAACAGATGAATGCGGATTATGTAATCGTAGGGGCAGGGTCAGCAGGCTGTGCGTTGGCTTATCGCCTCAGCGAAGCAGGCCACCAAGTTCAAGTGATTGAACACGGCGGCAGCGATGCCGGTCCGCTGATCCAGATGCCCGCCGCGCTGAGCTATCCTATGAACATGAGCCTGTATGATTGGGGCTATAAATCGCAACCCGAACCACATCTGGGTGGGCGCGAGCTGGTGACCCCGCGTGGCAAGGTGATTGGCGGGTCTTCCTCGATCAACGGTATGGTCTATGTGCGTGGTCATGCCGGGGATTATGACCACTGGGCCGAAAGCGGCGCGCAGGGCTGGAGCTACGCCGATGTGCTGCCCTATTTTAAACGCATGGAAACCTGGCACCACGGCGGCCATGGTGGCGATGCGGATTGGCGCGGCAATGACGGCCCGCTGCATATCTCGCGCGGTCCCCGCAACAATCCGCTTCACGATGCCTTTGTCGAGGCCGGCCGTCAGGCGGGCTATCCGATCACCGACGACTACAACGGCCAGCAGCAAGAGGGCTTTGGCCCGATGGAGCAGACGGTTTACAAGGGCCGCCGCTGGTCAGCCGCCAATGCCTATCTTCGCCCGGCGTTGCAGCGGCCTAATTGCACCCTGACGCGCGCCTTTGTGCGTCGCGTGGTGATCGAGGACGGCTGCGCCACTGGCGTCGAGGTCGAGCGTGGTGGCAAGATCGAAGTGATCCGGGCAAACCGCGAGGTGATCCTGTCGGCCAGCTCGCTGAATTCTCCTAAGCTGTTGATGCTGTCAGGCATCGGCCCGGCGCAGCATCTGGCCGAACATGGTATTGATCTGGTGGCCGACCGCCCGGGCGTCGGGCAGAACCTGCAGGATCACCTGGAACTGTACCTGCAAATGGCCTGCTCGCAGCCAATCACCCTGTTCAAACACTGGAACCTGTTCAGCAAGGCGATGATCGGGGCGCAGTGGTTGTTCACCAAAACGGGTCTGGGAGCCTCGAATCAGTTTGAATCAGCCGCCTTTATCCGCTCTCAGGCGGGCGTGGATTACCCGGACATCCAGTATCACTTCCTGCCGATGGCGGTGCGTTACGATGGACAGGCCGCCGCCGAAGGCCACGGATTTCAGGCGCATGTCGGCCCGATGCGCTCTTCCTCACGCGGGGCGGTGACCCTAGCCAGTGCTGACCCCAAGGACGCGCCCAACATTTTGTTCAACTACATGTCCACCGAGCAGGACTGGGTGGATTTCCGCAAGTGCATTCGTCTGACACGCGAGATCTTTGGTCAGGACGCGTTCAAGCCTTTTGTCAAACACGAGATCCAGCCCGGTGTTGATATGCAAAGTGACGATGAACTGGACAGCTTTATCCGCGAACACGTTGAGAGCGCCTTTCATCCCTGCGGCACCTGCCGCATGGGGGCGGCGAACGACGTGACTTCGGTGGTGGACCCCGAATGCCGGGTGATTGGTGTCGACGGGCTGCGGGTCGCGGACAGCTCGATCTTTCCGCGCATCACCAATGGCAACCTGAATGGGCCCTCGATCATGAGTGGTGAGAAAGCGGCTGATCATATCCTCGGGCGCAGCCTGCCACCGTCAAATGCGCAGCCATGGTATCATCCGGATTGGCAGGGAACACAGCGCTGACTTGATCCCTGTCAAAGTGCTCAGCCCGTGAGTGGGCTAGCCTGACATCGACCCTAGAAGACAAGGAGCGAATGGATGGCCAATACCCCTCACGAACTGGCCGAGGAATTCCCGGACAAATGTGCCGAGATCAGTGCCTTGAAACAATCGGATGCGCATTTTGCCCGCTTGGCGAATGAATATCATAGCCTAAACCGCGAGGTGCACCGGGCCGAAACCAAGGTCAAACCCGTCAGTGATCTGGCCGAGGCCAATCTGCGCAAAAAACGTGCGGCACTGAAAGATGAGATCTGGGGTATCTTGTCCAAAGCCTGAGCTAACGGCTGCGGTAGTATCATTTTCTGCACAGAAAATGGGTCGGAAAATTCGAATTTTCCGGCTACTGCTGCCCCCGTTAACTCACCTCGTAAGGCAGCACACCGCGTTTGTCGGTGTTGATGGTCAACCGGCGCTCTAATGGCGGCACCGAGCGTTGGTGACACTGCTGCCGCTCGCAAATGCGACAGGAGATGCCAATCGGTTCATAAGCGCTGTCGTTGTCGACACCCATGTTGTCGGCATAGACAATCGAGTCGGCGTGGCGCACTTCGCACCCCAGCGCAATGGCGTAACGCTGCACGGGGGAGCCAAACGAGCCTCCGGGCTTGGATACATCCAATGCTAATGAAATATAGCGGATCCCGTCCGGGGTTTCGGCCAGTTGGCGCAGAAAACGGCCAGGTGTTTCAAAGGCGCGGTGCACGTTCCACAGGGGGCAGGCGCCACCAAAACGGGCAAATTGCAGCCGGGTGGCCGAGTGGCGTTTGGTGATGGTGCCGGCCTGATCCACCCGCACAAAGAAGAATGGAATGCCTTTGGCACCGGGGCGCTGCAGGGTCGACAACCTGTGTGCGACTTGCTCGATCGAGGCGCCAAACCGGGTGGCCAGAAGCTCCAGATCGTGGCGACATTCTTGGGCTGCAGCCTGAAACCTGCCGTAGGGCATCAACGCAGCTCCGGCAAAGTAATTGGCCAGCCCGATCTTGGCGATGGACCGCGCCTCGTCGCTGTTAAAGCGGGCAAAGTCCAGCGTTGCCTCAAGTAAGTCATTTTGGCGCAGCAGTGCCACCTGTAGCAGCAGTTGAAACACCTGGGTTTGCGGGGCGGATCGGTTCGACAGGTGCAGGGTGCGGCTGGCTCTGTCGTAGCGGCGCAACCCGTCCATTTCGCTGTTCACCACCGTGATGCCCAGGTTTTTAAGCGTTGCAACTGCGGCCCGTCGACTGTCGCCATCGCTGGTGAAGCGCTCGGCTGCGCGATCCACTGCGTCGATGTAGTTGTCGCAATAGTGAAAGAAATCGCGCACCTCTTCCCAAGGGCTGGCTTGGATACGTGAATCCTCGCGTCCCAGTGCCTCATCCAGCGAGGCCAGCCGCTCGTGCGTTAACCGATAAGCGCGGTGCAGCTCGAGAAAGGCCCGCGCCAGCGCCGGGGCGTTTGATGCCGTCAGCCGCAGGTCGGCCAGCGCTGGAGCATCATCGGTAAACACAGGATCGGCCAGCGCCTCGCGCATGTCGCTGACCAGCCGTTCGCTATCACCCGAACTCAGTTCGGTTACATCCAGACCAAATTCTTGCGCCAGAGCCAGCACAACGGTGGTGCTGACGGGTCGGTTATTGTTCTCCATCTGGTTCAGATAGGGCAGCGATATCCCCAGTTTGGCGGCAAAGTTCTTTTGCGTCAGGGTGAGCCGCGTACGCATCTCGCGCAGCTTGGCGCCAGCATAGAGTTTTTGGGTGGCCATGTGGTCATACCTTTGCAAATCCAGGTTTGGCGAATTGTAGAATTGCAAAGTTCCAGCCGCAAGGGGTTACAATCCCAGACGCCGTTCCCGCCAGATGACCAACTGGATCGACAACAGGCCCAGAACAGCGGTAGCCAGCATGATCAACAGCAGCGGCACTGCGGTCGAACCCGGTACCAGCAACCAGCCTGCCAGCGCGCTTAAGCCCGCACCGACGCCCAACATCAGCGCGCCACTCAGCCCGGCAGCGGTGCCGGCCAGATGTGGGCGGACGGACAGTGCGCCCGAGGTTGAATTTGGGATTGCCAACCCATTGCCAAGGCCAACAAAGGTCATGAAGCCAAAGAAGCTATAGACAGAATCCAATCCGGCACTGGCTACGATCAGGGATAGCGTGATGCCGATGCCGTTGATCCAGCAGCCCCATAGCACCATTCGGTTGATACCGATCCGCATCGAATACCGGCCCGACAGGAAATTGCCGAAAAAATACCCCACTGCAGGGGCCGAGAAATACAATCCCAACTGGGCGGTGCTCAGCATATAGATCTCGGTGCCGACAAAGGGTGCACCGCCAAGATAGGCAAAGAACGCCCCCGAGGCGAGGCCAGAGGCCAGAGAATAGCCCCAGAACCGGGGCGAGCGCAGCAACTCAGGGTATTCCCGGAACTGGGCGATCAAAGTCTTGCCGCTCTTGTGCGCGGTCTCGCCAAAATCGAGGTAGCAGATCACCAGAATGAGCGCGCCGAGCCCGAACAGCAGCCAGAAATTTGCTGTCCAGCCAAAGGCTTGATCCAGCGCGCCACCAATGGCCGGCCCGATCATCGGCACCACCGCCATGCCCATAGTGACATAGCCGATCATGCTGGCGGCCTTGTCTTGGTCATACAGATCACGCACCGCAGCGCGGCTCAGTACCATGGCCACTGCAATCGCTGCCTGGGCCATGCGGAACGCCAAAAAGATCTCGGCGGTGGGGGACCAGATACAGCCAAGTGTCGCCAGCAGAAACAGCACAATCCCGGTCAGGATGACTGGCCGGCGCCCCATTTTGTCGGAAATAGGCCCGACCAGAATCTGGATTACCGCATTCATTGCTAGATACAGCGCCACCGACAGCTGCATCAGACGATAGTCGGCCTGGAAATAGACCGCCATACCGGGAAGTGAAGGCAAAAAGACATTCATCCCCAGCGCTGACAGCCCCGCCAGCAAAATCAGCGTGGAAATATGCGGTGGTGAGTGGCGGCTCAGGTAGCGTGTTTTTGATGTCTGCATACTTCCGCATTAGGTCACTGACGCGGGCTTGTCTATGCAAACGGCGCGTCATTTCCTAAGTGCGCATATTAGCATATTTGCAGTTTGCGGCGGCCTGTCTGTAGTGGCTTTGCAAATTTGCGATTATTGCCTTGGGTCTGCTTGTGACGCAAGATATGGTCGCGACAAATCATTAGGGGACTTGGGCCATGAAAGACATTCTTTCCGAGCTGGAAAACCGCCGCACCGAAGCGCGGCTGGGTGGCGGTCAGCGCCGCATCGACGCACAGCACGCGCGTGGTAAACTGACTGCCCGCGAGCGCATCGAGCTGCTGCTGGACGAAGATAGCTTTGAAGAATTCGACATGTTCGTCGCCCACCGATGCACTGATTTTGGCATGGAGAACCAGCGACCCGCAGGCGACGGCGTTGTCACCGGCTGGGGCACCATCAATGGCCGCATGGTCTATGTCTATAGTCAGGACTTTACCGTCTTTGGCGGCTCGCTGTCCGAAACCCACGCGCAGAAGATTTGCAAAATCCAGGACATGGCGATGCAGAATGGTGCGCCGATTATTGGCCTGAACGATTCTGGCGGAGCCCGCATTCAGGAAGGCGTCGCCTCGCTGGCTGGCTACGCCGAGGTGTTCCAACGCAACATCATGGCCTCGGGCGTGGTGCCGCAGATTTCCGTTATCATGGGCCCCTGTGCTGGCGGCGCGGTCTACTCACCTGCGATGACCGACTTCATCTTCATGGTCAAAGATACCTCTTATATGTTCGTCACTGGCCCCGATGTGGTGAAGACCGTGACCAACGAAACGGTCACCGCCGAAGAATTGGGCGGTGCATCGACCCACACCAAGAAATCATCGGTTGCCGATGGCGCATTTGAAAATGATGTCGAGGCCCTGGCTGAGGTTCGCCGCCTGGTCGACTTCCTGCCGCTAAATAACCGTGAGAAACCACCCGTGCGGCCGTTCTTTGATGAACCAGGCCGGATCGAGGCGAGTCTGGACACTCTGATCCCAGACAACCCCAATACGCCTTACGACATGAAAGAACTGATCCACAAGCTGGCGGATGAAGGTGATTTCTACGAGATCCAGGAAGATTTTGCCAAGAACATCCTGACCGGCTTCATCCGTCTCGAAGGTCAGACCGTTGGCGTCGTTGCAAACCAGCCGATGGTGCTGGCGGGCTGCTTGGACATCGACAGCTCGCGCAAGGCAGCGCGTTTTGTACGTTTCTGTGACTGTTTTGAAATCCCGATCCTGACACTGGTCGATGTGCCCGGCTTTCTGCCCGGCACGTCTCAGGAATACGGCGGCGTCATCAAGCACGGCGCCAAGCTGTTGTTTGCCTATGGCGAGGCTACCGTGCCCAAGGTCACTTTGATCACCCGCAAGGCTTATGGTGGTGCTTACGACGTGATGGCCTCCAAACACCTGCGCGGTGATTTCAACTACGCTTGGCCCACTGCCGAGATCGCAGTGATGGGCGCCAAAGGCGCGACTGAGATTATCCACCGTGCCGATCTGGGCGACGCTGACAAGATCGCGGAACATGTGGCCGATTATGAGGATCGCTTTGCCAATCCCTTTGTCGCCGCTGAGCGTGGTTTCATCGACGAAGTGATCCAGCCCCGCAGCACCCGCCGCCGGGTGTCACGCGCCTTTGCCTCGCTGCGCGGCAAATCGCTAAAGAACCCATGGAAGAAGCACGACAATATTCCACTGTGACCAAGGATTCCTCTTTGTGAAAGCACTCCCGCCGAAGGTAAGAAAAGTTTTTGGCGGGACAATCTCCTAAATATTTGACATGAGACACAAACCTAGACCATGATCCGCTTCAGCCAAGATAGAACAGCGCGCGCCAATGGCGTAGCGCGAGCAGCCCTGACCGGAGGAGCTCAATTATTTGGGGGTCGGGGCTGCGGATATCTGGCTGCTATGCTGATACTGGCTACACCTTTACTTGCTGACGACCCTTTTCCGGTCCCGTCAGGCCAGAATGTCACTCTGACCGAAGTTTTGCTGGACGAAGCCCCGGGCGAGTTGTGGGCGCGGTTCCGCTTTGTGGCCCCGGCAATCACCCGCGAAACTGGCAGCGTGAGCTACGATTTGGCCGGACCGGATATGGATCATCTCTGTGATGCGCTGGCGCTGCCGTATCTGGCGTCTCATGCCATCACCCCGGCGCGGGTGGTGATCTCGCTGATGGATCGTCCCGTCACCTTTGGCGCCCAAGACCCCGCCGCCACCCAGTTTTTTGAGACCTACCGCCCCCAAGGCGCGCGCTGCATTTGGGAGGAGTTCTGATGGGGCATCAACATCTTGCGCCTCAAGGCTATTCTCGGCGAATTGTTGCGGCTTTGCGGCCACATGCCCCGGTAACGCCCCGATTTGGATGTAATCTGGCTGACATTCCGGCTATCATTGACGCGGGCCGCAATTTCGCGACCTGTCAAATGAGGTCGAAACCGGTAACGGCACAACGTCGCGCTGGTTTCAATTGTTCAAACAGGAGACAGAAATGTCCAAGAGCATCAAACTGCTTGCCATGGTTGGCCTGCTGGCCGCCGTTGCCGCATGCGGTCAACAGGAAGAAGAATTTGTCGTCATCGATCCCGAGCCCATCTCGGTCGAACCAGCCTATACCGGCAAATACAAATAATAAAAATTGGGGCCCGGCCCTGCGGTCGGTCCCCAATCATCCGCGCAGCGCCGGTCGAAAGGCGCTACCATGCTAAAACACCGCGGATTTCCTGGCCGACTGCCAGGCACAGATTTCCAATTCACCATCCGTCGCCCCAACCCCAAAGGGGTCACTGCGATATCGCGACGCGAACGCTTTCATGATCGCCGCCCGGCTGACCGGCGCGCCGATGCCGGCTTTATCAAGGCACTATGGATTCAGTTTGGCGACCAGCCCTTTGAGCGCGGCAACTTGGATGCCGGCCGCATAAGCTGGTTGTTTGAACGTGAAGTGATCGCCGCCGAAGACCCCTTTGATCCGGAAAGCTACGATGCCCTATTGGTGCTCGACCTGCGCATCTGTCAGCTGGCCTTTCCGGACGTGTTTGGGGAGTAATCGGGCATGGGGCTGCGTGTTTCGCCATATTGCCACCTAGGCTGGCCAACAGCCCCATCCGCCGGGGCCATCGCGCCCGGCACCGCTATTCCAACATCACGCCCAGCAGCGCGTCTTGCGTTGAACTGTGCTGTTTCGACATCCAGAAGACAAAGGACTGCCCATGTTTAACAAGATCCTGATCGCCAATCGGGGCGAGATCGCCTGCCGCGTCATCAAAACCGCGCGCAAAATGGGTATCCAGACCGTTGCAATCTATTCAGATGCCGACCGCAACGCGCTGCATGTGAAAATGGCGGACGAGGCGGTGCACATCGGCCCGCCGCCTGCCAACCAGTCCTATATTGTCATCGACAAGGTGATGGAGGCCATTCGCCAAAGCGGTGCCCAAGCCGTGCATCCCGGCTATGGCTTCCTGTCGGAAAACGCCAAATTCGCCACGGCACTGGCCGCCGAAGGTGTTGCCTTTGTTGGTCCGCCAGTGGGCGCGATTGAGAAGATGGGCGACAAGATCACCTCGAAGAAAATCGCCCAAGAAGCCGGAGTGTCTACGGTTCCGGGCCACATGGGTCTGATCGCCGACGCCGATGAAGCGGTGAAAATTTCGAACGAGATTGGCTATCCGGTGATGCTCAAGGCCAGCGCTGGCGGCGGCGGCAAAGGCATGCGGATTGCCTGGAATGATGAAGAGGCCCGCGAAGGCTTTCAGTCGTCGAAAAACGAAGCCGCCAATGCCTTTGGCGATGACCGGATCTTTATTGAGAAATTCATCACCCAACCGCGTCACATCGAAATTCAGGTGCTTTGCGACAGCCACGGCAACGGCATCTATCTGGGCGAGCGCGAATGCTCGATCCAGCGTCGTCAGCAGAAAGTTGTGGAAGAGGCGCCAAGCCCGTTCCTGGACGAGACCACCCGTAAGGCGATGGGTGAACAGGCGGTCATGCTGGCCCACGCGGTGGATTACGCATCCGCCGGCACCGTTGAATTCATCGTTGATGGCGACAAAAACTTCTACTTCCTGGAAATGAACACCCGCTTGCAGGTAGAGCACCCAGTGACCGAGCTTATCACGGGTGTTGATCTGGTCGAACAGATGATCCGCGTTGCCAACGGCGAGCCGCTAAGCATCACGCAGGACGATGTGAAACTGAACGGCTGGGCCATCGAAAACCGTCTCTATGCCGAAGATCCCTATCGCGGATTTCTGCCGTCGATCGGCCGTCTGACCCGCTATCGTCCCCCATTCGAGGTGGTCGAAGAGAGCCATGTGGTGCGCAACGATACCGGCGTCTTTGAGGGCGGCGAGATCTCGATGTATTATGATCCGATGATTGCCAAGCTGTGCACTTGGGCACCAACCCGTGATCAGGCGATCGAGGCAATGCGCAACGCATTGGATGGATTTGAGGTCGAAGGCATTGGTCACAACCTGCCATTCCTGTCTGCAGTGATGGATCACCCGATCTTTATGGCGGGTGAAATGACCACTGCTTTCATCGAAGAACAATATCCCGACGGGTTCGAAGGCGTTGAACTGTCTACAGGCGCTCTGCGCCGCATTGCTGCCGCCTGCGCCGCCATGCACCGGGTTGCCGAAATTCGTCGAACCCGCGTGTCGGGCCGCATGGACAACCACGAACGACGGGTTGGTGTCGAATGGGTGGTGTCACTGCAGGGCGAAGATTATGCGATGACAATCGACGCAGACCGTGACGGATCAACCATTGTATTTGCCGACGACACCCAGAAACGTGTCACCAGCAGCTGGACGCCCGGCGATCAACTGGCTGATCTTGAAGTGGACGGCGAAAAGCTGGTTCTCAAGGTTGGAAAAATCCCCGGTGGCTTTCGCATCCGCTCACGCGGGGCCGACATGAAGGTCCACGTGCGCACCCCACGTCAGGCTGAACTGGCCAAGCTGATGCCGGAGAAAGTCGCGCCCGATACCTCGAAACTGCTGCTGTGCCCAATGCCGGGCCTGATCGTAAATGTCGCGGTGCAGGTGGGGGATGAAGTCCAAGAGGGCCAGGCCCTGTGCACCGTCGAGGCAATGAAGATGGAAAACATCCTGAAGGCCGAGAAAAAGGGCACCGTGTCCAAAGTCAATGCCGCCGCGGGCGACAGCTTGGCGGTGGACGATGTGATCATGGAGTTCGAATAAGATATGCCCATGGCGCAACCATATCGCCGGGCCGTTTATGCGGCACTGGCGGTGCTGGCCCTCACCGGGCTGGCAAGTTGCGCCATGGACTCTGAGCAAGAAGTACGAGCCCTCGTTGGTGACTGGGTCACTCTGGACGAGACCGCCTTTTTCAAATCCGGCATGAACTGTACTGCTGGCGTGTTCAAACTGGAAACCACCCGAATTTCCTCACTTGTGACTCATGCGCGATCCGTCAGAGGTGGGATGGATGCGATGGCCGAAGGCAAACCAGTCGCCTTTATGATCAGTGGCTTATCACCGACTTTGGTATCAGAGCAGGTGATGACCGCCGATTTGCCTAAGGGGCTAGGAGTTCTGTCTTCGGGGGTGGCGGGCAAGGACTGCATGGATGACGGGACCAAGCGATCCTATCTGCGTGCCTTGCTGGACCCAAATGCTGTACTGATCTTTGAGCCCACCGAAAAATTCATGGCCGTCGTCGACAGAACCAACGCGCGGTTGTTCTTTTCGCGAGGGAATGTCTGATGGCTCAGCTGCCGCGACGTTCCTCGACTTCGCGCATGCGGGATGGGAACTTGTCAATGGTGCGGCTCAGCTCACGCACCGTCCAGGGCGATGGCTTGCGCAGCTTGACGCCGCCATCCTTGCCGACCAGCACCAACATGAACCCACGTGGCCGCAATTTCTGCCGCAACACCGAGTTGGCGGCAGGATCAGTATCCACCAGAACCACCACATCGCGGTCAAACAATGCCTCGGCCCCCTGTGACAAACGCTCGATCTGTTCATGGAAACGCGGATCATCCGGGCTGTCGGCAAACACCACTACGGGGCGGTTTTTCCATAAAAATTCACTCAAATCGCTTTCATTCCCCGGCTGGATCAGCGCTGGGGTCACCGTTTCGGCGGCGTCTTGTGCGATCAGAGGTGCTGGAAGAAATGCTGCCAGAACAAAGGCTAGGAATAGTTTCATAATATCTCCTGTCGCTTTGAATATATGCACCTTTGCGCGGAATGCGATGGGGGAAATGACCTCCAGCACCAAAAAACCAATCATCGTTAATCGGTCTGACAGAGGCTGCAGGGTATGATCTTGCAGTTTCCTTCAAACCGGCTGCCGCGTGTGGCCCCTGGCCAAAGGACCGGCAAGGCGATGAACGTGTTTTTACATATTGGGGCGCACCGCTGCGCTACCACCAGTTTTCAGGAATATCTGCGCCAGAACGCCGAGGCGCTGGATGAGCGCAATATTGGTTTTTGGGGCCCGCGCAGGACCCGCAACGGGCTGTTCAATGGTATCCTGCCCGGACCCGGCGCCGCCACTGGCCGTGACCTGCAACGCCGCGCCGAAGGCCGGGTGCAGATGCATTTGGCGCGTAGTAGGGCGCTGGGGTTGGATCACCTGGTGATCAGTGATGAGAATTTGATGGGAACAGTCCGCGAGAACCTGCGTCTGGGAGCGCTGTATTGCGGTGTCGGCGAACGGATGGCCCGGTTTGCTCAGGCTTTTGATGGGCAGGTCACTGATGTGGTGGTCAATATACGCAGCCTGGAAAGCTACTGGGCCTCGGCGCTGACTTATGGGGTGGCGCGTGGCCACCGGGTGCCAAATATGCCGAGGCTGAATCAGCTGGTCGACAACAGGCGCAGTTGGCGCGACGTGTTGAGTGATGTCGCCTGCGCCATGCCCGGTGCACGCATCTGGGCGCTGCCGTTTGAAACTTATGGCGGCCGCCCCGAGGCACAATTGGCTGCAATGATTGGTCAGCCTATGCCGCGCAGTAATGCCCGTCTTCGGCTGAACGTGACCCCGCATTTGCCTGAGTTGCGCGGCCAGTTGCAAAGCGCAGTTGCCGATCAACTGCCCGAGGGGCAGGGACGCTGGCAACCCTTTGACGCGGCGCAGATCGCGGCCCTGCGCGAGACTTACGCTGATGACCTGATGTGGCTGACCGCCGGCGGTGACGGGCTGGTGCAGCTGAAACAAGATCCAGACAAAACAGGGCAGGGCATGAACCCGGCCCGTACAGACCTGACAAGAGGAAGACCCCATGACGACCAAACAGAACGAGTGGCGGGCGCTGGCTGAAAAAGAGCTGCGCGGGCGCGCTGTTGAAGATCTGAACTGGCAAACCCTCGAAGGCATCGAGGTCAAGCCGCTTTACACCGAAGACGACACCGCCGATCTGCCGCACATGGGCTCGGTCCCCGGCGTTGGCCCGTTTACCCGTGGCGTCAAGGCGACCATGTATGCAGGCCGCCCCTGGACCATCCGGCAATATGCCGGGTTCTCGACCGCCGAAGAAAGCAACGCCTTCTATCGCCGCAATCTGGCCGCCGGCCAGCAGGGCGTTTCGGTAGCCTTTGATTTAGCCACCCACCGTGGATATGACAGCGACCACCCCCGCGTGGTTGGCGATGTGGGCAAGGCCGGCGTGGCCATCGACAGTGTCGAAGACATGAAAATCCTGTTCGACGGCATCCCGCTGGACAAGGTCTCGGTGTCGATGACCATGAACGGGGCAGTGGTGCCTATTCTGGCCAGTTTCATCGTTGCAGGCGAAGAGCAGGGCCATGACAAATCCCTGCTAGCGGGCACCATTCAGAACGACATTCTGAAGGAATTCATGGTTCGCAACACCTATATCTATCCGCCCGAGCCCTCGATGAAAATCATCTCGGATATCATCGAATACACCACCAACGAGATGCCAAAGTTCAACTCAATCTCGATCTCCGGCTACCACATGCAAGAGGCCGGCGCCAATCTGGTGCAGGAACTCGCCTATACCCTGGCGGATGGACGCGAGTACGTCCGCGCCGCGATTGACGCAGGCATGGATGTCGACAAATTCGCCGGCCGCCTGTCTTTCTTCTTTGCCATCGGCATGAATTTCTTCATGGAGGCCGCCAAACTGCGCGCCGCCCGTCTGCTGTGGCATCGCATCATGACGGAATTTGGCGCCAAATTCGAACGCTCCAAAATGCTGCGCACCCACTGCCAGACATCCGGCGTGTCGCTGCAGGAACAAGACCCCTATAACAACGTGGTGCGCACCGCATACGAGGCGATGGCGGCGGCTTTGGGTGGCACTCAGTCCCTGCACACCAACGCTCTGGACGAGGCGATTGCCCTGCCAACCGATTTCTCGGCTCGTATCGCTCGCAACACTCAACTGATCCTGCAGGAAGAAACCGGCATCACCAATGTGGTGGACCCGTTGGCCGGCTCTTACTACGTCGAAAGTCTGACTGCTGAGCTGGCAGACAAAGCCTGGGCCCTGATCGAAGAAGTCGAGGAAATGGGCGGCATGACCAAGGCTGTGGCCAGTGGCATGCCAAAACTGCGCATTGAAGAAAGCGCGGCCAAGCGTCAGGCCATGGTGGATCGCGGCGAAGAAGTGGTTGTTGGCGTCAACAAATACCGGTTGGACAAGCAGGACCCGATCGACATTCTGGATGTCGACAACGTGGCGGTGCGTGAAAGCCAGGTGGCACGTCTGGAACAAATCCGCGCAACTCGCGACGAAACTGCCTGTCAGGCTGCACTCGATGCATTGACCAGCTGCGCCAAGGACGGCGGCAATCTATTGGCCGCTGCTGTCGAGGCCGCCCGTGCACGAGCCACAGTGGGGGAGATCAGCATGGCGATGGAGAATGAATTCGGACGTCACCGCGCCGAGGTGAAAACTCTGGCTGGTGTTTACGGTGCCGCTTATGAAGGCGACGAAGGCTTTGCCGCCATTCAGAAAAGTATCGGGAATTTCGCCGAAGAAGAGGGCCGTCGTCCGCGTATTCTGGTGGTCAAGATGGGCCAGGACGGTCACGACCGGGGTGCCAAGGTGATTGCCACTGCATTTGCGGATATTGGATTTGACGTCGATGTGGGCCCGTTGTTTCAGACGCCAGACGAGGCGGCGCAGGATGCCATCGACAACGACGTGCATGTGATCGGCATCTCGTCGCAGGCGGCTGGCCACAAAACTCTGGCGCCGCAACTGGTACAGGCGTTGAAAGATCAGGGCGCCGAGGACATTCTGGTGATCTGTGGCGGCGTCATTCCGCAGCAGGATTATCAGTTCCTCTATGACGCGGGCGTCAAAGCGATCTTTGGTCCCGGCACAAATATCCCCGAAGCGGCGCAGAACATCCTGCAATTGATCCGCGATGCGCGTACCTGATGCGAAAGCGCGGTGAGATCGCATTGGGCATGGCTGGCGGTGGTCTCTGGGCGCTGTTGATGGTGGGCGGGCCGCAATGGCTTGGCCTGTCCTACATCCCGGCGCCGATCGCCTTGCCTGCTGCCTTTGTGGCACCGGGGCTGTTCCTGATCGCGGTCATCGGATTTCTGGCCCAGCGGCGGTTCTTTGACGATGCGACCATCGACGGCGCAGCTTTTGCGCCGGGCTCGCGCGCCGAGATTGCTCAGCGGGTGCTCAGCAACACGGTTGAGCAACTGGTTCTGGCGCTGGCGATCTGGCCCTTGGTTGCGGTCAGCCTGGGCGGCGCGGTTGTGATCTGCCTTGGGCTGGGGTTTGCCTTTATGCGGATTTTGTTCTGGGTTGGTTATCTTGTGTCGCCGCCGTTGCGGGGGCTGGGTTTTGCCGGGACGTTTTATCCCACAGTGTTGGCAGCGATCTGGTCGCTGGCAGTTTGGCTGGTGTGATCGAAGGTCTTATCTGCCCACTCTGCTCAATACTTGTGCACCGCGCATTCACCTTGAGGGTTTTTTTGAGCCAGATGAAGATGGTGATCCTGCGATAATCATTTCGCATTGTGCTTGTGTGGCCGCCGGTTAGGGTGTGACCAAAGCAGGAGCACGTTATGGAACTGGATCATCTGGCAGTGGCAGGCGAAAGCCTGGAGGCGGCACTCGCCCATGTAGAAGAGGCCCTTGGGGTTCCACTACAACCGGGTGGTCAGCATCAGATGTTTGGCACGCATAACTATCTTTTGGGGCTGGCCGATGGGCTGTACCTCGAGGCGATTGCGATTGATCCCAATGTCCAGCCACAGCGCAGCCCACGCTGGTTTGATCTGGATAACTTTTCCGGAGCGTCGCGGATCAGCAACTGGATCTGTCGCTGCAATGAAATGTCAGATGTTCTGGCGCTGTTGCCGGGTGGGGTCGGCACTCCGGTTGCTTTGACGCGTGATGATCTGCGCTGGGATATGGCGGTGCCTGCAGATGGTATCTTGCCGTTTGATAACATGTTCCCAGCGCTGATCGAATGGCACAGCGCCCATCCCGCGCCGCGATTGACGCAGCAAGGGTGCGCGCTAGAGCGGTTGGTTGTTGCGCATCCCGAGGCCGCAGCCCTGAGGGATGCATTATCCCTGAAAGATACCCGGGTGGAGTTCGAGACTGGTGCGGCTGGGTTTGAGGCTAGTTTTTCAACGCCGCATGGTCGGCGGGTGTTGCGATGATCATACGTGCTGCCACCGCGCAAGACGCCGAAGCCATTTGCGAGATTGCCAACTGGGTGATCCGCGACACGTTGATCACCTTTACCACCGAGGAAAAGACCCCCGAGCAATTGCGCGCGGTGATCGCCGAAAAAGGCGAGGATTATTTGGTGGCCGAGCTGGACGGGCAGGTAGTGGGCCATGCCTATTACGGCGATTTTCGCGCAGGCCCCGGCTATCGTTATTCGGTCGAGCACACAGTTCATTTGTCCCCGGCGGTGAATGGGCGTGGAATCGGGCGCGCACTGATGTCGGCGCTGGAACAGCGGGCCGTGCTGGGTGGCAAACATGTGATGGTGGCAGGCATCAGCAGCGCCAATCCCGATGGCATGGATTTTCACGCAGCGATAGGTTTTGTCGAGGTCGGCTGCCTTCCCGAAGTTGGCTATAAGAACGGACAATGGCTGGACACCGTGCTGATGCAAAAAATTCTGCCAAGGGCGGGAAAACCACACCCTGACAACGCTAGCAAAGGCGGCTAAACTAAACCCATGTCACTCTGGACCCGCATATCCGAAGCCCTTGCCGCCCTGACCAAGGGCGAAGGCCTGTCTCAGGTCTTTGAGCATTTGCGTGGGGCACCGGAAAAGTCAGTGGGCTTTGCCATTGCGGTGATTGCGCTGGGGGCCAAGATGGCCAAGGCAGATGGTCAGGTCACCAAGGACGAGGTGACGGCCTTTCGCGAGGTGTTCCAGATTGCGCATGCGGACGAGGCCGGGGCGGCGCGAGTGTTCAACATGGCACGCACCGATGTGGCGGGATACCGGGAATATGCGCAGCGGATTCAAGCCATGTTTGCTGATGACCCGGCCACGCTGAGCGATCTGATGGAGGGCCTGTTCCACATTGCCATGGCGGATGGGTTCTATCACCCCAGCGAGAATGAGTTCCTGCGGGATGTGTCGCAGATCTTTGGCATGGACAATATCCAGTTCCGGGCGATACGGGCGCGATTTGTGCCGGATGCCCCGACCGATCCGTTTACCATTCTGGGCGTGAGCTCGGATATGACCCGAGATGAGATCCGCAAACATTGGCGCCAATTGGTGCGCGAAACCCACCCGGACGTCATGATGGCACGCGGGGTGCCCGAAGAGGCGGTGCGGCTGGCCGAAAAGCGGATGATCGACATCAATCGCGCTTGGGACGAGATCAACGGATGCGCAAAATATGCGGCTCGTCAGCTATAACGTCGAATGGTTTGCCTCGCTGTTTGATGACCGCGACCAACTCATGCTGGATCAAGAGCCCTCGGGGCGGCATGGAGTTGATCGCTATACACAGGGCCGTGCACTGGTGCAGGTGTTTCAGGCCATGGACGCGGATGCGATTATGGTCGTCGAGGCGCCAAATACTGGAAAAGAGCAAAGCACCGTCAAAGCTCTGGAGGGTTTTTCCAAATGGGCCGGGATCAGGACGCGCAAGGTGGTGATGGGGTTCGCCAATGACACCCAGCAAGAAATTGCCCTGATGTATGACCCGGACGTGCTGTTGGCGCGGCATGATCCGCAACAGGACGAGCAAGCGCCGCGCTTTGATGATGTGCTCAAGATCGACTTGGATATAGATACCAAGTTGGATCACGTGCGGTTCTCGAAACCGCCACTGGAACTGGCAGTGACCACGGCAGGCGGGCGGCAACTGCACCTGATTGGGGCGCATCTGAAGTCCAAGGCCCCGCATGGTGCACGTAATCGGGACGCGGTGATCCGGCGCTCTATTGCAAATCGGCGCAAGCAATTGGCGCAGGCGATCTGGCTGCGCCGCCGCATTGAATCTCACGTGCAGAGCGGCCAGGATCTGATTGTCATGGGCGATCTGAATGACGGTCCGGGGTTGGACGAATATGAGCGGCTGTTTGGCAGGTCCTCGGTCGAGATTGTGATGGGCGACGAGATGCAGGACCCGCATGCCCGTCACCTGTTGCAGCCGCGCGCGGCGGACCAACCCAGTTCCTCTCGGTTTTACAATGCCAGCACCAAGCGGTATTTTCGCGCCTTGCTAGACTATGTCATGGTGTCGCCGGGCTTGATGGATTCGGCGCTGCAATGGCGGATCTGGCATCCGTTTGAGGACGCCGAGTGTTATGCGGATGAGACGTTGCGGGAAGCGCTATTGGCAGCCTCGGATCATTTTCCGGTAAGCTTGGACATCGAGCTGACTTAAAATTTCAACCCAGACGGACTATATGGAAGACATGAAACAAATCGCATTGCCTCTCCTCTTCGCCGCGCTGATTGGCGCGCCCGGTCATGCTCAGGATCAAGAGCAAGATCCAAGCCTGATGGAACAGGGGCTGGAGCTGTTCTTTGAAGGTCTGCGCGATGAAATGTCCCCGGCGCTGGATGATCTGCGTCTGTTGGCGGAAGAGTTCGGTCCTGCAATGCAGGGGTTCCTGCAAGAAATGGGACCGGCCCTTGCCGACATCGCCAGTCAGGTCGAGGACTGGAGCACCTATGAGATGCCCGAGATCCTGCCCAACGGCGATATTATCATCCGCAAAAAACCCGTTCAGGACGAGTCAGAGCAACCCGAGTCCGGTGGGCAGACGGATATCTGACTATTTCTTGATGTTCACGGTCAGCGTCGCACCCATCAATTGAGCCAGTGCTTTTAGGCGGGATTCGGCGACCTCGCCGTATAGTGCCTTGATGTCTTGTGGCAGGATCAGAGTTAGCTGCTTTTTGCGAGGGTGCCATTTCAGGCTGCCGATGTCACCATCCTTAGAGACCATTAGCATGGCCCCAAACCGCATGGCCTTGCCCAGAATCTCGGCCTGTTTCTGGCCCTTTTCATCCAGCAGATCAAACAGCTCTTCATACTGCGTGCCCTGTCGTTTGTTGCGATAGCGATGCAGCAGGGACAGGCCCAGAAAGATCCGCTCTGAATGTTTCAGGCCGCCCAGATTGGCGCGGGTAGCATTGTCGAAACAAACCTCGGCCCGGTAATCCGGGTGGGCGCGCCAGCTGACATCATGCAGCAGACACGCGGCCTTGAGCAATCGTTTGGTGGTGTCGGGGCTGGATTTGAACAGGGGATGCACAAAGTTGTACAGCGTTTTTCCAAACCCCGGCATACGGGCGTCCTTTGCCTCGGCAAAGCGACAGGATTCCACCAGCGGATCACGGTTTCTCAGCCGCTGCGGCATCTGTTCGTACAACAGTCCCTCGCGGATGCCATAGCTGGAGATAGCAATGTCGCGGGGTTTGAAGGTGCGCACCAGACGCGCCAGCACGTCCACCGCGTAAGGCACCAGAGACATCCGCGCGATGGACAGACCACAGGCATTGCGGATCTTTTCGATGTCGTTGTTTTCAATGTATTTCAGCGTGTCGCGCACGCTTTGTGTCGTCATCCGGTATTCATGCAGAACCTTCAGCGGATAGCCGCGCCGTTCCATGTCGATACGGGCAATGGCGCGCCAGCTACCGCCAACCAGGAACAGGCGGTCAGGCTGTCGACCCATCTTGTCGCTCAGCTCGGTGATCACCTGCTTTATATGATCTTTGCGGCCCCGGCGACCGCCCGGCAAATCCCGCAGCTTTAGTGGACCAAGGGATGAGGTCACTCGCTTCCCAACGCGTCCGTCTTGCAATTCGGCCAGCTCCATCGACGAGCCCCCGATGTCGCAAACCAGACCGTATGACCCCGGCCAACCCAGCAAAACGCCCTGTGCCGACAGACGGGCCTCTTCGCGGCCATCGATGACCCAGATCTTCAATCCGGTTTCGCGTTTTACTTCGGCGCAGAAATCAGGTCCGTCACTGGCGTCGCGCACTGCAGCTGTGGCCACCACGCTCAGCGGAGGCAGCCCCATACCCTTGGCCAGATGTTGGAAACGGCGCAACGCCGACAGGGCGCGCTTGCGGCCCTTAGGGTTCAAGACGCCAGATTCGGACAGGCCAGCGCCTAATGCGCACATGATTTTTTCGTTGTAGAAATAGGCAGGGCTGCGGGCCGCGCCGTCAAACACCACCAATCGGACCGAGTTCGAGCCGACATCGACGACCCCAACCCGCGCCAGCGCACGGGCGCCAGGGTCTTCAAACAGCGGCCGCTCAAAGGGCCCCCACTCAGCAGCAGGATCCGGTTTCACGTTCATAGTATTCCCCAGGTCGTCGTAAGTGCAGGATGCGAAATCAGCGGGCGCTGGTCAATCATCCTTTGGGTCAGATTCGAGCGACATTTCGTATTGGTTCTGCGCTAATAGTCGCACCGCCAGGGGCCGCGACAGGGTGCGCCCCTCCGACAGCGAGATTTCGTCCATCTGTTCAACGACTTTGGCTGCGGCCTCGAACGAGCGGTCCATATGGGCCACCAGATAGGGGATCACATCCGGCTTTGGCATGATCTGGCGGTCATCGAACAGTTTCGCCAGCACCACTGCCAGCAGGGCATCATCCGGGGCCTCTAGCGCCACATGAGTCGCTGCCTGGACCCGGCTTTGCAGATCCGCCAGCGACAGGGCCCACAGATTTGGCGCGGCCTGGCCGGTCAACATCAGCGCATGGCCATTGGCCAGCACCATGTTGTGCAGGTGGAACAGGGCATTCTGGGCTTGCGCGTTGCGGGCGATCTCGGGCACATCCTCGATCGCGATGGGGCCTTGGGCCAGTTCGGGCACCATGTCTTCGGTCAGGTCGGTTGCGGCGATGATGTGTGCGCCGGACTGGCTGGCCCAAACGTGCACCAGATGGGTTTTTCCTGCGCCACGTGGGCCGCTGAGCACCAGCTTGCCGCTGGGCCAGGTGAAGGCGCTGTCCAGCATGGCAACCGCCATTGCGTTCGATGGTGCAACAAAGAAGTCATCGCGTCCCAGCGCCGGTTTGGCGGGGAGATCAAAGCTAAGCTGTTTGGACATGTTACTCGGCGTCCTGATGGGATTCGCCCCGATACAGGCGGCTGTCCAGATATTGCTCGACTGCAAAGCGGGCGACGACGCCTAGTGCGGCGGCCATCGGCACCGCTACCAGCATGCCGACAAAACCAAACAGTGAGCCAAACACCGACAGCGCCAGCAGCAACCAAACCGGGTGCAGCCCGACCGAGTTGCCGACCAGTTTCGGGGTCAGGTAGTTGCCCTCGACCACTTGGCCGATGGCAAAGATCACGGCGACCGCGCCAATCGAGTACCAGTCGCCCCAGAACTGAAACAATGCCAGTCCAATGGCCAGCGCGCCGCCGATCAGTGCGCCAAGATAGGGGATGAAGGTCACCAGACCGGCGATGAAACCCACCGCAAGACCAAAGTTCAGCCCTACCAGCATCAGCGACACGGCGTAATAGGTGCCCAGGATCAGGCAGACAGTGCCCATGCCACGAATGAACGAGGCCAGCACTGCATCAATCTCAGCCGCCAGCCGCCGGATAACCGGGGCGTGGTCGCGCGGCAGCAACTCGCCAATGCGGTTGGTCATCCGGTCCCAGTCCAGCAGCAGGTAAATCGACACCACTGGCACGATTACAATCAGCACCACCACGCTGAGCAGGGAGACCGCAGATCCAAGTATGGATTCCAGCACGTCGATCGAGCGGCCCTTCAATGTCTCCGCCAGCGAGGCCAGCGTTTGATGCATCTGGCTGCCCTCGTCGAACAACGATGGGAAACGCTCGAAAGCAAAGGTGCGGGCATCGCGGAACAATTCAGGCAGGACCTGCACCAGCTCGACCATTTGATAAATCAGCGTCGGCACCACCACGATTAGTAGCAGCAGAAACACCAGCACAGCCCCCACGGTGATCACTGCCGTTGCGTTGGACCGGCTTAATCCCAAACGCTCTAGCCGATCCGCAATCGGATCAATCAGATAGGCCACTGCACCGCCCAGCACAAAAGGCAGCAGCACATCGCCCAAAGCCCAGAGCACCACCACAAAGACCAGAGCGGCAAGGCCCCAGTAACTCATCTGCTTTTTTACAGGTAGTGTCATGATTTTTCTGCCCACTCTGGTCTGCGCCAATCGCCTTGGACGCAGTTTTTACCCAAGGATGGCGCGCTGGCAAGGGGCAGGGAGCAATCGCCGGTGGGTAAGCCGGGGATTGCTGCAGTTTTGCTGTGGATAGAAAGGACTGAGGTGAATGCAGGTGCCTTAGTCGATGCGTACACCCTGCCGTTTCAGCTCGGCCTGCACCGCGACGATGTCGACCTGATCCAACGGTGTGTTGCTACGGATTGACTGCGCAGCGGCAATGCCAGCCCCTTGACCAGCAACGGCGCAACAGGCCATGTTGCGGGTGGCGGCATGGGCCACCTTGTCGCCACCAATGGCGCGACCGGTCACCAGCAGGCTCTTCACACCCTTGGGCAGCATACAGCGGTAGGGGATCTGCATGTAGCGGCCGGTGGTGGGTAGGATCAGGATGCCGTAGCCATCGATGAATTCGGGGTAGATGCCGATAGTATCGTCAAACCGGCCCTGATGGCGGGTCTCGTCTTCGGTGATATTGTGCACAGCATCGATCTTGCGGGTGTCACGGATGCCGATGGTCATGCCAAAATTGCGCAACCGCGCCGCCTCGCAGCCCGGAGTGTAGGCTTTCAGCGCCTCAATCGCCAGCATCGCTTGTTTGCGGCCCTCAATCTCACCCTGTGTCATGCTGTCTGGGTCGGTTCCATCGATCCCGGCCAGATGCACCAGATTCATATAGGTCATTTCACCACTGTCATGCACCGCGCCCCAAGTGCCGCCGATGGTGTTCAGATGTGCCGGGATCACCCCGTCGCGGATCGCCTGACCAAAGGGTTTGGCGAGGAAGGGCGAATACATCGCGTCCTCTTTGCCGCTGGTTTCCACCTGCCATTCGCCGGTGGACCAATCGGCATAGGTTTGGGGGTCGGCCTTGACGCCGTCCATGAACGCCTGCTTGTCGACACCGGCAATGTGGAACATCACCGAGGCCGCCTGCATTTCTTCAAGTGGAGTCTTGATGGTTGGTGCGCCCATCATATGGGCAATGTCGGCATCGCCAGTGGCATCAATCACTCGTTTGGCCAGAATGGCCTCGCGCCCTGCCTTGGATTCAACGATCACCCCGGTGACTGTATCACCCTCGCGGATCGGAGCGACAAACTGGCGGTGCAGCATCGGATGGATTCCGGCCTCTTCCACCAGCTTATCGGCCACCAGCTTGAAACCTTCGCTGTCCAGCTCATAGCTGAGTGACTGGCTTTCAGGCACCGCAGCCCCCATTGCCTTGGCGCGCTCTTCGAACTCCCAACCAATACCGCCGGCCTCGACCGTTTGTTCATGACGGTACCAGGCAAAGCCTTCGACACCGACAGAGGTGATATTGCCACCGAAACAGCCAAAGCGGTCCAGCAAGGCCACCTGCACACCGG
Source organism: Rhodobacterales bacterium 56_14_T64 (assembly GCA_002162795.1). Lineage (GTDB taxonomy): Bacteria > Pseudomonadota > Alphaproteobacteria > Rhodobacterales > Rhodobacteraceae > Parasedimentitalea. The sequence continues at coordinate 76,768 of MAAY01000039.1, forward strand.
CCCGTGCCGCCGCCAATGCCGCCGCCAGCCCGCCGGGGCCGGATCCAATGACCAGCACCTCGGTTTCATGAATGACCGGGATCTCGCGAGCGGGTTCGGTAATGGTTGATGTCATCGGTTGCTGCTCCACCTCAAATTTCGGCCACCATATGAAACTTGAATGGCCATTCAAGAAAATTCGCGACGTTGAGCGGCAAAACCGTCATTGCGGTAACGGACAAAGCCCGATTGCTTGCGGCGCGGTGATAGCTTAGACCGCTTTGGAACCCATTCTTAGATCGAGACCGTCATGCGCCTGACCCGTTATTTTCTGCCTGTTCTGAAAGAAAACCCATCCGAGGCCCAGATTGTCAGCCACCGGCTGATGCTGCGTGCCGGGATGATCAAGCAATCCTCGGCTGGGATTTATTCCTGGTTGCCGATGGGGTTCAAGGTTCTGAAGAAGATCGAAAGCATTGTGCATGACGAGCAAATGCGTGCTGGGCACATCCCGATGCTGATGCCGACAATACAATCTGCCGATTTGTGGAAAGAGTCCGGTCGCTATGACGACTATGGCAAGGAAATGCTGCGCATCAGTGACCGCCACGGGCGTGACATGCTCTATGGTCCCACCAACGAAGAACTAATCACCGATATCTTCCGCAGCCACGTCAACAGCTACAAAGATCTGCCGCTGACCCTGTACCACATCCAGTGGAAGTTCCGCGACGAAGTGCGCCCGCGTTTCGGCGTCATGCGCGGCCGCGAATTCTATATGAAGGATGGCTATAACTTTGACCTCACCAAAGAGGATGCGCTGCACGCCTATAACCGGCATCTGGTCAGCTACCTGCGCAGCTATGAACGCATGGGTCTGCAGGCGATCCCGATGCGCGCTGATGGTGGCCCAATCGGTGGCGACTATACTCACGAGTTCCTGGTGCTGGCTGACACGGGTGAGTCCGAAGTGTTCTATGACAGCGACGTCACCGACCTGAGCTTTGGGGATCGTGAGATCGACTATGACAGCGTCGAGCAGTGCCAGAGTGTGCTGGAAGAGTTTACTACCAAATACGCCCGCACCGATGAAACCCACGACGAAGAGCTATTCAATGCTGTCCCCGAAGAGCGTCGCCGCACCGCGCGTGGCATCGAGGTTGGCCAGATCTTCTACTTTGGCACCAAATACTCCGAAGCGCTGGGCGCCAAGGTTCAGAACCAGGACGGCAAGCCGGTTCCGGTTCACATGGGGTCACACGGGATTGGCGTGTCGCGTCTGCTGGGCGCCATCATTGAGGCCAGCCACGACGACAAGGGCATCATTTGGCCGGAAGGCGTGACTCCGTTCCATTGTGGTATCGTCAACCTGAAACAGGGCGACGATGAAGCCGATGCGGCTTGCAACCAATTGTACGCTGCATTGACCGCTGCCGGACTTGAGCCGCTATATGACGACCGCAAGGAACGGGCTGGCGGGAAATTCGCCACCATGGATCTGATTGGTCTGCCTTGGCGTCTCACCGTTGGTCCACGGGGCCTCAAGAATGGCGTGGTCGAGCTGACCTCGCGCCGCACTGGTGAAAGCGTCGAGCTGAGCCCGGAAGAGGCGGTGAAAAAGGTAGCAGAGATCTATGCACCCCACATGACCAGCCGCGGGTTCTGAGGTTTGACTTCATAGAATAGGGGAAGGGCAGGTCGCAGGACCTGCCCTTTTTTGTAAGCCGCTTTGTCTGTGATTAAGCGCGCTAGACTACGCGCAGGCCAAGTCCCTTTAGCAATTCGGTGGCTTGGTCCTTAGAAATGATCGCGCCCTTAAAATTTGCAACAGTTGAAAAGCTCAACTCGCCAAGGTCTGCGGCTCTCAGGTCCGCTCCGGCAAAGCGTGAGGTTGATAGGTGCGCATCGCTCATACGGCACCGATCCAGCACTGCATCGCGAAAATCACAACCGGCCAAATCAGCCCCAGTGAAGTCAATCTCCTCCAGCTCAGACTTTCGAAAGTTCATTTTTCTAAGGAAAGCGTTGGCCAGAATGGATTTGGAAAACCGGATGCCCAGGGATCTGGTCTCGTCAAAATTGGCCCCGGTCAGTTTGCAGTCTTCAAACCGCGCGCCCGACACATAGGACCCTCTCCAGTTGGTCAGAGATAAGTTGCAATTGACAAACCGAGCCTCGGTGAAGTCACCGAAACTGAAATCGGCGCTCAAAGCCCGGCATGATTTGAAACGGGTGCCCTCGCATAAGATACTTTTAAGGCCGCACTCTATGAAATTACAGTTTTCAAAGGAACATTCAGAGAAATCCAGGCCTGAGAGATCCTGTCCGACTATGTCGAACCCTTTGAACTCATTCTCATTTTTTGAAAGACGGTTTTCAATGGTGCTCCGAGTAAGCCTCGTTTGTTCTTGCATCATCAAATACTCCAGTCAGACTAATTTACCCTGTTGAGTAGTCTAAGACGCGGGTCGATGGAAGGAAAACCACCGAAGGATCATGGTGCAGGTGTAAGGCCGTGATCAGTGCCGTCTGCCCAACTTGAAACGGCAGACGGCGAGATACATAACCTGGATCAGGCAAGCGCTTGACGCTGTACCGGCAGCGATTGCAGCACTGCAAAACACAGCTCGATCACCAGAAAGCCCCAGAGTAGCGGGCTGGCTCCGCTCAGCAGGGCGTTGATCATCCAGGCCGAAAACATCCAGCGCCCAACCGCATCCCAGCGGGCCAGTTGTGGGTCATTTAGTTTCAGTCGCAGCACCGACCACAAGACCACAATGGTGCCAAAAAAGTTGCCAAACAAAATGGCATAGGGGCCGAGCTCGGGCAGGGGTGCAAGACCGGCGGTTGCATGCAAGCCACCGATCATTTGCCACATCATCGCCAGTGTCAGTGGTGTTGTATAGGGCCAGGTTATCAGCAGGTCGTACCAGGCAGAAATTCGATAGAGACGGTGAAATTGGGCATGGGTCAGCATTCAGTTATTCCTTGTTGATCAGTGAATGCTGATGCTTGTAAACCTTGGACCACAGTCTAGGGTCAAGGAGGAATGTCATGCGTATCGGGGATTTGGCAAAACGCTGTAAGGTCAGCTGCGATACTCTGCGTATGTATGAAAAGCGGGGGCTTATCCGTGCCGACCGTTGGCCCAATGGCTATCGTGATTTCCCCGAGGGCACCGAGGATGTGGTGAACCTGATCCGTCAGGGTCAGAGCATGGGGTTCTCATTGGCTGAAATCGGTGCGCTGATGCGGGATATGCAGGGTGCGATGAGTGGTGAGCAGGTGGCCGATCTGTTGCAAAGCAAGCTGGACGAGATCGACGCCCGCATCGCCACCATGCAGCAGTTGCGCACTATGGTGGCCGAACGCCTGACGCAGGCCTGCCCTCTGGGTTGGGGGAATACCGCGCAGGACAAGTCGGTGGCTTGACCCTCGTCCGCTAAGCGACCATTTTGGCAGAAAAATCCGGGGCAGGAGCCAAAATGGCCAGTACACCACCACCGTTTGCACGATTTGAATGGATGATCGCCTGGCGATACCTGCGTGCGCGCAAGGCGGATGGGGGCGTCAGTGTGATGACCTGGATCAGCTTGATCGGCATCTCGCTGGCGGTGTTTGCGCTGGTTGCCACATTGGCGGTGCGCGAGGGTCTGCGCTCGGACATCATCCAGACCATGTTGGGCACCAATGCCCATGCCGAGATCCACTATCGGCGTGATTTCAGTGCCGAGATCCCGGTGGACCATCTGATCCGCGATTATAGCGAGTTGGTTGACCGGATCGTGGAGCTGCCCGAAGTCACCCTTGCCTCGCCTCTGGTGCGGGGGCAGGTGATGGGCAGCTATCGTGGCCGCAATCTTCCGGTGGACGTGTTTGGCATCTCGGCCGATGATTTGCAGAACTACCCCAAGATTGCCGCCTCGGACGAGGCAATCGGAGACTTGGGTAACTTTGACAGTGGCGTTGCAATTGGTGCGATGATGGCGCGGCAACTGGGGGTTACGGTTGGTGACCGGATCAAGCTGATCTCCCCTGATGGGGTCAAGACGCCGATGGGAACCTCGCCGCGTGTCTCTGCTTACGAGGTGGTCTTTATTTTCTCGTCCGGTCAGGGGTTTGTGGATCAAAGCCGGTTGTACTTGCCGCTGGGTGAGGCACAGAGCTTTTTTAATCGTGAAGGCGCGGTTGATCAGATTGACCTGCGGCTTACCAGTCCCGAACAGGTTGGCCAAATGGTGCTCCCGCTAATGCGAACCAGCGGAGATCGCGCCTATGTGACCACTTGGCAGGACCGGGCTGGTAGCATGATCCAGGCGCTGAAGATGCAGGACAATGCGATCTTTATTGTGTTGTCGATTCTGGTGCTGATTGCGTCACTGAACATCGTTTCGGGGCTGATCATGCTGGTGAAAAACAAGGGCCGCGACATTGGCATTTTGCGCACCATGGGGTTGAGCCAGGGATCAATCCTGCGAGTGTTCTTTCTGTGCGGTGCCTCGGTTGGGACCGTGGGTACGCTGTTCGGAGTGCTTCTTGGCGTGATCTTTGCGGCGAATATTGACAGCATCTATGGGCTGGTGGACTGGATCACTGGCAGCGGTGTGCGCGACTTGGAGGCCAACGGGTTTTTCTTCCCGTCAGCTGTGGTGACCATCGGCGATGTCACCGCGGCAGCGGGCCTTAGCCTGGCGCTGAGCTGGTTTATCACTTTCTTTCCTGCCCGTCGCGCTGCGCGGATGAACCCGATCGAGGCGTTGCGCTATGAGTGATCTGATGTTGGAACTGACAGGAATTGTGAAGTCCTATAACCGAGGCAAGCCGGGGCAGGTGGATGTGCTGCGCGGCGCGGATCTGCAGTTGCAATCGGGTGAGGTGGTGGCGCTGGTGGCGCCTTCGGGGGCTGGTAAATCGACGCTGCTGCATATCGCCGGTCTGCTGGACACGCCAAACGAGGGCACCGTGCAGGTTGCGGGGGCTGAGTTGACCGGCAAGAGCGACCGTCGCCGCACCGTGACCCGGCGTCAGGATATTGGCTTTATCTATCAGTTCCACCACCTGTTGCCGGAATTCACAGCGGCAGAAAACATCATTCTTCCGCAGCTGGCCAACGGCGTATCGCAAAGTGATGCCGAGACGCGGGCGTTGGATTTGTTGGCGCGTGTAGGTCTTCGTGACCGTGGGACCCATCGCCCTGCGGCCTTGTCAGGAGGCGAGCAGCAACGGGTGGCATTCTGCCGAGCTATGGCCAATCAACCAGGCGTTCTGCTGGCGGATGAGCCGACGGGCAACCTTGATCCTGGGACCTCGGATCAGGTGTTTGGGGCATTGATGGAGTTGGTCGCGGGCACCGGCATGTCTGCGCTGATTGCCACCCATAACCTGGAGCTGGCAGCGCGGATGGACCGGGTGGTGAAGCTGGAAGATGGGGTGTTGGTGACGGTTTGAGGTAGAAAACGAAACTGCTTGAACCGTAGCATCGCATTAAGGTGAGCAAGGGCAAAATTTCGCATGAGTGGTCTATTTGAACTTTCTAATCCACATATTCAACGGCTGAATGCCAGCCAACATCTACTGACAAGGCAGATTGAAAAAACGGTTAGTGAATTGCTCAGCGTGAGTGTTGCAACTGGTGTCATTGGAAAAAAGTTTACCAGTGACGGTCCATTGGGGGATGGGTGGCCAATTGAAATCACCTCCAAGAGTGAAATTGTAAATTTTCGTTTCTCCAACTTCGTTTCCTACGCGGTGACATCTGAAACTTATGCTCAGAATCACAGCGACGAAGAATGTGAGGGCGGTTGGATACGAGTTTACTCCAAGTCATTTTTCTTGGACTTTGTGGCGTGGTCAACCTGGGCCAGTTCTGACTATCCTGGAAAGCTTGTTCACTACCAAGTCAACACGTTGGATCATACAATTGATGTTGTCACCAGCCAACCTCCTGAACTGAATATCAGTAAAGGTTCGGTTTGAAAGGACGAGTGTTGAGGTTTGGGGACTGCTTTGCTCACGGCCCCGAATTCAACCAGGGCTTTGCGATGTCAGATCACTTTTTGTCGCGCGCTGACTTCTCATGTTTGGTCAGCTTGTTGTTCCAGGCATTGTTGCTCAGGCCCAGCTCGCTTGGCAGAGGTTTGGTTTTGCCGACGCTGACTTTGCCGCCTTTGTTCAGGAACTCCTGAATAAGGGCATCATCGGTGGTTTCTTTTGGGACATGTTTCATAAAGATCAGTCTAGCCACTACTCTTGAGACTAGCAACAAAAGCTATGCGGATTATGGTGTTGTTTTGCCAAAGCGACCAGCGCCCCTTCTGACGCGCCTGAAACTTGGATGGGCTCTTCGTAATCTCCGGCATGAAACCGTTAGGCCATCTGGGTAATCCAGACCCCCAGCGCCATCACTGAAACGCCTGCAGCACGCGTCAGGGTCAGCGGGCTGACTTGAGCGCCAAACAGGCCAAAGTGATCAATGGCGGCGGCGCTGAACAATTGGCCCAGCAGCACAAAGAACACGGCGTTTCCTACTCCGAAATGCGGTGCAACATGAGTGATCGACAGCACATAAAAGGCCACCAACAGACCTGCCAGCAGCAGATGTTTGGGGGCGCTGGTCACTTGGGATAATGTTTGCGGTCCGATCAGGATGTAAACAACCAACGCGGCGGAAAAAGCGACGGCAAACAGCACGACGCCTGCAGCCATCGGTGAGCCGACATATTGCCCCAACGCGGCGTTCAAAGCTGCCAGAACCGGGACGCCAAGGCCCGCTGCCAGCATGATCAGGGCGTAATTGGTCATTAGGGCTCTCCACGTTAGTCTTGTCTGGATCTCTGCGGGAATACCTCTGCATGGGCAAGGTCTGACGGTGCGTTCCAATTGGGCGCCCGTGTCGAGGCTTAGTCGCAGATGCCCCGAACCTGAACGTCCTTCCATGGGAGATAGACGTCAGCCTCGCGGCTTGACGGCAACTCGGACACTGGCATTGCACCGCTGATCATGTCGTGCAGACGCTGAGTGCGCCGGGCCTTTGGGGCCAGGGCGCGGCAGCAGACATATTCCTCGACGATTGAGCCCTGCTGTTCATAGCCATAGCTGAGAAAGTCACGCTCGGCGGTCAGTTTAAACAGATAGGGATCGGTGCGGGTGCCATGTTCGGCGGCGGCGCGCAGGGGGTGATAGCCCGTGGTTTTGCGGTTTTGCCACTGCCAGACATGGGTCAACTCATGCGATAGCAGCATCGCCTCGACCAGATAGAGCCGGTCGGGATAGGCGGGAAGATAGTCCTGGGTGTACCAATCGCGGGTGAAAAAGATCTGGTTGAACAGCGCCACGGCGGCGGGTGATGCGGTGACGATTTCGTCTTTGACCGGCGGTAGGATGCGTTCGCGGCAGGACAGGCGCGGGCGCGGCAAGCGGCGGAAAGTGACCGAGCCAACCGGCGCACCGCGCACCAGCCGTACTTGGTTAAGGTTCAGCGCATCGCCTTGGATTTTAGTAGCAAAGGCGCGCTCGCCCTCGGTCAAGGGGCGGCCACAAGAAGCAACGAGCAGCAGGATCAGAAAAACGCGCAGGATCATGGGGTAAGGTTAGCCGGGGTGTGGCAGTTGGGACAGCAAATTACGCGACCGGATTTCATAAATCTTGCCCCCGTGATCAGCAGCTATATCCCAGCACGCGGCTGATTTCGCTCAGGCCCCGCCCGGATTGGTCCATCCAGGTGTTGAACGCGGCCTGAACCGATCGCATGGCGGTTTTTGAGGTGGCAGGCTTGTCAATCACGCCTTCGGCGATCAGGCGAGCGGTGACGTCGCGCGACAGGATAAAGGCATCACGTCCGGCAAACCGCATGGCATATTGACCGGTCATCGCGCCCAGGCGGCGGCCGCGTTTCTTTAGCATCTCCAGTAAGCCGATGTAGTCATCAGACGGCCAGCCACCCAAGACCTGACCAACGCCGCCCTCATTGCGCAGCTCTAGCAAAAGGGCGGCGTTGTCGCGCACGGTGGCGATCTTGGTGCCATTGCGCACGATTGTTTTGTCACCCAGCAGGGCGTCGAATTTTTCGTCGTCCATAAACGCGCAGCGGCCAATGTCGAAACCATCAAAGGCGGTTTCAAACCCGTCCCATTTGGACTCGATGACCTTCCAGTTGAAACCGGCCTGGAACACGCATTTGGTGAGGATCGAGAGCCAGCGATCCTCGGGCAGGCTGGTGATGTCGGGGGTTGGCTTCACCAGCATGGCCTCCAAGGCCTGTGCGCCGCCGTGGCGGGTGGCGGAAATGGCGTAGATCTCGTCAAATGTGCGCATGAAAGGCCCCCAATTTTGGGCAGCGTAGCGATGGGACAAGCGGAGTTCTAGCCAAATGCGCGCAGCTGTTGCCGGTTGAGCGACGAGGCCGACCAGATATGCGCCCTATAGGGATGGTTTGCAGAGACAGGATAAAAAGGCGACGTCGCCAAATGCGGAGACGGACGGGAGTTCCACCCGCGCCAGGAAAGCTGTCCAAAACGCTCCGGTTTTACGGGAGCCCAAGTGCATGTGGCCGGGGTGCCAGATCCGGCCGGAGTGTCGCGACGGGATGGGTATCGCAGGCACGGGTTAAGATCACCAAAGCAGGGCGCACGGTGAATAGGCAACATTTTGTCCCCTTGGCCATGGCAATGACAACCTGCTTTGATGGCTGTGTGTTTTTAAGGGGTGAAATTATGGGACTATTTGATTGGTTGTCGGGAACGAAAAAGCCAGAGGCGGGTGTTGCGTCGGCGTCACCGCAACAGGTGGAGGCCGCCATTTTGGAAGTGAACCGCGAGACTGCGCCTTATAGCGTGCGCAGATGCAGCGATGGCAGTTGCGATTTTGTCGCCGAGTGGAAGATCGTTCACGTCAAATGGGTGGAGATTTTTGCCAAGGCCGGGCTGGAGCGCGCGGCGCGGGTCAAGATGCGGCTGGATATGGACAAGCACGAGGTCCGCGCGGTGGACGAGGATTATACCGTCAGCTGGCGGGCCGGACTGCCAGAACTGTCGTTTTCGGCCTCGGCGTTTCGTGGGCAGAAAAAGGAGGTGTCCTTTGGCAAGGCTTATGGGTTCACCGAGGAGCTGAAGCTGGGGGAGATCTATAACTACCGGTTTGTGTCCAAAGAGATGAAGGCACCGTTGCAAGATGCGGTGACGGGTCAGGGTTGGGTCTGGCGTGGGGTGGCGTTTGCGAAGCTGTAGGGTGGCTACTTTTTCGGGGCGTGTCACGACGTGGCTCGGCCCGCGCGTGACCTTACATCTGTGGAGTTCGGACCGGTCCGCGTAGCGGCAAACAGCGTGGGGCGCAGTTTGAGGTTCGAACGGGCGGAGCCCTGCGCACCCAACAGTTCACATTAAAGAGCGACGCTGGCAGGATATTCTTTGGGCGTAAGGCGTAGCCGCACGGCCCGCGCCTGACCTTCCCCCCGGGAAGGCGCATACGCACCTCCCCAAGGTCAGGAAATGGCCTTTTAGAGTTGGCGGCGCGTGGCTACCCGCTACGACAGATGCCCAAAAGTATTCCTGTCCGACATCGCTCTCGGTGCAACCGTCATTTTCTGGCTATGAGTCCTGAGCCTAAACCTCTGTCGCTGGGTAGTGTTTAGGCAGATACAGCTCTTGGTCCGCCACTGCCTGTTGTAGCTCATCTGACATGCAAATTTGTGGCTGCACCAACGCAACCTCCCGCCACAGATGCTTTCCGGCAATCACATCCTTTGCAAAGGCAAGTCCTTTTGCATTTGCCCGTGTGTCAGAACTGTAGAACAGTTTTCCTAGCGGCTGCCATGCCCCTTCCTTACTTTGCTCCCGGCGGAAACTGTCCAGAAAAGTTGCGATGCGCAGCCCGTAATATTGTTCAGGCCAGGTCTTGTTGCGTGGCAGCTCGATTGCGATCGGCCAGAATTGATGCACGCCCGGTTCAAGCGTTTCAATGATGTGTTTCAGGGTTTCACTCACCAAAGGCAGGCTTGGGCCAATCATCGCACCAAGCTTTTTAGGTGTTTTTTTCAGTTTGAAAACTTTGGGGCATTCCATTTCTTTCAACGGGCCAAGAACCTTGGTGAATTTTCTGCCCAATTCATATGAGTTAAGGCGATCCTGCATCCCCAACGCCTGCTTGTCGGCGTCGCTCATTTCTGTGTCATAATACGTCTGCAATTGTTCTTCGTAACCTACGTATTCACCTTGAGGAAAACAAATGCCAAACGTAGATGGCTCGTAAACTGCCCACACCATGGGAATGCTCCTCTAATCGAAATCCACTTAGTGGCCCTCAAACATCCAACTCCTCCACAAACCGCGCGTTCTCTTGGATATACTCAAACCGCAACTCCGGCTTCTTACCCATCAGACGCTCGACCAGATCCTCGGTCTCGCCCGGCTCATCCTCGTCAATCGTGATGCGGATCAGCTTGCGGGTTTTGGGATCCATTGTGGTCTCTTTCAGATCCTTGGCGTCCATCTCGCCAAGACCCTTGAAGCGGGAGATGTCGATTTTACCCTTGCCGCCCAGACCTTTGGCCAGCCATTCATCCCGCTCTTCCTCGTCCAGACAATAGACGCGGCGCGCGCCTTGGGTTAGGCGGAACAGCGGTGGGCAGGCCAGATACAAATGACCACCATCGATCAGCGGCCGCATCTGGGTGAAGAACAGCGTCATCAACAGCGAGGCAATATGGGCGCCGTCGACATCCGCATCGGTCATGATGATGATCTTGTCATAGCGCAGATCGTCGAGGTTGAACTTGGTGCCCATACCCACCCCCAGCGCCTCGCACAGGTCGCGGATTTCGGCGTTGGTGCTGATCTTGCCCGAGGCGGCGCCCAGCACGTTGAGGATCTTGCCCTTCAGCGGCAGCAGGGCTTGATTGACCCGGTTGCGCGCACCCTTGCCGGACCCGCCAGCCGAGTCACCCTCCACGATGAACAATTCGGTACCGGCGCGGTTTTTGGCCGTACAGTCGGTCAGCTTGCCGGGCAGTCGCAGTTTCTTGGTCGCAGTTTTACGCTGGGTCTCTTTTTCTTGACGGCGGCGCAGGCGTTCTTCGGCCCGCAGCACCAGAAAGTCGAGAATAGCGCCGGCTGATTTGGTGTCAGCGGCGAGCCAGTTGTCGAAGTGGTCGCGAACCGAATTTTCTACCATTTTGCTGGCGTTTTCCGAGGACAGACGATCCTTGGTCTGGCCAACAAAGGCGGGGTCAGCGATGAAGCAGGAGACCAGCGCGCAGCCACCGGCCATCAGGTCGTCGCGGTTGATCGAGGCGGCCTTTTTGTTGCCGACCAATTCGCCGTAGGCCTTGATGCCCTTGAGGATGGCGGACCAGAAACCGGCCACGTGGGTGCCGCCCTCGGGGGTGGGCACGGTGTTACAGTAGGACTGGGTGAAACCGTCGCGCGACGGTGTCCAGTTGATCGCCCACTCGACATAGCCAGCCTGGTCGAATTTCTCGCGGAACAGCACTTTGCCGGCAAAGGGCTCGTCGGCATACACGGAGGATTTGCCAAGAACTTCGGTCAGATAGTCCTTGAGGCCGCCGGGGAAGTGGAACGTGGCGCTGGTTGCGGTCTCGCCGTCGTCGATCTCACTTTTCCAGCGGATTTCGACACCGGAGAACAGATAGGCCTTGGAGCGTACCAGGGTGAACAGGCGTTTGGGTTTGAAACGGTGGTGGCCAAAGATCTGTTCATCCGCGTGGAAGGTGACGGAGGTGCCACGGCGGTTGGGGGCGGCGCCGATTTTCGCAACCGGGCCCTGCGGGATACCGCGCGAGAAGCGCTGTTCATACAGCTCTTTGTTCTTGGCCACCTGCACCACCAGCAGATCCGACAGCGCGTTCACCACCGAGGAGCCAACCCCGTGCAGACCACCCGAGGTCTGATAGGCCTTGCCCGAGAACTTGCCGCCCGAGTGCAGGGTGCAGAGGATCACTTCGAGCGCGGATTTGTCGGGGAATTTGGGGTGCGGGTCGATTGGGATGCCGCGACCGTTGTCGGTGATGGTGACCGAGAAGTCGGCCTTTAGTGTGACCTCGATCCGGGTGGCGTGGCCTGCGACGGCTTCGTCCATCGAGTTGTCGAGGATTTCCGCCACCAGATGGTGCAGGGCCCGCTCGTCCGTGCCGCCGATATACATACCCGGACGCTGACGAACGGGTTCAAGCCCCTCCAGAACCTCGATCGAGGACGCGTCATAGGTTTCCGTTTCGGTTTCGGAAAGGAGGTCATTGGCCATATTGGGGGGCTGCTCTTTGGTGGTGGTGGTTGCGGGACAGTATGGCAGGTGTAGCGGTGCGGGGGAAGGGGGCGACGAGGGGTTGTGGAAAAGTTGGGCGCTTGGTGATGCTGTGGGCATTGGTCTTATCGGAAGTGGAATTTGGCTGTACAGGTGACGGCGGCAGAGTTGGACATCATTGTAAGATGCAGCATGGGGAGATTGGTGTGACTGAAATCGGCGTGAGTGCGGGTGATTTGGATCCCAGCGACTGGGAGGACTTCCGGGTTGAGGCGCGGCGGATGCTGGAGGCCTCGATTGATCAGTTGCAGCAGGTGGCTGAGCGGCCATGGCAGGAGGTACCTGATGCAGTGAAGGATGGCTACGCTGTGCAGGCTGTGGGGCAGAGTGCGGCTGAGATGG
>MAAY01000073.1:0-10449 GCA_002162795.1 Rhodobacterales bacterium 56_14_T64
AAGCCACCCGCGACGGTATTCTCATATCTGCAATATCATGGAGGTATCCGGCCTCGCCGACGACAAAGGCGACGGGAAGCCCTGGGCTTGGCAGAGCGTGAAGAGATCTCTCGAGGAATAGCGCACGGGCATAGTGCTCGATTTATTGCCGATGTCTTAGCGCGCAGTCCCTCAACGATATGTCGCGAGATCAACAAGAACGGCGGCAGAGAGCGATATCGTGCTAATGTGGCTGACAAATCAGCCTGGCAGGGAGGAAGGCGGCCAAAACCGTTTTTACTCAGACAAAACCAAATGCTCAAAGATCTTGTTGATGCCAAACTTTGCGATGACTGGTCGCCTGAGCAGATCTCAGGGTGGCTGAAGCTTACATATCCCGATAACGAAGGGCTGCGTGTGTCGCCCGAGACGATTTACAAAAGCCTATTCGTGCAAACACGTGGCCTGCTGCGAAAAGAACTACGCAACCATCTCAGAAGCAAGCGTAAGTTCCGGTATGCTAAAGGCCACAAGCCAGGGTCAGGGCAACAAATTGTCGAAGGGGTATCCATTCGAGAAAGACCCGCAGACGTGGAAGACCGCGCTATCCCTGGACATTCACTGCCCGGCAGGCGTTGTTTCCAACGCCGATAGGGGGAGGGAGACCTCATTTGCGGTTCACAAAACAGCTATATCGCTACGACTGTGGAGCGTCAGACGCGGTTCACGATCCTGGTAAAACTTAACGGAAAGAAGACGGATCACGTCGTTCCTGCATTGGCGCGTCAAATGATCAATCTTCCTGATCAACTCAAACGAAGCCTAACCTGGGATCGGGGTGCCGAGCTGGCGTCACATCAAAAGTTCACCATTGCGACGGATATGGATGTTTACTTCTGCGACCCAAGCAGCCCGTGGCAACGCGGTACAAACGAAAATACCAACGGACTTTTACGGCAATACTTTCCCAAGGGGTCCTGTCTTGCCGGGGTCTCTCAGAATAAATTGGATGACGTCGCGCGGCACTTGAATAGTCGTCCACGAAAAACCTTGGGCTTCCAGTCCCCATCACATAGATTAGAGCAGGTCATGCGCTGACCGGCTGAAGCCATCACCCTTAGTTTCGGGGGGGGATTACCATAGCTACGCACTCACTTGCCAGCCACAATGGGATAAACGCGTTTGCAGCTCCACGGATGGCCCTTCACGTTACGTAGATGCAGAAAACATACCCCCCCTGGTCTTCCGCGCGTCCCCCTCTCGGGCATTCTCAATGCCCTGTCAGGCAGTGGTCAGCCCAACCAGAAGATCCGCGATCTGCTCGTTCTCGTCACTCAGAAGTGGGCAGTAACGATGGCATGTCTCACTTACGCTAAAGCTGCGGCAGGCCAGCGCAATGCCGACACCGTATCGCGCCACCGCTTTCTCGGCCAGGCCCAGACGCAGGGCTGGCCGCGTCACTTTTTCCCAAGGCTTCCTTCAGCAAGTCCGCCTGAATACACATCTCAGCATACATTTTCTTCAATCGCCGATTTTCGTCCTCCGGCGCCTTCATCTGGCTGATCATCGGCGCGTCTATCACCCGGCAAGTGATGCTTGCACCACCGAGAGGGCGTACCAACGTATTTTGATCCCATTTGTAGAACGATGCGTTGCTCATTCCGTGCTCGCGCACAACTCCGATACAGGCACACCGCCTTCAGATTGGCGCAGAATCGCAAGAATTTGGGGTTCGCTATATCTCGCCATCTTCATCAAAAATTCCTCAGTCAATCTTGCCAGAAAATTCTCGCATCCCCTTAGTTTCTCAGCAGCATCCTGCGGATGCGCTCGCCGGGCAACGGATGCATTGCGTGAAAATTTTCGGCCAGTTGGCGATGGAGCAGAACTTCGACTGGCAGGTCGCGGAAATCCAAATCCGCATCCCAGTGCTCAATCGCTACACGGATCTCGGCCTACCTGTCACTCTGGCCGTAGGATAAGTCCGTCTTGTGAAAGGCGCAGTCCGGTACTATGGCCATTTGCGCAACAAAAGCCGTTGGGAACGGCAACAATGCAGCGTTTACATTTTATGCTTTACACGACGAGTAGAAATCAGACCTGTCCGCGGCGTTCGTCATTATAAACCTAGGAACCAAACAATTCGGAAAAAGCAGAACACGACACATTTTCATGCAACATCGCCCAGGCAATCTCACTCCGATTGTTGCCGATCAACGATGCGGCCTTATCGAGCACCCTGTTTTTACGGATGTCCAAATCCACCACAGACTGTAGATCGTGGCGGCTTTCGCGCCGCAGCCCATCCCGCCGCAACAGATTGACCACGGCCTCCGTTTCGCTCAATGAGTTATCCGCCTTGACGTGAATACGATCGCGCAGAGCCTGCAAATCCGATCGGCCGCAGGTCTCGTCCGAATAGTTCCGGAGCCCAGCGGTGTCCAAACCTAGGGCCTGCATCGCAAGCACAGTACGATAGGAAAACTTGGCCCCCAGCCCTGTGTTTGGCGCCGTCTGATTACAGACCGTCATCCAGCGAGGATGGGTTCTCACCTGCAGTTCGGCAATCTCTGGGGCCGCCAGATCCAACTCTCGCGCCGCCTCAAGAGCAGCATGCAATCCGTGACAACAGGCGTGAAATTTGTGGCTCACGTTTTCGAACATCCAAACCTTGCCCAGCCCCGCCAAAGCGTCTTTGATATTGGCGCTACCGTGATGGGTGGCGCCGAACCCAAACTCCCCTTCCAGAGCCTCCGAATTTGCTTCAAACCCCGCCTGGATTAACTGCGCCACCTCCACCCCATTCGACGCCGCCAATCCGGCATTATAGGGCTTACCCATGGTGCCAAACTGTGCCTTTAAACCAGCGGCGCGGGTGGCTGTCAGCCCCAACACCTGCGCCATCTGCGTAGCGTTAAACTCAGCCAACCGCCCGGCTGCAACCCCTGCCCCAAAAGCACCCGCGGTGGCCGTCTGGTGAAACCCCGATTGATAGTGATCCCGCCCTAGCCACAGCCCCACCCGGACAGACAGTTCCATCCCCATCAACGCCGCTTCCAGTACCTGCGGCAGAGTGCAGTTCAAATGCTGTCCCATCGCAAAGGCAGCCGAATAGACCGCGACCGAAGGATGACCGATGTGGGCAAAATGGGTGTCATCATAATCCAGCGCATGGGAGATGGTTCCATTGACCAGTGCCGCCATCCGGGGCGGTCCCGCGCCGCCGCCAAACATACAGGCCGACTGGACGCCTGCTTCCGCGGCGGCCATAGAACGCAGAATTTTTGCCACAGGTTCGTCAATTCCAGCCAGACCACAGGCCAGCCAATCCAACGCGGACAACCGGCCAATTGACTGAGATAACAGCGTCGTAGACAGGGTTCCGGATGCGAATTCGGCGAGTGTTTCCGTAAACTTGCCTGTCATTTCTCACCTCAAACCAGACAGTTCAGCCGTACAGTTCGGCAGCCCGTCGTTCAAATGCCCGCACGATCCGATGCATCGCCTCATTGAAAACCACGCCAATGATGCCCTGCAAAATCGCATTTTTAAATTCAAAGTCTACAAAAAAGGATACTTCGCAACCACCATCTTCAGCCTCAGCGAACGCCCAATTTGATTTCATATAACGAAATGGTCCATCCAGGTACTCCGTATCGATGACATGTACAGATGGGTACAGAGTGACCCGGCTTGCAAATCTTTCACGAAATACTTTGAAAGATATCACCAAATCCGCCTCCAAAACCGTCGAATTCTCCAGTTCTGAAGTTGCCCGGATGCGTGCAGCAGAACACCAGGGCAAAAACTCTGGATACTGCCCAACATCAGCCACCAGATCATACATCTGTTGAGCCGTGTATGGCAGGTGGCGGATTTCCGAGTGGGTTGGCATAGGGGTTTGACAATTCCTGCTGTAATCGAAGCGCGTATTGTCCTATGAATGCGGAAATTTCAAGGGGGCAAGCATGTCACAACAGCCATATGTCATTGATGTTATGATCAGCGCCAAGGCCATAGCGGCCAAGATCGAGGATCTATGTGGTGAAATTACCGCGGAATTCGGCGGTACCGACAAACTGATTGTCGTCGGCCTGCTGCGCGGATCATTTGTGTTCATCGCTGATCTGGTGCGCGAGTTGGACTTGCCAATCGAAGTTGATTTCCTCGAAGCCTCGTCATACGGTGACGGCATGGAAAGCAGCCGGGAAGTTCGCATTCTCAAAGACTTGCGCGGTGCTATTGAAGGGCGAGACGTATTGGTTGTCGAGGATATCGTCGATACGGGCCACACATTGAATCACGTCACCAAGCTGCTGCTCAGCCGCAATCCCAAACGATTGAAATCAATTGCTCTGTTGGATAAACCCAGCCGCCGCGAAGTGGATTTCAGATCGGACTGGGTCGGGTTTGAAATTCCGGATGAATTTGTCGTCGGTTATGGAATTGATTACGCACAGCGGAACCGCAATCTGCCCTATATCGGATCTGTCCGCTTCACTGGCGAGTCTGAATAAGCAGTCACCCAGCGCTGATTCTCGCAGCTATCCTGTGACCGCAAATTCAGAATCCTAAGACCTAGATGACAGACACTTTTTATTCATTTTAGATACTTATGAGACCTAGCACATGTTGTGGCGCAGCTGAGAAAGCTGCGCCAGCTAATCACTGCTTAACCTTGGCCCAGTTTCTGTTGCCGCGCATCACGCAACCGGGCAAAATCATCACCTGCATGATACGAAGACCGCGTCAAAGGTGTCGACGAGACCATCAAGAACCCTTTGCCATAGGCGGCCTTTTCATACGAAGCAAATTCCTCAGGGGTAACAAAACGATCAACCCGGTGATGTTTGGGCGTTGGCTGCAAATACTGACCGATGGTCAAAAAATCGATATCCGCAGCACGCATGTCGTCCATCACTTGCCGAACCGATTGGGCATCTTCGCCCAGCCCGACCATGATGCCGGACTTAGTGAACATCGAGGGATCCAGCTCTTTAACCCGCTGTAACAGCCGCAAAGAGTGGAAGTACCGCGCGCCTGGGCGAACCTCAGGGTACAGCCCCGGAACCGTTTCCAGGTTGTGATTGAACACATCAGGCCGCGCCTCGACCACGACTTCCAGCACCGCAGGATCACATTTGATAAAATCAGGCGTCAGGATCTCGATAGTGGTGTTCGGACTGCGATGACGAATGGCCCGGATCGTTTGGGCAAAATGATCAGCGCCCCCATCGGTGATGTCGTCGCGATCCACCGATGTGACCACAACATGGTTCAACCCCAGTTTCTGCACCGCATGCGCCACGCGGCCGGGCTCAAAAGCATCCAGATCCTCGGGCGGCTTGCCAGTGGCGATGTTGCAAAAGGTACAGGCCCGGGTACAAACCTCTCCCATGATCATCATGGTGGCATGGCCCTGAGACCAGCACTCACCCACATTCGGGCAGCCGGCTTCTTCACAAACGGTCACCAACCCATTGTCACGCATGATTTTATGGGTTTCGGCATAGGCTTTTCCGCCCGGAGCCTTGACCCTAATCCAGCTTGGCTTTTTGGGCTGGGCATTATCCGGACGATGCGCCTTTTCAGGGTGGCGTTGTTCGGGGATTTTAAGATCTCTCACGCGGGTATCCCTTGTGGCAAAGTCAATGGCTGTGTCTAACACAGATCAATGGCATCAGTATGGCCAAAAATGCAACGCAGTTTTGCGCCTGGCACATAGCAGAAAACGTAAAATTCTTGCCAAAACACCGGTGTCGCAGCGATACTAAAGGCGTTCACCTATCCGTATTGCGTTTTTGTTTGGAGATATGACATGGCCAAAGAATGGGACAAATTTCAAACCGAGTACAAAAAACTGCAACCCAAGATTAAGAAATATACTTCAACCGAAGCTTCTAAGATGCACTCACGCATCAAAAAATCGTTGGTGAACGCCTGGGAGGGTGAGGACTATTTTAGGGAGTCGATGGCAAAGGCGCGTGAAAATGGAGTGAAATCCGAAAAGCTGGCCGACTTTATGAAAGACAAAGATTTCAAGGATGGTCTGACAACCTGGAACAAATCCGTCGACATGCACCAAGGCGAGGTCAAAGTTATGACCGAGTACTGTTCCGAGGCCGCATCGTTGCACAAGCAGATGGCGGGCCTGCTGGAAAACATCGACAAGGATTTAAAAAAGCGCAAAGGCTCATCGGAGTCGAAAAAGGCCATCGAAACATTACAGTCGACGCTCACCAAAGACACTGCTGAGATGAAGAAGACGACGGATGCGATTGGCAAATTGAACGCCGCGGAAAAAATGTATGCGGTCAATTTCAAACGCACTGTCGATAAAATCATGAAGGAAAGTGCCGCATCACAGTCGGGCAAAAAGGATGCCACCGAACTGCCTCAGCTGCTGGTCGACCGTGTACTCAAGAAAAACACCGGTGCTGTGGTGAAATTGTCCAAGAGCATCGCCGCCCTGTGTGACAGCGCCATCTCAAAGGCAGGCGTTGACCTGAAGGATGCGCTACCCGACCTAAAAACGGCCGCCGGTCAGATCAAAAGCCTGAAAAAAATTAGTGACAACTACCAGTTGGTGAAAAAGAAGTTTCCCGGCATGATTAAGGACTCAAAAGACGGCAAGAAGATACTGCAAACAATAAAGAAATTTGAAGCTCTTTACGCTGTCTCTGAACAAAAGTTACGCGGTACCACTGTCACAATCAAGAAGGCCGCCAGGTAATCCAGCCTGTGGCGTTGGTGGATTATTTGCCGATGCTAGGGGCCGGAGACGGCTGCCGTGGAATCTTTCATTGCGGGTTTTTTAGAATCGTTTTAAGTCTTCGCGCCGAAACGATCCTCATCTTCCAGGAGTCCTGCACTATGAAAGCTGGCGTAAAACTGCCCGACGTAACCTTCCACACCCGTATCCGGGACGAAACCGTTGAAGGGCCAAACCCATTCCGCTGGGAAGACAAGACCACCGCTGACTTTTTTGCAGGCAAACGCGTCGTCCTGTTCTCGCTGCCTGGTGCCTTCACACCGACCTGTTCAACATACCAACTGCCTGGTTTCGAGAACGGCTTTGCTGATTTTACGGGTCGGGGAATCGACGCGATCTACTGCATGTCAGTGAACGATAGCTTTGTCATGAACAAATGGGCTGAATCGCAAAAGCTGCAAAACGTTGGAGTGATCCCAGATGGTTCGGGTGAGTTCACTCGTAAAATGGGCATGCTGGTCGCCAAAGACAACGTCGGATTTGGCAACCGCTCGTGGCGCTATGCAGCCATCGTCACCAATGGCGTGGTCGAAGCCTGGTTCGAAGAACCTGGTCTGACAGACAACCATGGCGAAGATCCTTACGGCGTTTCTTCGCCGGAAACTGTTCTGGGATATTTGACGGAAGCGGCCACAGAAACCGCCGCTTGATTGCCGATTACTGAGAAACAGAACGGGGCTCGCCACTGGCGGCCCCATTTTAATCTGTTCAGTTGAGAACAAATGGCTGCCCGGCGTTCTTAACAATACCAGAAAGCTGTTCGACCAGCTATCATCAGCGTTTTTTGGTCGCAGGACCAGGCCAATTTGATGGGCTGGTTGCAGGTCCGGGAACAGCTGGACCACTAGGCATTCAGCCGCAGTACACTCGGCTTTCACATACAATTCCGGCATCATAGTCAAACCAAATCCGGTAGCAACTAGACGCGACAACTTCGCCAGTGATCCGGCAGCAGATAGGGCGCCAGTGTTAGAATTAAGCCAGGCGACAGGCTGCGTTGCCCAAGCCCCGTCCAGGGCACGGGTTTGCATCAACAATGCGGGCTGTGGCACATGGAAGGCCTCGCGTTAGGGATACCAAGGACAACGGTTTGCCAGCTTGATTTAGGACTCCGCCAAGGACTCAGGTTTGCAGGAGCCTCCATTGAAGGGATACAGACAGCTACAATCATCAGGACGGCAGTGACGAGTACAGCCAACCGCGCGCATTATGGCCTGATCAGTCCAGCCTATGGCGAGGGTATCCGTAGCGCCCGTCCACAGCTGTCCGGCACGCAGACGGCGCAGAATAACACCCAAGTCCCGGCGCGGCACCTCTGGGCCGGGACTGATTTACCAAAATACCAATGCCGATGAAACTGTCAGCCGATGAGATCGTCTGGCCCGCTCAATGCGTCATAATGAGATTTCAACTGCTGCAATGCGATCCGCAGCACCACCTTACCCGAGCGGGCTGACCAACCCAATTGCCGTTCCGCCACCTCTAGCCCCTCCAAATGGCAGCAACAGCGTAGAGCAATATCACTCAAACCAATGCCAATATCGTTGAGCGCCTTCGCGGCGCGTTTTTTTGCCGCCTCCGCTGGACTAGCCAATATAGCGGCCCCGCACTGCTCAGTGCTGAATTGGTTTTGGCCTAGGGCTAAATGATCTCCGATCTGAGCCAGTTCAAAATCCTCTCTCAACCGCTCACCTGCACTTACCAAATCTGCAGAAAGGAATGGTTGACCCTCCCGGTCGTGTAATCGCGCCAAGGTATCAAGCGGGCTTTCGGCCAAGCCATATCTAACGCGGCGCGGTTTTTTGGAATTCCCCTCGCGGAATGACCTTTGGGTTTCAAATTGTTTTGGTCCGTCCGAAAAGCCTGTGATGCCAGCTTTCTGGGCTCGATTTTCACCGGCCGCCATCATGGTTCTCACAGCACTGCGCCCCGAGGCCGTGATGTGATAGCGGCTAAGCCGTCCGGGGCTGGCACAACTGATCCAATCGCACAACGCCAGAGCCTCTGACAGGCTACGGGAGGCAACCGTTTTGCTAACCGTGTCCAGCTCGGCTTCGCGGACCACGACCGCCTTTTCCATGCCATCAGCCACCGCCAAAACCGCGCCACTGTGACATAGACCTCGCAGTACTCTGGTCGCCTCTTGCTCAAACGCAGACATCCCGTTCGGAATCGTATCTCGAAACTCTCCGTACTGTAGTGATCTCGCCATATCGGCATAATGATTGGTCGCAAGGCTGTACAAAGCCCCATCGACCAACGGATCGTCGCGGCGCGCTTCGATCCGGCGTACTTGACGCAATATGGTGGACGCGTGGCAGTTGGCAGAGCGCGCCAAATGTCGGATCGACCATCCCGCTTCGGTGTGCTCCAAGTATCGGCAGACGTCCTCGGGCACCCAACTTGGCAGGGGTGAAACTGGCTGTTTTTGCATTCTCTGTTTTCCCGACAGCAGACAGCCAGGTCAGATCATCCACCGTTTATCCCCAGTTTTACCCACACGGAGTCTGTTACCTGTCTATCCTTTTCCTACAGTGTTTCCAATTCTGGCATCATTGTTTCCAATTGGTAATCAATAATAAATACAGCGTCCGCCAATTCACCATCGCAGCAACACCCGCCTTGGTTGTGCAATACTGTGCATAACTCACACACAGAAAGGATCGTGAAATGATGGACCTGCTTGGACGTTTGTCAGCGTTACACCGTCCGCGGCTGTTGATCCGCGCGGCTCGCATTGGGGCCCGCGACTATCGCCGCGATCGTCACCTGCCACGGCTGTTGGGTTTTGGCAATCTGCCAAAGACACCATTGGCAGTGCTACAATTGATCGAGCTTGAACAGCCAATGGACCAGCGGCGCTGTGACGGTGATCCCGGTTATTCACTTACCCGCCATGTCGAGCTTATGATTGCCTTGATGGGCGAGGCGCAAATGTTGTCAAACAACCGGGCCCGAAATATTAGAAATGGGCAGCAACCATTGCTGGAAACGGCCCAAATCAAACCGGTCAAATGCGGTCACATCACCAACGTCGAGGCTACATAAATGCGTCAGCCATTGAATCTTTCTTGGCAGCCACATAGGCCACCAAAGCAGCTCGGATTTCAGGATCCAGATCGGGTGCTTGATAATTGGCGATCAAATAGGCCACTCGATCAGTCGCCAGCGCCATAGTGTCGCGCGCGCCCTCTTCTTCCCAAGTTTCAAACGGCTTGTAGTCGAACAGGTTTGATTTCCAGAACGCCGATTTGAAATTTTTCTGTGTATGCGCGCAGCCCAGATAGTGGCCGCCCGGCCCTACTTCACGGATTGCATCCATCGCCTGATCGTCTTCTTCAACCGGAACGCCCTTAGCCATGCCATGTAGCGCACCCAACTGATCCGCGTCCATTACGAACTTTTCAAACGACGCCACCAGTCCGCCTTCCAGCCAACCGCAAGAGTGCAACATGAAATTCACGCCGGACAGAAGTCCCATGTTCAAACTGTTGGCTGTTTCATAAGCCGCCTGTGCATCTGGTAGTTTTGATCCGCAGAACGATCCGGACGAGCGGAACGGTAGGCCCAACCGACGGGCCAACTGTCCGGCACCATAGGTCACCAATGAAGCCTCAGGTGTGCCAAAGGTTGGCGCGCCGGAATTCATGTCAATTGAGCTAACAAAGGCACCAAAAATCACCGGAGCACCGGGACGG